>JBFHFF010000004.1:0-135918 GCA_041583775.1 Candidatus Moraniibacteriota bacterium
AGATAAATGCCTTTCTCTTCTAGGATTTCGTTCCGAAGGAATTGGCTGGTATGCTTATCCCTTCTGATCTTGAAGATTAAAATCTTGATAACCGCTCTCTTCTAGTCGTTGACTGGGAGAGAGCTTTTAAAATCGAGTGAGCGGGGTTAAGTAGAAAAACTCTTCTCTTGACACCCCCCAGGGGTGTATGATATACTCATTTCATAAATTAATAAAGAATATTAATGAAAAAGAGTAAAGAACAGCTTTTGAATAACATTATCGGGCAGCTAGAGGGCATTAAAAAAATGCTAAAAGATGAAAAAAAAGATTGTTTTGATATTTTGATGCAAATGAAGGCTTCGAAATCTGCTTTTGAAAAAGTTATGATGCTTTATTTGGGAGAAAACCTGATAAGGTGTTCTCTTAAAAATGACAAAAAAGAACAAAGTAGACTCAATAAGCTTTTGGAAGAAGTTGTTAAATTATAAAGAAAGAACAATGAAGAAAAAAATATTGCTATTTGCAACCTTTTTAGTTTTAGTGTTTGTTGTCTCAAAGGCAGTTACTACTGCTCAAGAAAAAAACGAAGAAGAGTTTGAAAAAATTGCAAAGGTTCAAGAGGTTAAAATAAGCGAAATAACAGAGACCAGAGAATTTTCTGGTATAGTTAAGGGAGTCGGAGAGATTGCAATCGCACCTGAAATTTCAGGAAGATTGTTGAGTATAAACAAAAAAGAAGGAGAAATAGTCAAAAAAGGTGAGGTGTTAGCAACTATTGATCCTACTAATTATTTAGCTCAAAATTCCTTATCAGTAGAGCAAACCAAAGTCTCTGAAGATGCTTTGGCAAAAACAGATGAATATCAAGATAAGCTTGTTGATATAGCTAGAATTGAATTGCAAAAAGCTGAGGATGTAAAAAAAGAGGCAAAAAAGGGTTCAGATGAAAGTGCCATTAAGCTCGCAAAAAGAAATGTGGAAGAAGCTGAGGAAGCAGTTAGGACTGCCAAGAGAATGAGGGACTTGCAAACTTCTTTAGCGCAAGGTCAAATTGATGTTTCACAAAAACAAGCAAATATATCAGCGATAAGTCTGAATAACACAAAAATCAAGGCGCCTTTTGATGGAATTTTTACTAAAAAACTTTTACAAGAAGGGGAAATAGTTTCGCCACAGACAAAGATTTTTGTTTTGGTTCAGTCAGAGGAAAAAGAAATAGAAATTGATTTGCCTGCAGAAGTTGCTCGAAAAATGACAGTTGGGCAAGAAATCTCTGTTATAAAAGATACTAATGGGGGCGAAGAATTTATTGCTAAAGTTGACTCCATCAGCCCTGTTTCAGATGAAATAACTAGGAAATCTGGTGTGAAATTTATTTTTGACAACGAAAATGTTATTTTAGGGGAATTTGTAAGAGTTTTGATTCCAATAAGTGAGAAGAAGAGCGTAATCGCTATTCCAATTTCTAGTATTAAAAAAAGCTATTTTGAAAATGTTGTTTTTGTTGTTGAAGATGGGCTAGCAAAAGAGCAAAGAGTAGATCTTGGGATAATAGAAAGTGGTTTGATCGAAATTACCAGAGGACTTGAGAAGGGAGCAATTCTTGTTATCGAGGGTCAGCAAAACTTAAGAAATGGAGATAATGTCAGAATATATGAGCAATAAAAATATTCAAGAAATAAAAAAGACCGGGTTTGCAGGGAAGTTGGCTGGTATTTTTTTAAAAAACAAACAGCTTGGTTTTCTTTCAGTAACAGTTTTGCTTCTTTGGGGAGTGGCGAGTTTTTTTGTAATGCCAAAGCAGTATAATCCAGAGATTGTTGCCCCAGCTTTTATTATTGAAACAAGTTTTCCAGGTGCAACAACCGATGAAGTTTATGAACTTGTCACCAGGCCGATGGAAAACAAAGTAAAAGAATTGCCTAAAGTGGATAAGGTCGTATCACAATCTTTTGATGGGGGAGTTAGTTTTGTGACAGTTCAGTTTTTCGTGGGAGAAAACCTGGAGGATGCAAAAATTTCTTTGATACAAAAACTTGAAAGCAATATAGAGTTAACACCTCTTGGTGTGGAGAATCCAGTAATCAAAGAAATTAACCCGGATGATGTTCCAATCCTAACGGTTGTTTTTAGTTCTGATGAGTATTCGTCAGATTCTTTGAGAAAAATTTCTCTAGAGGTCAGTGAAAAACTAAAACACATTGAAGGAGTTTCCAAAATAGAACCAAAGGGTGGAAACAAAAGACAGTTATCAGTGACTTTAGATGAAGCAAAATTAACCAATTTTGGTATTTCCGTGCAACAGGTCGTGGGATTAATTAAAAGCAACAACATAAGAGTTTTTGCGGGAAACATTGAAAGCGACAAAATTAATCAGAAAGTTGTGCTTAATGGAAACATTCAAACCAAAGAGGAGCTTGGAGCTTTAGTTGTTTTGCGGGATAGTCAAAAAACAATTCTTCTTTCTGATATTGCAAGGATTGATTACGAGGTCGGAGAAATTAAAGAGAAGGTTAGATTTTCAACAAAAGATTTTTCAAATGATGCTGTATATCTTGGGATAGCAAAATTAAACGGTGCAAATGCAACAACGGTATCAGCCGAAGTGTTGTCTGAACTGGATGATATCAAAGATGAAATTGTTCCAGCAGAGGTTAGCGTTGATGTCGTGAGGGATGATGGAAAAGTCGCCGATGAAGCAATCGGAAAGTTGACTCAAAATCTTTTTACAGCGATTGCGATTGTTTCATTTGTTCTGTTTTTATTTTTAGGGTGGAAAAGTGCGCTAGTCGTTGCAATTGCAATTCCCTTGACACTTGCTGCAGTATTTGGAATAGGAAATTTGTTTGGACAAACAGTAAATAGAATTACTTTATTCGCTCTGATTCTTTCTCTGGGCCTTTTAGTTGATAGCGCAACTGTTGTAGTTGAAAATGTTTATCGTTTGCTTAAAGAGAAAATAGGTGCAGACAAAGAATCTGTTGTAATAGAAGCTGCGGATGAAGTCGGTAGTGGGCTTGTTATGTCTACAATAACAACCGTCCTAGCTTTTATTCCGATGGCATTTATTTCAGGAATGATGGGCCCATATATGGCACCAATTCCTTTTTTCGTTCCAGCTGCATTATTAGTATCATTATTAGTCGCTTTAATGATTAATCCATTTTTATTAAGTTTTTTTATTAATAAAAAAGATCTAGAAACAAAAACAAAAGAGAATCTTTTTATGATAATGATAAATAAGTTGAGGGATTTTTATGAAAAAATTCTCTTAAAAATTATAGAATCTCAAAAGTTGAGAAGAAAAATGATGTTAGGTGTTTTGATTCTATTTTTTATCTCGATGAGCCTTCCGATTTTTAAGATTGTTAAATTTAGAATGTTGCCCAAGGCTGACAGGGAACAGTTTTTCGTTTATCTTGATTTACCAGCTTTTGCCAATATTGAGAAGACTGATGAAGTTGTCAAAATGGTTGAAGCTGCTTTGCTTGAAAGTAAAGACATTAAAAGCATCCAAAGTTTTGTTGGACAATCCCAAGTTGTGGATTTTAACGGATTGTTTAAGGGAAGTGATGGGCGCGTCTCAGAAAATCAAGCAACATTAAAGATAAATTTAATTCCGACAGAAGATCGTAAAGAAACTTCTAGTCAGATAGCGATTGAGGCAAGGGAATTGCTTTTGAAAAAATTGGAGGAATTTCCAGATGCGAAATTAAAAATAATTGAAGATCCTCCGGGACCACCAGTATTGTCAACCTTCTTGGTTAAAATACAAGGAGAAAAACAAGATTCGATTGAAAAAATTGCTCTTGATATTGAGTCAGCCACCGAAAATATAGCAGGAGTTGTTGATATTGATACAAACATCACAGAACAAACAGTGGAACATTCACTTAGGATTGATAGTGAAAAAGCAAGCAGCTTTGGAATAAGTGTAAATCAAATAACAACTGAAACAAGTGCTGTTTTGGGAGATTTGAAGGTCGGGCTTTATCATGAATCAGTTCTTGATGAATTGCCCAAAAGAGAGCAAGAGTTTATTGTTGTGAAGTTTGAAAAAGAAGATAAAGATGAAGCGATTGATTTGAAAAAGATTTTCATTTCTAATTCGATAGGAGAGAAAGTTCCACTTTCTGAGCTTGTTTCAGAAGAAGAGTTGGATGCTAAGCCAATAATTTTCTCTGATGATCAACAAAAAACAGTTTATGTTTCAGCAGAAATGGGGAACAGAAGTGTCACCTATGGAATGATTGATATGTTTAAATTTTTACTTGACTATAAACTTTCCTCAGGTGATGGGGAAATAGACAGAATGTCTTTGTTATCTTTTGATTTCACCGATAAACAAACAGGAGAGCATTTCAAAATCGTGTTAGATGGGGAATGGAGGCTTATGCTTGAAGTATTTAGAGATTTAGCTGTTGCGATGGCAGTTGCAATTTTCTTGATCTATTTTGTGCTGGTTGCACAATTTGGTTCCGTGAGAATCCCTTTGCTTATTATGGGAACAATCCCTTTGGCAATGATAGGGGTGATGCCGGGATTTGCTTTTCTAGGAGCTTTAAATGGAATATATTTCAATGCAACTAGTATGATTGGAGTAATCGCACTAGCAGGAATTGTGGTGAATAATGCAATTATATTCTTAGAATATCTCAATGATTTAAAGAGGGAAAAAATTGAACTTAAAGAAGCGATTTTGAGGGCTGGGAAGACAAGGCTATTGCCAATTCTCTTAACTTCAATGACAACAATATTAAGCTCTTTGACGATTGTTAGCGACCCGGTTTGGGCTGGACTCTCCTGGGCGATTATTTGGGGGCTTTCGCTTTCAATGTTCCTAACACTAATCATTTTTCCAGCCTTGTACTTTGAGTTTGAAAGAAAAAGTTGGGACGAGGGCATTAAAAACAACCTGTAATAAAAGATAAAAATGAGTAAAAAAGTATATCGTCAAAAAATAGACAGTTGGTACTTAGAGAGAATTCTTTTTCTTGTCGCAGGAATCTTTGTTCTAATTTCTGCTGTGCTTGGAATGATTGGGTTTAAGGGATTTATTCTTTTTACTGCTCTTGTGGGCTTGCTTTTGATCGTTTTTGCTTTTACTGGATATTGTCCGATGGCAATTATTTTAAAGAAATTGGGGGCAGAGGAAAAATAATTTTTATCATCCCCTTGTTTTTGTAAAAGCAGAAATTAAAAAATTCAATCGAGGTAATAACTAAAAAAGCCACTGAATTTAATCAGTGGCTTTTTTGAATGATGCTATTTCTCTATCTCAGCCTTCACAATCAATCTGTTCCAAGTTGTGCGAAGTGGCCAACAGGTAACTAGCGTCAGGCTTGTTTCGTCTGTGCTAGTGAATATTGCTGGGTCATTTGGTTTAACGACATTTTTGCTTTTGATGATATATGAGTAAGAAAAAGATCTATTGTTTTGCCCGGTTGTTTTGATGATTATCTTATCTCCAATCTCTAAATCGTTTAGTTTTTCAAAGATATAATTATAATCTCCTTTTGCCCAAACATAATTACTCGAATGACCAGAAATAACAGCGTTTCCACTTTGTCCAGGAACCCCAGTTTTTGGAAGAATTGCAACGCCTTTTTCCAAATCTTTCAACAAATCTGACTCTTTTTCGCTTTTTGACCAAATCATCGGAGCTTCCACGCCAATTTTTTCAATTGATATTAAAAAATTCAATCTGGCATCACCAGCTACTGCAGGGTCATATCCATTTTTAATTTCGTCGGTGTCATTGAAACCATCTCCGTCAGAGTCTTGTTCAAAGGGATTTGTTAGATAAGCAAATTCAATTTGATTTATAAGTCCATCGCCATCTTGATCTTCATCCGCGCTCTTTTCTTTTGTACTTAAACCAACTTCTTTTTCCCAGAAATCTGGCAGACCATCTCCATCTTGATCAAGTTTTCCTTCGCCAATAGGACTGTAGCCATCTCGAACTTCTTTTCCGTCATCATAGCCATCACCATCAGTATCTGGATTGAGAGGGTTTGTTGAGTTTTCATATTCAGCCAAAAGATTCAGTCCATCACCATCAATATCAGCTTCAATGTCTAAATCACTTTCTATGATAATTTCATATCTATCTAACCAAGATTGAGGGATGTTGTTTTTGTCTCCAAAATTTTGAGTACAAAAAGATTCGAATATCTTGTTAAAATTTCCTTTAAAATTGAAATTCAGAAAATAGAAGATGACGCCTGATAAAGTCAAAAAAGCCATTACTCCTAATATTTTTTTATAATTTTTTCTCATATTTTTTAAAAAAATCTGTAGACCACTTCACGAAAAGCAATCCACAGATTAGTTAGAGGCTATTTTTCCAATAAAACAAACTAGTAGAGTTTCCTTCGCAATTGTTTGAAAGTCAAAAAAGATAATAAGGAAAGTGTACCCGCAGCAAGTATTGTCATCATAGTTCCACTTCCAGTTGCTGGTGTGCTACGGTGAGCATAACCGAAATCTGCTTTTGTGTGATCGTCTTTATCTCCATCTAAATATACCTTTGCTTTGTTGTTAGGATCTCCATCTGGATCATAAACTTGTGTGTAGCTATCAACATCGCTATCTTTTACATATATTTTGTAGTCTCCTTCACAAAGATCATCAAACTCATATCTACCATTTTTATTTGTGTGAGTTGTCATTTCTTCATCATCTTTGGTATCCCATTTGAAATCTCGACCAATCCATTTTAGAGTCATTTTTATATCGTCGATACCTTTTTCTCCATTGTCCTTTAGTCCATTTCCATTTTCATCATTCCAAACAAGGTTTCCAATTGAGCCGTCGCAAGAAGAATTTTTTCGTGATTCATGCTTGAATTCAACCTCGGTTTCAACTTCAATTTCTATTTCAGTTTCAATCTCAACCTCAACCTCTACCTCTACTTCTGGCTCTGGCTCAGGTGTAGGTTCTGGTTCTGGGCATGGCTCAGGTGTAGGTTCTTCCTCGGGAATTGGTGGATGACATTTGGGGCAAATTCTGTCATTAAACTGATCTTCCCATTTTTCAAAAAGATCGTCATAATAGGTTGAGCCAGCAGAAGCTTTTTTGATGCCGAAAATTCCACTTAAAAGGAGAATCGCAAAAAGCAAGATAATAGCCTTCTTCATATTTTTTAGTAAAATAATTAACTAGTTGAAATATTGTCCCTGTGCTTTAAAATAAGGTTTTTTGCCTTAAATAGGGCAATGAGGTAACTTAGCACATTGTTGCTATTTTGTCAATGACTTTGGCTTATAAATGGGATTTTTACTGTTAATGAAAAAAATAAATAAAATAAAAACCCCTTTTTCAAGGGGGTTTTTTATGTGAAGTTTTTGAAAAACTATTTTTCAGATGCTGTTATTCCAACAAATTTTACTTTTCTGATTTTTCCAGTGAAAAGTTTGATTTTTTTAGTTGAGAATACAACAATTCCATCCTTTAAGGAAATGATACTATCATCATTAGTCTTTTTGGTGTTTACTCCTGCTCGGAATTTTGAACCACGCTGTCTAATGAGGATTTCTCCAGTTTTAACTTTTTGACCGCCGAATCTTTTTACACCTAGATATTGAGGATTCGAGTCACGGGTATTATCGGTAGAACCACCGGCTTTACGATGTGCCATATTTTTAAACTTTATTCAAACGCCAAGCTAGGTAGGCACGACATTTGTTTAATGTTATAATTTACTTAACCAAAAGGATATTTCTAATTAAGCATTTCCTATTATAAATACAAAAAAATATTATGTCAACAATCCTAAGACATTTTTGGGAAAAATATGATAGTCTCATTTTGATTGCCATAGCAATTTTCTTAGTTTTTGTGGTTGCATTTAAAGCTGGTCAATTAGAGAAGGGGTCAGAGAATGCTGCTAAAATAAACATCTCTTTGGCAAATAAAAAAGATGCCGAGCCCATAGATCAAAGAGCAAAAATAATTGAAGAAACTTTGCAAAGAAAGGATATTGAGAACAAGGCGAGTTCTTTGATAAGTGAAAAGCCAAGCGTACAAGAGACCCAAGAAAAGAAAGAATGTGCCTTTGTTGCATCTAAGAATTCCACAAAATATCACTTGCCAAATTGCAAAAATGCCACTAGAATCAAAGATAGTAATAAAATTTGTTTTAGTTCTGAAGAGGAGGCGAAAGCCAAGGGATATGAGCGAGCAAAGTGCTGTTTTAAATAATTTAAAGAAATAAAAATGGTTGATCCAATAAATATTGATGCTACAAAAATTAGAAGAAGTTTTTTTCGTTTTTGGAAATTTTTCTTAGTTTTATTCCTGGTAGTTATTTTTGGACCAAAGCTTTTAGTAACAATTAACGCAGGAGAAACTGGTGTCTATTCTCTTTTCGGAAAAGTAAGTGAAAAAGAACTCTCTTCAGGATTGCACATTGTTAATCCTCTCGGGCAAGTAACAAGGATGAATATTCGTACTGATGAATATACAATGAGTGTGATTCAGGGAGAAGGAAAGAGAGAGGGAGTCGATTCAATTTCAGCTCTGACTAAAGAAGGTTTGAGTATCGATTTGGATATTACGGTATTGTATCATCTAAAGGAATCTGAGGCTTCAAGGGTGTACCAAACTGTTGGTTTGGGATATGAAGAAAAAGTCATCAGGCCAGAAATTAGAAGTGCTATCAGGGAAATTATTGCTCAATATGAAGCTAAGGATGTTTATTCTGAGAAAAGAGAGGAGGCAAATATGAAATTAAAGAATACACTTAGTGCTAAACTTGAAACAAGAGGGATTGAATTGGAAGATGTTTTATTGAGAAATGTACAGCTACCAGAAAATCTTGCCAGAACAATTCAAGAGAAATTACAAGCAGAACAAGAATCTCAAAAATATGAATTTATTCTAGAAAAAGAAACAAAAGAAAAGCAAAGAAAAATAATTGAAGCGGAGGGACAAAGAGATGCCCAAACCATTATTACTGGAAGTCTTTCGCCTAATTATTTATATTATCTTTATATTAAAGATTTAAAAGATAGAGAGGGAACAATTTATGTTCCAACAAACCCAAGTACTGGAATGCCTACATTTAAAGAATTAGGAAAATAAGAGAAACCCCCTCCGAAAGAGAGGGGTTTTTGTTGAGTGTTAATGATTATTAATTTATTTATAACAAAAAAACCTTTATGCAAAAAGAAATGTTCGTAGTTTCACTCGGAGGCTCATTGATTGTTCCCGGAGAGATTAATTGGGAATTTTTAAAAGAGTTCAGAGCTTTGATTATTGAGCAAATTGAAAAGGGAAATCGCTTTATTATTGTGACTGGAGGCGGAAGTGTTACGAGGAAATATCAACAAGCTGCTGAAAAAATTACTGACTTAACAAATGATGATTTGGATTGGTTGGGAATTCACTCTACTCGCCTGAATGCTCATCTGATAAAAACCATTTTCAGGGATTATGCGCACCCAAGAATTAACAAAAATCCTCGCACAAAAGAAGATTTGATGAGTCACTTTGAGAATGGAGAGGGGATTATGGTTGCAGCGGGATGGAGGCCAGGTTGGTCGACTGACTATGTTTCGACAATACTTGCTGAAAGACTTGGCGCAAAAACTGTAATAAACCTTTCAAATATCAAATATGTTTGCGACAAGGATCCTAACAAATTTGATGACGCAAAGGAATACAAAAATATCGGCTGGGCTGAATTTCGAAAACTTGTTGGCGATACCTGGGATCCAGGTTTGAATATGCCTTTTGATCCAATTGCTTCAAAGCACGCAGAAGGGCTTGGCTTGAAGGTTGTCATTGCAGAAGGAAACAAGATTGATAATCTCAGAGATATTTTTGAGGGTAGAGATTTTATAGGTACAATCATTGAAAACTAATTAAGACGAATAATTCTTAGGTATAAAATCTAAAAACATCCATCTGGTAAAAAATAGATGGATGTTTTTGTTTTTCTAAAATCTATTATTTTAAATAATGACAAAAAATAATCTAAAAAAAGCTTATCTAAAATGTAAAGAATACTTTAAAAATAAAGTGTAGAAATAAATTTGACAATATTTCAAATCAAAAGTAATATAAAATATATTTAGATTCAAATGAAATTAAATAGAAAAAATAAATGAAAGCAACTGTTTTTGAGAAAATTGGGTTGTCTGAAAAAGAAACAAGAGTATATCTAGCACTCCTAGAAAGTGGTGGAATTTCGGTGCGTGGTTTGGCAGAAATCACCAAATTAAACAGGGGGAGTGTATACGATATTTTGAAAAAACTTCAAATAAGGGGGCTGGTTAGTTTTTATCATCATGAAACAAAGCAAAAATTTGTTGCGGAAGACCCAGAGAAGTTGGGCTTATTAATAGAAGAAAAGGAGCAAAAACTAAAAATTGCAAAGAACGAAATCGAAAAAATAATTCCAGAACTAAAATCTATACAAGATAAGAATGGGAAAAAACCAACAACCAAATTCTATGAAGGGCGTTTGGGAATAAGGAAGATCTTGGAAGATATTTTTGAAGTTTTAATGAAAGAGGCTCAGGATGAAAAGGAGTATTTTGTTTATTCAGCAAAAGAGGCAAGTGAAGATATTAAAGATGCTTATCCAAATTTTACAAAAGATAGGATTAAAAAAGGGATTGAGGTGAAGGCGATTTCTTTGACTGGAGGAGGGAGGACGAGTGGTTTAGATGAAAGAAGGTGGCTTGGAACACAGCAAGATTCAGCAACTTTTATTATTATTTATGCTGGAAAATGTGCTTTTATTTCTCGTGATGCACTAGATTCTCCAATTGGTGTAATTATCGAAAATGAAATGATTTATGAAACACAAAAGATTATTTTTTTACAATTATGGAATTTATTAAATAAATAAGGGTTTGTTGTTATTTCTGCCTCCTGCTAAATATATAAATACAAATTAACATCTAAGCTAGAAAATTTTCTTTGAAATGTATGAGATTATATCAAATTGCTATATTTTAAATTTTCGGACCGTTATGTTTTGATGTGCTTAATCCGCAACTAATTATTATTACATTTCAATCTTCAGATTGTTGAATATAATAATAATTCGTTGACAGAACAATATATTAATTTTCAATGTTCAATTTACAATTTAAAGACAAACCTCGATACTGCTGTCATTCCCGCGAATGCAGGAATGACAAATAGGACATATAAATTCAAAATTAGAGACCAAGTCACTGTGTCATTTCTTGGAGAGGGTAAAAATAAAACATTATTATATTAAAAAATTTATTCGAAATCCAAAATTAAAAATTCGAAATTACCTTGTTCTTAAAACTCGTTAATTCGTTAACTCGTTAATAAATAATAAATAATTCGCGTTACTAATATAAACATTAAAACCAAAACTATGTGTGGAATTGTAGGTTACATTGGCAAAAATAAAGCTCTACCGATTTTGTTGAATGGGCTAAAAAAACTAGAATATCGTGGTTATGATTCAGCCGGAGTTGCTGTTTTTGGAGAGAACCCGAAGGTTTTTAAATCACTCGGAAAAATAAAAGAACTTGAAAAAAAAATCGGAGGACAGAAAATTGAAGGTACAGTTGGAATTGCTCACACTCGTTGGGCAACACATGGAAAGCCTTCAGAGGTGAATGCGCATCCACACACTGATTGCAAGGGGAAGATTCAAGTTGTACACAATGGAATCATTGAGAATTATGTTGAATTGAAAGAAAAGCTCAAAAAGAAAGGACATAAATTTCGTTCGCAAACTGACAGCGAAGTAATCCCTCATTTGATTGAGGATTTATACAAGGGAGATTTGACTGAAACATTCAAAGAAGTTTTGCAAATCATTAAAGGAGCCTATGGAATTGTGGTTTTTTCAAAAGATGAGCCCGATAAACTTTTAGTAGCACGACATGGAAGTCCACTTGTGATTGGAATTGGGAGAAGTGAAACAGTCATTGCTTCTGATGTCTGCGCAATTTTGCAATACACCAAAAAAGTTATCTATCTTGAAGATGGGGAAATGGCAGAAATTGGGCGTGATGATTTCAGAGTCTTTGATGCGAGTTTGAATTTGATAAAAAAGAACATTGAAAATGTGGAATGGGAAATTGAAGAATCTTCTAAGAAGGGCTTTGAACACTATATGTTGAAAGAAATCTTTGAACAGCCAAAATCTTTACAAGATTCCTTTGGGGGAAGAATTTCTTTAGATAATGGAACTGCAAGATTAGGAGGATTGACCGAAGTTGCTGATAGAATGCGTGGAATTGAGAGAATAATAATTGTGGCTTGTGGAACAGCTTGGCATGCTGGGCTTGTCGGTGAATATATGTTGGAGGAATATGCTGGAATTCCAGTTGAAGTCGAGTGGGCGAGTGAATTTCGCTATCGCAATCCAATTTTGGATGACAAAACCACAGTGATTGCAATCAGCCAATCTGGAGAAACAGCCGACACTCTCGCAGGGATTCGAGAAGCAAAAAATAAAGGCGCTTTGGTTCTGGGAATTGTGAATTCGGTTGGCTCGACAATTGCCAGAGAAACAGATGCCGGGATATATAATCATATTGGGCCAGAAATTTCAGTTGCATCGACAAAAGCTTTTACTTCTCAAGTTGCTATCTTAGCTCTTATAACTGTTTTTCTTGGACGACAACGGCGTATGTCTCTTGTAATGGGAAAAAGGATCTTGGAAGAACTTTCACTATTGCCAGAGAAGATTGAGGAATTTCTGAAGGATAATGACATCGAAAGAATTGCGAAGAAATATCACAAAGCTAAAAACTTTGCATTTTTAGGGAGAAAATATTGTCAGCCACTTGCGTTTGAAGGCGCTTTGAAGTTGAAAGAAATTTCCTATATTCACGCAGAAGGATTTGCGTCTGGTGAAATGAAACACGGATCAATTGCCCTAATTGATAAAGATTTCCCTTCCTTTTTTATCGCTCCAAAAGACAGTGTTTATGATAAAAATGTGAGTAATATAGAAGAAATTAAATCTCGAGGAGGAAGTATAATTGCTATTACCACAAAGGGCAATAAACTACTTGAAAAAACAATAGATGATGTTATTTATATCCCTAAAACATTGGAAATGTTGACACCAATTTTAGCGACAATACCATTGCAACTTTTTGCATATTATGTAGCAAGAATGAAGGGTTTAGATGTTGATAAGCCAAGAAATCTTGCCAAGAGTGTCACAGTAGAGTAGCGATTTGAGTCTATTGAAAAAAAGAAGCGGTAATGTTAATATACAGTACCGTTCTTTTTATTAATAAAAGTGATGTAGAAATCTTCAAGGAAAACACTCCTTGAACAGAAGAAAAACGCTGGGAGGCGGATAAAAAATGGTAGATATGAGTTTTTTGCCTGAAGAAGTTAGGGCCACAGAAGTAATTGGAAAACTTGAAGATGCTGGTTTCAAGCATATTCATACAGGAAAGACAACAGAAGTTTTTGCTCATCCTCTTGAGCTAGATTTGCTTGTTTTGTATTCGACAGACAGGTGTGTCGTTGATGGCATTGTTCTGGGAGAGTTTCTTCAGGGGAGAGGGCTTTTCAATACGGCCTTGAATATTTATTGGCTGAAAAGGATCTTCCATGATTGGAAGAATCATTTTGTTGCTTCTGGTTCTGCGATTAGAAGAATTTTTCCTAGTTTTCCAAGCGACGATGAAATGCTGGGAAGATGCTTGGTTGTTAGAAGAGTGGAGATGCCCAGAATTAGGGTAGTCGTTCACGGTAACTTTGTTGGAAATTCCTTTGACGCATACAAAGATGGTTTTTGGCAAAGACTTGGATATAATCTCCCGAGTAATTTAAAGGAGGGTGCTAAGTTAAGCAGGAATATTTTTGTTCCATTAATTAAATCTTCAGAGGGGGTTTATAAAGAAGCTTCTTTTGAGGCGATGGTTATTTCTTTAGGTGGTCTTCGCACCATTGCTATGCAAATAAAAAAACTTAGCCTTGGTATTTTCAAAAGAGCAAATGATATCACTCGAACCAGAAATGTTTTGATCGCCAATGCAAAATTCGAGTTTGGCGTTTGGTATAACGAAGAGGGGGATTATTGGGAGTTGTTTTTGACTGGTCAAGTTCTTACTCCAAGAACAGCACTGTTTTTAAGATATAACCCCAAAAAAGAAATTCCCCTAGAGGTTTGCGGAGAGCAGGCTCTGATTGATTGGGGAGGCCAAGTCAAGCTTAAAGCTGATCCGTCACATTGTCCTCCACGAAAATTTCTTGAGCAAAAAAGCGATTGGTATAGGATTCTTCTGGAAAGACTTTCTGGTGAGGAAGCAGAAAAATTTTTCCGTTTTGAAATGGGAATAGGGAAATAATTTTCCGAAAAAGTTGCCGCAATCCATTGTGACCGTGGCAACTTTTTTATAAAAAAAGACCTTTATTACAAGATTTTGTGACAAAGGTCTTCGTTGTTAATTTTTTAAGAAAAAAAGAAAATTGCCAGTTTTTATAAATCAGCAAGAATCGCCGATATTTTTTCGATGGTTTCTTTCACCCCAAGCTTTCCTTGCATTTCTGTGCTCAACAACTCTTCTTTTCGAAGGTGAGAGAGTATTAAGATGTTCAAAATTTCTTTTGGCACTTCCGTTTCGTGCTCTTTTGTGCTTAACACTAAAGCACAAGGAGCTTCATCAGTTGGGTCAATTGCGACAGCAAAAATTTCACAATCCGGAATCGGGTTTTTATTGAAATGTTTTTCAAGAAATGCAATGTGATCGAGAATTTTAGATTCCGATTTTTCAAGTTCCATTAAGGACCACACAAGAGAGCTTTCCAGAGTTGCAACCTCATCAGAAATTCTTTTCAAATCTTGTTGCAGGCGAAGTATTATTGCGCCATCCCTTGGATCAATGAGTTTTTTTTCAACACCACTCTCGTCACCCTCGTCGCTGAAAGAAATGAAATAATTTTCATCATCTTCTTTTGTGACGAGGAGATACTCATAGGGTTCTTGTTCATCATGAACAATGAATTCTGGGCAGCTACAAAATAGATAATAGCCCAATGTTTTCTGGAGAGTTTCTTCTTTGTTGATCACCTCCTCTTGTTCTTTAGATACTGCATCAATCTCTTCTTCAAAGAATTCCTTTTTTTGTTTAAGAATAACGACTTCTTCAATGGCCTGCCCAACAGCAGAATTTTTAAATCCCTTGATTATTTGAGGAAAAGATCCTCGATATAAGGAACTCACATTTCCGTTTCCGCTGATTTTCAGGCTATGGGCAATCGCAGTGACACATAAAAGCATTGGGTCCAAAATGAATACTTTGTCGGGGGTCATAGAACTAATTGCTCTTATGTTTTTTGTAATTTCTTCCGGCAACAGCCTTTCAGAAACTGTTCTGTGAAACCCTGGCTTTTTTTCTAACCAGTCGTCGGCACTGTTCAGAAAAAGAATTGCGCCTATATCTTTTGGCTGGTTTGAAAACTCTTTTTCTGAAAAGTCAAAAAAATCTCTCAGAATTTCTAATAAATCAACTTCTGTTTCTGGTTGATTATAAAAAAATTTTTTCATTTCCCTTTTCTCCTTTTTATAAAGAACTTCGTTCATTGCATCATTGCAAAAGACCGAATAACAATAGCATTGTGGAATTTTTTTGTAAATATTTTAAAGTTTTTTAAAATAAAAAAACGAAAAACAGTAAAGTCAATCGTTTATAAAATTGTGGTGGGGTGGCCTTGGTTGAGCCACCCCAATGAAATGCAAGATCCAGATCACCCCCTTTTAGCGTAGGTAATAAGCATTTTTTGGTGGAAAGTGAGTAAATGATTTCTCACTCTATTTTCAACATATACTCTTTTGAGCCGTTCTGTTCTTGTCATAGTACCTCCGCTTTTGCTGAAGTTAATCTTTTTTAACCCTCTTGTTTTAGGGGTCAATGCCTAACTAGAGTCTATCCTCTGATTTTAAATAAAGCAAATTAAGGAATGAATGGGAAATAGAAAGGTCGCATTCTCGAAGTTTTGAGAATGCGACCCTTGTTTTCATTGGAGTGTGTTGTTTGTTGGCAATTTCTTGCTTACCATCGAAATCAATTGATCAACGCCAAAAAGATATTCGATTACACACCTATGGAGGAAACAGTTTAGTAAATTTATTTTTTCATCTGATATGTTGGCTCTCTTTGTGCGACAATTGTCGCACAGGTCGTAGAGCGCAACACTTAAACAGATGTTTACTATGTCTTTTGAAATTGCCAAACGCAACTCCAGTAAAAAATTTTTTGCACCAACGAGATGCTTTATTTGATAAGATGGGTCAAAGAAATGACTCGTGTCGCAACCTTCTTGTAAGATTGCGTTCAGTTTTTCTGTGATGAAAAAATCGAAATCCGCCAAAGATTCGCTTGGATAATTCATCATAGTCTCTCCTCCTAGAAAGATTAAAATAATAAAATAATAAAGAACAGTATTATAATATTTACTATTGTATTATACAACAAAATAATATTTTTGTAAATAGTGACTTGTTTGTTAAATGAATTTTTAATTTATACTAAAAATAAAAAATGATCGGAGTATCCATTTGTTGAAACTTGGAAAGGCTTGATATTAATAGTAAAATATGTCAAGATGCAGTGTTCTCAATTTCGGGAATAGTAATTGGTATTTTCAAAAAAGAAGATTAAAAAGGAGGATTGGAATGTGGGAAAGAATTAAATTCATAGAAGCAACCCAATGGCTTTTATTGACAGATGAAAAGTCTAAATGGCTTTTATTGTCGAAATCGGATAAGGCCAAAGCTTCTATGCAAGAAATAAAAATACTTGCATATGAATTGGTGAACACTTTTTTGTTGGAGGAAATCCCTCCTCCCGAAGGAGCTCTTGATAAAAAAAGAAGGAATGAGCTGGCTTTTTATGCTTTGGATCCAGAAAAACAACTGGAGATAGCTTTCCGCGTGGAAAATGACGGAGTCCATCTGTCTGAAGAGCGACAAAATCAAGTCGCATTTGAGATTTTAAAAGAAACTCTTTTAGCTGAGGCCAAGGTTTTGGCGGAAAAAATTTCCATTTCCACTGATAATGCGAAAGACTTCATCGCCAAGAAGATACTTTTATCTTTAGACGCGATGAAGTGGTGAAAAAATCACCACAAAAACGACAAATCCAAAACATCGGATTTTGTCGTTTTTATTTTGCGGAAAAAAATGACTTTGCAGATATAAAAAAGGTTCAGTGATAAATGGTCCTTGAGCCTTTTTTATATCTTCTTTGTATTCCTACGATAAAGCCTCAAATTCAAAACTAGACTTAAGATTTTAATGGTAGGGCAGAACTCATTAGTTTTTAATGAGTTCTGCCGGATGATTATTTTTTTTTGTTCCAAGGAACTCGTCCAAATCCTTGGCTAGGATCAGAACCGTTTTTCAAAAAAACGATCCCATTTTTTTCCCTCCATATCATTTGTTGCGATATGGGAAGCATTCCTTGAATGCTTCGTTTGACTTTTATTGCCAAATTATTGGCCAAAAGGATGTTGTCAGGAACATTTTCTAGTTCCTGTGTGGGCGTTCTTTCACATTCTAGACGGATGTTTTTTATCGCCCACTCTGGTAGATGGGGAGTTTCTTTGGCTGGCGAGCCATTTCCCCTCCATGAGGAAATCTTTTCATTGGTAATTCCCCCAGAATTACCATCTTTTTCCCAGGTTTTTTCCCACCAGACACTTTGGCCTTTGGGGAGGATAATTACATCTTCATCCCCTCTTTGATTTGTGAGAAAAAAACCAAACTTTTTTTCATTTGAAATTATACTGACGATTTCGTCAGTCAATTTCCTCCGAAGAATACTGACCGGATGATGAAACATCGCTTGGTCAAAAATCTCCGGATCAATTCCCTCCTCCAAGGTGTAGTATGGTTTTGCTGACTTGGTCAGCGTTTTTACATGTTGCGGTAGAAGCTTACCTTCTGCAGCAAGCTTCAAAAGCTCCAATCGACGATTTTTAAAATCTTCGATGGTGAGATTTTTATCCCACCAAGGATCTTTCAACTTGCCCTCATAGCCAATCATCCTCCACAAATCCATTTCAACGCTGATTTGCAGGAGGACATATTCCAAGTCTGCCCCTTCTGCAATGTATACCTGTTTAATTTGGCGTTCATTGCTCCAGTTTACGGCAAAACTTCCACCAGTTACCAATACCTCATCTGCCCTAATTGGACAGTTTTGGTGATATTGATTCGAGTGGTAACCCACCCTTGGTGACTCACTTATGATACTTTCTTGGCCGTCAGTGGTAATATACCACCAATTTCCTCCCCTGTAAGTTGAGTGTGAGCAGTTACTCCCTCGTTGATACATCTTGTGATGTATCTCCTTCACATAGTCCACTCTTACGAGTGGATCTATTGACATGACGAATTTTTCCAATTTGTTATTACCTGCTGACTTTGTCCAACAGTCAGCGGTTCCGGTTGTGTTCTTAAAAAACATATTCTTTCCCGCGTTTTTTTCAATATCGAAATGCCATATTTCATGTCTCCGAGCACCTGAAGTGCTGGTGACATGAAGGACGCCCTTAGATGTCCAACCATACCAGGTGTGTGATATGTTTATTTGATTATTTTTTGTTCCAGCTTTTACGCTTGAAACTACTTGCTCAAATCTTGTGTTTGAAATCATTTTAACATCCTCCACTCCGAACCCTGGAGTTAGGGGGCGGGAAATCCGCTTTGTCATTTTTCCATTACTTCACCAATTCCAGATTCTTTCTCAAAAATCCAAAAGCAGTGAAGTAAATTTTTTTAAAGTACGACTCTACAATAAAACCTCAAATTCAAAATTAAGTTTGAGATTTTAATAGTAGGGGTAAAATATTTTTTTACCTTAACCTATTATCATAAAAACTATTCTTATAATTTTTTAATATAGCATATTTTGAATTATTTGTCAAGGATTGTAACATTGCAGCGTCAAGTTTACACTTTTCAATTGGGGCTAGCTTTCCGCGTGGAAAATGACGGAGTCCATCTGTCTGAAGAGCGACAAAATCAAGTCGCATTTGAGATTTTAAAAGAAACTCTTTTAGCTGAGGCCAAGGCTTTGGCGGAAAAATATTTTTTATTCCCCAACATCCTCGATTTTATCTGAACAAGAAAATAACAATAGTACTTGACGAAATGGTTGTATTGTGCCATTGTATAAAATTCTCAAAGATGGGAATTGGGGACAAAGCCTTCCCTTGGAAATAGGCAAGTTTTTTGAAATGGGAGAGAGATATGGATATCACAAGATTTAATGAATTGGCAGGAAAGCTTTTTTTGGCCGAAAGGGTAGATTTGCCAATGTTTTTGGCTGAAAATAGCAGCTTCTCTGAATGTGAGTATAGAAAATTTTTTGCAGAGCTCGCAAAGAATATTCAGGGATCGAGATCTGAGAAAGGTCAGATCCCCATTGAAGCAAGAAATTTGATGGCATATGAGCTTTTGTGTCATCAAGGTAATGAAACATTGCTCAACCAAAAAGTTGTTGAGCTTGATGTAAGAAAGGAAAATGAGCTTTACCAACTAGGATGGGACCTGTTGTTGACGCAAATAGAGGAGAAAAACCTTTATTTTGCTAGAAAGGTTGGCATTGCCATTTCAGAATCTCGAGCGTTTTGCGTTAGAATGCTCGAGTTTGTTTCTCAGGATACTTCCCTGGATATTTAAATTACCCCAGGGAAGTTTTCCGCAAAAACGACAAATCCAAAACATCGGATTTTGTCGTTTTTTATTTCAAAAGAACTTAATAACGGGATACAGAACTTTTCTTGTTCCTATGTCAAATTGCTTGACAAATCACCTTTGATGTGTTATTCTGCGAAGTTATTAATAGTTCTTTAACAATCCACCTAAAGCTTTCACTTTCCGATTTTCATCTTTTTCTTTTCTCTAACTTGAGATGAAAATTGGAAAGTGGAGGGATATCAAATAAAAAAGGAGGGGACAAATGAAAAATCATATCACAATGGAAGTAAGAGTAAAGAATATTCCTTTGTGGGGTATGTGGTTTCTTTTGACGGGGTTCATTATAATCGTCCCGTTTGAAAAAATTATGGAGGTATATTTTCACATTGAATTCAATGTGGTTATTGCTGAAGCAATTAGGCTTTTGGCGTGGTTCGCTTCTGTTTTAATTTTACTCAAGCGCTGTGAAGTTGTGAAGTGGCATGAGCTCGCCAATGGCGTTGTTGATTGGAGGCAAGTTCCTATCAAAGGAGGATTTTGTTGTAACGCAGAGGTCCTCATCTATTTTGAGGATGGGAAAATAAGAAAAATATTAAAGAAACCTCTCTATAAGGAGTTCGGGGAAACTTCTATTGATTTCTATTGTGAAGAAGAATCAGGAGGGGAGTCTTTAAATAATAAAGATTTCAGTGAGGAATCCCCTGCGCTTCTTAGTGACGAAGAATTCGGAGAGGAATCTCCTGCATTTATTAGCGAAAAAGAGCCCAGAAATTAGTCTTTTATAGGTCTCTTAATCTTATAACGGTCCAATGCAAATTCGCATTGGACCGTTCTCTTTTTGCAAACAGCTGGTAAATGTCGTAGAATAAAAACAAGTATTAGAATATTCACCCAATTGGATATATAATTTTAAACAAAGTACAAAGAATTATTTCAAAAAATAGGGGCAGGGGGTTTTAATCAAGAACCAAAAACAAAATGGCTAAACTAAAAAATCTTCATAAAATCGAATGGCCCAGAGAAAAACTTCTGCACTATGGTGCTGGCAAACTTTCAAAATCAGAACTCCTAGCAATTCTTTTGCGAACAGGAGCAAAAGGCGTGGATGTGGTGGAATTGTCCAAAAAAATACTAAGGAAATTTCCTCAATTCTCTTTGGCTGATGCGAATATCAATGACTTGAAAAACACTTACGGATTAGGCGAAGCAAAAGCCTGTGAGATTGTGGCTTGCTTTGAGTTGGGAAGAAGGATGTTGAAAGGAAAAAAAGCCAATTTAATTCTTTCGCCAAAAGATGTTTGGGAAAATCTGAAAGACATCAGGAACAACAAAAAAGAACATTTTGTTGTTTTTTATTTAGATGCCAGAAATCAGGAAATTAAAAAGGAAACAATTTCAGTGGGGACTCTCAATGCCAGCTTGGTTCATCCCAGAGAAGTCTTTGAACCAGCCATCATCCACAGCGCTGCGCAAATCATCGTCGCACATAATCATCCATCAGGATCTTCCAAGCCATCAAACGATGATTTGGAAGTGACCAAAAGACTGAAAGAAGCGGGAAGGATTTTGGGGATCGAAGTGATGGATCATGTGATTGTGACGAATGATAGTTTTTTTAGTATGAAAGAAGAGAATGTTTTTTAGGATTTAAAATAAAGTTATAAGGAAAAAACCTGAGGAAAAAATATCCACTTTATTTATGGGTATAAATAAATTAGTAGTTCTATGTATCCTTGAGTTATCCGGGGATATTTTAAAATAGCGAATTTGAAAAAAAGGAGGTTCTTAATAATAAATATATACAAAAATGAAAAAGACACTTTTGTGGATATTGATTTTTTTTGTGTTGTTTGCCCCTTTGCAATTTAGAAATTTTACGCTTGTTAGTTCTAGTGCCGAAGACAATGAGTCTCTACCAACACCTTCCTCACCAGAATTTATGCGTGTGATTGATGAGGATGAAACTTGGACAAAAGATGGCGGAGTGGAAATTACAAACGGAGTAATCATCGAAAACGGAGCGACTCTCACAATTGAGCCTGGAACAAAGGTCAGTTTTAAAAAAGAAGAAGGCGGACAGGCACCATTTATATGGATAATGGATGGGAAGATAGATGCAAATGGAACCGTGGAAGAAGGAATCAATTTTACTTCTGAGCAGGATTTGAGTGGATTCTTTTTGATTTTTGATGATAGAGGAGGGCATGAGTCTTTTTTTAGATATGTCACCATAGAAAAAGGTGGTGGAAAAATTGAAACAGAGGAAATTGAAGATCCTGTAATAATGAGTTCTGTCCAAGAAATACAGAAAGGGAGAAGTTCTATTTTCAACATTGCAGTTGCTGAGGAGTTGCCAGAGAATCCTTCTGTGTTTTTAGCAGAACGCTATCCATCAGTGATTACCTATCTGAAAGGAAGGGTTCACTTTGAAAACTCAAAGTTTATCAAAAACAACGATGCAGTTTTCTATGTAGATCACTATTTTGAAGAGAATGAGGAAACAGAAGTTCAACTGGAAATTGTAAATTCAAATTTCAATGAAAATGAAAAGGAACTTGCCGTGCTTTCAAATTTCAATGGTGGAGAGAATATCAACCCTGAGGAGTGTGCAAGTAAACTATTGTTGAAAAACAATTGGTACGGAAAAATGTTAGGAGCTCAGGCGATATACCAATATCCAGAGGATTACTTGGAAAAAGATGACTTATTCAGCGATTCATTTGCAGGAGAGAAAATAGTTGGTATGTTTTTCAAACAGGAAATGTTTCGCTCCAATGAACTGATTGCTGATCCAGTCGTGATTGTCCCGGGGATCACTTGTTCTGGCAGAGTCCCAGAAGTGGGAGACTGGAAATTGGACCCAGTTTTGCACACCTATGACGATTTGGTCGATTCATTGAAAAGAAATGGCTTTGTGGAGAATATCAATCTTTTCTACTTTCCATATCAATGGAGAGACAGCAATGTTGAAACTGCTAAATTGCTGAAAGAAAAAGTCTCTGAAGTTAAAGAAAAAACAAAAGTTTCAAAAGTTGATTTGGTGGCTCATTCGATGGGCGGACTGGTCGCAAGACAGTTCATTCAATTTGAAGACAAGGATAATTCAATTGATCAACTAATAACGCTTGGAACGCCACACAGAGGTTCACCGGAGGCATATTTGAAGTGGGAAGGTGGAACAGATGGGTTCCTGGGTTTCGATGATAGCATCGCTAAAAATATTTTTAGAGCAGAAGCTTTTCATGAACTCTATGGTTTTGATCTACATAGATATATCCAAGAAAGAGTTCCTTCGGTGGGAGAACTTTTGCCAGACTATGATTATCTATTTGATGTGAAAACGGATAGTATGAGAGAGTATCCTGAAAATTATCCTCGCAATGAATTTTTGGAAAATTTGAACAAAGAAGAAAATATCAAAAATTTGGAGAAAGTAGATTTTGTTAATATCATGGGAGAGGTTGATCTAGAAGCATCTACACTTTCAAAAATAAAAATAGAAAATAGCTCAAAAGAGGACAAATGGGAGCATGGTATGCCAGAAGACTTTTATGATGGTGATTCTAAGAATGGATTAGTGAATGAAAAGGGCGATGAAACAGTTCCAATTTTTAGCGCAAAAAGTGCTCCCGTAAATAAAATAATAGAAATTAATTCTAAGCACAATCAACTTCCAACAAAAGCACAATGTGAGGTTTTTAAGGAACTAACACAGGAAAATAATTGTTCATATGACGAAGATGCTGTGATTACCAATGTTTTGACTTTTGGAGTTTTTTCTCCAATTGATGTGCAAGTTGTTGCTCCAGATGGAAAAAGAATTGGGAAAAACTTTGAAACAGGCGAGATTTTCAATGAAATTGAGAAAGCCTTCTATTCCGGATTTGAGACTGAAAATGAATTTGTCACCATCCCAAACCCAATGGACGGGGAATACAGGATTTTGACTCAAGGCGTGGGGAACGGAGAATATCGAATTGAAGTTGCAAAGATTCAAGAAGAGGAAGGAGAGGCTAAGGAATCAATGATTGCCTTTGAAGGAGTTTCACGGATTGGACAAGAAGAAGAGAAAACATTTAAAATTTCAGAAAATGAAATCGTTGGCGGGGAGGAAAAAGATGAACTGCCTCCGACAATTGAAATTTCTAGCCCAGAAGAAGGAGAATCATATACAAATAATGTTGATCTAGAGATTAGCGTGAATGTTGAAGATGACAGCACCGCTCAAGAGAAAATTGAGATTCAGATGAGGCTAGATGAAGAGCTTTTTGAAGGAAATGAATTGGAATTGCCATTGATGCCTCTTGGCGAACACAGTTTCGAGGTGCAGACGATGGATGAAGCTGGAAACAAAGCAACAAAAGAAATAAACTTTTCCACGAAAACAGACATAGATGCATTAATTTCAAATGTGAGTTATTATTATGATAAAGGTTTGATTAAAAATAAAAGAGAAGAAAAAGTTCTCACTTCTATGCTTTTGAGCATCAAGAGTCTGATGCTACATAGAGACCATTTTTTAATATATAAGAAATTTTATCGGAGGGATGGTAGGATGGAAGAAATGTTTGAGAGAATGATTAACTGGAGAATAGATTCTGTGGTTAGATTTATTGAGAGAAGGGGTGAGCGTTTTATTGATGACTCCGCCAAGAGTCTGCTGATCGGTAGTCTGCAGTATTTGAAAATAAATTAATAAGTAAAAATAAAAATATGTTTTGGTCAAGTCCGAGTGCTGATTTAGATATTACTAAGTTTCTGATTTTTATTTCGTTCTGTGTAGCAGGCTTTCTTTTCTATAAAAGAAGAAACTTACTTCTTAGTCTGACAGTGTTCTCTGTGTTGAGTAATATAGTGGCATATTTATTAATTTACACAAGATCAAGGATTTTTGCCGTTTATGATATGCATGGGGTGGCAGATTTTGCACAAAAACCTTGGCCATTAATCAACCTTGCGTTGTTGGCAGTTGTGGTGACATTGTATTTTAAGAACAAAAAAGTGTTGAAAAAATAACAGAAAAGTCACTGGAGTGGGGAATTGGAATCTTTTAATCAACACTGTACTGGTCCAAGTTTGCCTGCCCGTACTGGTCCTTCAGGCGGGTAACTCGGACCTTTTTTTAAATTCAACAAGAATAAGCACATAAAAAGTGAACTGGGTCACAGACCCGCTCCAGCACAAATGACTAGTATAATCAGAAACAATTTTTAGTCATTACATGTGTAATGACATATGTAAGTAAATAAAATTTAAAAACATTGTTTATGTGTTTTGAAACATATAAACGGTGACAACAGGATGGAAATTAGAACAGCTAATTTAGAGGATATTGAGCAGTATACAGATTTATTGCAACAAACCTATCAGCATGCCTATATAAAAGAAAGTATTGGGTTGACCGCAGATTGTTTTTCTAGGGAAATTTTTAATAGTGACGACACCCAAAAATATTTAAAAACTAGTTTGGTTGATACGGCTAATCAAAAAACTTGGTTGGCTTTTGACGGCAACAAACTGATTGGTTCGGTAACTTGTGCTTTGGAGAATAGTCAAAAAGCTGAATTAAAAGGTTTTTATGTTCGAAAAGAATACCAAGGGCAAGGGATTGGCAAAAAGCTTTATGACTTAGCGTTAGAATTTGCTGAAAATCGGGATTTATTTTTGGATATTTACACTCACAATACAAAAACAATCGAGCTCTATGAAAAGTGGGGTTGGAAATTGGATTCGTCTCGGGGAGAGAAAGGCTATTTTGTACGACATTGGCCAGAGTGGCCGAAGGGGTTGGATGCAAAATGCATGTATATGAAATTAGAAAGATAATTTTATAACTTATTTTAAAAAATGAGAAAATTAGAAGATCAAAATGTTCGTAAATTAACCAAAGTTGGCAAACAGTCCATCGCTGTGACAATTCCGATTGAGATTGTTCGGGAGCTCAAATGGAGGGAGAAACAGAAGGTGGTTGTGACAAGAGTTAGGGGAGGTGTTATGATTAAGGACTGGAAAAAGTGAAAATATTTAAAAATCTTCTCAAAACATAAAATATCAAAAAGGTAGATGTCAGAGAAATAATTGGCTGATTTTTGTGAGTTTAAAAGAGAAAAATTTGTTACAATCTTAAATGTAATGCCAATTTTTCTAGAATAAAAGGACTAAAATCGTATGACATATAATACAGTAGGGTTGTGGTATTGACAATAAAATCATAGGTTATATAATATATTTATGAATAATAAAAGATTATATAAATTAACTAATATCGCAGAAATCTTTTCGGGATATTCCTTTAGGGGGGCTGTGCGTGAAGACAAAAATAGCCAAGTTTTTTTGATTCAAGCTAAGGACACAAGGAATTATTTGTCTGTAACGGAGGAAGATTTGAAGAAAATTACTGAAGAAAATTGTGGGGATAGATTTATAAAAAATGGCGATGTGGTGATAAGTGCGCGTGGATTTTTTTCAGCCACTGTTATTAATTCAAAAGAAAAAATAATCGGATCTTCCTCAGTTTATATTATAAAACCAGAGCAAAAAAAAATATTGTCTAAATACCTAGCAATTTATTTGAATTCAAGAGTGGGACAAGCAGAAATAAAAAAATATGAAATTGGCTCAAGTATAAAAACAATTTTGATCGGTGATTTAAGAAATATTCAAATTGAAATTCCGAATTTGAAAAAACAGCAAAAGATTGTTGAGTTATATGAAAATATTCAGAGGCAAAATGAACTCTTAGAAAAGAAAAAAGAAATTAATAAAAATATAATGGAAGCAATATTTATAAATAAATAAAATTATGATACCAAAAAAATATACACAAGAAGATTTGAATAATACTCTTTGGGCAGCAGCTGATTCATCTAGAAGTAGTGTGGATGGGGGAATTTACAAGGATTATGCTTTGGCAATGTTATTTTTTAAATACATCAGTGATAAATCAAAAAAACAATTAGAAGAATACACAAAAAGATTTGGCAAA
This sequence comes from Candidatus Moraniibacteriota bacterium, assembly GCA_041583775.1. Lineage (GTDB taxonomy): Bacteria > Patescibacteriota > Minisyncoccia > Moranbacterales > DUUL01 > UBA2772. The sequence goes on from JBFHFF010000004.1 coordinate 26,637, forward strand.
GATAAGGAAAGAATTGCACAAAAAATGAAAAATGACCGTTTCTATTTGCCACCAAAAGCTACTTTTGATTATATTTATAGCGCTATCGAGAGCGATAAGATTGGTGAAGAAATCAATATAGCCTTACATGCTATTGAAGATAATAACAAGGAAAAATTAGGTGGTGTTTTTAGTGCGATTGATTTTAATTCTGAAGCTACACTGGGAAAGTTAGAACAACGCAACAAAATGATTCGTCATTTGATTAATGATTTTGCCAAAATAGATTTTAGTGATGTCAAAGAGGATGTGATTGGCGATGCCTATATGTATATGATTGAACGCTTTGGAGCGGATGCTGGAAAGAAAGCAGGGGAATTTTTTACTAGACGATCAGTTGCATCTTTGGTGGCAAGATTAGCTAATCCAAAACCGGGAGACAGAATTTGCGATCCAGCGATGGGAAGCGCAGGTCTTTTGTTATTGGCTGGAGAAGAAGTGGAAAAAAAGGGTTCAAAAAATTATGCTCTATATGGGCAAGAGTCAACAGGAAGCACTTATCAATTGGCTAGGATGAATGTCTATTTGCATGGCAAAGATCATGCTCGCTTGGAATGGGGTGACACTTTGAATCAACCAGCACTAACAGAAAATGATAAATTGATGAAGTTCGATGTCTGTGTTGCTAATCCACCCTTTTCTCTGAAGAAGTGGGGGGCAGAAAGTGCTGAAAGCGATAAATACAAAAGATTTTGGCGTGGAACTCCTCCAAAAGACAAAGGAGATTTTGCTTTTATTACTCATATGGTGGAGACAGCTAAACCTAAAAAAGGTAGGGTATCGGTTATCGTCCCTCACGGTGTGCTTTTTCGTGGAGGAGCAGAAGGAAAAATTCGTGAGCAATTCATTCAAGAAAATATAATTGACGCGGTGATCGGACTGCCAGCCAATCTTTTTTCCACTACGGGTATTCCAGTGGCAATTTTAGTAATTGATAGATCAAGAGAAGTTGGCGGAACAAATGAAAACAAAAAAGACATTCTTTTTATTGAAGCTTCCAAGGAATTCCGTTCCGGAAAAGCGCAAAATCATTTAGACGAGGTGCATATTGAAAAAATTCTAGATACATATGACAAAAGAAAAGATGTGAAAAAATTTGCACATGTGGCAGATTTTAAGGAGATTGAGGAGAATGATTTTAATCTCAATATCACTCGTTATGTGGATACTTTTGTTGAGGAAGAGCCGATTGATATCAAAGCTAATTTGAAAGAGCTGGAGAAACTTAACCCGGAGATTGAGAAATTGGAGAAAGAAATGGGGAAATATTTAAGAGAGTTAAACATTAAGTAGAGATATATGAGAAATAAAACATTAAAAACAACAAAAGAGACTTCAACTGGTCTAAATAAAAAAAGTATTGATTTGAAAAATCTTTCTGAAAAGGAAAATAAAGAGCTTATTAAAAAAGCTGATGCTGGAAATCTTCCTGGATATCATACTGTTAAAGCTGATGGTAAGAAAAAATTCTTAAGATCAAATCCTGATCGAAAGAAGAGTAACAATCTTGATCCTAAAATATCAAAAAAGGGTAAAAAATAAATTAAAGGATAACTATGGCAAAAGCCCGATATAAAAATTTAGTAGATAAATCTGTACAGGCAGCAGTTTCTGCTATTGAGATTTACAATAAGCCAGATTTTAAATATCGGGAAGAGACTTTTGCTATCCTTATGATTAATGCCTGGGAGTTGTTGTTTAAAGCAAAAATCCTTTTAGATAATGATGGTAGGTTAAAAAGTATATATATTCCAGATAGGACTGAGAATTCAAAAGGAGAAAAATTAAAACGTTTTTATCCTAAAAAAAATCGCTCAGGAAATCCTCTAACTCTTGATATATTCTCATCAATAAAACTTCTTAAGATAGATAATACTCTAAGTAAGAATATAGGTTTAATGGTTGAAATTAGGGACAATGCTATTCATTTTGTGAATGATTCAAAAGAATTTGAGAAAATAGTTCTTGAGATAGGAACAGCGACACTAAGAAGTTTTGTAACTTTGGTAAATGAATGGTTTGATTGTGATTTGGCAAATTATAATTTTTATTTAATGCCTATATCATTTTTTCATACTTTTGAAATGGAGAGCTTTTCTGTTAACAAAAAGAGTAAACAAAAAGAAAATTTTTTTGCTTTTATTTCAAATGAATTAAATGAAAACTCTGCTGATTTAAATAAAAAACATAACATCGCATTGAGACTAGAGACAAGATTTGAAAAATCTAAATCAGTTGATGCACTGGCAGTGAGATATTCAAAAGATTCGCCAATTGTAGTAAGGCAAGAAATGGAAAATCGTATTCATGAAGGATTAAAAAACAAAAGTTTGTTTTCTCATGAAGACTTCGTTTCAAAATTAAGAGAAAAGATTCCAAATTTTAAAATAGACAAAGATTTTAATAAGCAGAAAAATGAAATGAAGAAAGATTCAAAATATTGTCTGACAGCGTATTTAAATCCCTTGGAAAAAAGCGGAACAAAAAGGCACTACTGGACAACGGAAGCAATGAAAAAAATTAAAATTCTATATGACAAAAAATAAATCACAAAAAAATATACCTGATGGGTGGCAAGAAATAAAGCTCGGAGAGATATCCAGTGTGTTTGATGGTACTCATCAAACACCAAATTATACAAAAAGTGGAATCCCATTTTACAGCGTAGAGCATTTGACAGCAAATGACTTTACGGATACGAAATATGTTTCAGAGGAAGTTTTTGAGCGAGAATCCAAGAGGGTTAAAATTGAGAAAGGTGACATTTTGATGACAAGAATAGGCGATGTAGGAACAGCTAGACATATAAATTGGGATGTGAAAGCATCTTTTTATGTATCACTTGCCTTAATTAAATGCAAAAAAGATGTGAACGCAAAATTTTTAACTTTTTTTATAAACTCAGCATATTTTCAACGAGAAGTATGGGGCAAAACTATCCATGTTGCCTTTCCAAACAAGATAAACTTAGGAGATATAAGCAAATGCGTGTCCATTCTCCCTCCTCTCCCCGAACAAAAACGCATTGTTGCGTTGCTGGAGGTTTGGGATGAGGTGGTTGAGAAATTGGGGAGGAAAATTGAGGTTAAGAAAAATATCAAAAAAGGTTTGATGCAGGAGCTTTTGAGTGGTAAAAAAAGATTGAGTGGGTTTAAAGAAGGGTGGCGAGATATAAAAATTTCCAAATTAGGAAAAAATTATTCTGGTATTACTGGAAAAAATAAAGATGATTTTGGTTCAGGAAAACCTTTTATTTCATATATGAACATTTATTCCAATTCTAAATTGGATACTGATTTTAAAAGTTTTGTTGATATAAAAAATGGTGAAAAACAAAATGCTGCTAAATACGGTGATTTATTTTTTACAACATCATCAGAAACTCCCCATGAAGTTGGAATTAGCTCAGTATTATTGGATAAAAATGTAGGAGAATTATATTTAAACAGTTTTTGTTTTGGTTTTAGGTTGAATAATTTTAAAATATTAATTCCGGAATTTTCTCAATTTTATTTCAGAGGACAATATTTCAGGAAGCAAATGACGAGAATTGCACAAGGTGCAAGTAGGTTCAATTTATCTAAAAAATACTTTTTGGAAACAAAAATAAATATTCCGAAAGATATTAAAGAACAAAAAGCAATTGCAGATATCTTAGTGACGGCTGATTGGGAAATTGAGAAATTGGAAGAAAAATTAAGAATCATTAAGGATCAAAAAAAATATCTTCTAAACAATCTCATCACCGGCGCAATCCGCACGCCCGAGAACTTATTAATTAATTAAAGTAATCCAATGGAAAATTACAGAGACTGGGATAATGATTCAGGAATTGAAGCTTATGAAATTGAAAACGATGCCATAATTATTCAATTTAAAAATGGAAGAAATAAATTTTATAAATATACAAATTTTTCTTGTGGCTCAGATAATATTGCTATAATGAAACAACTTGCTTGTGAAGGAGAGGGACTTAACGAATTTATTGTTGAAAATAAAATTGAGTACGAATCTAAATGGTAATTTTTTGAATACTATTATGAAAAAGAGACCAACAGAAAACAATATCCGCCCAACAATTTTTGAACAAAAAGAAGTGCGTCGAGTGTGGCACAATGAACAATGGTTTTTTGTTATAAATGATATTGTAAGTGCGCTCACGCAAACATCAAATGTTTCTGATTATATTAAAAAAATGAGATTGCGAGATATTGAGCTTGGAAAAGGGTGGGGACAGATTGTCACCCCCCTTTCTGTGAAGACCAAGGGTGGCTTGCAGAAATTAAATTGTGGTGATTTGAAGGGAATTTTTCGTATTATTCAATCAATTCCATCTCCCAAGGCTGAACCGTTTAAACAATGGTTGGCGAGAGTGGGACAAGAAAGAATTGAGGAGATTCAAGATCCTGAAAGGGCAATTGTGCGAGCCAAAAAAATCTATGAACAAAAGGGTTACAAAGATGACTGGATTGCTAAAAGAATGCGAGGGATTAATGTGCGGAATACTTTGACGGACGAATGGAAAGAAAGAGGTGCAAGAGGTGGCTTTGATTTTGCTATTTTGACTAACGAAATTTATCGAGGTGCATTTGAAATGGATGCCAAGCAGATTAAGGAATTTAAATCATTAGACAATCCAGATAACCCAAGAGATCATATGTCAGAACTTGAGCTTATTTTAACAATGCTTGGAGAGGCGACGACCACAGAAATTACTACTACTAAAAATTCAAAAGGTTTATCGGAATTATCTCAAGATGCAAAAGAAGGTGGACAAGTGGCGGGTAGAACCAGGAAAGATATTGAGAAGCAAACAGGCAAAAAAATAATTTTAGAAAATAATTTTAAAAACCAGAAACTTTTAAGAAGTAAATTTAAGAAAAAATAATATGAGCATATTAAACATAGATTTCGACGAAGCCAGACAATCACAACTACCCTTTGTGGAATTGCTTTTAAATTTGGGCTACAAATACATATCTCGAGAGGAGCTGCTGCAAGAACGAAAAGGAGACACAGGAAAATTTATCTTGCGAAAAACTGCCAGTGAGGTCTTGATGAAAATCAATAGCTATGAGTATGCTGGAAAGGAATATAAATTTAGCGAAGAAAAAGTTTTTGAAGCTATTGATGAATTGGAAAACATTCCCTATGAAGGTTTAGTAGATACTTCAGCCAAAATTTATCAAACTATCATGCCAACTAGCGGAGGGAAAACCATTCAAGTTTTTCATGATGGCAAAAAAATGAGTCAAAATTTTCGTTTTATTGATTTTGAAAATGTAGAAAATAATGTTTTTCAAGTGGCGGTGGAATTCGAGGCTACAGGGAAAGAAAACATTCGTCCAGACATCGTGGTTTTTATAAACGGCATTCCCTTGGCCATAATCGAAAATAAAAAAGCTAGCGTTGATGTCCAAGAAGCTTTGAGACAAATGATCCGTAATCAAAGAGCAGAATATTGTCCAAGACTCTTCATATATCCGCAATTATTAGTTGCTACAAACGGCAAAGATTTGCGTTATGGCACCACAGCTACCCCGACAGAATTCTATGCTAAGTGGCGAGAGAAAGATGGAGAAAAAGAATTAGAAGAAAAAGTAGAAAATCTAATTTCTACAAAAATTGAAAAGGACCTTTATAAAAAAGTTTGTCTAGACCTCAATGGAGCAACTAAAAATCATTTACAAAAAATCAATCGTGATGTAACTGAGCAAGATCGGGGTGTGGTGGCAATTTTTGATAAACATAGAATTTTAGATTTAGCAAAGAACTTTATTCTTTATGATGCAGGTATAAAAAAAGTAATGCGCTACCAGCAATATTTTGCTATTAAGAGAATTTTAGAGAGAATAGAACATAGAGTTCCTGGCAAAGATGGAGACAAAAGAGAAGGAGGTATTTTATGGCATACTCAAGGAAGTGGAAAGTCATTAACAATGGTAATGTTTATCAAGGCCTTGATTGAAAGTCCCGAAATTATAAATCCTCGAGTATTGATTGTGACTGATAGAAAAGATTTGGATAGGCAAATTAAAGGAACTTTTGAAAATGCAGGATTGAAAAAAGAAGTGGTGCAGGCTAAAAGTGGAGAGGATCTTTTGAATCTTATTGAGAAAAAAGATTTAAGCGTGGTGACAACTCTTATTCAGAAATTTCAATCGGCCAGTAGAAAGAATGTTGGTTTTGAAGATTTGGATGATAATATTTTTGTATTGATTGATGAAGCCCATCGGTCACAGGGAGGAGAAGCAAACATTGAAATGAATCGTATCATTCCCAATGCTTGCTATATTGCTTTCACTGGCACGCCTCTTCTTAAGAAAGAAAAGTCGAAAAATAAATTTGGTAGTTTTATCGATAAATATACTATTGATGATGCTCTGACTGATGAGATTATTTTGCCCTTGATCTACGAAGGACGCTATGTGGATCTTCATCAAGACAAAAAAGAAGTTGATAGACAATGGGACAGAGTGACTGATGGTTTGCCAGATGCTCATAAATATCAATTGCAACAAGATATTGAAAAGAAAATTATTGCCAATAACCCAAGTCGTATTGCAGAGATTTCTTATGACATTGAAAAACATTACATAACTAGATTCAAAGATACAGGACTAAAAGCACAAATTGTAGCACCATCAAAATATTCAGCTGTACTTTTTGAAAAATATTTCAAAGAGAGCGGAAAAGTTCAAACTGCCTTGGTAATTTCTGATGAAAATGGTCTTATCGACATGAAAGATAGCCATAAAAGAGACGTGGATGAATATTTGAAAGATATAAAAGAGAAATATCAGAGCTTAAAGAAATATGAAGAAAGTGTTATTGATAGTTTTAAATACAACGAGGACGGTGTGGAAATTTTGATCGTGGTAGACAAATTATTAACCGGTTTTGATGCTCCACGGAACACTGTTTTGTATTTAGCCAAGGAACTCAGAGATCACAATTTATTACAAGCCATTGCTAGAGTAAATCGGCTATTTGATAATCGAAACTTGCCAAAAACCGCTGGGTATATTATTGATTATTCAGAGAATGCTCAGAATATTAGAACCGCAATGCAACTTTTTGGAAATTATGATGGGGATGATGTGGCTGGTGCGCTTATTGATGTGAGGGAAAAAATTAATGAGTTGGATGATCACTATGGAAAACTGCACGATATATTTAGAGGAGTCAAGGATGATGATGAAGCATATTTGAAATATTTGGAAGATGAGCAGATAAGAAAAGAATTTTATGACGGGATAAGAAAATTTTTAACTACCTTTAATGAATGTATGAATTTACGGGATTTTGTTCATGAGTTTGAAAATATTGATATTTATCGTAAAGAGTTGAAAAAATTCATGGAGCTGCGTAAAATCGCAAGCGTTCGTTACGCGGAGAGAGTTGATTTTGCAAAATACAAACAAGCGCTGACAAAAATCATGGATGAAAATATCCGAGCAGAAGAGGTAGAGTTTTTGACGAGAGAAATTACTATTACTGATAAGGATGCTTTTGAAAAAGTTATTGAAGAGCTAGGGTCTGATAAATCAAAAGCTGATGCAATCACCGCTCAAACGAAAAAGATTATTTCAGAAAATGCAGTGAAAGATCCAGAATTTTATAATAGATTCTCTAAGCAAATCAATGATTTAATCGAAGAGATGCGGTTAGGAAAAATTGCTGATATTGAAGCTTTGAAAGAAGCGCGTAAAATTAATGAGGAGGTTAATGATAAAAAGGACGAAACTGTTCCATTGGAGTTAAGCGACAAAGCTGGTGCAGATATAATTTTTCGAAATATTAAAAAGGAATTCGATGATTTGAATGTGACAGAGGATCAATATGTAGAAATCATTTCCAATTTACACGGAGTGATTTGTGATAATGCTGTTGTGGACTGGTGGAAAAATAGTGAACATAAAAGAAGAATGAAAGAAGTTATCGATGATTATCTTTATGATGAAGTTAAAATAAAGATGGACATTGAGCTTACTAATGAAAAGATAGAGGAAATGATTGATATCGTTATGGATTTAGTTCAAAATAATCACGAGATCTTTAGCTTATGAAAAAAATAAAATTTATTTATGGAAAATATAGTTATGAATATATTTTAATTCTAGAGAAAAGAAAGTCTTTAAGTTTGGCAATATATCCAGATATGAAAATTGTTTTAAAATCTCCCGACAACCTTAATGCAGATGCTATTGAAAAATTTCTTAAAAAAAAGTGGTTATGGATGGAAAAGCAACTACAATTTTTTTCTCAATTTCAAGGGAAAAAAGTTAAAAAAAGTTATGTTTCAGGTGAGAGTTTTTTGTATTTAGGTCGTCAATATAAATTGATTGTGGAGAAATCTGATCAGGATTCTATGTTACTGCAAAAAGGAAGGTTAGTACTCAGTACAACAGGAGAATTAAGAGATGGTAACAAAAATAAAAAATTAATTAAGAAGTGGTATAATGATAGAATAGAAGTTATATTTAAAGAAAGATTTGAGGAAGTAAGAAGAAATTTTGACTATGATTTTGAGTTTAAGTTGACTATCAGAAAAATGAATAAACGATGGGGGAGTTATGCTAGAAATAACACTATATCATTAAATCCACTATTAATTAATGCTTCTAAAAAATGTATTGATTATGTAATAACTCACGAATTATGCCATGCAGAAAATAAGAAGCATGACAATAAATTTTTTCAATTATTATCTCGTAAATTTCCAAATTGGCAGAAAGTAAAGGAGGAGCTAGAGTTGAGGTTTACTTAAATTTATGTAATTGATTACTTACATAAATTTAAAAAAATGACAGTACGCAAAAGTGACTCGAAGATTATTATTGAGGACTGGAAGAAATAGAAAAAGAAATAATGCGACATAATGCTAGCCTGGATTCCTGCCGATGTTCACCCCGCGAATGCCGGGGCAGGAATGACAAAAGACTAGAAGAAATAACAAAACAAAATGCCCCATCTCTCAAAAACAGACTTTAAAGAGTATCTAATTTGCCCAAAGTGTCTTTGGTTGAAGAGGAAGAGACCCAATGACTATGTTCAAGGGGAATTTTCTGCGTTCCTAAAAAAGCTGATAAAGGATGGATATGAAGTTGAGGAATATTTCAAACAATTCTTTCCTTTGGGGGTGACCGTTTGGAGCAGGAAGGAAAAAGCGGTGGAGGAGACAAAGGAACTGATTGAGCAGAAAAAGACAATCTTCCAAGCCACAATCGAAACGGAAGATGGAACTTTTGCGAAGATTGATGTTTTGGAATTCAACGAGAAAGAAAACAACTGGAGTCTCTATGAAGTGAAATCTGGCTCAAGCATCAAGAACGACTTGTTTCACAACCACATCAAAGACATTGCGTTTCAGAAGATAGCACTTGAAAAATCAGGACTTGAAATTGGGAAAAGCTTCTTGGTGCACTTGAACAAGGAGTATCGAAGAGCCGGAGAGATTGAACTTGAAAAACTCTTCATCTTCAATGAAGTTTCAGCGAAGATTGATGAAATTCAAAAAGAAACAGAGCAAGAAATCTCACAGGCACTGGAGCTTTTGAAAAAAGATGACATTGATCTTAGCGGTTGCGAGTGTCTCTATCAAAGTAGTGGGCAAAGATGTGATTGTTTCAAATTCTTCAATCCCCAGGTTCCCGCCTATTCAACGGGACATATTTTTAAAAAAAAGAAATTGCGAGCCTTGATCGAGGATGGAATCTTTGATCCAATCGATGTTCCTGATGATTTAAAAATGACTGATGCGCAAGCAACCAAAGTTGAATTGCAAAAGAGTGGGATTCCACAAATAGACAAGGTCGCTGTTGACGCAACGCTGTCAGAATTGGTCTATCCTTTGTATTTCTTCGATTATGAAACATTTGGAAAGCCTGTGCCTCTTTTGGACGGATACAAGACCAGTCAGCAGTTGGTGTTTCAATATTCCTTGCATGTTTTGCACAAAAACGGAAAACTTGAGCATTTTGAATATCTAGCAGACAAGTTGGAAGGTGCAACAAAAGGCTTGGTGGAATCCATGAAAGCGAACATTGGTCCAGTCGGAAGCATTTTGGTTTGGTATGAATCTTTTGAGAAAAGCAGAAACTGCGAACTGATGGAACTGCACCCCGAGGCAAAGGAGTTTTTGGAGGATATGAACGAGAGAATTTTTGATTTGATGAAGGTTTTCAAGAAAGATTATCTGCATCCAGAATTCAACGGAAGCGCCTCAATCAAAAAAGTGTTGCCTGTTTTGGTGCCAGAACTTTCATATGCAGAGCTGGATGTGCAAAATGGAACAATGGCAATCGAAGCCTGGGGCAGAACAATCTTTGAGAAAGTTGATAAAAAGGAAATCGAAGAGATCAGAAGAAATCTCCTGAAATATTGCGAGCTGGATACATTGGCAATGGTTAAGATATTGGAAAAAATAAGTTAGAAAAAAGAAGCTTGTTAATTTATTGTCGAAGATTAAGAATAACAAATGAAAAAGAAATATATTTTTTTTATTTATACCATAAGCATCCTAACTGTTATTTTCATTGCTATTTCAATCTGGATTTTATCTACTTGGGCGATTCAATCAGGAAGACAAAACGCGGGAAGGGATGTAAAAATTCATGGCGGAATTCAATAAGCTAACATTTCACTTTCCATCTAATCTAAATCAAAAATATAATGTATTTCAAAAATAAATCTTCAAACAATTATAGAATTAGCTTGAGTTTCCCCGGTTTAATCTCTAGATAAAGGTAAAAGACATTGAGTCATATTCTGATTTCTAGCGGTCTTGGTGTGCTTGTGATAAGATATTAAGAAATAAAAAATATAACCCTTGAAAACTATGTTTGATCTTATGCTTATTTTTTCAATTGTCTTTGTCTTGGCTTTGACAATTTTCGTTTTGAAGATGTTTTCATCTGAGAGTGCAGTGAAAATGAAGAGGGTCGCACTCTGGATTGTTTCCAATCTTATATTCTTATTTCCAGCCGGGTATATCTGGTTTTTTGTTTATATAAAATATTTATCTGAAATATATGACGAGAATTACATTGCCGGGGGGATTTTAGCTGGAGTCATTCTGTCTCTATTTCAAGTAGTTATATTTGCAGTTGAACGGTATTCAAAGGGCAGTTACGAAAAGAAGGTTGGGGATGTTTCTCTGATTTCCTTAACTCTAACTATGTTTTTGATGTTTTTGTTTTATAGGGAGGCATATTTTGATTTTCAATTGATGAGTTATGTTGAAAATGGCATCACTTGGGTACTCTTTTGCATTATTATATATATTCTCGCAAGAATAGTGTCTAGCGAGAAAACGAAGAAAATGTTTTTATGGAACAAGATATTGATTGTTGCTGGACCAATCATGGCGTTTGTTGGGTATAGTTTGTTTTTTGTCGCTCCTACTCACAGTGAACCACACTTAGACACTAAAGAGTTTTTTATTTGTACCAATAAATTTGGCAAACATGAACAATATGGTCCATGGTTCAAAAAATCGTGGAAAGGAGTTTGCATCCAACATCGATTGTGTGCTACGAATGCAGGGAAGGTGCTTGGATGTGATTCAGAATTAGCATCATTAATTAAAAACACAGGTGATTCTTGGCAAAGAACAAACGCTGATTTTTTGGACATTGTGCCTTATTCCTATAAAGAAGATCACTTTGTGGAGAATCCAAAGGCCTTAGAAGAAAGGCATGTCGTGAGTGATGCATATTTATTTCGCACAAACAAGGGTGGTGGTTTTTATTATACAAAAGGAGGCGAATGGATCGTTGGTGGAATTGATGCTTCTAGCTTTCAGAGTTTAGGTGGATTCTATTTCAGGGATGAGAAGAATCTTTTCTATCAAGACAAGAAGTTGCGGGTGGGGTATAATATTTATAATATCGATGATATCGAATATTTAGGCAGTAACTGCTTGAGGTATAGAGAGATTTTTTATAAAAAAGGGAAGAAAGTTGATAGTTGTGACTAAGATGCTTGAATTTTGGAATTCTAGAAAGAGCAAAGCAGGGCAAGGTGAGGCTGTGTTAATAAAGAAGATAAAGAAGGGTAAGAAAAAACATGAAAAAAATACTAATTTTGTTGTTGGTAGTATTCCCGATCTCTCTTTTCAGTGGATGCCAAAAAGATGATTTGAAAGAGGTAATAGGAGAATCTTCTGTGGAAATGCAGAGTGATGAGATTGAGGGAGAGAAAGTGGCAAAAGAGGAATGGGAGCCGATAACGGAGATGGGTGGAGCAACTTTAGTGGAAACACCTACTGGCTTCACAGCTAGAGATGTGAATAAAATGAAGTCTGATACTATAGTGATGTGGGATTCTTCCACAGGCTATCTGATGGAAAGAGGTCATGGAAGAAGTCCTATGCCAAGTCCTATTTTTGAGTTTCTTTCTCTATGTGTGGAAGGAGGCGGAAACCTTGTTTCACCTACTTCAGTTTTTGGTGGAGGTTCTGTTTGTAGCGATGAAAATATCGTCTCAAGGTCTTGGCCTGATCTGATGGAGGGGATTTTTGTTTATGGTGAAGTTAGCAATGAAAAAATAGAGTTTAAAGCGGGAGGTTCTGCTTTTATCTTTTGTGATACGAAGACAAAAAAATGTGAGGAATCTCAGGGTGAGATGTCAGAGCTAGAAAAGGAAAAAAGAGGTTATGCATCAGCAGTTTTGTTCTCAGCGATGCAAGATATTTTTTATTGTCATAATAAAAAAGGAATAATTCTTCAGCCAAAGGATTCTTTGATGGGAGGAGGGAATATGTGTAGTATCGAATTGAGCTTAGGAGGGGAGAAGCTAACATGGAAACCAGTAAATGACCTTCAAGTAGGAATCGTTGACGAGAAGAAATATTCATATGGAAAAATCAATGAAGATTTGATCTCACTTAACTATCAAGGTTCACCAACTTTTTGTTGCAAAGTCAAAAAAGGTTTTTGCGGAGGACCTGAACTCTGTGAATAATAACAAAATAAAAAAACAAAATGTCAGAAAATATTACATTTGTGAGAAATCTGGTCAAAGGAAAAATAGCTGAAACAGTTTTCGCTGAGATGCTTCGTCATTCAGGTAAATTTACTGTTTTGGAATTTGGCTATGAAAAAATAATCCCAGAGCTAACTCATGTTGGTTGCAAAAGAGAGGACAATGAGATGATTGAAACCTTGAAGACTGCACCAGACTTCGCGGTGATCAATAGAGAAACTAAAGAGGTTAAACTAATTGAGGTTAAATATAGAAGACTTTTGGATTATTCTAAGACCTTAAAAGTTGCCAAGCGAATGCATCAGTCGTGGAATCCCTCTTATTTATTTCTGATTACTCTAGACGGATTTTATTTTGATGAAATAAATAGTATTATAGAAAATAATGGCAAAATTTCACCATTAGTACACGCTTACATACCAAAAGATGTACAAGTGAAATATTTAAAAATAATTCAGGATTTTGAACAATGACAAGTATATGCAAAAAAATAAAATCTCAACTCCCAAAGGAAGCTTAGCGATAGTAACTCATTATCCTGAGATGGAAAGTTCCAAGTTGGCCATTCTTTGCCCTGGTTTTTTAGATTCGAAAGATTATTTGGGGTTGGTTGGTTTGGCGGAAAATTTGTGTGAACAAGGTTTTGCAGTAGTAAGATTTGATCCAACTGGAACTTGGGAGAGCGGAGGAACAATATTGGATTATACAATGACGCAATATTTGGAAGATATCAAAAATGTGTTGGAATATATGTTGTCGCGAAATAAATATGAAAATATTTTGATTGGTGGACATAGTCGAGGGGGACAGATAGCTATTCTCTATGGTGCACGAGACCCTCGAATTTCTGCTGTGCTAGGAATTATGCCTTCACACAGAAAAATTATTGGAGAAGAAAGAGAAAGGTGGGAGAAATCTGGAGAGCGTTTTAGTGAGCGAGATTTACCAGCTAACGAAAATGAATTTGTGGAATTTTTCACTCCTTTCAGTTATGTTTTGGATTATGATAAATATGATACCTTAAATGATGTGGCAAGAATTACCGTTCCGATTGTTTTGATTGCAGGAGATTTGGATGATGTTATTGAGCCTAGGGATGTTGAAGAAATTTTTAAAAATGCTAATAGTCCAAAGAATTTCCTTATTATCCCAGGAATAGACCACGACTATCGACATAATAGGGAAAATGTTGAATTTGTAAACAGAGAAATTCTCAAACAATTAAAAGCTTTGGGGATAGTTTAAATTATATCCCATTTTAAATGCAATCTTATGGGAATTTCTTGTTTTTTGGAAAGCATCTACAGAAAAAACAAAACCATCAAACAAATTGCAGAAGATTTGGGCTTGCAAAGGGGATGGTCTTAGAATTTAAAGGGGCTCAAAAAAGTCCTTTTTACTTTACAAAAGCACCATCGCGTGCTTTAATAGTCTAATCGCAAATGTGCGAGAAGAAGAAGTTCTTATTATAAATTGGAAACTAGAGGAGGTTTTATGGCACAGCAAGTTATCACAGAAACCAATTTTTCAAAATTGGTTTCTCTAAACAAAGGCAAGGTCCGTGATATGTACGGAATTCCTGGTCACGATGACAAATTGCTGATAGTCGCATCGGACCGTATATCGGCATATGATGTAGTTATGTCAGAGGGTATTCCAGGAAAAGGAGAAAATTTAACACAAATGTCCCTTTTCTGGTTTGGTCTGTTGGGGGAGATCGTTGATAATCACCTAATTACAGCTGATGTCAATGAATATCCCGAGGCATGCCAACCGTATGCAGATGTTTTGCGTGGCCGGTCAATGCTGGTCAAAAAGGCCAAGCCATTGCCGATTGAATGCATCGTTCGGGGGTATATTTCCGGGTCTTTCTGGAAAGCTTATCAAAAAGCCCCAGTCAGCAACTGTCGTGAACACAGGTTCAAGAATGTGTTAGGGCACCATGGAATCCCTGCTGACATGCAAGAATCAGAAAAATTTCACAGGCCGCTGTTCACGCCATCAACCAAGGCAGAAATTGGTGGTCATGACGAAAACATCTCGCTTGAACAGACAAGTGAGATTATTGGCGCAGAAAGAACACAAGAAATTGCCGAGATTTGCCTCAATCTATATTCAACGGCCGCTGATTATGCTCGCTCAAGGGGCATTATCATCGCTGATACCAAATTCGAATTGGGTGAGGTCGATGGTCGATTGATTTTGATCGATGAGGTTCTGACGCCAGATTCATCTCGTTTCTGGCCCTTTACCGAATATAGGTTGGGCAAAAGTCAACCAAGTTTCGACAAGCAACCTTTAAGAGATTATCTGGCGAATTTGGAGGGCTGGGATAAAAATCCCCCACCGCCACCCTTGCCAAAGGAAATTATAATGGCAACCAGGGAAAACTACGAGGAAGCCAGGATGCGTTTAATTGTGTCTTGAGCTCTAAAATAACAATCGAGACTCACCGTCGAAGCATATTCGGCAGTGAGTCTTTTTATTACAACTAACTTTACGAAAAGCAATCCATCCCGTAAAATAAAGATAGAATTACACACTAATAGCTCAAAAAACATGAAGGAAGAACAAGTAAAAATACCCCAACCAAACAATCCTTTACATGGAGTCAAACTCAAAGATATGCTTGAAGAGTTGCGTGCTGAGCATAGCTGGGAAGAACTATATGAAATGGTGAAAATTAATTGTTTTTTCAAAAATCCCAGCATAAAATCTAGTCTCACATTCCTGCGCAAAACTCCTTGGGCTCGTTTGAAGGTAGAAGAGCTATATCTTGACTTGTTATATTATCGGGAAAGAGAAAAAAACAATCATAAAAGTAATTAAGTTAAAACAAAAAATAAACACCCGAATATTTATTAGTTAAAATAATGAATTATACTACAAAGATTCAAAGGGCAATTAAATTTGCAATTAAAACTCATGAGGTTTACCAAAAGCAAATCAGGAAAGGGAAAGAGATTGCCTATATAACACATCCTTTAACAGTGGGGATTATTTTGGCAAACGCTTCGGCTAACGAAGATGTGATTGTTGCTGGAATATTACACGATACAATTGAAGATAGCGTTCAAGAAAAGAAGGTGACGAAGGAAATGATATCCAAAAGGTTCGGCGAAAATGTGATGCAATTAGTCTTGAGTGTAACTGAGCAAAATAGAGAGTTTTCTTGGGAAGAAAGAAAAAAAGAGGCATTGGAGCACATCAAGGATTTCAATAACGACTCATTGCTCGTTAAATCAGCCGATGTTGTTAGTAATGTTTCAGAGCTCATTGATGATTATAAAAGAGATGGTGAACAAGTTTTTCTTCGCTTTCATGCTTCAAAAGAAAAAACCATCAAACAACAATTGAAGGTTATTAATGCTATTTTGAAACGATGGGATGAAAATCCACTGACAGGTAATTTGGTTTTTCTAGCAAAGAATTTATTGGAGATTAGAGAAACTGAAGTTGTTCCTGAGAATCGAGTGAAGGTTATGGAATATCAAGATTATGACGAGAATATAAAAATTCAATGTCCTTTATGTAATTGGAGGGGCACACCAAAAAATGGCGCTGACATTGAAAGTCATGAAATTTTGTTTGATGTCTATTGTCCTGTTTGCGGGAAAATGCTTTTGATTGTTAATTCTCCATCAACAAAATAACAAAATTTTTCTTGAGATATAAAAAATGGCTCGGGGAAAAGAGAGTGTGTTATAATGAAATTGTTTAATGCGATTAAGATTATCACGAAAATAAGAAGGGGTGATGATGGAAAAATAAAAAAATGGAAAAAATAAATTATAGAAAACTGTTTGCCGAAGCGGTGAGAGATGGAGCAGAAGAATTTAAACCAGGTGAAAGAAAACCACAAGAATTGTTAAAAGAGGAGATTTTCAAGGGAAGTATAGTGGAGGGGAGATATAAGAAGGTTGTGGCAGGAACAAAGTTGCTAATGGAGATTCTTCCAAGAGTGATTTCAGATAAAATCAAAAATAACCTTGATCATAGAGATTATGACAAGTTGCCTTTTTCTTTTGATCAATACGAGCTTCAAGAAAAAATTGGGAAAGGAGTGGCTTCAAAAGTTCATTTGTTACAAGCTAAGGAGTCATCAGAGCCTAGTTATGTTGTGAAAATTAATTATGCTCAAGGTGGCAGTGTCGATGAATTACAAAGAAAGGCACAGGCACAGCACGAAGAATATGAAAATGTTAGCAATATATATAAAGACATAGAAGGTTTCATTTTGCCGGAGCAATCGATAATTACAACAGACAAAAAGAACGGTGAGCCAGTAATTGCGACGATTCAAGAATATGCAGGACAAAATATGCGTGATTTTTTTTCTGAAATTGAAAAAAAGGAACTTGAAAGAATGCTTGAGAAAAATGAAAATTTTAGAACAGAGTTTATTAAATTTGCAGACATTACCTTAAAGTTGTTTCAAGAAAAAGGTGAGGTAGTTGATTTGTTGGGTGATAAAAATCTTTCTGTAGTAGAAGTAAAAGGGGAGCCACATTTAAAATTTATTGATCCTCATGATATCTCCGTAACATCTTGTGATGATGCGGAAAGGGTGCGGAATCTTCAAAAAAAACTCGATTATATTAGGAAAATCAGAGAAGAAATTAAATAAATAAAAAATGTTTTAGAGTCACTTTTATGTTTGATTTTAGCTAAATAAAACTATGGCGAATTTTAGAACTCATATCAGTTTCGGAGCTCTGCTTGGCACAGCACTTGTTATTGCTGGGTTAATTTATTCATTTTTTTCATCTACGGAGGTGATGATTTGGATTTTTCTTGCAGTTTTGATTGGATCTTTCTTGCCAGATCTTGATATGGACGAAGGAATTCCTTTTCAGATTTTATTTGGTCTTTTCGGGGTGGGAATAGGAGGTTTGGCCTTTTTTATTTTATATGAAAATGAAGTTAGGGATTCAGTGATTCTTATTTTGACACCAGTAGTTGCTTTTATGGGGATGCGTTTTGGAATTGGTTATATTTTCGAGAAACTTACGGATCATCGTGGGATATTCCATTCAATTCCAGCAGCAATTCTTTTCGGATTGCTCACGGTTTGGCTCTTGAATTTTTTCTCAATTTTCATTTCTCAAAAATTAATTCTGGGTCTGGCCATAACAGTTGGCTACTTAGGGCACTTAGTTCTGGATGAAATCTATTCTTCTGTAAACTTAAATGGTCGTTCACTCCTGCCAAAGCAATCATTGGGTAGTGCTCTTAAGCTTTATTCTTCTTCAAAAATAGCTACTTTTATATTTTATGCTTTGATTTTTATCTTTGCGATGAAAATTCCGGAAATAAAAGACTTCTTAGAAGGGCTCTACTAACACAATAAATAAAACAAAAATGAAGAAACAATATATATTTTTCACTGCACTGACAAGTCTTCTTTTGGGCATTTTTGTTTCTGTTACGATTTGGATTTTTGCAATGACAGCTGGTGCACAACAAAAAGGCGTGAGTTCTTTTTGTCGAAGTAGAGTTCAAACGCAAGAAAGTGCCAAAGAAATGGAGTCGGGAGAGATTTCGGCGATAGAAAATTCTGAGATGGAAGACTCAAAAAATTCAAAGGAGTCAGAGAATTTATATCCCGTGGTGCATGTTTTCGATGGAGACACCTTCTCAATTGATATTGATGGAGAAATAAAAAGGGTCCGCTTGATTGGAATAAATACCCCAGAGACCAGTGAGAAATATCGCTCAGTTGAATGTTTTGGTAAGGAGGCGACAGAAAGAGCAGTTGAACTTTTAGGAGGTAAACAAGTTAGGTTAGAAGAAGATTCAACACAAGCCAATATCGATGCACATGGTCGAATTTTGAGATATGTTTTTTTGGAGGACGGGAGGTTGTTAAACCAATTAATGATTGAAGAAGGTTTTGGAAAAGAGTATACTTTTAAAGGATCTGAGTATAAATATCAAAAAGAATTTCGCCAAGCAGAAAATAAAGCAAAGGAAGAGTCTAAAGGTTTATGGGATAAATGCAGTGTAGCTAAAAAATAAAAAAAGAAGATGCAAACAAAAATAAAAAAGAAAATCTATCTTGCCCTCACAATAACGCTTATTTTTCTTTTGGGGTTCATTCTGTATGCGATGATTGAAGCTGCTTATATTAAAGAAGTTGTTTCGATAGGGGGTTCAACGGTCACTGTTTGTTATTTTGGATTTTTATGGAAAGAACTTCCATTTTGGTTGAGATTATTTTGGATTTTTGTTGCAATTGTTGATGGTTATTTTCTTGGTCAATATTGGTGGCGAATTGTTTATGTGGAAAAACGACATTGGAGTTTTCATAAAAATAAAGTCACCACAAAAAAGAAGAGGGTTGTTAAATCAAAACAAAAGAAGCACAAAGATGCTAAGTTGGTGAAATAGTTTAATGATAAAAAGACCTATATAAAAAACTACCAAGAAATGGTAGTTTTTTATATTTGACATTCAATAAAGGTGATTTAGAATAAAAATAGATAAGATGCCTACCGGGTAGGTAGGATTGCCTAAATAAGCTTAATGAGCAAAAAATGACGGTGTAGAAAAAACAACCATTGCACTGAAGAAGGCATCGACTCTTTCGCTCAGGGTTATAAAGATGGTTGAGGACAAAACATTTAAAAAATTGTTTTGTCAATGCAACGAAAGACACAAATGAAAAAGTGAAAAGAAGAATGATTGAAGAATTTTTACGAATTGAAAAGCTAATAAAAAAGTCTTCTATATAAGGTTAGCTAAACCAAAAAGATGACGAGAAAAACTGTTACAATTAAAATTTCAGGGATGACTTGTGCTAGTTGTGCAATCAATAATGAAAAAGCTCTTTTGGAAACAACAGGTATTTTTAGGGCGAATGTTAACTTTGCAAACAAAAAAGCAACCGTAGAATTCGATAGTGATATTCTGAGTGAAAGTGATTTACATAAAGTTATTGTTGAAAACGGCTATAAAGTTGAGGAAAAGGAGGAGGTGCACAATTACGAGCATCACCACGAAACGGGAGATGCAGAAAAAAGCAAAAGAGATTTTATTAGTGCTTTAGTTATTAGTATTCCATTACTTTTGGAGATGTTCCTGAAATTACGCACGGGTATTTTGATATTTGGAATTGATTTGGTAATGTGGCTACACCTTTTATTGTCAGCGGTTGTAGTTTTCCATTTTGGTGCTCGTTTTCATCATATGGCTTTTTTGCAGGCAAAAAAATTTCAGACCAATATGGATACTTTGATTTCAATGGGAACTTTGGTGGCATTTTTCTATAGTGTTTGGGCTGTTTTTAACGGAAAGCCAGTGTATTTTGAGACCTCTGCCATTATTATAGTCTTAATTATTCTGGGAAAATATTTTGAAGAAAAAAGTTTGGGAAGGGCGAGTGAAGCAATGCAGAAATTGATGGAGTTGAGTGTGAAAAAAGCTCATATTTTTGTGGATGGAAAAGAGAAAGAGGTGGAAATTGAAAGAGTCGCCAAGGGCGATGTGCTTGTGGTGCGTCCTGGTGAAAAAATTCCCTTGGACGGAGTTGTGATTGAAGGAAGCTCAAGTGTGAATGAATCTATGTTAACAGGAGAGTCATTGCCAGTAGAAAAAAACATTGGAATAAAAGTCTTTGGGGCAACTTTGAATGAAGATGGCGTTTTGAAAATCAAAGTGACAGAAATTGGTGAAGGAACAGTTCTCTCTCAAATTATCAAAACAGTAGCAGAGGCACAGGGTTCAAAGGCGGAAATTCAAAAACTTGCAGATAAAGTTTCAGGGATTTTTGTGCCTTTGGTGTTGGCAATTTTTGTATTAACATTTTTGGGATGGTTACTAATATCACAAAATTTTTCTTTGGCAATTATTAATGCTGTTGCGGTTTTGGTGATTGCTTGTCCTTGTGCACTTGGACTTGCAACCCCAACGGCAATTATGGTAGGAACAGACAAAGGCGCAAAACGAGGAATTCTATTCAAAAATTCTGAAAGTTTTGAACGAGCAAAGGACATCTCAATGGTGGTGTTTGATAAGACCGGAACTTTAACTAAAGGCACTCCAAAGATGGAGAGAATTTTAATTGAACCAACAGTTGGTTTTGACGAAGAAAATGTTTTGAAAATAGCAGCTTCGATTGCGGCCAATTCAAAACATCCCCTTTCAAGTGCTGTAAGTGCTTTTGCCAAAGAAAAGAAAATTGATTTGCAAAAGTTGAAAAAGATTAAAGAAGAAAAAGGAAAGGGTATTGTTGGTTATTGCTCCACACACCAAAAGAAAGTGATGTTGGGAAATTTCAAGTTGCTCAAGGAAAATGGACTTGCCACAAAATGGGCCGAGGAAATTTTGTCTGATGATAGAATCCAAGAAGGCACAAGACTATTTGTTGCCTATGACGATTTGGTAATTGGTGTGCTTATCGTTGCCGATGAAGTTCGAATAGAATCTAAAGAGGTTGTTTCGAAATTACTTGCTATGGGACTTAAAGTTGTGATGATATCGGGTGACAATATTAAGACCGCAAAAGCTGTTGCAAATCGTTTGGGAATTGAAAATGTGTTGGGCGATGTCTTGCCAAAAAGCAAAGCGGATGAAGTTGCAAGATTTCAAGCAAATGGCGAGAAGGTTGTCTTTGTGGGTGATGGGATTAATGACGCTCCAAGTTTAATCCAAGCAGATCTTGGAATCGCAATGGGGGGTGCATCCGACATCGCAAAAGAGGCCGGGCAGATTGTATTGATACAGAGCAACTTGAACCTCGTTGTTGAGGCAATTTTGATTTCAAAAACAACTTTCAAGACCATCAAACAAAATCTTTTCTGGGCTTTTGCTTATAATGTTATTGCTATTCCACTTGCGATGGCAGGATTCTTGAGTCCAATGATTGCAGCAGCTGCAATGTCATTTAGTTCGGTTTCAGTGGTGACGAACAGTCTCCGGATTTATCGAAAATAGAAAAAGATTCTTAATTTTCTTTGTTGTCATTCCTGTGAAAACAGGAATCCAGATTTGCATTGCTTCTTGTGATTTAAATTTGTACTAGTGCGGTTTTTTAATCTGGTTCAAAGTTTGTGGTTTAGATTTCCTCCTTCTCCTCTTCCTTAAAAAACAATTACATGCTTTAATTTATATGTTTAGTCAATTATTTTTATATTCTATTTATGGATGTCAGAAAGTTGGAAGATTTTTTAAAGAAAGAGGGCGAACCGGCGTTTCGTTTCAAACAAATTTGCAAGGGAATCTTCAGTGATGTGAAATTTTCATTTTCAGATATTTCAACAATCTCAAAGATTTTGCGGGAAAAATTAGACAATGAAATTCCCATACTTCCTTTTTCACCAAGTGAAATTTTGGTTTCTAGAGATAGAAATACAATAAAGGCACTTTTAAAATTAGAGGACGGGAATCTAATTGAAACAGTTTTGCTTTCTCCTAGGGAAGGGAATTGGTCAGCATGCATTTCCTCACAAGTTGGTTGTGCACTGAACTGCGCTTTTTGTGCTACGGGTAGGGCTGGTTTCAAGAGGGATCTTTCTAGTGATGAAATTACCAGCCAAGTTTTGTTTTGGAGACAATATCTTTCGAAAAATAATATCAATGGTCAGTTTTCAAATATAGTTTATATGGGAATGGGGGAGCCGTTTTTGAATTGGAAAAGCGTGAAAGAAAGTTTGGAAATTCTGATTGATGAAAAATTTTTCAACTTTGCAAGCAGGAATATTGCAGTTTCAACGGTTGGGGTTGTTGAGGGAATGGAAAAATTTGCAAAAGATTTCCCACAAGTTAATTTGGCAATTTCTTTGCATTTTGCTGAAGATAAGAAGAGGGAACAGTATATGCCAATTAATAAAAGATATGGACTAAGTGATTTGCGCGACTTTTTGCGAAAATATTTTCAAGAAAACAGTCGAAAAGTTTTTATCGAATATATTCTTTTAGATGGTATAAATGACAAAAAAGAAGATGCTTTGAAATTGGCTGTGTTTTTGAAATCAATTGGTAAGATGCAAATGTTGCATGTAAATTTGATTAGATATAACTCAATTGGAGAGAAGTTGACATCTTCTTCAAAAGAAACAGCAAGGAAATTCAAGGAAACTTTGGAGGCCGAGAGGGTTCACGCTACGATTAGAAAAAGTATGGGGGAAGATATCCAGGGTGCTTGTGGGCAATTGGCCGGGAAACATTAAAATAACAAAAATATGCAAAAAATTCTAGTAACAGGTGGGACTGGTTATATTGGTTCACACACCACTGTTGAGCTTATTAATGCAGGATTCGATGTGATTATTATCGATAACCTCTCAAACTCAAATAAAGATATGCTTTGGGGCATCAAAGAGATTACGGGAAAAGAGGTGGGATTCGAAGAGTTTGATCTTTGTGATAGGGGAAAATTGCAAGATTTCTTTTCTCGGCACCAAGACATTTCCGCAATGATTCATTTTGCTGCTTTTAAGGCAGTAGGTGAGTCAATTAAAAAGCCCTTGAAATATTATCGCAATAATCTAAATTCACTTTTAAATTTGATGGAGTTGGCAAAAGAAAACAAAATTAGTAATTTAGTTTTTTCATCTTCAGCAACTGTATATGGCGATGCCGACGAACTTCCATTAACAGAAAATTCCCCACTAAAAAAAGCGAATTGCCCCTATGGTGAAACAAAACAAATTTGTGAAGATATGATTAGAGCTTTGTCGAAAAGTGATGAAGATTTTTGCGCAATTGTGTTGCGATATTTCAATCCAGTTGGAGCTCATAAATCAGCACTTATTGGTGAGTTACCTCTTGGTGTTCCAGCAAATCTAATTCCTTTCGTGACTCAAACTGGAATTGGCTTGCGAGAAGAATTAAAAGTTTTTGGTGGTGATTATAACACACCAGATAGAACCTGTGTCCGTGACTATATTCATATTGTTGATTTGGCGAAAGCTCATGTCAAATCTATTCAAAGAATGCTAGAAAACAAAAAGAGTGGAGTTGAAGTTTTCAATTTAGGGACTGGGAAGGGAAATTCGGTTCTAGAGGTAATTAAATCTTTTGAGCGCGTAAGTGGTCAAAAGTTGCCATATCAAATCGTAGAGCGCAGAAATGGAGATGTGGAAACCTCCTTTGCGGGCACAGAACTTGCCAATAAAGTTTTGGGATGGAAGGCGGAAAGAAATTTAGATGACGCAATCAGAGATGCTTGGGAGTGGGAAAAGGCACTTAAAGAAAAAAGAGAGAAGCTTGGTATGCTATAATTATTCAATGAGTTGTGAGTGAAAGAAAAGCAAACAAAAAATAATGCCAAATTAAAAAATAAAAAGTGGAAACAATAATAGAAAAAGCGGCAAAGATATTCAAGAGAGATGGGATTGAAATGACGGACGAATTTGAAGATACTCTCTGTTTGATGGAAGAAACTGATAGGAATATTTTCATTACAGGGAAAGCTGGGACGGGAAAATCGACCTTATTGAAATATTTTTGCAAAGCAACCTCAAAGAAAATTGTTATTTTAGCACCGACCGGAATTGCGGCTGTTAATATTCAAGGAAACACGATTCATTCTTTTTTCCTATTTCCCTTTGGGGTTGTTAGGCGTGATGATGTTGAAAATCTGCACCACAAGGCAGAGATTTTTGAGAATCTAGACACAATCGTAATCGATGAAATTTCAATGGTAAGAGCTGACATTATGGATGCGATTGACCACTCTTTGCGAATGAATACTAGAAAAAATGTTCCTTTTGGAGGCATTCAGATCATTGCTTTTGGTGACTTATTTCAATTGCCACCGGTTGTGATGGGACGAGAACGAGAATATTTCACTGACCAATACAACGGAGTTTATTTTTTTAATGCTAATTGTTTTGAGGAGGCTGATTTCGAAATTATTCAATTGACTAAAATTTTTCGTCAAAAAGATACAAATTTTCAGAGACTCCTAAATAGAACTAGGGAGAGACTTTTAACAAATGAAGATTTCTCTCTTTTTAATACACGGCATTGTGCTTATGAGGATAAAAATGATCCGGTAATCACGCTTGCCAGCACTAATGCAACTGTAGATAGAATAAATTCGGCAAAATTAGCAGAAGTTAACGGTGAAGAAATGTCTTTTCGGGCAATGGTGAGGGGTGATTTTCAAAAAAAGGATTGTCCCGTTGATCCTGAGTTGAAGCTTAAGGTCGGAGCACAAGTTATGTTTGTAAAAAATGATACGGAAACTCCTAAGCGTTGGGTAAACGGAACTATCGGAATAGTAAAGAAACTAAGCGAGCACTATGCCTTAGTAAAGGTTGGCAAAAAAGAACATAGAGTGTTAAAGGCTGTGTGGGAAGTTTATGACTATAAATATAATTCCTCTACCAAAGAAATAGATAGATTTGAAAAAGGATCTTTTGCACAACTTCCCTTGAAATTGGCATGGGCTGTTACTATTCATAAAAGTCAGGGGAAAACCTTTGAAAAAGCGATTATTGATCTTGGGAATGGCGCTTTTACACATGGACAAACATATGTTGCTCTTAGTCGCTGCACAAAACTTGAAGGGATATATCTCAAAAACCCACTTCGTCCACGAGATATTATTATAGATAAAAAAGTACTAGATTTTCATAGCAAAAAATAATCATTCACAATATAAAAACATCGAAAGTGCTTAATAAAAGGTCTTTAAGGCGCACTGAGAAAAGAAGTCTTCACATATTTTTTATTCCTTGTTATATTAAATGTGATAAAATGATTTTTAAATCTTTGTTTTTTGTTAATATTTTTTATAATTTAAATAATAAAAAACTATGAAGAAAATCTATCTTCTAGTTTCAATGACAACCGTTGGACTTATTAATCTTGCACTTTTAAAAGCCCTGGAGCTTTATTTAGTAACCCAAATTGCTTTTGGAACTCTAAATACAAGTGATGTTTGGTTTTTGCAAGAAGCCAAAATTTCTTTTCCACTTTGGTTTCAAGTTTTCTTCGTCATTCTTGGTTTAATTCTTGGTTTTCCGGTTGGACACAGGTGGTGGCACACTATTTATGTAGAGAAAAAAGTTTGGCGGTTTGGTTTTTTGCCAATAAAACAAATTAAATAAAAAACAGAAGTCCTCTTGGAAATAATTTTCCCAAGAGGACTTTTTTTGGTGCTTAACTTTCTTGCCAGAAAGAAAACTGAAACAATAGAGGATCGACCTTAAAGCTCTTCTTTAAAAGAGCTTTTCGCTCCTGCATTATCCAGGTAGTTATTGACACTATCGAGAAAATTAAAGCAAGAGCCAAGTGGATGGGTATTTCCTGAATCGAAAAATACATCAGACTCAGAAAACACATCGTCAAAATTGCGAAACCACCCTTTTTTGAAATAAAATTGATTCTTAAAACAAAAAAGATGGCCGCCCACAAAAGCAGCACTCGAAAAACAACTGTTGTTGTGATCAATAGTATTGCCGCATCAGCACCTTTGATGAAAAAACAAGTCAGACACTGAGAAACCGTGCTTATTAGCAGGATTTCTAAAAGAAGGCGAATGGTTTGGCGAGGGATATTTCTGGCATTGTTCGAAGCAGTGCACCTTCCCAAGCTGTAAAACTTAATAAGAAACACTCCCGCTATAAAGGGAAGGCACCCGTTGCTGATAACGGGAACTTCAGCGTTTACAAAAACAGCGAAAACTACTACTATTGTAGTCAAGACATATCCCGTTATTAAAAAATCTAGTGCAACTAAAGAAAAAATCCATGCAATCGATTTTGCAATGGTTGTTTCTTTTGCTGTTTGTTGTTTTAAAACGGCTGGTTTATTAATAACAAATCTCATCACGACACCTCTCTTTTCTTTTTTGTTGATGTTGATATAGATTAATGTATAAAGGACTGTTTATATCTTTAACATATTTTATTATTTATGTCAATAGCAAAGTGTAATGTGTACAGACATATGGAGGTTTTTTTAGGATAAAATAGTTTATTAGATTTATCGCCTTAGTGTATATGTATAAATATGAAAAGTTTTTTCAGGCTTCTATTCTTCTCCTTTTTTTACACTCAAACTAAAGCTCTCTTTTTTTAATTCTTTTGTTTGGTCAATCTCTTTCTTGATAGAAGAGGGGAGCGCCTCAACGACTTTTTTTAGCTGAGTTTGATTTAATTTAACAACTTCACTCCAAAGTTTCTCCCGTTCCAGAATTTCTTTCAATTGTTTTTCGTTATATCCAAAGGTTTTTCTGCAAACTTTTGAAATGATTTTTCCTTCACTAAAAAGTCTTTCCGCCTTTTCAGCATCCATTATTTCCAAAATTCTTTCTTGCAATTCAGTAGCTTTTTTTCTCTCACTTTTAGCAATTTCCTGTGCTGATATATATTGTTCGATAATTTCTTTTTTCTCCTGATCAGTCGCAAGTACAGCTTTTTTAAATTTATGCTTCCACATTGGACAAATTTTTTGATAACCACACCAAGAACACAATGGTGTGAGGGTGGCAGGGAAGTCAGATTCTTCTATTTGATGAATGACTTCCACTAATTCATCTTTAACGGTTTGTAACTGTTCTTTTGTTTTGGTGGTCGTGAGTTTTTCCCCGTGATGAACGAAAAATAAAGAAAGTTTAACCTTTTCAATTTCTTTAAAGTTTGGATAACGCTTTAAAAAAGCAATCAAATAGATGGAAAGTTGAAGGTTATTATCAATCATCTCTTGAGGGGGAAGTTTTTTGGATGTTTTATAATCGATAATTTCATAGCCATCTTCTGTTTTATCAATACGATCTATAAAACCAGATACAAAATGCTTTTCATCTCGCTCCTTGTCATCTATTTCAATTGAAAAGCGAGACTCCAGATCAACAATCTGAATTTTAGCAGGATCATTTTTGCGAAAATATTGCTGGATGATTCTGACTCCTTGAGCAAAAGCAGTTCGTTCTTGTAATTCTTGTTCAAAAACATCAGGATTCCATTTTGTTGCAAAAAACTGCAAAGCTTCTTGCTCTGTTGGTGGTAAAAAACCTCCTGAATGAATGAATTGTAGTGTTGAATGGATTAGCGTACCAAACACAGCCTCGGGTGACTTAGGGGTGCTAATTTTGTCTATAACTTGAAATTTATACTTCAAGGGACAGCTTTGGAAAGTATTTAGAGCAGAAAATGATGTTTTCATTGATTTTTTATTTACTTTAAGAAGTGGTTATAGGGAAGTGGTGTTTATTTTCCTTTATTCACAATATCAACGACAACCCCATATAATTCCAGATCCTCCTTGCACAGGCTCCCAAAAGATCTTGAGTCATAAGATACCTCCCTATTATCACCAAGTACCCAATAACAGCCATTTCTATCTATTGAATCAATTCTTTTTGTCATAACCTCTCCAGGGAAATCTTTACATTTTTCATTGCATTTAAAAACGATAATTTCTCCAACTTGAGGTGTTCTGCTAGAACTGACAATGATTTCTGCACCGTCCAAGAGGGTTGGCTCCATAGATGATCCCTGTCCAACAAAAATACTTTTCGTTTTGTCTGGTAAAATTGTAAAGACGAGATATAAAAAAATAAAAGAAATAATCAAAATTAAAATGTAAAAAACTTTTGAAAAACCTTCTTGCATTGAAAGTGCTTTATTTTTTTAATTACTATCTTAATAATTTTAACACAAAAGCTAAAAGATAACTATTTGAATTTTATTTCTATTTTTTAATTATCAGAAAATAAAAATCCTATATCTAAGGCTTTTTTAGTGCAGGTAAAAGGCGTTTTTCATAATAAAGACACCTCACGAAAATGCTTTATTTAAGGTAAAAAACGAGGCTCAAAATTGCGTTCTAAGCGCTTTTAAATTAAAAGCCGACCAACCATACCTTTAAAATCTTTCAAATGCCTATTTATAAGCCATTCTCGTGCCCAAAAAAGTTGTTTGGAAAAATTCTTTTATTGAAAATGTATTATCGGAATAAAAACACTAGAAGTTTGAAATATTAGAAAAGGATTCAAACTATTTAAAGACGATTAGTTTTATATAAATGATGATATTGAAAACAACTTAGGAAAATAAAAAATAGATATCTACTTGGAAAGAGGGGGGAGTTTCTTTCTGTTAAAGATATCTAGATACATTAAAAAACTTGTTTATTTGAAATATATACAATGTCGCACAATGTATATTATGCGACATTAAACCTTTTTTAAAAAACACGCCTGTGTTTTACTAGAAGAAAATGTTGGGGGCTTTTATACTCTGCCCCCCGAGAGTATCATTTTTTCTGACTTACAACACACACGGGTCTGCCAAATTCTTTTTCTGCATCAGCGACATCAAACCCTTCTCTTTCTATCCATGTTTTCCCGTCGTCCAATGAAAACTCGTTCGTCGTGTAGCATATAAAAACGACTTCATATGATCCTTGCTGTTCTTTCATATTTTATCTCTCTTTCAAAGTGATTGAGATACTCTCTGCAAGTCGTGTAGGATGTATTGCACAGTAACTGTTCATTCTTAGGAGAACAGCGGTTATTACAGTCCATCTGACAGTTTCTTGCTTGACCATTGATGATGCACCCTAAAATAAATCCACAAAGGGGGCAAACTTCTAGTTTTTTCATTTCTTTTCTTATTCCTCCTTTTTACTAAAAATAAATAAAAATAAATATTGTGTGTTTAAGGTTTCAATCAGAAAAAACTTGGCTTTAGATAAATGTACTGCAGGCTCTTAGTAGCTCAACGCCTATATATTTTTACACAACAATATAATAAACCATTTTTAAATTTAAATAAAGGGCTTTTAGGTCATTAATGCCTACTTTATCCATCCAGCGTCTCTTAAGCAATCTGAATAAAACATTTCGTAAACATCATTTTCTGGCTCAAAACCTGTCCCCTGGTAAAGATTTTTTATTTCATCCGAAGCTTTTTCGGCACATTTTTTTTCTCGATATGTTTGGTCATAAAAAATTCGATAAAAAACAAAAAGGAAAAAGAAAACAATCATTGCGATTAATAAGATTAATGATGCTGCCCTTTCTTTGTTTGAATTTATCATTTTTAAATATTCCATAGTTTTTTATAATTTTATTATTTACCCTACCCTGCCTGAACATTGCCAACGAATATCTAAAAAATTCTTGACAAAAATCTATAATTTTATTATAAATAAGCTAACAAAATTTCTTTAATCTTCTTGCTTTTTAAAATATTGAAATATTGAAAGGCAAGATGGCTAAGGCAAGATAGTTCTTTCTTATTACAAAAACAAAAAAGGAGAAGTTATGGCAAAGAAAAAATGGTTTATTTTAACCGCCGCAGTCGTGTTTTTGTTCTTTTTTTCAAGTTCAAGTAATTTATTTGCGGCTGCAGAAGCTGCAGAAAAAGAAGAACAAAGGAGTCCTTCCAGCACAAACAATAAAGAAGTGGGGGGAGGAACCCTTGCACCTCCAAAAGGAGCAGAAGCGAAGGCACCCCCTCCAAATCTCACAAACATCATTGTGAAGAAACCAGTGGTAAAAAACTGAAAGTGATTTTTTGGCAAGCGAAGAACCTTTTCGCTTGCCAAAAAATTTTAAGAATATCTTTAATATAATACATATCAAAGACAGATTCAAAATTTTCTGCAACAGCTGTATTGTTAACAATTAGCTGTTTTTTGTTTTTAAATTACTTATAAATAATCATTTGATCAACCGTTGTTGAACTATTGTAAATTCTTCCTACTAACTTCCTTGAAGTGTCTAGATATATATTGCTTCCAAAAAGTGGGTCATGAACAACATATTTCCCCTTTTTATCCTTTCCGTGGATAACAACATAATGACCAGCACCAGAACTGGAGCGGATAAAAACAATAACTGGATTGTCCTTATCTATTGATTTATCAATTTCTTTCCAATCTATATTCCCATGCCAAGTTGTTGAATCAAGTTCTACACCATTCCAAGAATCTGGCCAAACAATAAGGTCTCTTGCAAAAATTGGTTTACTAGAAAGACTTCCTGGCGTTATTTTTTCCCCATGCTGAGTGAGGACCATAGCAACTGTCGTAACAGCGCATCCGTAATCTTTCATAAGAGTACTGGAAAGCCCGATTCTTTTATAGCCCCATTTTTTATCATCTTGAGCGTAATACCATTTAGTTGAAGCCAAGCCTGATGTTGGTTTTGAAGAAGAACTTTTAATTTGATCCAAATCATCTCTGGTATCAGAAGAAAGTGCATTAAGATCTCCGATCAACTCCTTCATTTGTTCTTCAACTCTTGATAAAAGTTTTTTATACTCAGCTTCTTGACCCATAGTCTCCTTCAACAATGTTTGTTTGTTTTTTTCTTCACTTTCTAGGTATTCAACTTTTTCTTCAAAGGTCTCTTTATTATCTGTTAGTTCCTGATTTTTTTGTTCAACTTCTTTCTTTTTTTCTTCAAGGGAATCACTTTCCTGTTTAGTTGTTAAAATAACCTTATTGATTTTTGCTGAAGCCTGATCAATATACTGTGATTGACTTAGCACCTCTGAAACATCTGAGTTTTGTGCCAAAAAAGCAAGTGAAATATTTTTTTCTGTTTGATAGAACAATCTAAGCATTGCAGCAAGCTCTTTTTTCTTTTGATCTACTTCTTTTTTATATTTATCAACCTCTTGATCTAAAATCTCAAGAGCAAGTTCATTTTCTGCAATTTTCTCCTTTGTTATCTGCAAATCATTCCCAAAACTATCGATTTGCAGGTTCATCAATTTTAATTGATTACTCAAGGTGCTTTGCTTGCTCTTTGTTACATCAATCATAACCTTTAATCGTTGTTTTTTCTCCTCTAACGACTCTTGTTCTTTCAATATATCCTCTTTTTCATCAGAAACTGAAGCAAATGATTGTCTTCCAAGAAAGAGTAATCCAAAACAAAAAACCAAAAGTATAAGCTTCTTGTTGATATAAAAACTTTTTTGATTTTTTATTTTGTGCATTTATTTTATTCAAACTGACATTAGACTTCTGGAATCAACTTGATTCTTTTTTATATCACAAATTATACCACAAAACTATTTTTTAAGCAGTAGAATAGCTTTATCAACTCTAGAAACTGCTTCTTTTTTCCCCAACGCCCAAGAAAGTTCAAAGGGACTTGGGCTGAATTTTTCTCCACTAAGTGCAACACGAAGTGGCCAAAGTAAATCGCCTCTATTATCTCCAGCTTTTTCCAAAAGAGAATCAGTAATTTCTTGCAACTTAAATTCTTCAGATAAATCCCCTAGTACTTTTTTTGACTTTTCAAGAGCTTCAATCGTTTGTTCAATAGTATTTTTCTTCCAAACTAAAAGCTCTTTTTCATAATTTCCAATTTCAAAATAGAAATCAATATTTTCTGTGACATCTGAAAGTTTTTTCATCCGCTCTTGTTCTATTTGAACAATTTTTTCAACAAGAATATCATTTTCTTTTAGCCCTTTTTCTTGGAAATATTCTTTAAAATATTTCTCAGTAAGTACCTTTAGTTCCGCTATGCTTCTTTTTTTGATATAATATGAGTTCATCCAGTCGAGTTTTTTATAATCAAAAACTGCTCCGGCTTTATGCAAACCTGAAATATCAAAAATTTTAACAAGCTCTTCAAGCGAAAAATGTTCCTGTTCTGTTTTCGGATTCCACCCCAAGAGCGCAAGGAAATTAACTAGTGTTTCCGGCAAATATCCTTTGCTTTGAAAGTCTTCGACTGTGACATCACCTTGTCTTTTAGAGAGCTTCTTTCTGTTTTCATTTAAGACATTTGGTACATGCACCAATACGGGCATCTTCCAGCCAAGAAATTTATACAATAAAGCGTGTTTTGGAGCGCTTGGAAGCCAATCCTCGCCACGGACAATATGAGAAATTTTCATTAGATGATCATCAATAACAACGGCAAAGTGATATGTTGGAAAACCATCTGATTTAATAAGAACTTGATCATCAATATCATCACTTTTGAAAACTATTTTTCCATAAACTTCATCGTGGAAAAACACACATTCACCTCGAGGCACATTCATTCTAATGACATATTTTTCACCTGCCGCGATTCTTTTTTCGACTTCTTCTTTTGATAAAGTTGCACAATATTTATCATATTTTGGAGCCTGTTTATTTTCCTGTTGTGTTTTTCTGAGACCATCCAGCCTTTCAGCAGTACAAAAACAAGGGTAAGCATACCCCGAATCTAAAAGCTGTTTGATATATTGTTGATAAATATTCAAACGCTTCGATTGAAAATAAGGACCACATTCCCCCTCCTCAACAATCTTATTTTTTTGGTTATACTTAACACCTTCTTCTATTTCAATTCCTGTCCAATTTAAAGCATCTAAAATTTTCTCCAAAGAACCATCAACGAATCTTTTCTGATCAGTGTCTTCAACTCTAAGTAAAAATTTCCCCCCATTCTTTTTTGCAAGAAGATAGGCATAAAGTGCCGTTCTTAAATTACCCACATGCACTGACCCTGTTGGTGATGGTGCAAATCTTGTTCTGACTTCCATTTGTCTTTTTTAATATTATCCGATAACTTAATTTAAAATAAAAATCGCTTAGTGTCAATTATAAAAGTAGCTCCTTTTCGATTAGATGTTCGATTGCCTTTCTAGAAATTCTTTGTTTATTAAACTGGTAAATCTGATCTATTAATTTGTCAGACTCTTTGGCTGTCATTAAACGATATTCACTAAACTCTGAATCTTTCATATCAAATTTCTCCAAATCTATTTCTACTGCAATATAGAAAAAATGCTTTCCTTTCATAAACATTTTCATTCCATCATCAAGTTTCAACTCACGAGAACCCCACAATTTTTCAGGGAAAGATATCTTATCCTCAAATAAAAACTCCGGCTTTCCAACAATGTGTTTAGAAATGTCGTTCCCCAACTCTTCCTCAAGCTCCCTTTGCATTGCTGACAATAAGGTTTCACGATTGTCAATTCCTCCTTGAGGAAATTGCCAAAGTTTGTACTTATCGTCAAAGAACATAAAAACTTTCTTTTTATGCAATAAACAAATTGCTATTTGAGGCCTAAAACTACCTTTTCTGATTTTATTGATTTTTTCCTGTGAAATTTCCATTCTTTTTATTATCTCGTAGTATCAAAAATATATTTTAGCGGAAAAATAAAAACTGCTCCAAAAATTCTTTTCACCCTGTTTTTCTTTTTTGAATATCCTCTCAAAGTTAATAATCTCCAAAGCCACTCCATTCCTAGTATTCTAATAACTCGAGGAGCTCTTTTAATTGAGTTTGTCCAATAATCAAATGTCCCTCCAATGCCAATTGCGACCCTTAATTTTGGTAATTTGTCTTTTATTTCCTGAATTAAAACTTCCTGTTCTGGTGCTCCAAGGCCCACAAAGAGGATTTGCGTGTCTTTTTTTATCTTAGCACTACCCCGCTCCTTTTTTTTAGATGAAAATATTTCACAATTTCTCAATTTATTTTTACCAAATTTATTTTTCAAGAAAGACAGGAGATCTTTTTTGGAACTAAGTCCATTTTCATTTAAAACAAAAGAAATTTTCAAATCATTGTGAATTGCCTCTGCTAAAATGATTTCTGCTAAATCAACTCCAGTAAATCTGTGTTTAACTCCCCTACCTAAAAGAAAAGAACAGAGGACTATTCCAAATCCATCAATAATACGCAAGTTAAAGTTGTTTAGAATTTTCCTATAACTAGAATCTCTCTTTGCTTTTAAAAGAATTTCTGGGTTTATTGTTGCAATGCAAACTGGTAATTTTGAAAATTTTTCTCCATTTGCAACAGTTTTTTTAATAACCTTTTCTAACTGTCTTTGTTCATAATTGTCTATAATAACTTTGAAGATTATGTTTTTCATATAACTAAATTAAGAAAGAAATGGAATATTTTCCAAAACCCTAGAAGAACGATTTTTTTTCTCTTGAAAATCCTCAACTATATCAATACTGTCAACTGAAATCACAACATTCATTTGTATTTTTTCTAAATCAATCTCTTTTGAAAAACTTTTTCTAGGAACTTTCGCGAGAGTAATGTGTGGTGAAAAGCTTTTAATTTCCTGAGTATCTTCATTTATAGTTTCTTCAACAAAATTTCTCAATTCAATTAAATCTTCATTTTGCGGTCCTTTTAGCCAAAACATCTTTGGATTCTCATTATTTGGACCCCAAACTATTGCATCAAATTTCAAATCAAAAACTTCCATTTCTCTTAATGATTCTTTTAACGCTTCACAAACCTCAAACAAATTTTCATCCCCAACAACGCCAATGGTTGCTAATTGTAAACAAAAATTTTCTGGCTTAACCCACATAGCATCAATGGTATCAGTTAAATTTCTGATTTTTGATGCAATATGACTTTGTGTTGCTTTATCTAAAGATATTATAGCACGAACCTTTTTTTGCATAATTTCTATGTTGTTTCTTTCTTATTTAAAAAATCTTCTATTACAATCTTAATTGCCGTAACAAATGGCACTGCCAAAACAATTCCCAGCACTCCAGCTAATTTTGCGCCGACCAACAAGGACAGGATAATAACAACAGGATTCAATCCCACAGCTTTTTTCATAACAAGTGGAACAATTATGTGATTTTCCATTTGTTGAATAGCGATATATAAAATTGCGACAAAAAGTCCCGTCCAAGGAGATATTGTTGCAGCAATTAACACAGCAGGAATAAATGCTATTAGGGGACCAATATATGGAACAATCTCAAGCACTCCACCAAGCAAGGCCAAGACTAACGCAAACGGTATTCGTAAAAATGAAAGAGCGATAAATTCCAATCCAAAAATCAAAAACATCAACAAGAATTGTCCAATCAACCAATGTCCCATTTTTATCTGAATCTTATCCAATAACAAAATTACCCTCTCTCTATGTTCTTTTTTTGGCACAATCGCAGAAACGAAAGAACGAGAACCATTTTTTTTGATTAGCATATAAAAAGCCAATGAAAAAACGACCAGAGCTTTAAAAATACTAGAAAGAAAATCGAGGGTATTTGAGAAAATATTAGAGAATGAATTTGCAAGAGCATTCGAAGAATTTGAGAAAATCTGATCAATATTCTCTTCAAAATGATAAGTAGCAGCAAGATTGGTAATGTTTTCAATAAAAATATTTATACCTGCTAAATACTCAGGAATCACTTTCCCAATTAATTGTATTTCCTCATTTAATACTGGAACAACTAAACTTACAATGAAAACGAAAAATGAAAGAAAGAAAGCATACAACAAAACAACCGCCAAAACCCTGTTTATTCTTTTCTCCTCCATTTTATCAATAATCGGTCCAGCAGCACTAATAAGAATCAAGGATAAAAACAACAACAAAAGGATGTCTTTTATAAAATACACAAACCAAAGAGCTAACAATATCAAAATTGTTTTCCAAACAATGCTTGGAGATATTTCAATTTTTTGTGCTTTATGCATAACTTTAGAATGTTAGAATTTTAGCAATCCCTTCTTTGTTTTTGTGTGGACCAATCACTGCAAGGTTAAGTCCTTTATTTTGAATCATTTCCTCTGCAACCTTTTGAATTTCTTTTGCCGTGACTTTTTCAATTTTTGCTAATAGATAATCTGCTGAATGAAGCTCCTTCCGAAAAAGTTCTTGATCTCCAAAAAAAGATGCGACTGAGTTTGTCGATTCCAACGACATAACAGTTTTTCCTTTTAGATATTCTTTTGCTTTTCTCAATTCTTTTTCAGGAACCAATTCTTCTTTTATTTTTTTCAGTTCTTCCAAGATCAATTTCACAGCCTCTTCTAATTTTTTAGGTTCAACACCAGCATTAATACATAAACAACCAGTATCAGTGTTTGTGCCCATCCCAGCAGAGATATAATAAGTAAGCCCGTGTTTTTCTCTGATATTCAAAAAAGTTCGAGAACTCATTCCACCTCCCAGGATAATTCCCAATAAACTTGCTGCAAATCTCTTTTCGCTAAACATATCTGGACCTCTCACTCCAACGACTAAGTGGGATTGTTCCGTTTCTTTATAATGTAAATCGAACTTTGGTTCGCTTTGGGCCACAACAACTTTTAGCTTTTCCTGTTTTATCTTTTTACTTTTTGCTACTTTAAAATACTTCTCAACTAATTTCAGTGCCTTCTTTTCATTAACATTTCCCGCAATTGAGATTACTGTTGATTCAGGTAAATACATTTTTTCAATATAGTCCTTAAAAACTTCTCTATTAAAAGACTTTATATTTTTTTCTGTTCCAACGATTTCCCAACCTGCTGGTTGATCACCATACAGAAGGGTCTCAAAAACATCCCAAACATAACGATTTGGAAGATCGTGATACATTGAAGCTTCCTGCAAAATCACTCCCCTTTCTTTGTCGATTTCCTTTTGTTCGATCTTTGAATTTAAATATAAATCGCTCACGACATCAAGTGCCATTTCAAAATGTTGCACTGGAACTTTCACCCAATAACCAGTTTGTTCTTCTCCTGTGAAAGCGTTATATTCTCCGCCAACACTGTCCATCTCTTCAGCAATTGCTTTTGTGTTTGGTCGTTTTTTGGTCCCCTTAAACATCATATGTTCAAGGAAATGTGAGATTCCATTATTTTGTTTGGTTTCATATTTTGAACCAGCTTCTACTAGAATCTGAACTGAGACTGTTTGCACACTGTCCATTGGTGCAATCACGACCCTTGTACCGTTTTCTAGGGTGTATTTTGTATATTTCATTTAGTTAACTTCTATTTTTTAATTCTTGAAATTCTCGTCAATCCTGCAAATGGAATTATTTCAATCCCATTTTTCTCTAATTCATCTAAAACAATATTCATTCCTATTGAGTCTGATGAAATATGCCCCGCAATTACAACATTAATATGAGCTTTTTCAGCTTCTTTACGATGAGCTTCTGTTTGATGCATTCCAATAATAGTTCCTATTCCAGCATTCGCCATTGCTGAATATATCTCTTTAGCGCCCTCTGTTCCACCTGTTATTTCCGATGGAACAACTTTTCCGCAGCGATTATTTGGATTTCCCACAAACAGCGTTGGCCCAACACCCTGTTTTCTTGCTTCTTGATATTCTTCAATTGAATTTAATACTTTTAAAATATCTTTAACATATCTTGGCTTTGCTTCTTCTATTTTTTTATAAATAAACTGAGCAACACAATTATCTGCTGGTGTGTGGATATTAATAAAATTTATATCTAACAATTTTGCAGCATCAACTGTCACATTGTGATTAGAAGGATTTATTCCTCTTGCAACCTCGGAGATTCTTTTGTGAATCAATTTTTCTGCAATAGTAACTGGTACGCCAAATTTCTCCATAACATCAATTTGTAAGTTCATTACATCATCAAGATTTGCAAGTGCACTTCCAATTGGATGATGATTAATAACTAAATCGACTCCTAATTCTTTTGCTAACATCATTCCACCCATAGTAATATCAATTCCAACTAATACTTTTTTAATTTCTTTTTTCCCATTATCAAAATGGATTCTTGAATCAGAATATGGATTTGTCAGCTTTTCTTTATCAAAATATATTTTTTCTTCTTCTGATAAAGCCTCAAAGCTTTCCTTTGTTCTTGTTAGGTATTCTTTTATTTCAGCTTTTGTTCTAAAGTCATTTTCCATTCCAATTTTCACAGCAAGATCATAGATTTGTTTTACATTCATTCTTGTATGTTTTATATTTATAAAAACGGCGTCTAATTCCAAAAAACCACTTTTTATGTCTAGATTCTAACACTTAAAGTGCAAATACTCAAGTGTTCTTGAATTTTTATTCAACAAAAAATCAAATATAAAAGCCTACGGTCCACAATGTGAACTTTCGGCTTTAGTGTGATCATTAGTTGTAAACCTTTAAACATTTCCTTGCCAGGGCTGGATCCCTTAGGGCTAAGGTACAAAAACTTACTGCATTCGCTCCTCGCGAAAAAAATGTATCGATATTACAGAAATTCGTCACCCCACACCCCATAATAAGAGGCAATGAGGTTTTTTCTCTCAATCGCCAAAGATATTCAATTGCCTTTGGAAACGCAACTTCCCCAGAAAGATCACCGCCCCCTTTAACATCAGCCAGAGGAGATGTTTCTGTGTCATAAACTAACCCATATGGAATCGTATTAACTCCATGAATCACATCTGCTCCAGCGTCTTCCAGCTGTTGATAGAAACTGAAAGGATGCAAAATACTAGTTTTTGCAATTACGATCAGATTCGAAAATTCTTCTTTAACAGTTTTTACGCAATTTCTTGCCATAGTTATATTTTTGGAGATTTCTTCCTTGGAATTTGGGCAAGAAAAATTAATTTCGACTGCCCAAAGAGGCACTCCTGCAAATTTTAATCTCCAAATCGAAGACGAGATTTCATATATAGCCAACCTCTCTCCTTTCGCGAATTCTGGATAAAGATTTGGGATTATGTTTAGTTTTCGTCTTTCGATTACACTTGCTATCCCAATGGCCGCCGACTCAACCCCTGGATTCGTGAGACCATAAGCATTCAGCATACTACAAGTTTCAATTTTCTGAATAAACCTCCAAGTTCGGGGGTTCCATAAATTAAAGTTCCC
This sequence comes from Candidatus Moraniibacteriota bacterium, assembly GCA_041583775.1. Classification (GTDB taxonomy): domain Bacteria; phylum Patescibacteriota; class Minisyncoccia; order Moranbacterales; family DUUL01; genus UBA2772. Next base: position 66,194 of record JBFHFF010000004.1, read on the forward strand.
CTTTCTGGGGTCACATGTCAGTGACTTCCCCAATATAGTCGTTCCTGTTTTCCTCGCTGTACTAAGAAGATTCAAGTAACACGGTGACAATGTGTGTGGGAAAATTCCGCTCCCATTTGTCCCAAACGCTGTGGAAATAACCAGTGGTGAAATACTTCCTTTGCCTGGAAATACAATTCCTTTTGCTTCCATTATACACCCCTTTTCTTTTTCCATTTTTTCGCATCCTCTGTTGAATTTATCAAAAAAGCATTCTTCTTGATTATATTTTCCATTTTTTAAAAGAACCATTAGAATACTCTACAACAATTAGAATAAAAAAGAAATGTTTTAAAGAATGACTTTATTTCTAATTAAATTTCTCTGCAAATTTCCCTTTTAAAAAATCCAAAAACAAAACGCCCCTGACTAAATTATATAAAGTCAGGGGGTGCAATTAATTGAGGTATGTGTCTTAAGGAGATTTTGTCTCATATGGGTCTCTTTGAAACAAAGCCCGATTATGGAAGCTCAATTCACTTTTGGCACTTTCTTTTATTATTTCCAAAAGAGCTTCCTCTCCAATTAATTCTTCGATTATATCTTTTTCGATAAATAAACCGGAAATTCTAACCCTTTGACGCCCCAAGTGAAAGTCAATGTCTTCAGCAGTAATGTTTTGTCGAGGTAATTTTTCCGCAATATACACATGTGGGGGTATTTCAAAAGCAGTATGTGCCCCTATTTCTCTTTGAATATAATTAACTATATTAGCAAGTTCGGATCTTGCCAAAAAACCAGAAGAGAAAATATTTTCGTATTCATACATTCCAGATTTTTTGTTCATATAAATCTCCACGGGCTTGGGTTACTCTTGGATGACAAAAGTACTAAAACTACAAATAATAATGCACACTCCCAACCTAAATGTCAATAGTGTATTTGGAAAACATCAACAAATAAAAGAAAAGGGGCAGCAACTCTGAATAGAATTGCTGCCAATTTTTTGATGTCCCGCCTCGGTCCTTTGATTGAAATTAGGCGGGACGAAATTTCAACACCTTAATAATAACACTTTGATTTTTTTGGTCAATTTATATAAAAAACGAAGAAAAATAAGAAATAAAAAAGGACACAAATGCCATTCCTTGGTCCTTTTTGGTACTTTAAATTATCCAGCACATTTCAACTCTTATTTTCCTAACCACTCCTTCAATGCCTCTTGATAACTTCTTAGTTTTGGAAATTTAGTGTTCAAAAGCACCGTCGAGGGTGCCCTCTTTGCTGGTCTTGGAAACGCATCTGCGCCAACAGGATTAACCTTTACATTTTCAACTTCAGCAATTTTGAAAAGTTCCAAAACCCCTTCATACCAAGTAGCTGGTCCTTCGTTTACTAAATGATAAATTCCATATTCGTATTTTTCTTCATATAACCTCTTGACTGAATTCGCCAAATCAACAACAAAAGTAAAACAAGAGCGCTCATCATCCACAACATTTAGCTCATCACGCTCTTTTGCAAGCGCAAGCATTACCGAAAAAAAACTTTTCTTAGCATCCTCTGAAATTCCAGGATCTCCAAAAAGTTTTGAGACTCGCACTAGATAAAATTTTTCTCCCACGGCTTTCACATTCTCCTCCCCTATCACCTTTGAAATGCCATAGTTTGAAATTGGAGTTGTTAGATCATTTTCGGTATATTCCCTTTTTTTGCCATCAAAAATATAATCTGTAACAAATTGAACAAAAGTTGCATCAAGATTCTTGGCAAGCTCTGCCAGAAAACCTGGAATTTCCCCGTTAAGCTCTTTTGCGAGTGCAAAGGCATCTTCATTTGTTTCTGCTGCATCTACATCATTAAAAGCCACACAGTTAACAATTAAATCAGGCTTTGCAAGTGTGATATTGTCTTTTACTGATTTTTTATTTAGAAGATCTAGGTTCTCCTTGTCCCAAGCTTGTACATCATATTTTCCATCTTTATAGAAAACTTTCACAATTTCTTTGCCAAGCATCCCTTTTGCACCTAAAATTAGAACTTTTTGCTTTTTTTTCATTCTTTCTATTTATTATACTGTATTTTATAATATTCTTGATACTCACCTGATTTTATCTTTTTCCACCAATCTTGATTTTCTACATACCACTCAACTGTTTTTTTAATTCCACTTTTAAAATCAATTTGTGGCTCCCAACCTAACTCTTTTCTTGCTTTTGAAAAATCAATTGCATATCTCAAGTCATGTCCTTTTCTGTCTTCAACATATTCAATTCGATCTTCTCCTTTTTTCATTAAGCTCAAAATTTCTCGAGTTATTTCCATATTTGTTCGTTCTGATGCACCACCAAGACAATAAGTCTCTCCTATTTTTCCTTTTTTAATAATCATTTCAACTCCACGATTATGATCGTCAACATGAATCCAATCACGAATATTCTCACCTGTGCCATATACTGGTATTTTCTTTCCTTCGATTAAATTTGTGACAAAAAGTGGAATCAATTTCTCTGGAAACTGATATGGACCATAGTTATTTGAACAATTAGAGATTGTGATGGGCAATTTATGTGTATGAAAATATGCCCGCACAAGATGGTCAGATGCGGCTTTAGAGGCTGAGTATGGGCTTCTTGGATCATAAGGAGTTTTTTCATTGAATGACTCATCTTTCATTCCTAGCGCGCCAAAAACTTCATCAGTTGAAATATGATGAAATCTCACATTTCCATTATTTTTTGCTGCATCAAGTAAATTCATTGTTCCATTCACATTTGTTTCCACGAAATCCTTACTACTTAACACTGAACGATCAACATGCGATTCTGCTGCAAAATGAACAACTAGGTCAAACTTTTCATCCCCAAAAAGATTATTCAGAAATTCTCCATCGCAGATATCTCCTTTAATAAATCTATATCTCTTATTACTCTCTAAGTCTTTAAGATTTTCCAAATTTCCAGCATAAGTCAAAGCATCAAGATTAACAATCTCATCTTTTGAATTATTTTTAATCCAATAATGGACAAAATTGGCACCTATAAATCCCGCACCTCCCGTAACTAAAATCTTCATTTATTTTTAATTTAACTATTTTTTAAAAGGAGTTTTAAAATCCTTAAAGTTCTGTAAATTATTGTCCTTTTCTGAAGTTATCGGATTTCTATCAAGTGGCCACTCAATAGCTAGTATTGGATCATTCCAAACAATTCCACTATCCGATTCTGGAGCATATAAATTATCAACTTTGTAAACAAATTCTGTGTTTTCCTCTAATGTGCAAAAAGCGTGAGCAAATCCCCTTGGAATATATAACATTTTCTTATTTTTTGCAGAAAGTTCAAATCCCTCCCATTGTCCAAATGTGGCAGAGTCTTCCCTTAAATCTACAATAACATCATAGACACTGCCCGCAACAACTCTAACGAGTTTTGATTGAGCATTAGGTGGAAGTTGAAAGTGCAACCCTCTCAAAACCCCCTTCTCAACTGAGAGCGAATGGTTGTCTTGAACAAAATCATCTTTGATTCCATTTTTTGCAAATAGCTCTTTTGAATATGATTCTAAAAAGAAGCCTCTGTGATCTTCAAATACCTTTGGCTCAATTAAAAAAGCACCTTCAAATTTTGTTTTGATAAAATTCATTATCTATTTATTTTTAAAGTTAATTAAAAGCAAAATAATTTTAGCACGCGAAATTATTTTTTAAAAGCTTTGATAAAATATAATAAAAATGCCTCAGTTTAAAACTGAGGCATTTTTATTATATTAAATTCTATTCTTCTTTGCTAATCTCCCAGTCTTCCCTCAATTCAACTTCATATCCTGAGCCCTTACCTTCCTTATCTATAATTTTAATCTTACCTGCGACTGAAGCAATCCCTGATTGCTTTTGAATAAGAATTTTGTAGTCTTCAAAAGTTACATTCTCAGGTAAATCATATGCAAATGAAATCGTTTTAATCGTTCCAACGGGAACATTTACAATTCCACCAAAGAATTTCTTACCTCCCTCGGTTCCATACTTAATCTGAGAAATATTCTCGGAACTCGCCAACCAACTGTTATTTGGCACAAAAATTCTCAAATAAGAGCTGTAGTCCTTAATATACCAATTTCTTTGCCTTCCTGTATGACTATAGACAATATCCAATGTTGCTCGTGGCTTTTCTTGAGAAAAATCAATTGTATAATCAAAAGTTCGCTTCATTACTTGATCAGTCTTATATGAAGCCAAATTTGCATCAACCATCATTAAAAAATCTTGTTGTGCATCTTTTAGTTTTCCGTCCCAACCAAGTGTTTTAATTTTTTCCTGAAGTTCGACATCCTTGAAATAAACCATCACATCCTTTTCATTTAAATGCTTCTCCGCCTTTTCCAATAGCATTCTCTTGTCAGAAAGACTCATTTTTTCAGCTTTTTTTAAAATTGCTTTTGCCAAATCTTTCATTATATATTTTCTTTCACCCTCGGATATACCTTGCTCTACATAACCTTTTTCGACTTGATATTGAAGTTTTTCAATAGCATTTTCAGCATTATATTCCCCTGAAAAACCAGGAATCGTTACGGGTCCTGTAATTTCCAAAAATGAAGGTAGCAACTTTGTAGAGATAGCAACTACACCATCAAGGCTCTCCGCCCCACCCTCAAGACGATACAATTCTTCTGCTTTTTCTGCGTTTACCATAAAATCTGGTGACCAATTTGAATCTCTTAATTCCCAATCAGAAACTCCTAAAAGAGCTTCCATTGGAAATGGTGGTGTAACTTTTGTATCAACCCCAGAATCAAATACATTTGTATCATGAGTATCTATTGCAATAACACTCTCCCCCTTAATCTTTAAAATACCAAAAGAACCTATGTATCCGCCCCCGGGACGCAATTCGTTGTTGTTTTGAAATAAAATCAAAAAAGTTTTTTCTTTATTTGTTGCTATTTCCGGAACTATACTAAAAATCGTAGTTAGTTCTTCTTTTCTTTCATCGTCAATTGGCAAAACCTTAACAACTGAATTTGCAACCTTACTAATTGATACAAATTTGTTGTTATTTGTTATTTGCAAAAAAAAGTACCAACCAGTTAAAAATAGAATCGCAACAATCCAAAATTTCAATAGAAATTTATTTTGACGACTTTTTTTATCCATATCCAACATATTTTTTAAATTAAATCTTTTAATAAAATTATTCTTTCTTCCTATTCCCTAATCTATTAACTTTGTTTCAGTTAAGCCAAAAACAATCTGTCTTTGTTTTAGGTTAAGTATTGCACCGTATAGAACCCAGAAAACTAATGCCGCAGGTCCAAAAAGCAAAGTGTTGCTTGTTAAACCCATAAGCAAAAATTCAAAATAAATCGCAATAATCATTATCAGCCAAATTCTCTTTGAGCCATCCGATCTAATATAAACACCTCTTAGATCTTTAAAATATTGATACAAAGCACCCAAAAAAACAGTAATCCCTATCAAACCAAAGTTATTCCAAATAACTAAATATGAATTATGTATTCTCTCTTCACTTCCAGATTGATTTGCCTTATCCACCTTCCAGCCGCTTCCCCAAATAAAGTTTTGTTTAATTTGCTCAAAACCAGAAAACCAATTTTGCAAACCTTCTCTTTGTTCAATGCTTACTGGATGAAAAGATGGAAGAATCAATGTTAAGGTGATCAAAAAAACTGCCATCGACGAAATCAACCGGGCTTTTCTTAAAAGAATTCCCACTATAAACAAGCCAATCCCCAAAGCTATCAATGCAATATATGAAAAAGTCAGCATAAGAGCAACGCCTTGGATTAACAGTAAAAAAAATAACATTGTCTTACTTCTTAGAAATTTTGAAATATTCTCACGAACAAAACTTTCTTTTATTCGTTGGAATAACCTTTCTCTTAAAAAGTTAGCCCTCTCGATTGAATATGCAGAATCAAAAAGTTTAACTTTTTCCTCAATTATACTTAATGGCCTGATCTTTTTTGATCGTTTTTTAGCGTTTAAAATCATTCCGATTGTAATAGTAATCGATATTAAAAGTAGTGGCGCAAGCGCATTAGCACCAACCCTTAAAATAAATCCATCACCCAAAAAACCATTCACTTGATATGTAACGGAAGAAAAAATTGGACTCTGAACCTTTCCGGCTGAAATACCAAGTCCACTAGAAGATTGCCAAGATATTAAAAAAGCAATAATTCCAAAAATCGAATGTGCAACACCTGCTGTCACTAATAGACTAAAAAATCTTTTTAAACGCTTTTGTGTTTGAAAGAAATAGTGAAAAGTTGTTAAAATTAACCAATAAAAAAGAATCGCAAAACTAAGAGACCAAACGCTACTATCTATTTCAACACTAAAATATTTCCCAAAAGAAACAATGCTCAATCCTGAGATTAGGAGCAATAAAAAATAAAAAGTTAGTTTATTCAAAGAAACTTTTACATTTTCAAAAACAATTGAGATTAGCCCAATAAAGGCAAGGAGCGTTAACAATAAATCCGAAATAGTTGTGGTGTTTGGAGTTATTTTTGTTGAAGGAAACATTATTACAATCAAAAAAAGAAAGAGCCACCCCCTGGAAAAACTTTTCTGAAAAACCGCAACCGAGATAAATAACAGTAGTGTTGCTGCGGCTAATGTAAAATTCAAAGTAGTGACTAAAATCAACGCAAAAGCAACAATTCCTGTTGCCAAAGTAATTGCAGTCTCTTTTAAGCTATTTCTAACAAAATTTACTAATTCCACTTTGCTATAAATTCAAAAATTAAATTACCTTAAGCTTTTATCTCTAAATTGTTTTAATATAGCATAAAATTAAATATTTGGCAAGTGTTTTAAAAACTTGAATTTATCTCTTTCTTCCCCTATACTTTAAGTGTATAAATTAGACAACTTCTATTTAAAGATAAATTCAAAAAGACTTGAAATAAGAACTTTCTTTGTCTAAAAATTCCTTAAAATAAAAAATTCAATATAAATGAATATGAAAAAATTTTTAAACTACGCACCTTTGGTATCTGCGTTGCTTTTTTTAATAACATTACCGCTAAATATGCGGATTGTTTTTAATTTCGAAGAAATAAGGCAAATAGAAGGATTTCGTGAGAATGTTTCCATTTCTCTTTTTTCTTTTGATATCATCCTGCTGTTATTGCTAATTTTTTCCCTACCCCCCTTGTTAAAATTTAGAAAGTTTAATTATACACTTAGCAATGCTAAGAATTTTTTTAAAAACCCCCTAAACCCCCTAAACCTCCTAATTTTATGGTTTCTCATATCTCTTTTATTCGCCGTTAATTTTCAAATTGCTTTCTATGTTACTATGCGACTCTTGATTGCAATTATAGCATTTTCACTGCTATACAAAGTTTTAAATAGTAAGAGAGAGTTTTTTGTCTTTGCATCATTCGCACTCTTTGTTTCTGGTTTCGTCCAGAGTGTTATTGGAATTTTTCAATTCATTTTTCAAAAATCAATTGGTTTAAAATTTTTCGGCGAAAGTGATATCGCAAACACCATCGCTGGAGTTGCTAAATTTGAAATGGCTGGCAGTAAAATAATCAGGGCATATGGCACATTTCCTCACCCCAATGTTTTTGCCGCTTTTCTACTACTATCTTTCACTGCTGGAATCTGGCTAGTTTTATACGCAAATTTTTCAAAAAAATCTAGTTTTTTGAATATTTTTATGCCCAGCGCTTTATCAGTCATTATTGCCGGAATCGCACTTTCCTATTCTCGTTCCGTTATTCTCATCTTCATTGTCTTTGTGTTAATATTACTTTTCACTCACAAGGAAAAAGGATTACAAATCTTCAGACAAATTTGTGGACATCTTCATATACCCAGAATGCTTCAGAGCTCTTTTGGTATCTTGCTAATTTTTTCGTTATTATTTGTTTCATACAACACACTTTCCCCTCGTATCTGTATTAGCCATTGCTCAAATGACAATTCCATTAATTTACGGCTCAAATATTTAAAAACCGCCTGTTCCACTATTGTTACACATCCACTGCAAGGGGTTGGAATGGGAAATTTTGTCACTTTCCAAAAAGAAAGAGGGGTAAAAAACATAGAACCTTGGGAACAACAACCAGTTCACAATCTCTATCTTCTAATTACTAGCGAAATTGGATTAATTGGACTAACCCTGTTCCTGTATACAGTTATTTGCTTAGGATTAATTTTTAGAAGAGGTTTTTTCAGAAGACTACACAACCCATTTACTTTATGTTTTTTTGGTTTTTTAGCTCTTGGCTTCATTGATCATTATTTCTGGACACTACCTCAAGGAATGCTTATTTTCTGGGCTTGTCTTGCATTTTTTCACTCATCCGTTAAGATTACTAAAGTTCAAAAAACGGCAACTATTCCGAAAAATATTCAGTCTTAATTCTATATAAAAATGTCAAAAAAAGAAACAAGGGAAATTGCAAAAACTTACTCACCCAAAGATTATGAAGAAGAGATCTACAAAAAGTGGGAATCTTCAGGAGCTTTCAATCCTAAAAATCTTAAACTTCCAGAAAATGCAAAGGGTTATTCGATTGTAATGCCACCACCAAATGTGACTGGGACTTTGCATATGGGCCATGCTGGAATGTTGGCATATCAAGATATTTTGACACGATTCCATAGAATGCGGGGATTTAGAGCGCTTTGGCTTCCTGGCACTGATCATGCTGCCATTGCAACACAAACGAAGGTTGAAAAGCTTATTAAAGAAGAAGGGCTTTCTAGACATTCTCTTGGCAGAAAAGCATTTCTTGCTAGAGTTGATGAATTCGCACAAAAATCCCATGATACTATCGAAAATCAAATCAAGAAAATGGGATCCTCTTGTGACTGGTCAAGAGAGGCTTTCACTTTAGATAAAACCAGGAATAAGGCCGTAAATCTAGTTTTCAAATTGATGTATGAAGACGGTTTAATCTACCGAGGAGAGCGTGTTGTTAATTGGTGTCCTCGTTGTCACAGCACACTAGCTGATGATGAGGTTGAATATAAAGAAGAAACTGGAAAACTTTATTGGTTAAAATATGGTCCTTTTGTACTTGCCACTGCCCGACCAGAGACAAAGCTTGGCGACACGGCCGTTGCAGTTCATCCTAGCGACAAACGCTACAAAGAAATGGTGGGTAAAGATTATGAAATCCAAGGAGTTTTGGGGAAATTTACAGTTAAGGTAATTGCTGATCGCTCAGTTGACCCAGAATTTGGTTCAGGCGCTGTAAAGGTAACTCCTGCACATAGTTTTATTGATAATGAAATAGCTGCAAGGCACGGAATTCCTATGAAGAAAATCATAGATGAAGATGGGAAAATGATGGATAATTGTGGGAAATATACAGGAATGACAACACTTGAAGCCCGAGAAGCCATTGTTAAAGATATGCAAGAAATGGGATTGATTGATCATATAGAAGAAAATTATGAACATAAACTCTCTCTTTGTTATCGCTGTGACACTGTGATTGAGCCACTTCCCTCCTTACAATGGTTTATTGATGTTAACAAAAAAACCAATAACTTAGGAGGAAAATCCATTAAAGAAATTTGTGTTGAAGCTGTAAAAAGTGGTGTTTTTGAAAAAGAAAAAATCAATATCATTCCCGAGCGTTTTGAAAAAAACTATTTCAACTGGATGAACGATCTCCGTGATTGGTGCATATCTCGTCAAATTTGGTACGGACACAGAGTTCCTGTTTGGTATAAAGACGAAGAAATTTTCGTAGGAGAAGAAGCTCCTGCTGAGGAAGGTTGGTTACAAGATGAAGACACTCTTGATACTTGGTTTTCTTCTGGAATGTGGACCTTTTCAACTCTTGCTAATAACCCTGAACAGATCAAGATTAAAAATGGAAAGCTTGTTATAAATTCTGCCGATTTCAAAAATTTTCACCCTACAAATGTCCTAGAAACTGGCTATGATATTTTGTTTTTCTGGGTTGCAAGAATGATTATTATGACAACATATGCTATCGGGGATATTCCTTTTAAAGATGTCTACCTACACGGATTGATTTTGGATGAAAATGGAAAAAAAATGTCTAAATCAAAAGGAAATGTAATTGATCCACTTGATATGATTGAAAAATTTGGAACAGATGCAACGCGACTCTCTTTGGTTATCGGGTCCACTCCAGGAAAGGATATTAAACTTTCGGAAGGGAAAATTGAGAGTATGCGAAATATGGTAAATAAACTTTGGAACATTTCACGATACATCATCCAAACTATCGAGGTTGATAACTCACCTATAGATAAAACAAAGTTAACCATTGCTGATAAAACTATTTTACAAGGAACCAGAAATCTAATTGAAAAAGTTTCTTCTGACTTGAAGGAATATAAATTTTCCAGATCTGCTGAACTTTTGAAAGATTTTTCTTGGAATGAACTCGCTGATTGGTATCTAGAGGCAACAAAATTTGATAGCGGAACAGAAAAGAAAAAAGTTCTAACGCTTGTTCTAAAAGATCTTTTAAAAATCTGGCACCCTTTTATTCCTTTTGTAACAGAAACCATTTGGGAACAATTTAATGACTCTTTATTGTTAACAGAAAAGTGGCCCACCATAAAACAATATAATGACATTCTTAGTGATTTTGACGATACAGACCTTCATCTTTTTGACAAAACCAAGGAAATTATTTCCGCAATCAGGAACATTCGAGCTGAATACAAAGTTGCACCAGACAAGAAAATCGAAGTCATAATCTACGCAGGAGATAAAACAGACTTCATTCGCTCACAAGAAACTCTTATCAAAAAGTTAAAAACGGGTATTGGAAGACTAATAATAGAAAGGAGTGGTAATAAAATTGCTAACGCTGTTTATATTTCTCAAAGCGAAGTGGAAATTTATATTCCATTTGGAGGTTTGGTTGATGCAGAAAAAGAAAGGAACCGACTAAATGAAGAACTTTCACAAGTTAGAAAATATCTCAATTCGATTAAGAAAAAACTTCAAAACAAAGCATTTATTGAAAATGCTCCAAAAGAAATTGTTGCAAAAGAAGAGGAAAAAATCGCTTTAGCTGAAGAAAAAATCAAGAAAATAGAAATCTTCATTAAACAACTGTCCAACTAATTCAAGGTGTCGGGTGTAAAACAAAAATCAAAGTGAAAAAACAAATACCACAAACTATGCTAATCTTTTTTGTATTTGGTATAATATCGGGATTCTTATCCCTTATTATAATGGCGCTAATTCCTTCGAAATTTGCTAACAATGAAACTATTTTTAGCATTTCCTTGCTTGCCTCTATTGAAGAAATTGTTAAATTTTCACTTCTTTATTTCATTTTCTCAACACATTCTATGAATTTATTTCCAAAAATTCTAAGATTACTCATCCTTCCTGTTTTTCTTGGTTTGGGTTTTGGATTTTTTGAACTTTCAATGATATTTTTTGGACAAGCGAATCTTCCAACTGAGGCATTTTTTCCTACCGGTATACATATAATTTCAGCTATTTTACTTGCCAATGCTGTTGATGTTCTATATTTAAGTGGCTTAAAAATTCGCTCCCTAACCTTTCTACTGTTGGCAGTTTTTATCCATATATGTTATAATGTCACTATAGTTAAGATTATCTAATCTTAGAGTTTTTAAGGATTATAAAAAAATAAAAGTAGAAAATGACAAAACAAAAAAAATCCTTTTTTGAAAAGCTAACTGGCATCAAAAAGATTACTGACGAGGACCAGTTTGAAGAATTGGAATTACAAGAATCGCCAGAAGGGGGCTTCGTAACACAGTTTGAATCACAGGAAGAAGATATATATGAATTTCCTGAAGAACAAGAACCTGAAGAACAAATTCAACAACAATATATTCAAAAACAACCTATGCAACAACAACAAGAAGAGTTTGAACAACCAATTGAATCAGAAGGTCAACTAACAATTGATGTATATCAAACAAATGATGATATCGTCATCAAATCAACAATCGCAGGAGTAAAACCAGAGAACCTTGATGTGAATATCAACAATGATATGGTAACCATACGAGGAGAAAGACAACAAGATGAGGAAATTTCTAGCGATAACTATTATTATCAAGAGTGTTATTGGGGTCCATTCTCAAGAAGTGTAATTCTTCCTGTTGAAATTGTCGCCGACAAAGCTGAAGCCACAATGAAAAATGGCATTCTAACATTGAAACTACCAAAGGCTGACACAACAAAGACTAGAAAAATTCAAGTTCGAGGATTCTAAAGAATTGATTTTAAACTTTTTATACTGAAAGCCAGCCACAAGCTGGTTTTTAGCTCCCCATCGTTCACATTGCAAATTTTTATTTATTTCAAACTTGAGAAAAATAAAATTCAGTTTATTCTAAGTATATGAATTCCATTTTAAATAAATTATTTTCAATAGTTCTATTTTCCACCTTATTCACGGTAGGTTTTTTTGCTGATTCAAGTTATGCCACAGGCAACGAACAACTCTTCTTTAATGATAACACAAACCTCCAAGAATACTTGGAAACAAATTTTGATTTACAACTTCAAGAGAAAAAGTTTTCATTTAAACCTAGCGATTTCGCCACTTGGAAGATAGATTTTACCTTAGAGGAAGAATATTATTCTGAAATAGAAAAGAGTACTCTCTGTCAAGATGGCATTTTCACAGACTCCAATATAGATAACTCTCTTATTGACAAATATTTTTCAATTTGCGACTTAACTAAAACCATAAATTCGATTGAGAACTTTAAAAAGGGTGCAATTCTAAAAATAGACGAGCAAAAGGTTGAGCAATTTGTATCAACTTTAAGTGAAAAGGTTTTTTCTTTACCCAAAAATGCCAAGGTTCAAATGAAATTCGAAGACAACATCGAAATCACTGGGGGAAATACAGAAAAAAATACTGCTAAAGAAGACCAAGAAAAACTAAAGGGGGAATTAGAAATTATAACACCTGCTGAGTCGGGCTTTTCTCTTGATGAAGAAACGACTACTGAAATTATCTTAACTGCCCTACAAAAATCTCAAGAAGAAAGAGTTTTTCAACTACCAATGAAAGAAGAAAAACCGAAAATTTCAAAAGAAACTTTAAGCGAATTAAAAATAAATGATCAAATAGGACACGGGGAGTCAAATTTTGCTGGTTCACCAAAAAATAGAATCTACAATATAAATCTTGCAACTAACAAATTTAACGGAATATTGTTAAGTCCAGGCGAAGAATTTTCTTTTGTTACTATTCTGGGACCAGTAGAAAAAGAAACTGGCTACAAAGAAGAGTTGGTCATTAAAGACAATAAAACAATCCCTGAATATGGCGGAGGTGTATGCCAAGTATCAACAACTGTTTTTCGGGCAGCCCTCAACACGGGACTTAAAATCACCGAGCGACAAAACCATTCATATCCAGTCCAGTATTATAACCCACAAGGAACAGACGCCACTATATATTTGCCAAATCCTGATTTGAAATTTATTAACAACACTCCTGGATACATTCTCTTTCAACCATCCATTGAGGGAAATAAGTTAACTTTTGATTTTTTTGGTGAATCAGACAACAGAAAAGTTGAAATTGAGGGACCGAAGGTCACCGAACGAACATCTGAGGGCGTTTTAAAAATCAAACTAAAACAAATCGTAACAGACGCAAATGGTAAATTAATTTTTGAAGACACTTTCAATAGTGTATATGATAATCCTGCTAAATACCACGAAACTGAAATTCTGAAAATAAAACCTGACAATTGGTCCGTTCGTCAGTGGAATGACTATAAGAAAAGTCATAATATGTAAACTCATTAACAACACTTAACATCAAAAATCTATGTATTTTTTATTTGATATCGGTGGAACAAAAACCAGAGTCGCTATTTCAGTCGATAAAAAAACAATATCTGATTATAGAATATTGGATACTCCTGATAATTTCAAAGAAGGGGTCAGGTTAATCGTATCCACTGCTATTGAACTTTCAAAAGGGGTGAGGATAACGGCAATCTGTGGCGGAGTTGGAGCTCCTTTAAACAAAGAAAAAAGAAGTGTAACTCTTTCTTATCGAAACATAGACAAGTCTCTTTCTAGTTGGGCTGGCGAACCTTTGTATGATGAGCTTGAAAATAAACTTGGAGCGCCTGTCTTCTTGGAAAATGATGCATCTATCATCGGAATAGCAGAGGCCGCTCAAATCGAAAATTACAAAAGCAAGATCATTGCTTATTACACAGTTAGCACAGGCGTCGGTGGTTCACTTATTAACTATGGTAAAATTGCTCCGAACAAATTTGGCTTTGAACCAGGTAATCAAATTATCGACCCCTCACAAACGCTTTGCCCTAACTGTGAGAAGCCAGGGAGATTAGAAGATCTAATTGGAGGAAATTATATCAAAAAAAGAACTGGCAAACTGCCAGAAGAAATTAATGACAAAGATTTTTGGAATAATATAGAAAAATTTTTAGCAATTGGGTTGATAAATTCAACAGTACATTGGTCTCCCGATATCATTATTTTAGGTGGTTCTTTAATGCGGAAAATTTCAATTGAAAATATTAAAAGACATTTCAAAGAAAAACTTCTTATCTATCCAGAACTACCAGAAATAAGGTTAGCAAAACTGGAAAACCTAGGGGGATTGGAAGGAGCAATAACTTTTTTAAATTCAAAACTAGAAAATAACTAATTTTACAAATAAAAAAACAAGCTTATTTACTTGTTTTTTTATTTATTTTTTATTTTAAAATTCTAATAACTTCCACCTTCCCTTCACTGCCCTCTTCACTTGACTCTTTTACTGAGATTACTTGTCCTATTTCTAAACTTGCAAAATTTGCAGCAATATCGGGATTTTCTTTTGTTTTTTTGTCAGAAAAAACAACTCTCGTCAAGGGGTCTGTTTGAAACATTAAAACCTTGCCAGCATTTTTTGCTTCTGATTCTCCAATCTCAACAATAATCTCTTCTTGTGAGGCTGCTAACAACATACCAGCGACTTCAGTGTCTATATCTTTTTGTATTTTATTTTTTTCAAAAACGAAAACTTTTGGATGTGATACTTTTCTAACTCTTTCTTTTTTAACTACTTTTTTGAATACAGAACCATCTTTTTTAAATTGTGCAATCTTAAAAGTTGCAATACTAAAAAAAGCAAAAATAAAAACTATGCCAATCAAAACAGCAAGATCTGAAGGAAAAACCCCTTTTCTTTTTTTTGAAAATGTTTTCATTTTTTTGTATTTTGTTTTTAAATTCTGGGCGACTAGAGGGAATCGAACCCTCGTTAGCGGTACCACAAACCGTCGTTCTACCGTTGAACTATAGTCGCCATCATACTAAATAAGCAATTAAATGCTTATACAAGAAACATTATATCATAGCAAATAAAATTAACAAGAGTTGAGAAAATTCAAACATTCGACTTATCATTCAACCCATCTAAAAATCCTCTAGACTAAACAATATTTCTTTCTTCGTTCTTTTGAAATTCTTCAATATTTTCAATGGTTGTGTTGTAGATTCTTTCGATTGCCTCTCTACTATTAAAAGCGTTATGTGGCGTGAAAACAACATTTTCCATTTCAAAAATTGCTTTATCTCGAAATACTCCTCGTAATTTTTCAGTATTTTTCTCTGATGAGAGAAGTTCCCTCTCTTCTTGAATAGACTCTTCTCCCTCAATCACATCCAGACCAGCTCCTGCTATCCTACCATTGCTCAATGCTTCATATAAAGCCTCAGTATCAACTAAAGCACCTCTGCTAGTGTTGATTAAAATCGCAGAATTCTTCATTTTTTCAAAAGAATCGTGATTTATCAAATGAAAAGTGTCTTCATTAAGAGGAACACTCAAAGAAACAATGTCCGAATTTACTAAAACTTCATCTATTTCGCTTGTATATTTGAAGTTTAAAACTTCGGCCAAAATCTCGTCCCGATATTTATCATAAGCGATTACATTCATACCGAAACCTTTGGCAATTTTAATAATATGTTTTCCGATGTGCCCAACCCCAATTACTCCCAGTGTCTTCCCACGAAGATCAAACCCTTGCAAACCAACGATTGAAAAATCATTCCTCTTACTTCTTAGATATGATTTATGCACATGTCTTGATAGCGACAAAATCAATGCAAAAGTGTGCTCTGCAACAGTGTTTTCACCATAAAAAGGCACATTTGCAACTTTTATTCCACGCCTTTTGCATTCCTCCATATCAATATGATCGAAACCAGTTGAACGAGTAGCAATAAATTTAAGATTGTGGAATTTATCTAAAACTTCCTTGGAAATTTTAGAATAAATAAAAATAGAAATAGCTTCCGCCTCAGAATCACCTTCTTTAAGTTCTGCCTCATGAGCAAGATCTTCATAAAAATCAACATCATGGTTTGCTAATTTATTTTGAATAAAAGACTGAAATTCGGGCTGTGCTTCAAAAAACAAAACTTTCATATTTATAAAATTATTTTATTACTTTTAATTAATTGTAACACCTTTAAGTCTTAAAAACTAGTAAGATGCTAAAAAAGAGCCTTTCCACACATTCTCTTTGCCCCTGACCGAAATATTTAGCAAAGCTACACAAAATTATTTCATCTCAAAGTAATAAAACAAAAAAAAACGGTCTAGGACCGTTTTTATGCACTGTGTTAAATATAACACCACCTTAAAATACCATCTTGTACGCCTGGCAGGACTCGAACCTGCAACCCCTTGATCCGAAGTCAAGTACTCTATCCAATTGAGCTACAGGCGCATATAATCTGCAATAATTGTACACCATGCAGGATTTGAACCTGCGACCGTTCGCTTAAGAGGCGACTGCTCTACCGACTGAGCTAATGGTGCAAAAATAAAATGTAAACTACAAAACTTAGCATAAACCAAAAAAACATTTTCGTCAATATGAAAAAGATTGATTGATCTTCGTTAAATTACTTTTTTAACAACATCTCTATAGTCATTTAAGTTAATAATATAATCAATTGTTCTCGCTAATTTTCTATGGCTATGCCTAATTAAGGCTCTCTCGTCAGCAATTTTATCTGCCCTACTATATTCTTGTTCTTTGCCAAGTAAATGAGCTGTTATAATTTTACACCTTCTTTTTTTATCTTTTGGTGGTTTTTTAAATTCCAAGACACTCTCTCCTCTTTCTTCGTATTTCCTTTTTAATGTTTGTGTTGGTTTTTGAGTGTTGAAAATAGCATAATCAATTCTTTCTTTGCCAATATATTTATTAATTGAATCAATATAATCCCCCAATAAAAAACTTTCTGTGTGGCCCTTTTTGTTTACCAAATTTGCAACATAAACAACTTTAGCTTTTGTCTGGATTAGTGCTTTAGAAATTCCACTAACCAATAAGTTTGGAATTATGCTACAATAATGATTTCCTGGACCAATAACAACTATATCCGCATTTAAAATTGCATTAACGGCCTTTAGGTTTGCTCTCGCAAAAGGCTTTAAATATATTTCCTCCAAACCAATTGATTCAATGTCATCACTTTTATTTATCTCGGCTTCTCCGGAGACAATACTTCCATCTCTAAGCTTAAGTTGAAGATTTACATTGCTTTTTGTAACTGGAATAACTTGGCCACGAACATTTAAAGCCTTCATTGCTACATCAAGTCCCTCAGAGAAATCGCCTTTCATTTTTTCCAGACCAGATAGAAAGAGGTTGCCAACAGCATGCCCCTTTAATTCCCCAGCTTCAAAACGATAATTGAATAAATCCCTCCAAATAAGTGGTTGTTCGCTCAATGCCACGAGACATTGCCTTACATCACCTGGGGGCAAAACCCCTAATTCATCACGAAGTCTACCAGTAGACCCTCCATCATCAGCCATAGAAACTACTGCACTAATATCAAAATCAAAATTTCTTAATCCTGACAATAAAACAAAACTCCCCGTCCCGCCTCCTATGGTTACAACTTTCTTCCTCATTTGTTTAAGCCTTAATTTCTTGCTTTAATTCCTCCAAAGCCTTTTCTAATTGTGGATCTTTTTTGTTTTTATAATCTTCTTCAGTCATTTTCACTTCAACATCTGGCTCAAGACCAACTTCATGTATTGAAGTTCCTTTCGGAGTTAACCATTTAGCAATTGTGATTTTTATGTTTGATTCATCACTCAATTCTAAGAGTTGCTGAACAGACCCCTTTCCAAAACTTTTTTCACCTATTAGTTTCACACCCTTTATATCTCTTAATGCGCCAGCAAGAATCTCTGAGGCACTTGCACTTCCACCATTCATTATCACAACAATAGGTATGTTTAATAACTTATCTACCTTCTTACCTGCTGTGAACGGAACCTTATTATCACTCCTTCCCTTCTCCCAAACTACAACTTCTCCGTTTGAAACAAAAGTCGAAGCCATATCAACAGCAACATCCAAATAACCTCCTGGGTTATTTCTCACATCGATAATTAATCCATCAACATTGTCAATAATTGCTGTACTGATGGCTTTATCAAAATTTTCCCCAGTGTTTTCAAGAAACTTAGAAACTTTTATATATCCTATATTTCCTTCCTTTTTCTCATATTTAACGCTTTGTAATTCAATTACACCTCGAGTAATTTCAATTTCAACAGTCTCTCCCGTCTCACCTCTGGCGACAGTCAATTTTACAATCGTGCCCTTCTCTCCCCGAATTCTTTTCACCGCATCATCAACAGTCATTTCAAGCGTAATTTCATCAAAAATTTTCACAATTATATCTCCAGCTCGTAAATCAGCTTTTTCAGCTGGAGTTCCCTCTAGTGGTGCAATTACTGTGAGCATTCCGTCTTTCATTCCCAGTTCTGCTCCAATTCCTTCAAAACTACCTTCCATATCTGTGTTAAAATCTTTTGCTTCTTCAGGGTTCATATATGCTGAATATGGATCACCGGATGCCGACACCATACCCTTAATTGCACCATAAATTCTTTTTTCCGGATCTAACTTATCAATATCTACGAATTTATC
The DNA here is from genome assembly GCA_041583775.1 of Candidatus Moraniibacteriota bacterium. Taxonomy (GTDB): domain Bacteria; phylum Patescibacteriota; class Minisyncoccia; order Moranbacterales; family DUUL01; genus UBA2772. The sequence goes on from JBFHFF010000004.1 coordinate 85,143, forward strand.
ATCCATTTGTCTCCATGCCTCCCAAAAAACACTCATATCAACATCCTCAAGTTCTTTCTTATTAGCACCAAAGAAAATATCATTAGACCTTGAAGAAGGGTTTATAATATTTGAAATCTTATTTGATATAGTCTCTCCTCTCGAAGATTTGTTGCCCAAAAGAAATCCCACGAAAAATATAACCACCACCAAAGTAACAATGCCAAAATAATTCTTCTTCTTTGAAATTTTATTAATTGAATTAAGACTATTGCCATCCGAATTGTCAGGATAAACATCTTCTCCGGTTTTTATTTCCTCTAAGGATTGAGCGTTTTGCTCTTTTTTGAACAAATTTGTGTCCGTTTTTTTTTCTACCTCTTCTATAATATTATTTTTTTTTGGCATATTTTTAACTATTTTTCTTGATTAAACTCATCGTGAGGGTTTTTCTTTCCCATAAACTTAGAGAAATATTTGACAGAGCTTACAATATGAGCCCTCGTATATTTATTAAACAGAACCGAATTCAAGACATTCTTGCTAGCACTCGCCCTTCCGTGATAATGGAAGACTTTTATATTTGGGTTGTAAATCACTTTGTATTTTTTTTCCCAAAAGCGCCTACACCAATCAACATCTTCAAAATACATAAAATATCTACTATCATATTTACCCACCACATCAACAGCACTTCTTTTTGTCATCATAGCACTTCCCATAACCCAATCAGCACTAAAAGACTTATTTGTTGCTTGTTCTTTTTTCATCAAGAATTTTTCCAAATGTTTTTTTGCGAAACCCATTCTTCCCAAAAAAGTTCTTCTATAAAAAACTGTTATCGGGGAATAAAATTTAAAACAAGACTGTTGAACAGAATTATCAAAATTGATTAACTTTGGTGCAACAATGCCAACAGTGTCATCCTTCTCGATAAATTTCAGCAATTTGCTTACAGCATTGTCTTTGATTATTATATCAGCATTTATAATAAACAAAAATTCACCCTTGGCTCTCCCAAGTCCTTGATTAACTAATGCCCCAAATCCCCTATTCCTTTTATTTGATATAAAAACAACACCACTAAAACACTCTCTAAACAAATCATATGTCTTTTCCTCGGTGCTACTATCCGCAACAATTACTTCATATTCTAAATCTTTGATACTTTTTTGAATTGACTCTAGACAGAGTCGGAGCAACTCAGTGTTTTTGTATGATGTAATTATAATTGATAACTTGGGTTTGCTTACCCTCATAAGTTAGGGTTATTTTTTACTTTGATGTTTCTATTTTCAAGACAGTCTTAGTTTCGGTATGCGAAATTACTTTGGTTCCCTCTGGAATGTTTAGGTCTTCTATTTTAAAATTAGTAGTCCCAGTTTCTTTTATTTTATGCAATTTACTAAGATCGATTGTAATTTGATTTTCACTATAACTTCCCTCTATTTCAATCTCAAAAATCTTTTGGGTCACTTCTGTTTTATAACCGCTAGAAGCATCCACTGAACCAGTAACTTTAATTGGGATCGTTCTAATCCTTCTTTGTGGTTTAGCTGATTGCTTTATAGGATCAACATCGCTTTGTCTTGCAATTGTAAAAATATTTTTACAAACCTCCTGAATTTCAGAATAATTATATGCTCCAGCTCTTGGAACAAGGACATATCCAGCCCCTTGTATATCTTCAGGCACCGTTAATAGACCCTCTTCTGTATTTTCTAGAACCCTTTGGTATGTTTCAGCATTTTGCATACCTACATACTCATCAAAAAACCCTCTCATTTCGCTCGGCGGAATATCTGTTTTTACATTATCTCCAATTGCATCTAATATTTTACTTACTTTTCCAAAATCTGCCAGAGTTCCACGAGAAATCATTTTATCTCTCAATGCCTTCAGAACAACTTGTTGTCTTTTCGCGCGATCAAAATCTGAAGTATTCTCCCTTGCGCGAACATAGCAAAGTGCCGTATCCCCAGTCAGATGATTGTCGCCTGCAGGCAAAATAAATTCTCCCCCGCATTCATTTCCTTTGACGAACTGCGAAACTTCATAAAAAGGTGTTTCAAGGTTAACATCAACACCATCTACAGCATCTATTAGTTGCTTAAAGCCAGTGAAATTGATTGAAGCTGCATAATGAATGTTTAGCCCAGTAATTTCACCAACAATTTTTTTCATTTGTGAAAGACCCTCGTTTTTTCCACCCTGCTCTCCATATGCATGAACTGCATTTATTTTTGAATAATTTTCTGCTCCAGGATTTTTAACATACAAATCTCTTGGAATTGAAACTAGTGCAATTTTATCCTCATCTTTCTTTAATGAAACTACCATATTAACATCTGATAAAAGATCGCCTCCTAAAATATTTGTACCTCTTACTCCTAATAGCAAGATATTCGTCCTTCCATCACTTTCTTGCTGAACATCATCTCCTGATGCAACACTAAAAAGACTTTTTATTGCAGACTGATTTCCTCCTGAAATTTTGCTCAAAACGCTACCTGATTTATATAAAAAACCTCCACCTATAGCCAAAAAAGCAAAAATAACAACAGCAAAAAACCAAAAAACCTTTTTTTTATAAAAAGCTTTATTTTTCTGTCTTTGTAGGCCAGCTCTACTTTTTTGCCCTAGAAATGTTCTCATATAGAAATTTATTTAATTACTTATTTTTTATTTTTTACTAACAAACTCAACAAATCAAATATACACCTTTTGTCATTAAACTTCAATAGTATTAATGGCAATTTTAGACTATATTAAAATTGCTTATTTTTTATTTTAATTTTTTATATAAATTCAATGTTTGCTCTGCGTTTTTTCTCCAATTAAAATGTTTTGCCCTAGAATTACCTTTCTTAATTAACTCCAATACAAAACTTTCCTTAGTAATTATTAGCAACAACTTCTCTAAGAAATCATCTTGATTATCGTGCTTGTAGATTACCGCAGCACCTGAACAAATCTCTGGCATACAAGAGGCATCAGTTGAAATAACAGGGGTTTTACTTGCCATTGCCTCAATCGCTGGCAATCCGAATCCTTCATAGTTAGAACAAATAGATAATGTTTTTGCTGCCTTGTAATACATAGGCAAATCCTCATTAGAAATAAACCCTGAAAAAATAATTTGCCTTGCAATCTCTGGCGACTCTTTTTTAATTTCGTCAAAAACTTGATCAATTTTCTTATCATAATTATGCCCAGCCCTATTGCCCCCGATAACTAAATGCAATCTATTAACAGACTCATTTTGAGCAAATTTTTGTTTAAAAGCAGTAAAACTTTTAAGTAGAAAAGGGATATTTTTCCTTGGTTGTAAAGTGCCTACATATAAAATAAAATCTTTTGGCAATTTATGCTCTTTTTTGAATAGTGCCAATTCCTGCTCCGAGACTTCACTAAAAAAATCTTTTGAAGCACCACCATTATAAATCACTTCAATTTTTTCTTCTGGAATTTTATACACATCAATAATTTCTTTTTTTGTAAATTCCGAAACAGCAATAATTTTATCAGCCCTTTTCAAAGACAACGGAATAAATCTATTTAAAAGAAAAAGATCTTTTTTATCTATAAATTCTGGATATCTAGCGAAGGAAATGTCATGAATCGTTGTGATTAATTTAACTTTCCCAGGAAGCCATATTGGCGTGATATATTGAACATGCAAAATGTCCACAGGAAACTTTTTTATAAAAACAGGCAAAGACCAAAATGTCCAAAATGCTTTTTTAGATGGCAATACTGAATAGATTTCAAATTTTCCATTTTCCTTGTGAACAAATTTACCCTCTATTTCTTTCAGCTTGCACTCACTTTTTTCATCTGTAAATAAAGAAAAACTATCCCCTGAGTTCATTTCCAAAAGATTTCCCACCAATTGCAAAGTAACGGTTTCGTCTCCCGTTCTATTTTTTCCTATGGTTCTAATATCGAGTCCTATTTTCATAATAAACTGAGACTGTTTATTTTTTGTTTTTGTGTTTTTATTTCAGCTATAAAGATAACTAGCACTTGTCTAGACTTTTTCTTTGTAGCGGCGAGAGGAGTTGAACCTCTGACCTCGGGCTTATGAGTCCCACGCTCTAACCAACTGAGCTACGCCGCCAATTTGTTATTTTACATAAAAAAATCAATCTTCTACAAACAATTTTCAACTTATATATGAGATTGAAAACTGAGCATCGAAAATTGAAAATCAAAATTTTGTTGCGGGGACCGGATTCGAACCGATGACCTACTGGTTATGAGCCAGTCGAGCTACCAGACTGCTCCACCCCGCGATTGGATAGTTGTCTTGAACCAACTTGATACTATTCTTACACAAAAAACTTTCTCTGTCAATTAAGTTATTTTTTGTTTATAATATGTACTCCTCCTTTTCTTAGTGTATTTTTTATTTTTGCTTGAGCATGCGCAGTCTTAACGAACCTCAGCCAGTCACGACTTGGCAGTTTTTTCTCTTTTGATGTAACGATTTCAAGCAAATCTCCATTGTGAATCGTATAGTCAAGAGAGACCATCTTACCATTTGCTCTCGCACCCATTGCTCTGTCACCAATTTCTGAATGAATTCTATAGGCAAAATCTATAGGAGTTGCACCTTCTGGCAATTCTATTACATCTCCACTTGGAGTAAAGGCAAATATATGATTCTTAAAAAAATCAAATTTAATTGAACGCCAAAAATCATCACTCTCTCCACCGGTTTCGGTATGCCATTGTTTTAATTGTTGCACCCACTCCAATTCTTTCTCCGGAACTTCAGCAGCTTTAGGCTCTCTTCTTAAAACAATATCGGTCCATGTTCTGCCTTGTGTATATATCCAATGAGCCGCAATTCCATATTCAGCCTCATCATGCATTCGCTCTGTTCTGATTTGAATTTCAAGTATTTTTCCTTCTGGACCAAAAACTGTTGTATGGATTGATTTATATCCATTTGGTTTTGGAAGAGATATATAATCTTTAATACGACCTATAAGTGGCCTGTACTTTCTATGTACAATCCCTAAGGTTTCATAACAAGCAGCAACCGTTGTAACAACAAGTCTAATTGCAACCAGATCATAAACCTTGTCAATGTCCATATCACGCTTCTCGAGTTTTTTATATAAACGATAATACCTTTTTGCTCTTCCGTGAATATCGACTAATTTTATCCCTGCACCCTTTAATTCAACTTTCAGCTCTTCAATCGCTGATTCTATATATTGTGCACGAGACTTATATGCTTCAGTTTCTAATTTAACTGTCTCTTTGTACTTTTCTGGCTCTAAATACTTAAAAGCTAAGTCTTCAAGCTCTCCCTTAATTTCACCAATTCCAAAACGATTTGCAATCGGAACAAAAATTTCCATCGTCTCTTTTGCAATCCTAAATCTCTTTTCCTCAGGTAATGCGTCAAGCGTTCTCATATTATGCAACCTATCTGCAAGTTTGATAAGTATTACCCGAATATCAGCAGCCATCGCCATAAACATTTTCCGCAGATTATCAAGATAATACTCTTCGATACTTCCCTTTAATCTGACATGTCCCAGTTTTGTTACGCCTGCCACAATAAATGCGACTTCATTTCCAAACGCTTTTTCTATTTCATCCAGTGTGATATTTGTATCCTCTGGGACATCGTGTAGAAGCGCTGCCGTGACTGTAACCGAACCAAGACCCATAGTCACTAGAGTTGCAGCAGTTTCAACACAATGAACAAAATAATCTTCTCCTGACCTTCTTTTTTGTCCCTCGTGCGCTTTTTTAGCTAAATCATAAGCCTTTGAGATCCGCTCAATCCGTTTACTATCATAAGGAGTCTTTCTTAAAGAAATAAGTTCCTTTAATGTTTTTGGCTGTATAACTTCTGGCATTAAATATTTCTAACTAATTTTTATTTTCTACATTTAAATGTTCACAAATCTAAATCCTCTTTTTCCTTTCATTATCTTGCTTTTCTGGTACATTGTCAACTCCTCCCTCATTCCAAGGATGACAGCGAATTACTCTGCGAAATCCTAAATAAGAGCCTTTAATTGAACCAAAGCGTTGGATTGCTTCTAGTGTATATTGCGAACAGGTTGGATGAAATCTACAAGTTCTTTCACTATAAAAATAGGAGAAAAATCCAGTATCTCTTGAAAGTGTTTTTTGATATAACTTTATTAAAAAAATAAGAATATTCTTCATCAATAACATCTCAAAGATTACACCCCTCTTTTAATTAAATACTTTTTCCTAAATTTAGCAAGCAATCCAAATTCTCTTTTAAATATACTTTTTTTTTGCTAAAATAATAAAAAGCAAGTAACACAATAACAAATACATACAAAAATTTATGATAAATGAGATCAAGGGAGAAAAAATGAGTTGGATTGATATCCAGAATCCAACCTCTAAAGACATTTTATATCTTAAGAATAACTTCAATTTAGATACTCTCGTTCTCGATGAATTCACTTCCCCATCACAACGACCGCGTGCACAAGAGTTTGATAATTGCCTCTACCTAGTAATGCACATTCCCATTTTTGACCGCTTAAAAAGGGTCACTTCCCCCGGAGAACTTGACATTGTAATCACAAAAGATCATCTCATAACTTCTCACATTGGCGATAATCTTCCGTTAAAATCGATTGTAAAAGAATTTACTGAAAATGAGATTGCCAAAAAGAATTCGATGTCTGATACAACAGGGTTACTTTTATACTTTATCTTAGAAAAACTCTTAGATTCTTGTTTCCCTAAAATCGATCACATTAATGAACAATTAAATGAAATTGAAAAACAAATTTTCAACGGAAATGAAAGGGGAATGGTCAAAGAAACATCTCTTGTCAAAAGAGATATTCTGGCCTTCAGAAGAACTCTAAAACCTCAAAGGAGCATTCTCGAATCACTCGTTCAAAAACATTATGTGCTTTTGGATGAGAATTTGAATAAATATTTTCAGGAACTTATCGGAATTAATATCAGGGTCTGGAATGCCCTTGAAAATACAAAAGAAGTGATTGAGTCCTTAGAAGAAACAAATAATGCGATGGTTTCCTATCAAATAAATGAAGCGATGCGATTTTTAACCTCCATATCCCTTATCACCTTCACCCTTTCAGTAACTGTCGGAGTTTTCGGGATGGCACCCTTTGAATCATTCTCTATAGCAAAAAATCCCATAACTTTTTGGGTGATTCTTCTCTTTATGGCTCTTACGGCTACATTTTTGCTCATATTTTTCAAGAGAAAAAAGTGGTTGTAGAATTGGTGAAAAACAAAAAATGCAAATTTTATCAATACACTGATTTTAGCTCAATATATTGAGAGAATTATTTGTAAAAATAGCTATTCTAACATAGAATCAAATAAATCAGAGTTTCAAATAGTTTCATCGTTCTCAAAATGAAGATGCAAAACTCTTTTTGGAAAATTACCTGCACAACATTTAATCATTGTACCTCCATCATGTCCAACTTTTTATTGAAATCAACTTTTATTGTCCTTATCTCCGAAATTATTTATAACCTCTCTGGCTACATCATTCATGCAGCCGTGGGACGACTTTTGGGTCCTGCTGATTATGGACGCTTTGCTATCATCGTGACACTCACTACTATGACCATAGTACTCATCGGACAAAGTATTCCAACTGCTATGTCGAAATATTTAAGCGAAGTTTTTGAAAACAAAAAAGAGCTCATTAAGATTATTAAATGGCAAACAATTAAAATTCAAACAATTATAGTTGGTGGCGCAACTATTTTATTTTTTCTTATTTCACCGCTCATTGCGCTAGCTCTAGGCGACTCAAGCCTTACCAACCTCTTCCGCTTGTCATCGCTTGTCATTCCAGCTTTTGCTGCCGCTTCTTTCTATTTCTATTATTATACCGGCTTGCATCGTTTCAAAATTCAAGCATTTCTCAAAACAAGCCGTGGTGTCTTAAGAATAACTTTTATTATTGGATTAGCACTTATATTAAAACCATATGGTTTGGCCATCCAGGGCGCAATTCTAGGCTATGCTGCTGCACCTTTTGTTTTGTTTTTAATTGGCTTAGGAATTGATAAGTTTAAAATCAAAAAAGAATTACAAGCCGTTTCACCACAAAAAGACAAGGGAATGTCTTTTGATTGGAAAAAATTAACTTCTTTCGCTTGGCCAGTAACAATATTTTTAATTGCCTATCAGCTCTTAAACACTATTGACCTCTATCTCGTGAAAGGGATTTTGCATTCCGACACACAAACAGGTGTCTATAATGCTGCTTATACCGTTGGCTCTATCCCCTACAATTTATTTTACGCACTCACTATTATTCTCCTACCAGCAGTTTCGAAGTCAACATCCTCCAATAATAATCAAGAAACTAAGAAAATCATTAGTCAATCACTACGCTTTTTAACTATGTTTCTTGTGCCAGTTTGCCTGCTTATGTCTTATTTTTCTTTACCGCTTGTTAATATTTTTTATTCGCATGAATTCTCCGCAGCTGCACCAGTTATGTCTATATATGTCATCGCTGAGGGCTTTCTAACTATTTTCTACATCCTAACTTTCATCTTAAATGGAGCTGGGAAAGTAAAAATTCCAATGTATGCAGCGATTGTTGGTTTGTTACTTAATATTTTCATCACTTATTTCTTAGTTAAAATTTATGGTCTCTTGGGAGCAGCTAGTGGCACCGCTATTATGTCTTTAGTTATAATGATTTTTGGATTAATCTACACTTACCGAGAATTCGGCTATCTTTTCCCGCTTAAAAGTTTTTTCAAAATCTCACTAGCATCTTTCTCGATGATTTCAATGGCCTTCTTTTTTCCACGCACTGGATATCTGTTTATTGTCTATTCCGCTCTCCTTTTTGCTTTCTATATTCTTTTGCTTTGGATCTTTCAAGAACTTAAAAAAGATGATTTAGTAATTTTTAAAAACATTCTAAATAGGAAAAAACAAAAAAAGCCCTTGCATAGTTGATAACTGCAGGGACTTTTATGTAAATCGTTGCCAGGTTATTTTATTAACCTGATTGTCAACGGGTAGTGGCACTCTTTCCCGTTGACTGCGTTTAATATAGCAATTGTTATATAAATCACCCAATGTTTTCTCTCCCATTTTTTCCTCCTAATTGATAGGTTTTGGACTTAGTGTCCGTTTATTTCAACATTGATAATAAATTAAAGCACAATGCTGAGTTTATGTCAAGATGTTGGGTTTTGACACAACCAAAAAAGTATCCTACACTTAAATTGTTCTTTAATTTCACTAAAAAATCTTGACCAAGGAAGCGTGCGCCTTGTTCGTCTATGCAAATAGACAGATTATGAGAGTAAAACCTTGAAGAATTTCAAGACAATTCTCATCGGTAGAACCCGTAACAGTTCAATGAAGGTTTTCTCTAGTATTATTTACAAGAGAAAATGAATAAAGGTGGAACCGCGAAATTTCTCGCCCTTTTATGAAAAGTATTTTTCATAAAGGACGAGAGATTTTTTGTTTTATACCCCTCTAGTAATAACCTCTCAAAATGAAAAAAACCACTGACATCACAAAACTGATTGGCAACACTCCCCTGATAAAATTGAGTTCTTTTTGTGGCGAAAACTTTGACATCTATGCTAAACTAGAAGGAGAAAACATAGGTGGTTCTATTAAAGATCGTGTCGCTCTAGCACTAATTCAAGATTTAGAAAAAAAAGGGTTGTTAGGTAATAACAAAACAATCTTCGAACCATCCTCAGGAAACACTGGAATTGGCCTCGCAATGATTGGAACAAAAAAGGGATATCCTGTAAAAATCATGCTTCCAGAAAATGCCACTCCTGAACGAATAGCTATTTTAAAGATGTTTGGAGCTGAAGTTATTTTCTGCAAAAAAGAGGAATGGAAGGGAGACACAGCCATAGAAATGGTAAAAAAAATGACTTCTGAGGATAATTCGCTAGTCATGCCAAATCAATATGAAAATGAGGCTTGCGTACAAGTACATTTCGATACGACCGGAAAAGAAATCGTTGAACAACTTCCAGACATCACTCATCTAGTGGCCACGGTTGGTACAGGTGGTACAGTTACTGGAGTTGGAAAAAGAATGAAGTATTTTAATAACGAGATTCAGGTTGTTGGTATTGAAATAGGACAAAATTCAACAATTCCTGGTCCTAGAAATCTAGATACATTTATTCCAAAAATTCTCAATTCAAATTTTATTGATCAAAGCCTTAGAATAAAAAAAGAACCAGAAGTATATGAAATACACAAGAAACTTTGTATTTATGAGGGATTATTCTATGGAATTTCCTCAGCAGCCACTCTCTACGGAGCTTTGAAAATAGCTGAAAAAATCAAACCTTCCAGCGGAAAAAAGGCTCAAATCGTTTGCATATTCCCCGATCGTGGAGAAAAATATCTAAGTCAGTTCATCAAATAATCACTTTAAATAAAAAATAAATGTTCAAGCTATTCAACACCCTTTCAGGAGAAAAAGAAGAATTCAAATCAATTGAAGTGGGAAAAGTCAAGATTTATACCTGCGGACCAACAGTTTATGATTATGCTCATATTGGAAATCTTTGTGCCTATATTCACGCAGATACACTAAAGCGTTCCCTGGAGTCCTTTGGCTATGAAGTGCGCCACATTGTGAATATAACTGATGTAGGACATCTAACTGCAGATGAAATAAATCAGGCGGATTCTGGTGAAGACAAAATGTTAAAAGCGGCGTTAAGAGAAAATAAAAGCTCAGAAGAAATTGCAAACTTTTACACAGAACAATTTTTCAAAGACATTGAGATTCTGAACATTGAAAAAGCCAATTATTATCCTCGCGCCACAGCTCATATATCACAAATGATTACTATCATCAAAACTCTGATTGAAAAGGAGCTTGCATATGAAAATAATGGTAATGTTTTTTATGATGTTGAAAAATTCAAAGAATATGGAAAACTTTCCAAGAAAAAAATAGCTAATCTAAAACACGGCGCAAGACTCGAAAATCATCCAGACAAAAAACATTCTTATGATTTTGCACTTTGGTTGAAGGCACCAAAAGACCATATTTTGAAATGGGAAAGCCCTTGGTCGATTGGATATCCAGGTTGGCACATTGAATGTAGCGCAATGTCAATGGAATATCTTGGAGAGACACTAGATATTCATACTGGTGGCGAAGACCACATTTTTCCACATCATGAAAATGAAATTGCTCAATCAGAAGGTTGTACTGGAAAACTTTTTGCAAATTTTTGGTTTCACAATAGATTTTTGCTTGTCAACTCTCAAAAAATGTCAAAGTCTAAAGGAAATTTTTATAGATTAGGGGATATTATTGAAAAAGGTTTTTCACCAATGGAGTTTAGGATGTTGGTCATAAGCTCTCATTACCGCTCCAGTTTGAATTTTACTTGGGATGGAATGGAGCAAGCCAGAAAGAATCTTGAAAAAATTTCTCGTTTTGTTGAAAATATTAAAGAAGTAAGAGAAAATGCTAAGTCTGTAAATGATAATGATCTGGTGGAATTAAAAAAATATGAATCGGACTTTTTTGAGGCAATAGAAGATGATTTAAATATTCCCAAGGCTTTAGGTTTTTTATTTGAATTAATGACATTAGTCAATAAAAATATTGCTGAGGATTCTTTTTCCTCAGAAAATTCAACTTCTATACTTGTTTCTTGGAACAAAATGAATAGAATTTTAGGATTAGAGTTGGAAGAAAAAGAGCACACTAAGATTCCAGATGAAATTATCAATTTAGCTAAAAAAAGGGATGATGCTAGAAAAGGAAAAGATTTTGAAAAAGCAGATGAATTCAGAAAGCTTGTAGAGGAAAAGGGTTATCTAATTCTAGACACCCCAAATAATTTTGAAATTGTCAAAAACAAGAAATAAAAAGGTGACCAGAAAGAAGATTCTTCCTTGGCCACCTCTATGGCGGACAAGCTATGTTGTTTTTCATAGCTCCTCACATCATAAGTGTTGCGGTTTTCTTTCCTTGAAGAGGAAAGAAAACCCAGGTTTCAAATTCGTGCTTAATCCTCTCCGCCAAAAGATTGGCTTCGACAGAATTGAATTCTTTTTTCAATCTCTCCAGATATCTGGAGAAGATGCCTGAAATCAACTGCTCCTCCTCTTGGGAGTCTAAGACCTCGCCAACAAACTGCTCGGCGACAGAAATTAGGCGCTGATCATTGAGATCAACTGTTAACTCACCCACTGCTGTAAGAATGTAAAATAATTCGGCCATAATAATACCTCCTTCTATGAAAAAAATTCCAAAATTAATTCTAGCCCCTATGGCTGGTATCAGCGATCTCCCATTTCGGATTATTTGTAAAGAACTTGGAGCTGATACTCTATATTCCGAAATGCTTTCCTCAACTGGTGTCCATTTCACACTACAGAAGAATCTTGTTTTTGTCAACTCTTGCAAACAAGATTCTCCGCTTATTGTCCAGCTTTTTGGGAACAATCCCAAATATTTTACCTCTGCAACAAAAATCATTGACAAATTACCTAAAATTGAAGAGCTCGGAGGAAAAACTGCTCCTCGTCGACCAGAAGGAATTGATATTAACTTTGGTTGCCCCGTGAAAAAAGTAATGAAACAAGATAGCGGTTGTGCACTTATGCGTGACCCGAAATATGCTAGGGAAATAATAAAATCAGTATTAGACAACACATCCCTTCCAGTTTCAATCAAAATTAGGGCTGGAATTGACAATGTTAACGCCTTTAATTTTCTCGAAGAAGTCGCTGACTTGAACTGGAAAACATTAATGGTTCACGGAAGAACCTATAAGGAAGGTTTTTCTGGTGAAATTGATTCTCAGATGATAAAGAAAATCAAAGAAAAATATCCTAAAAAAGAAATTATTGCTAATGGCGGTATTTTCACACCAGAAATCGCCAAGAGGGTTTTTGAAAAAACAAAAGCTGATGGACTTGGAATTGCTCGTGGTTGTCTTGGTAACCCTTGGTTATTTAAACAAATAAAAGAATATTTCCAAACAGGAAAATATTCAAAGCCATCCTTAGAAGAAATAAAAAGAGTCGCGTTAAGACACTGCGAATTAATTGAAAAATATAAAGGGAAAGAAAATGTTTTTGAAATGAGAAAACATTTAGGTTGGTACTTCAAAGGATTCCCAGACGCAAAAAATCTAAGAGCAAACCTTTTTGCTGTGAAAGATTTCGATGAAATCAAGGATATTTTGGCTAAACTGTAACAAAAGTATTCGTTAAAAATAATAATCTAAAAAACCCCGTTTATCGAAAAAGATATCGGGGTTTTTAGATTTTATCTTTACAAAACTACAAACCTTTTTGCATCTGCTCCATTTGTTTTTGAAGCTCTTCCATATTTTGAGTTTGATTCTCTAATCCTTCCATCATCTTGCAAGTATCGATAAATTGAATATCAGTTGGAATTTCAAAATCAATTTCATCAACCTCCTGACAATTCATCTTCAATTCATTTTCTTGCATCACGATATCATCGACACTTTCAAATTGATTTTCTCCTTGAGCAACCTCATCCTCTTGAGCATTTGTCTTTATATTTTCCAAACAACTTCTTGTCATTTTTGTTCCCTGGCTTCCAACGCCTTTAGTCCAGGAATAATATACTTCCCCATCAAAAACTGAAATTGCTTCCATATCAGTGGCATTTGTCTCTGCTCTGAATTTAGCACCATCAATATATGTTGTCACATTTACTTCGCCGTTCCCTTCTTTCATTTGATATTCACATCTCACTTTTGCTCCTCTTCCTATCAAATCAGCAAGCCCACTTCTCTCCATTGTTTGCATCATGGGTTCATCACCACTATTTTCCACTACATTTTTTATCTCACTTGTCTTTGAATCACCAGACAAATCCTGGTTGATATTTTCATCAGTTGCTTTTTTATCACAACCAGCCAAAGAAACGCAGAACAAGCCAGCGATTAAGAGCATTTGAATTTTTTTGCTCATTTTTTTGATATTTAAAACTTAATATAACAGACTATTAAATTTCCTTTCTACCATCTAAGGCTCCCAATAAAGTCATTTCATCAGCATATTCAATGTCACCACCGGTTGGTAGTCCTCTCGCGATTCTGGTCACTTTTAAGTTCAATGGTCGCAAAATTCTTCCAAGATATAAAGAAGTTGTTTCGCCATCAGTTGTCGGGTTTGTTGCTATAATTATCTCTTTTATCTTTTCTCTTTTAGCCCTTTCCACCAATTCATTGATTTTGAGTTTTTTGATTTCATCCGGACTCATAACACTCAGATTTCCTCCGAGCACATGATACAAACCAAGGAAGCGACGGGTCTTTTCAAAAGCAATCACATCTAATGGCTCCTCCACAACACAAATAATACTTTCGTCTCTTTTTTTACTTTTGCAAATATAGCATTCCCCTTCTTCTTCAGATATATTATAACATCTTGAGCAATAATGAACATTCGTTGCGAACTCGTGCAGTTCTCTCGCAAATTGTTTGATGCTTTCTGGGTTCTGTTTGAATAAATACAAAACTAATCTTTCGGCCATTTTTGGTCCAACAGAAGGAAGCGAAGAAAATTGATCGATTAATTTTTGGAAGGTTTTTGGAAACACTTTTTTAATTTTATTTTTAGTAACTAGACACAAATTCTACTGTGTATGATGCTTGTCTAGTGTGTGAAACGAGGTTGACTCTTCATTAAAATACAAACTAACTTGCCCTGTGGGGCCATTTCTATGTTTTGCAATGTGGACTTCAATAATATTCTTATTTTCTGTATCAGGATTTTCTCGATCTTCACGATATAAAAACATCACAATATCAGCATCCTGCTCAATTGATCCTGATTCTCGCAAATCTGAAAGTTTAGGAATCTGAGGACTTCGAGACTCAACAGCACGAGAAAGCTGTGACAAAGCAACTATCGGAACATTAAGTTCTTTCGCAAGATTCTTTAATCCTCTTGAAATTTCTGAAATTTCATTTACTCGTGATTCCGACTTTCCGCGGCCCTCCATCAACTGCAAATAATCTATAATTAATAAATCTAAACCATGCTCTGCCTGCAAACGCCTAGCCATTGTTCTCATTTCCATTATATTAGCAGTAGCACTATCATCAATATGAATAGGAGCTTCAGACAAAATACCCATAGCCTCTCCTATTTTTTGAAAATCATCATCTTCTTCATCAAGATTTCCCGTCCTCAAGGCCCATAAATTAACTTTGGCTTCCGCACTCAACATCCTGTCCACCAACTGATCGGATGACATCTCCAAAGAAAAAACTCCAACAGAAGCTTTTGTTGCAACCGCAGCATGACGAGCAATCTGTAAAGCAAAAGAAGTTTTTCCAATAGCTGGTCGTGCAGCTAAAATAATTAGATCTGATTTTTGTAAACCTGAAAGAAGATTGTCAATATCACGCATCCCCGTTTCAACACCTCTAAATTTATCCTTATTTTTATGCATATCATCAATTCGCAAGAAAGCATTTTCAAGTAAAGAGTTTATTGAAGAAAATTCTTGCTTTGCAGAAGAACTTGAGATTGCAAAAAGTTTTTGTTGAGCGTTGTCCATAATCTCATCAATGGGACGAGACTCCTCATATCCCATCTCCACAACATCAGAAGCGGCTGAAATTAGATATCTTAACGAGGATTTATTTTTCACAAGCTTTGCATATGAAACAACATTTGAAGCACTTGGAACAGCATTAATAAGTTCTGTTAAATAAGTTCTTCCTCCTACAGTTTTCAATAAACTCTTTTCTTTTAGCCTCGATGAGATATTCAAAATATCCAAAGGCGATTGTTCATTATACAATTCCTGGATTACCTCAAAAACAATTTGATTTTTATCATTATAAAAATCACTTGGCTTGATAATGTCAGCTACTTTAACGATTGCATCTTTATCCAACATAATAGAGCCCAAAACAGACTCCTCCGCCTCATTGTTATGAGGTGGCATACGCAAACGATCTCGGTGAAGTGTTGTTACTTGCTTTTGTTTGTTTATAGTTTTTTCTGTTCTTTCCATTTGTTTTAAGCTATCTTTCGTACTCGCAGTTTTACAGTATATCCAATCCCTCGACTTTTTACAAGCTAAGCTTTTAATGACTAATTATTTAGCCTATTTTATTCAATCCTTTTATTTTTCGAGAATTTTGATGACAAATTGCAACTGCCAAAGCATCGGCTGCATCATCTGGTTTTGGAATTTTTCTAAGCCTCAAAAACTGTTTGACCATCTGCTGAACCTGAGTCTTGTCTGCTTTCCCATACCCAGTAAGCGCCCGCTTTACTTGTAATGGCGTGTACTCGCCAATTGGTAGTTTTGCTCTTGCACATATCAAAAGCATCACTCCACGAGCCTGAGCTACCTTAATTGCCGTTGTGACATTATTACAAAAAAATAAATCCTCTATTCCGACTTCATCTGGTTTATACTTCGCTATTATTGTTTCTAAATCATTAGCAATTTCTTTTAATCTTGCGACATTTTCCTTGTTTTTTGAAGTTTCAATTGCACCATAAGCAACCATTTCACAAATTCCATTTTTTTCAACAATCACACCCCATCCAGTCGTAGCTGTTCCCGGGTCGATTCCTAGAATTGTTATTTCTTTTTTTTGTTTTAAATTCATACAAACTTTATCTAATTTAAGTTGTCAAAAATATCAACCACATCGTCTTGTTCATCGAGAGCCATTAAAAGTTTTTCGTATTTTTCTTGAGTGCTCTCATCTATTTCAATTGTATCCTTTGGAACATAGCCAATTGAAACAGCGGCTATTTTCAACCCGGCCTTTTCGAAAGATTCTTGAACCTTTTGAAGCCTTGTAACCTCTGTATAAACAATCCACACATCTTCCTCTTCTTTATAGTCTTTCGCATCAGCTTCTATAAAAAGCATTTCTAACTCCTCGTTATCCATCTGAGGTTTTTCAATTTCCAAAATTCCCACCTGCTCAAATTGCCAACTCACACTTCCCCCCTCAACCATTTTACCACCATTCTTATTTAAAGCATTACGGACTTCGGAAAGAGTTCTGTTTTTGTTATCAGTTGCTGTTTTTATAAGCATAGCAACTTGTCCTGGTCCATAACCCTCATAAACCAACTCTTCAATAACAACACCGTCTTTATTTTCTCCCGTTCCAGCCTTAATTGCCCTTTCCATATTATCCTTTGGCATATTAGCATTTCGCGCACGATCCATTGCCATACGAAGTTTAAAATTCATATCCGGGTCACCACCCTCACGAGCTGCTATTGTAATATCTTTAGCAAGTTTCGTAAAAGCATTGGACCGTTTTGCGTCCAAAGCTGCTTTTTTGTGTTTGATTGTCGACCATTTTGAATGTCCTGACATATATATTTAGCTTAAAATTGTTATTTAAAATTGTTTGTCATTATAACACCAAGAAAGGAGGTTGTCACTTCTCTCTTAGCCTCTTTTCACTTTTTATTTCAAACTTCATAAGAATGATATAGGAAATAGAATAATCAGGTAATGAACAAAGAAATATTTCGTTAGCACTAAAACATTATCCCGACACCGATTGAGGCTACATTTATTATCTGCAATTGAATAAAACATTTCTAATCTCCTTCAACAATAGAACTCTCTAGAACTGCTTTTTCTAAAGTTTCTCCTTCTTTTTCAATCTCTCCCCTCTTTCTATCAAAATACCATTCATAGATTTCTTTGGTGATTGGCACCGCCCAAGAATGACCCTCTCCTCCACCTTCTACTAAAACAATCATTGCCAACTCTGGATTTTCAAAAGGTGCAAATGAAGCATACCATGAATGCAATTTTTTATCCGCTCCAAATTGTGCTGTTCCAGTTTTACCTGCAGTTTCAACATCCAAACTTCGCAAACTTGAACCAGAGCCACCATCTGAAAAAACAGTATCTCTCATCCCTTGTCGAACTATTTCTATTGTTTCTTTTGAGACAACTTGTTCTTCAGTTATTTCTGGAGCTAAAATTTCCACTTCCCCAGTTTCCGCATGTATGATCTTATCAACTACTTTTGGCCTAATTGATTTGCCTCCATTTGCAATGATAGAAATCGAATGTACTACTTGCAAGGGCGTTGCTGTAACATATCCCTGTCCAATTGAAGCATGATAAGTATCCCCAATATACCATTTTTCTCCAAACCGTTTGAATTTCCAATCTCCACTTGGTACATTTCCCTTTTGCTCTCCTGGCAAATCAATTCCAGTAACTTCACCATATCCAAACATTTTAGCATAAATCTCCATTCTTTTTATACCAAGACCTCCAATATCTCCCCATCCGCCCGTTACTGTATAGAAGAAAACATCACAACTTTGAGCAATTGCTTTTCTCACATCTGTAATTCCGTGCGTTTTCCAATCCGGAAATGCCCAGGAACCTACATGAATTGATCCCGTACAATTGACTTGGGTTTTTTCTGTAATAACACCTTCTTCCAGTGCAGCGGCTGCCATCATAATCTTATAGGGAGATCCTGGCGGATATTCTCCTTTAATCGTTCTGTCTAAAAGAGGCTTGTTTTCGTTATTAATTAATTCTGAATATTCACTATTCGAAATTCCTCGCGCGAACATATTATTATCAAAACTCGGCAGACTCACCAAAGCCCTCACGCCTCCGGTTTGTGGATTAAGTGCTACTATAGCAATTCCAGTTGCATCTTTATTTTCCTCAAGTACTTTCTGGGCGATTGTGGTGATTTCTTTCTGCAATTTTGCATCAACATGTAAAATTAATTCATCTCCAGAAACTGGACTCACTTCTCCTAAATCTTCTTTAATATTTCCGACAGCATCAACCTCAAAACGCTGCATTCCATGAATCCCATGTAATTGTTCTTCATAGGTATACTCGACACCGCTTTTACCTACATAATCAGTCATTACATAAGAAGAATTTTCTCTAAGCTCTTCCTCGGTAATTTTTCCATCATAACCAATTATTTTTGAAAAAATCTCCCCATCTACATATTCTCGTCTAGCTGTCTTCCCAATATAAATACCAGGAAACTCGGCTGATCTTTCAATAATCTCAAAGGCTTTCTCTTGTTCAATACTTTTCTGAATCAAATAACTTCTCCTGTCTGTTTTTGGAACTTGTGTCATTTGCAAGAGAATCTCTTCTTGATCCAAATCACCCCCTAGAAGTTCCGCCAACCTTGCCACTAAATCTTTCCACGCATTCTCATCCTCTGGCAAATTCAAGGGCACAAAGACAACTTCAAAACTAGGAATATTTAACGCCAAAACTTCTCCATATTCATCACGAATAATTCCCCTTGGAGCCTTGACAACAACTTCCCTAACTCGATTATTTTCAGCAACCTCCTTATAATAAGGCCCTTTAGTAACTTGAAGAAAGAATGTCCTGGAGAATAAAATTATAAGTAAAATAAAAATCGCTACCCAAAGTAACTTCTTATCGTTCTTAGTCGAGTCAACTTGCCTGTCATCATCTTCAAATCTAAAATCAGCATCCTCAGAAACATATTCCAAAGGATTTTCTATATCAAAATCTCTATTTGTAAACCTTTTCTTATCGTTAAACATTACATTTTGTCTATTTTAATTTCCCTATTACCTATACCAAACACTCTTTCGATAAACATAATCAACTGATAAAATAATAATCCGACTATTGATGAAAATCCAGCTACTAAAAAATATTTAATTGAAAGATCAATAGTTAATATTTGGTCCGTTATCTTAATCCAAACAAGAAAAGTAGAAAAAAATAAGGAAAGAATGTCGGAAAAAATTACCCCCGCAAACACAATTAGCGCAATAGTTAGAAAGTGCATCTCTTTTAAAGCAATTTTCTTTCTCAAAAGATCAATCAAAAAAACTAAAACTGAGAAGTTAATCACATAAAATCCAAGTGGTGCTTGAGAGAAATAATCCATCAAAAGTCCACCAAAAATCGCCCAACCTATACTCTCAATATAATTTCTGCGTAGAAACACAGTCAACAAAAAGCTCAACAATATTCCTGAATTTATCGTCTCAAACTTATCAATCATAGATAAAAAGGAATATTGCAGGAAAAATATCAATAAAATAAATAAAAAAATTGTTTTCTTCATTTGCTTTAGTTTTCTCCTCTTACAACCCAGACAGCTCTCAATTCGTCTGGTTGGAAAGGTAGAACTAGAGAAGTTTTTTGAAAAAGCTGGTCAGCCGTTGGTGTTGCCTCTTGTGTATAACCAATCAAAAATCCTCTTGGCAACAAACCCCCAACACCTGAAGTTATTACGGTATCTCCTTGCTCTATTTTTACAGCCTGCGGAATCATATCCAGAACAATTGAAGTTCCAAATTGTCCCCTTGCAATTCCTTTTGTTTCAGCTTTAATAAGCTCAGCATTTATTTTTGAATTCCTATTTATCAATAATTCTACATTACAAGATTTCTCGAAAACTTCTGAAACCTTCCCAACGAAAATTCCCTCCCCCACTATGACTGCCATTTGTTCTTTTATTCCATCCTTTCCTCCCTTATTTAAGTGAATCATTTCTCCTTGCTCCTTTAAATCTTTTCCAACAACAAGTGCACTAATTAGGGAATATTTTTCTCTTGGTGCTAAATCAATTTGATTTCGCAATTCTTCATTTTCATTTTCCATATCCTCCAATCTTGCGATATTGGCTTTCAAATTAATATTCTCTTCAAATAAGCTTTTATTTTCTTTTTTTAAATTACCAATCTCTACCACAAAAGAGAATTTATCATCAACCCACAAACCAACTCCTGAAAAAAACCCTGCAATAGGATTTGTAGCACTACGAACTGAACTTTCTAGTGGTTTTTTGTCTGATTTTCTACCAAAAAACATTATAATCATTGTAAGAAAAATGACTATAAATAAAATTGTTATATTGCTTCTTTTCGACAATTTCATGTTGTTTTTTGCTTTTATCTATGACTCCTTAGTTACCAGAGTCGCTTATCATCACTAGACTCCATCAAAACGCCTCTTAGTTCATCTAAATTTTCCAACACCACTCCAGTGCCCCTAACAACAGCCGTCAAAGGATCCTCCATTCTCTTAACTGGCATTTCTGTTTGCTCTGCAATCAATCGGTCCAATCCTCGAATCAAACCTCCTCCTCCTGCCAAAATAATTCCTCTTTGCATAATATCTCCAACCAATTCTGGAGGAGTTTCTTCAATCGCAGATTTAATGCTATTCACAATAATTTTAATAGATCTCGAAAGTGCCTCTCTTACCTGTGTATCGTTTATTATAACTTCTTTTGGTAAACCGCTAATCAAATCTCTACCACGAATTGCCATCTCAAGCTCATCTTCAATTTTATAAGCACTTCCAATTGCAATTTTAATATCTTCAGCGCTTCTTTCGCCCAAAAGTAAATTATGTTTATCACGAGCAAAACGAATCACATCTTCATTCATCTCATCCCCAGCAACTCTCAAACTTCGACTAATTACAACACCTCCCAATGAAATAACTGCTACCTCAGTTGTTCCACCTCCAATGTCTACAATCATATTTCCAGCTGCATCCTGCACTGGTAATCGTGCCCCAATTGAAGCAGCCATAGGCTCATCAATTAAAAAAGCCTCTCTAGCACCAGCACTAATTGTTGCATCAAAAACAGCTCTTTTTTCAACCTCCGTAACACCAGAAGGAATTCCAACAATAACTCTTGGCCTAGGCAAGAGAGTAAAGGTATCAGCGTGAATTTTTTGAATAAAATATTTCAACATCTGCTCTGTTGTTTCATAATCAGAAATAACTCCGTCGACTAAAGGTCGTGAAACAACAATGTGTCCTGGTGTTTTTCCGACCATTTTTCGAGCCTCTTTTCCAATTGCTAAAAGTTGACCAGTTCTTTTGTTTACAGCAACAACAGAGGGCTCGTTAATTACAATTCCCTTCCCCTTAACATAAACAAGGGTGTTTGCTGTTCCTAAATCTATTCCAATATCATGAGATATTCTCCCAAAAAGGTTATTCCATAAATTCATATTCTTTTTTCGACTTTATATTATACTCACCGACCAAGTGACAAAAACCTATAGCTTCTTTACAATCTTAAACCCCTGTCTTTGCCAATCCAAAAAACCAAGTTCTAAATTATAAATATTTGTATATCCTTTATCGGAAAGCTTTTGTGCTACAAAAGAACTCCTGCTTCCGCTCCTACAATATAATGCAATTTTTTCACTTTTCTTAATTTTCAGCTCATCGAAAAACTCATCAAATCTTGTAGACGGAACTAATTTAGCGCCCTCGATATAACCAGCGTTAAATTCATAACCCTCCCTAACATCAAGATTCCAAACACCTTTTTTTTCAATAAGTTCTTTATATTCTTCTGTTGATAATTGCTTTACCATATTTTTATTTTTTAAAGCACTTTTATTATCCCTCTCCTTATACTTCTCTTGCCCTAAGAAAGAAATTATAATTACAATCAAAACCAAACAAAATCCAGCCAATACTATTCTAAAATTCATTTTTATTGATATATTTCGATAAAACTTCAAACAAACTTTCTTTGTCAATCATCTTAGATTCATTTAAAGATCGTTCTTTAAATTCAACCTTGCCTTGCTCAATTGTTTTTGGACTAATCACAACTCTAAAAGGACAACCGATAAGATCGGCATCAGCAAATTTTCCACCTGGGTTTATATCACGATCATCATACAGAACTTCGATTCCTTTCTTTTGAAGTTCTTGATAAAATTCATCAATTTCTTTTTGCGCAGATCCATCTTTTCCGGGAATTCCAATGAGATGTACTTGATACGGGGCCAATTGTGGAGGCCAGATAATTCCTTTTTCATCATGATGTTTTTCAACAACCGTTGCAACATTTCTATCTAATCCAATTCCGTAACAACCCATATAATATTCTTGATTTTCCCCATTAGCATTAACAAATGTCGCTTTCATCTTTGATGAATAGTGCTTCCCTAATTGGAAAATATTTCCAACCTCAATACCCTTCTTTTCTTGCAATTTTTGTTTTCCATCTTCAGTCGAAAAACCATTTTTGGCCATAGCAATATCTGCAGTAATTTTATGCTCAAAGTCTCTTCCATAATTAACATTAATTGAATCTGTTTTTTCTTCTTTTTGCCCTCCGATAAAGTTTTTCACCGTTCTTAATGACAAATCCCCAACATAAAGACAATTTTTATGTCCCCAAGAATGAACATAGCCAGTTTTTGTTCCAATGGATGCAAGATCTTTCTCTTTCGCATCTTCGAGCGCTCCCACCATATCAAGCACTTGCTCTAGCTTTGTTTTGTTAATTTCCAAATCGCCTCTAATTGTTGCAATTATAATATCTTCTGTAATGCGATTTTTATATACAACATTTTTCAAAAATCTAGCAGCTGGCAGATTATAATGTTTTTGAGCATCTTCCATTGTCTTAACCCACTCTGGTTGTTCTATTATTTCAAAATCTAAAATTTTATCTTCTGGATTTATTTCCCCCCTTTTGAATTTAGCCACATCTTCGTGTGCAACATATTTTTCGTCTTCTGAAACAAAAAAAACACTTTCTCCAGCATCACTTTCTACTACAAATTCATGACAATAATCTCCTCCAATATAACCATTGTCAGCTTCCACCGCATATGACTTCATCCCCAATCTTTCAAATATTCGAGTATAAGTATCCCACATAGTTTGATATTCTTTTTTGAAACATTCCTCACTCGCATGGAAAGAATATCCGTCTTTCATCACAAATTCACGAACCCGAAGAAGTCCACCTCTCGCACGAAGTTCATCACGAAACTTTGAAGAAAATTGATAAATATGAAAAGGTAAATCCTTATAACTAATATTATAACCTCTGACCAAATCAACAATCATCTCTTCAGCTGTTCCACCAAGCGCAAAAGATGAACCACGACGGTCTTCTAATGTCATAAGCTCAAATCCAGCAGTATCTGTTCTGTTAGTTTCTTTCCAAAGTTCCAAAGGATGTAATGTTGGGGTTATCATCTTTTGAGCACCAGCCTTGTTCATTTCCTCTTCGATTATTTTCGCAATATTATCCCTCACTTTTATCCCAAGTGGTAAAAAATAATATCTTCCAGCTGTTGATTCACGAATAAAGCCACCTTGATATAGATATTTATGACTAATTGCTTTTAGTTCTTTTGAGATTGTTTTTGAGGTCTTTCCAAATAGCTTTGATTGGCGCATAGATTTTCTTAAATTATATTGGTTTATCTTATCCAAAATCAGCCTAGTTTCGGTGTTTTTCTTTTCTAAACTTAGAAGACAAAAAAACACCCCAATTTATCCTATCTTAGCGAATAAATCAGGGTGTGTCAAAGCAAGAAATGTGCAACCTAAAACAATTCTTTAATTTTCTGCAAAATCTCGAAAGTTTTGAAGTCTTTTATTGTTATTAAAGCCATCAAAGACATTAAAAAAACAAAACCTGCTGTATGTACTATTCCCTCAACTTTTTCACTAACTGGTCTCCCTTTTAATTTTTCAATCAAAAGGAAAAGAATTCTTCCACCATCTAGCGCTGGAAAAGGCAAAAGATTGATAACAGCTAAATTAACAGAAAGCATCGCGGCAAATTGCAAAGTAAATGCAAGTCCCATTTTAGCAACTTGTCCAGTCATCACTGCAATACCAATTGGCCCTGCAACATCAGAGTTCATTGGTTTTGGCGTAACAAGTCGCACAATCAAGTCTCCTAGAAACTTAAAGATTGCAACAACAATTCGTCCTGTTGTTTCAACACCCATCCACATTGACTGAAAGAATCCATATTTCGCAAATTGGGTTCTCATCAATTCAACACCAATCGATCCTTGACCATCAGGCACATCTTCTTTGTTTCTCACAAAAAGTGAAACTACCTCAGCTTCCCTATCTCCTGGATGAAGTATTTTTATATCAACATTTTGGCCTTCTTTATTTTCTGTTGCTTGTTTTAAATCAGAAACTTTCAAAACTTTAGTTTCTTTGCCATTATCCACAACAGCAACAATTACATCACCTGCTTCTAGTTTTGCTTCTGAAGCTGGCGTGTTTTTAGCCACAGCAGTGATTTGAACTTTTGGATCTGATGCATTCTCTTCGTCACTAATTGCTTCTGGCAGTCCCAACCAAAAAGCAAAACCAAAAAACAGTGCTCCTATAACAAAATTCATTGCTACTCCGGCAAAAAGAACTTTAAATCTAACAAGAATTTTTTGACTTGCAAATGAATCTGGGGCCTCCCTTTCTTCTCCGTCCTCACCCTTTATCTTTACAAAACCTCCAATGGGGATCAAATTTAAGGAATAAAGTGTTTTATCTTTACCCCTAGATTCTTTTCCAACCTCTTTTCCACCCCAAACCCAACGCAATTTCCCTTTTTTATCTCTATAAAAACCAGCCACTCTTGGGGGGAAACCAAGTCCAAACTCTTCACAAGCAATTCCATTTCTTCTTGCAACAAAAAAATGCCCTGCCTCATGAACAAAAACAAGAGTTCCAAGAATTACTATAAAAACTATAACTGCTGTCATTTATTTCCTTTCTTTAATTTTTTTATTTAATGTTTTATATTGTAAAAACCACAAACTCAAACTATTCAACAATATTAAACTTGCATAACTTCAACTTCTTTCTCTTTTGAAAGTTCTTCAATTTTTTTATTCTGCTCATCAACAATTGCTTGTAAACGATCTTTTTGAGTGAACTTTTCATCCTCTGCGATTTCACCATCTTTTTCCATTTTCTGAATCATATCCCAAGCTTCTTCACGAACTTTTCGCACCTTTATTCTTGCATCTTCAGTTTTCTTTCCAACAACCTTAACTAATTCAATTCTCCTCTCTTCTGTTAATGCAGGAAAGGATAATCGGATGACATTTCCGTCGTTTGTTGGATTGATATTCAAATCAGATTCTTTAATTGCTTTTTCGATATCAACAAGACTGTCCTTACTCCAAGGTGAAATTATAACAGTTCTTGCATCAGAGGTAGAAACTGAAGCAACCTGTTGTAATGGTGTTTTCGCTCCAAAATAATCTATTTCTAGATTATCCACCAATCTCACATTTGCCCTTCCTGTTCTAATTGTTTTTAAATCTTCTTTAAAAAAATCAATAACCTCTTCAAAACTTTCTTTTGCTCTCTCTAAAGCTATACTATTCATTAGTTTTTTTTAATTGATTATATTTTCTTAAAATGGGAATATCCCCATACCCGAACTTTGTACTACTTTCCTTGTGCCAAAATAAATCTTATTTGTATCCTCTGGATCTACAACAACCATCTCAATCTTCCTTGATGGCACAGAAAACTGAATGGGCTTCCAACTTTCTCCTCCATTCTCAGTTTTATAAATTGCGTTTCCTGATATGAAGTATATTATTTTATCATTCCTAGGATCAATTGCAATCCCCTTTGAAGAAATAGCTTCTGGTCGCACTAAAGTATTAATTGTTTCTAGTGTTGCACCTCCATCTATACTTTTATGCAAACCTTTATTATCACTCACAAAAACAATTCCCTCTTGATATGGATGTGGAATTAGATTATAAATCACACCCTTACTCGCGATAGCAGAAAATGTCGCTCCTCCGTCGTCAGATCTTTTTGCACCAGTTTTCGTTGTTACAAAATACAACTTGTCAGTATTTACACTATCAAATTTAATCAAATTAATCCCACTTTTCTCCCAAAGAACTGTTGTCCAAGTTGCCCCCGCATCGGAAGTTTTATACAAAGCACCTCCCGAATCACCAGCATATAATTCCTGCGGCCTTCTTGGGTTTAGGGCGATATTAAAAACAGATCCCTCCTTTGTTCTTTGTGTGAAAACTTCTCGCCACTCCTTTCCACCATCAACAGTCTTCATTATCTTTCCGACACCATTAACTATCGCAGGAACATATATCTCATTAGTGTCGCTTGGGTTAATCTCAACATCTCTAACATTCTTAAAATCATTGTTATCTTTCACCCAATTCTCCCCTTGATCCTCACTCCGATAAATTCCGCTTGGTGTCCCAACATACAAAATTTTAGAATTCATTGGGTCCATTGTAAAAGCTAAGATATCTGCTGTCCCCAAAGTGCCACCTCCGCCCAAAGTGTTTTTTTGTTCAAAATTTAAAGCGGCATCATCACTTCTATAAACCCCACCTTTGGTGTCTGGTGCCTTTTGTTGAATTCCACAACCAGAGAAAATAACTGGGAGACAGAGCGTGAAAATTGTTGCTACGATTTTTTTTGTTTTCATTTTTTGTTTTTATAGAAGTTTACAAAGTCTTTATTTACAACCACTTGTTTTTATTTTACGATATTTCGCGTCTTGTGGCAAATAAAAAACTGTTTTCAGTCTAATTTCGAACTCCTTTCCAGTTCATCTAAAACATACGGACTTTTCTATATCCATATATAATTATTTAAAAAACCAGAACAAACAATCCCCACAAACCTCTAATTGATAATTATAGGGTTCAAAAAACTCGCAACAAAAATTACGAGTTTTTGATTTATTCAAAGAAAATCATTCAACAATTGCTAAAATCATATTCTTAGATGCATCTAAAATTACAAACTTTTCATCCTCTATCTCAACTTCAGTTCCACTATATTTCTCATAAAGAACAGAGACACCTTTCTTAATTTGAGGATTCACTTTTTCACTTTCACCAACTGCGACAACTGTTCCAATTTGTGATTTTTCCTTTGAGGCTGTCTCTGGAAGAACAATGCCCCCTCTCGTCATTTCCTCTATTTTCGGCACTTTAACAACCACATTACTCCCAATCGGTGTTATTTTTTTCATACTTTTAATTTTATTTAATTATTTAGCAAACAACTCCTTTGACTGCTAAAATTTTACCAATTTCACCATTATTGTCAACTTTCGCTCCTTATTTCTCCAGCTTAAGGAGTTGATTAAGCTTTTTTTCTACTCGAATTAGTGTTTTCTGGACTTCTTTTATTTTCCTTTCTGAACTTCTATCTGTTGCTAAGTCTATAATAGCCCTTTTTCTATCACGATCTGCTTCTCTGTTTTGACTCATCAAAATAATTGGTGCTGTATAAGCAGCCATAATACTCAAAGCAAGGTTCAGAAAAATGAAAGGGTATCCATCCCAACCAGAGAACCAAGAAACAATGTTGAGTAAAACCCAAATAATTATAAAAAATGTTTGAAAAAGAATATAATTCCAACTACCCAACATATTCGATGCTATATCAGCAAGCCTTTGGCTTTTAGTTCTTTTTGCATACCCTCTTCCGTATACATTTTTCTGTTTGAGCAATTCTAGTTCTTTTTGAGTTAGTTCAACTTTCGCTTTTCTTGTTCCTTTGAGCATCGCTTTTTTGTTTTTATTTTTAATAATTTTTTAATATTTCCTAAAATTTCTCAATCACATTAACATAGAAAGTATACCACACATAGAAACAAGTTCCCAGAACTACGGGCAAACAAAATTAATTTCCAAAACTCAAGTGGCAGCAGATTTCTCCACCAAAGATCCCTAATTATCACTGATAATCTTTTTATTTCAAAACTAAAATATTTGTAGCTAAACACAAACTATACTACAATAGAAGAACTTACCAAACTAATAATAGAAAGTGATGAAATAATGAAACAAAAAATGAAGTTATCCCCAACTGAAATTTTTGAATCCTACAAAAAATTACTCTTTTCAACAAAAATATTTTCAAAAGAGTTTATTTTTGTTTTTTTGTTGTTTTTTCTATTCACCGGAATGGGTGTTTTTATTGCAAAATCAAATCCCGAGTGGACAGAAGAATTTGTCACTACTGTCGCTGAAAGCTTTATCGAATTAGCTCAAAAAAATAATATGGCTATCTGGTTTTATATTTTTTCTCACAACCTATTTATTTCTATCACTCTTATTGCATTTTTCTTCTTTTTAGGAGTGGTTCCAATTTTGGCATTATCGTTAAATGGTTTAACAATCGGCATCATAATTGCTCACTCGGCAAGCAGATTAAATATCAGTGATGTTTTCTTAGCCATTATCCCTCATGGGCTTTTTGAAATACCGGCCTTTCTAATCGCAGCGGCATTATCACTCTACCTTTCGAGAAAATTTCTCTTTCTCTTTGGAAAAAAGAAGCATAAATTCAAAAAAGATTTTTTCTTTGCTATTAAAATAGCTCTGTTTGTAATCACACCTCTATTGTTATTAGCATCCATTATAGAAACTTTTATCACACCACTTCTTTTAGCAATTTAATATCATTGTTTTATCATCTTATTTAGCTCACCTATCCTAAAGCTTTTTAGATTTCCCAAAGAATCTTCACTTACTATTATATCAAAATGAAACTCAGTTTTTCCCAGAACCTGGCCCTCTTTAGCTCCCCCGATTATCACTGAAAGCTCTTGTCCTTTAAATTTATTTTCATATTCATTCTCCAATTCCTTTGAAATTTGTCTGAGTTTTTTTGCTCTTGTTTTTTTAGTCTCTTTTTTGATTTGATCTTTCATTCTAGCTGCTGGCGTTTTTTCGTGAGCTGAAAATTGAAAAACATGGGCATTGCTAAAGCCAATTTCTAGACACAGTTGAACTGTTTGCTCAAAATCTTCTTCCGTTTCTCCTGGAAATCCAACAATCACATCGGTTGTTATTGCTATATTCGGCATCAATTCACGAGCTTTTTTAACTCTTTTTCTAAAATAATTCCTTGTATATGGCCGATTCATCGCACTTAGAATCTTATCACTCCCTGATTGCAATGGAAAATGCAAATGTCGACAAATTTTACTACTTTTCGCCATAAGCTCCAAAAGTTTGTCGTCAACATCAACGACCTCAATTGAACTGAGCCTCACTCTTCCCAATTCTTTTATTTTTATAATTTCTTCCAGCAAATCGCCAAGATTACAAGTTGCAGAGTTCTTTTCTTTTCCATAAAGTCCAAGGTGAATTCCACACAAGACAACCTCTCGATAACCTGCCTCTATGGCTGCTCTAATTTCCTCCAAGACCTCTTCTCTTGGCCTGGAGGATAATTTGCCCCTGGAATAAGGAATGATGCAGTAGGAACAAAACTGTTCGCATCCATCTTGAATTTTCAAAAAATAACGAGACCTCTCCCCCTCTCCCGGTGGAACGATTTTCAAGCTACCTAGTTTTTCACATTCATTGTTCAGTTGAGTATTTTTCAGATTAACAAAAAATTTTTTAATTTCAGCTACCAATTTTTTATGATCACCAACTTCCCAAATCAAATCTGCTTTTATTTTTTTCATTTCCTCAGGATATATTTTTGCCCAACATCCCAAAAGCACTGTTTTGGCATTTGGGTTTTCCCTTCCTATCGCAGCAAACATCCTTCGCCCTTTTGCGATTGAAGTCTTTGTAACGGCGCAAGAATTAACAATCGCAAGCCCAACCTCTTCTGAGTCTTCAAAGGAATGTTCAAAACCAGCGTCTATAAGTAATTTTCTTAGTGCAAGGGAATCGTATTGATTGACTTTACAACCCAAAGTTTTTATAATAAATTTTTTCACAAAACTAAAGTTTAAATTTAATAACTTAGAGTCTAACCCGAAAATGATTTCTTTTCAACAAAATCCTTGTGTATCTTAAAAGGTACCTTTTAAGGGAAGGGGGTGGGAAATCTGTCTTTATTTGTCATCCTCAGCTTGACTGGGGATCTATTAGGCTCTACACAGCAATTTTTAACACAAACTATCTCAGTTTGGCTTCAAAGTAATCTTTTTGTTTATTGTTCTGTATTTTCTGTCTCTCAATCTAATGGATTCCCGACTCCTCGGGAATGACAATCTTCCTCATCTAATTGTTGTGTTGAGTTTTTTTATTGAAAATTCACACTTTATTTCTCAATCACAATAAAATCCCCTTCTTCTAGCGCATGAATGGGAAGTGATTTGTCTCCATATTCCTCCAACTCTTTTTTTGCATTTTCCCAATCAATTGGTCCTCTTGGGTCATTATTGCCATAGGTTCCATTGAAATGAGGAATAAACTTAATTGGCAGAATTCTCAAACCCTCCAAACAGTCTCTCCAATCACAAGTCCATGAAAAAGTGGTTAGAATACTCGAACCAGCAGAGCTCGTCGCCACGACTTTTCCTTCAAAAATCTTTTCTAAATCAAATTGATCAAACCAAAATCGCAACACAAATAGTCATCCCCTCCTTGGATAATAATAATATCGTTTTTTTCTGCTTGTTTTTCGAATGTTACTGGAAATGCTAAATCAAAGACTAAGCTATCTGCTTTTCCTGTCAGAGAAGCAAATCTTTCACTATAAGCTTCAAACCTCGTCTCCCAGCTTTCTCGAGGCTGTGCAAAAAAACAATAGAGAATTCTAATTTCCCCTTCAAAACCAACAAGGATTTCATTCAAAAAAGCCAACTCCTTCTCGGGATATTTTTTAGCGCCACCCGAATTTAAGATATATTTTGTCATTTGTATTATAACTATAAATTATAGATGAATTTATTTTAACAAGGTTATATAGAAAAACAAAAAATCCATCGCATATGCGAGGGATTTTTTTATGTGGACCCTAGTAACTTTTCTTGGAACACCTTCTTAAATACCATTGTTGAGTGGCAACCTACCATCCAAAGGATTAAACAAGGCTTTGTTTAATCGCTTATATAAAGAATTCTGTGCTATATAACATATACACAATAGGATAATGGAACATCTATACGTACAAGGCATTAAAATATGAAGAGATTTCAATAAATAGAAGGTGGTATTTTGAAAAAAGCGAATGTTCAGGGGGCATCCAAAAAACAATCTTTATTTAGATCATTTTAAAGGACGCGCACTTCTATAAGCCATTTCTTACAAAAGAAAACAGCTCATCTACTGTCTTCTTTTCTATGAACTTACCATACGCTCCGTACTTATTATTGAATTCTACGAAAAGTTCTTTATAGTTTTTAGAAAAATCTGGAGAAGTTAAATCAGGCCCTTGATCTAAATTTTGAAACATAAATTTTCTCATTCTCACAAGACCAGTATATTGCTTCTTTTCATTCTCATTAAAAAGAGTATCAATTAAATAGATTTCATAAGCAACATAAAAAGTAGCTAGATTGCAAACGACTTGGTCTGAATTTAAAATATTCAAACCTTTTTTAAAAATCTCGTCCTCTTCTTCGATTAATCTTCTTTTTATGTCATCATCTTCAATTCCTTCTAAATCTTTTTCAAAATCATATGTTAAGTTAGGGATTGCCCAATTTAAAGCTCGTGCTAGCAGTTGCAACCCAAATTCATCATTCTCTAATTTCTCTTCTTCTATAAATTTATCAGCGACTCCCATAACTATAGCATCGTGAATGAGATTATTCGCTTTTAAGGCATTTTTAAGCCTATTTTTCTTTAGCCAAAACATACTTTTAGTTATTACTGCTTAATATTTTCACCTTCATTTTTTCTCTTTTTCCAAAATTATTGTGAATTCTACATTTTTCCCGTATCTTTTATCTCAAATTTACGAGAGGGTTCAAAGCAGGGGCCATTGAACCCACTATAAAACAAAACACCAGACGTTCATTTTTCGATTCCCTATCTTAGATGATTTATAGAATCCTCTATTTCATTAAGCATACTCCTAGTTTCGAAGTCATTATAATCTTTTTTATCTTGTATGGACTTCAACTTATCAGTCAATTCAAAATTTTCATTCAAACTTTTGATAAGATTGTTCTTTTGAAAGACTTTACTATGATAATACGCCACCAATCCCAACATCCCATAATATGGCAAAGCAACCGCCCAAACAGAGTCAAATTCAACAACTGCAAAATAAATCAAAACGGGAACAACAAAAAGAACAACTAAAAAGAATGAATTCCATAAATTCCCTTTTGACATAATAAATCAATTTAACAATTAAATAATTAATTCACAAGTTCAACTGCTTCTGCCTTAAACCCTTAAACACTCCATCTCCTTAACATCACCCTCATCTGCCACGTAGCAACGTTTATTCTATATCAACCCAAAACTCGCTACATTTAAAGTTTACCACCTAAGACTAAATAAGAAAACCTCAGTAAAGCAATATTTTTTCCAATACCCCCTTGCATTCAAATCCACAACAAACTATTCGTAAACAAAAGAATCCCTCGCTGATGCGAAAGATTCCTTTTTGTGTGGACCATAAAGACTTTTATTGTAACACCTTTTTAAATACCATTATTGAGTGGCAACCTACTGTCAAAAGGGTTAAACAAAGCTTTATTTAATAGCTTATATAAAGAATTCTGTGCTATATAACATACACGCAATAAGATAATGGAACATTTATACGTATAATGCGTTAAAATATGAAGAGATTTCAATAAATAGAAGGTGGTATATTGAACGATGTCCGAACTTTTTTTATTGAAAAGGAGAAATGTACCGACTCTTTTGCTGTGGCAAATTTAGCTTATTAAAGATATTTAGTTATTTTTGAATATGCCTCATACTCTCATTGCTAGTAAAAAGCTTGATGAAAGAAGGGCATATCAAAAAATGAAGGTTAGTAAGAAAAACTTTCAAAACTTTTTATATCATTTCTTAAATTAGTTTTTCTTGTGATAGCTCCGTCACTTGCTCTTTCAATAATATTTCCTACAGAAAACTTTCCTAGTTTATTTTTTGTGTAAAGGTTTTTTGCAAAATACAACTCTGCTTCTGGACTCCTACCAAAATTATTCGCATTTATAATATGTGTCTCGCAATAAATGATAGCGCTTACTTCTTTAAGCTGATTATTGCAAAAATAATTTGTTGGTATTCGAACTTTTCTAGCATCTTTTTCAATTTCTATATGTTCCCTAAGCTCATAACCCATCCCATCTGAGGAGCCTCCTCTCATCGGGAATACATCGTTTCCCCTCCCATAAACTGTTGCTTCTATTGCACGGCCTCTAAATAGAGTTTCGGTATTATTTCCATTAATAGCGATTAAAAATGGTTCACATTCACTACATACATTACCCAAATATTTTTCCCTATACTTTTTGTATTTCTTTGTCAGGGCATTGCTTATCCTTGCTATTCGCGGATCAAGAGCTTTGTAAATATCGCCACTTTTTGGGCTGTCATCAACTTCCTTATTTTTTCCAGGTGTAGTTATAATAGCTTCAATCCAAATATTTCTTCCATTCACTCTTACCTGTATATCAGGTCCCTTTCCATTGTTTGGAACCAATTCATAGCCATTATCCATAAGAACTGTTGCTAAATACATTTGCCAAGAAAATGCGTTAAATCCTCTGTTCTTTCTCGAGCGTAGATTCTTGAGAAAGTTTGGCTCGGCATATTTTTCATATCTCCCCCATAAAGACTCAAGCCATTTTTTCGTCTCTTCCCTACCCTTTCCACAACAAGTAATTATATAAGTAGAATCAAGACTTGGATTGTCCTTAATGCATTTTTTCAGCTCATCATCAGATGTAATCTGAGCAAAATCGTGAATAAATATTTTTTCGTGTCTACTTTTCATTGTTTTTTATTAATATTAGCAATAAATTCCTCCAAGACATCTAGCACGGATAAAAATTCTCTTACTCTGCTTAGCTTGTTTATATTCTTCTTGTATTCTAATTCATATCTAGCGAGTATAACTCTGTACTCGAAGATATCACTTTCCGAAGGAAATGCAGAAGGAAACATTCTGTAAACGAATTTTAGTAATCTTTCATTTTCTTCTATTCCCATTTTATGCTTATTCTCATATTCTTTTTCAACAGAATTTTCTTCCCAACCAACAGTCATTCTCCCCATTCCTCTAAAAAAATTTTTAAAATTTATAAGCTCATTAATTTTATTTTCAGAACTTTCGAAATAAGGGAAAAAAGGAATGTAATCATACCTGACCAAGAAATCGGTTCCGTATCTGAGAACAAGCCATAGAATATTTTACTTAATTTTGGATCATATCCTACATTTCCTGAAATATTGTCCGATATTTTCTGCTCGGACCAAAAAATTACTTCTCTTAAGGAAACAAATGGTATTCTTCTCTTAGACTCCAAATTTTTAGCTTTTATTTTCCATTCCTTTGGATATGCTTTCCAAAACATCCACTCACTACTTATCTTATCTGAATTTGAAAACAAAATAGAGAGAAAAGAAATGAAAAAATTTTCAATATATTCAATATCATCAGAGTGTTTATCAAGATGAATTTTTACCAACCGCAAATATCGTCCATAACTTTTATCAAGAGATTGGATTTCTATATATTCCAGTACGGGATAAATTTCATAATCAAATGGAAACCATTTTTCGCTTTCCCCATACCTTTCGGCTTTATAATACCATTCAAGTATTTCTTCTAAAGGAGACTTTTTTCCTGAATATATCAAGAAATCCTTATCTCTGTTCTCAATATTTCTAGAAAAATTGCCAAGTAAACTATTCAGAAGAGGTGTACCCTCTCTTTTATCAATCAAAATATTTATATTTTTTGAAAATATCTCAAAAAATTCCAACTCGCTATTTCTGTCATTTTCTTTAACTTTCCATACCGAAGTCCAAGCAGAAACATATTCTCTATCCTCTCTTATTTTTTTCAGAAATCCGTACCTATGATAATATGGATCTTTTATCCAAATAATAAAATCGAGAATTATTTTAATTAATATACCTATTCCAACTAGCCAAATTACAAGTAATACATTTCTCATAACAAAACCACTACCAAACCAAAAAAATGATGGCAAATATGACAACAAAAGAGTTATCAATATCAACCTGACATCAAATACTCTGTTTATAATTACTATCAAATCTAATTCTGAATAGTTTATATTTTCATTGTTTCTCTTAGTTCTAAAATAATCAGACAGCACCGCTATGGCCAAAGGAATCAATATTGTAAAGAGGGCTATGTTCACATTATGAAAATAATTTCCTAATTCCATAACTTGATTAGCAGTGTTGATACTTAAATATAAAAAAATAAACAAGAATATCACTTCTAAAATAAAAAATATCACTTCTTTTTGGGAAAGTTTTTTTTGAAATGCTTTTCTCAACATTTTGTTTAACATAACAAATATTTCTTAATTTAGTTAGGATATTTATTTTAAACAGTTTTCCATAATAACTGAATCTAGGGGGAAAATCAATAATTTATATACAAAAAATACTTGCTAATAAACTTTTAAAAATACGAAAGATATGGTGTGTGGTGTTAGAATATTTTATTTTATAATTCCAGATTCAATTTACTTGCAGTTATTTTAAGAATCCTTCTTTCTCTGTTTCGAATTATTTCTTTGTCTCTTATTTTCTCTTTGATATTTTCATATCGTGTGGGATGAAAATACATCGATTAGTCCTCAATTTTTCAGCGCCTACTCGTCTTAAGGAATATTGCAACACAACATCAGGGTTTCCTGAGTGCCAACCTAAGGCACGCTTAATTACGTTAAAGCCATCTAAATCTTTTCTTATATTAAAACTTTTAATTAGGGACCCACCTCCTTGATGATGCATAAATATTAACTTTCCAGATACCATAGAAAAATGGAATGCTACTGCAAGGGAGTTAGCACTAAAAGAAAAAGAAGTTGAAAATTACATCGACCTGCTGGCAAAAACCGCCAGTGATGTTGTTAGAAAGAAATATGAGCTTAGAGTCGAAGCCCTTGAGGAAGAGATTTCGGCATTAAAAAAACAGCCCTCGGTTGCTAAGCACCTGAACTGTGAAGACGCTATTTCAGAAGTATTGCATTTTCTTGGAACACCTGCTGATTATTGGCAAAAAACCAATCTGGAAGGCAAATTTATGGTACACAACCTTATATTCACAGAGAATCCAATCTTTGACTTGCAAAATGGATTTGGAACACCTAAAACTTCCCTTCCCTTCGCAATAAAAGACGCCATTCACAATGACGTCTCTTCTATGGTGGACCCTAGGGGATTCGAACTCCTGACCTCCTCAGTGCAAATGAGGCGCTCTACCAACTGAGCTAAGGGCCCATATTAAACTAATTTTAAATTTCTAATTTTTAAGTTTGAATGAATTTTTTAATTAATCAATTTCAAATTTAAAAACTAAAACTTACCTGGTTTTGCTATTCTTCATTAATAAATTAGAATTTGATTCGAAATTCACAATTCTTAATTCAAAATTATTTGAAAACGCTGTGGGCAATCCAGGAATTGAACCTGGGACCTCGTCATTATCAGTGACGCGCTCTAACCATCTGAGCTAATCGCCCTTTATTTTTTTCAAAAATTTTCGTCACGATTAAATCACAACAGAAGTAATTATAACAAAAAAAATAATATTGTCCAGTGTTTGAATAGAAAAACTCCAGAATATTGTTTTTAAGCTTTTATATAGCGTTTTTTGAATCTCAATAAACAAACTTTTTTCAACACAAAGGACAACAACAAATTCAAATCTCTCCCCTATTGCCAATTTAAGAATATTGTGTTAATCTAGGTTTTGTCTAAGAAAAAGGCACCCTAAAGCCAAGAAATGGCCTTATTATTATTGTGCAGAATTTAAAATAATTATATTATTGAAATATGAAAAAAGGCATCCACCCAAAATACATCGAGGAAGCAACAATTAAATGTTCTTGCGGAAATGTTATCACAACTGGTTCGACATTAGAAAAAAAAGACATTGAAATTTGTAGCGCTTGTCATCCTTTTTATACCGGAAAGAAGAAACTCGTAGACTCAACCGGACGAGTTGATAGATTCAAACAAAGAATGGAAAAATTCTCTGCAATTGAAAAGGAAAAAGAAGAAGCAAAAAAGGCTGCTGCAAAGAAAGCGAAATCAACAACAAAGAAAGATGTTAAAAAAGTAGAAGCAAAAACTACTAAAGAAGCAGCAAAAAAATAATATTCGGTTGAAAAGTAAAAAACAGACCAAAGTTGACTTGGTCTGTTTTTTACTTTGCTATTTTTTATTTTTCAATTAAATTCATTTTTCACTCACTTTCATTGCTTGAAGGATTTTAATACAAAATAAATTAAAAGCTATTGCAAAAGGAATCCCCGCTAGACTCCAAGTGGTTAATTCGTTTAACTTTACAACCTCATTAACAGAGAAAAGGAAGCCCAAGAAAAAACCAGAGAACATATATAAATTTAATAAACCAAGCTTGATTTCATCCTTTCTATATCGAAAAAAGAAAAACATAGGAATAAAGATTAATCCATAAAAAAATCCTAGTATTATTCTTGAAAAGTCATTTGCATAAAATGCTCCCACAAAAGAAAATGTTACAACAAAAGAAAATGTAAAAACAAAAAGATAGTGTTTATTGAAGAATTGAGATTTAGACATATAGCTTGAAAATATTATTATTTTTATTAATTTTAACATACACAAATATAAATCCAAATTGATCCCCTTTGCATCAAAAAACATAACTAACAATTAGAATTTTTTATACATAAACATTAGAGTGTTTTCTTGTAATAAAGTTTTATACACGAATTCAATTCTCCAATTAAATTCATATCAAGCGCTTTTATGGGATTAACCCATCTAAATTCTTTATGCTCTTTTTTGCTAATCGAAATTTCCGCTTTCCTTTTTAATTCAATATGAAAAATGTGATATACAAAATCATATCCTGGATATTTCACAAAAATCTTTTTAAAATACACCAACTCTTTTTCTGATAATTCCTCCCCCGTCTCCTCCCTTGCCTCCCTTATCATTGCCTCTACTAAACTTTCACCCTCATTGACTTTTCCAGCGGGAACTCCCCAAGTATCACCCTCTGGTTTATAATCCTGTCGATGAAGTAAAAGTATTTCTCCAGCATATTCAAAAAAACAACTAACTATTTCAAATCGAGAATCGAAATTTTCTGGCCTTCTATGATAAATCATGTTTCAATAAATTAAAACTCAAAAATCAATACTAAATTAACTGGCTAGCTCTTTTTTATTAATAAAAAAGAACGATACTGTTAAGATAACAAATAAGAAAATGCCTAAAACTATATACCCCAATTCATAAGAATAATTCATAATAAAACCAATTGTAAAGGGCACTATAAATTGAAAAAGTAATTCAATTTGATTTTTAATTGATATTGTAGTCGCCTTATAATTTTTATCAGAAATATGATTATTCAAGATATGACTCTCGATTAACTGAGCTCTTCCCCACATATAACCAATGACGATTATTATTATACTCGCAATTAAATATGGATTATCAAAATAAGCTACAATAAAAAAATAAAAGGGGAAGAAAAATAATTCAAAGATCAACAACTGTCTCATTGTAAAATATTCTTCGATTAAGTATGCATATCTTCCAACAAAAAACCAAACGAGTCTTGATAGCCCAAAAACAAAACCGACCCAAGCAATTGGATATCCCAATGTCTCCAAATAAACATACCTAAAAACAGATTCCGCTATAACAAAGCCTGAAATAGCACTCACAAAAACAGCAAAAGGCAAAAAGTTTAATTTTCTTGTATCTTTAAATATTCTTGTTATAGATTTAATTTTATCCTTTGAAATTTTGATTTTATTCTTTGGATCAACAAAACTAAAAACAACTATTAGACCCAAAATATCAAGGAATAAACTTACATAAAAAGGCCAAATAATATCAATTTTCGTTAGAAATGGTAACAATATAATCAAAATAACACTAGCTAGAGAAACATTTCCTCTAATTCTGCCCATTAATTTTGAGTATTCTTTCCCTCTATTCAGCTTCTCTAAGGTTTCTTGCATAAACGCAGAATTAGTTCCTGAGGTGAAAGCAAATGAAACACTCATGCAAATAGAACCTAGGGCAAACCCATAAAAGTTTTGAACAAAAATAAAAGAAGATGTCGAGAATAGCATTAAAACTTTAGACAAAACTAATGTCTTTTTGTGCCCAAATCTATCAGCAAAGTAACCTGAAGGAATTTCGAAAAGAAAAGCAACAAGATTTCCAATACCTGAAAACAAACCGAGCATATTTGCAGTAGTATTGGGCAAAGTCAAAAAATAAATCGACAGAATTGAGATATAAGCCCTTCTGCCCGTAAATATATAAACAAACATTTTCCAGATGTTGTTTTCTAAATTCCGCACCAAGATTTTATTTTCCATAAATTCTTTTCATGTCCTTATTTACAATCTCTTTTTTATATACTCCAATTCCTTCCTCTCTTCTCCAAATTTATCAAAAGTACTTTCTATAATAATCGGAATGTCTTTTTTTAGCAATGCGCTGATAATTTGATCTTTTTTTGTTTTAAACAAAGGATAATGCAAAAAATTTTCATCAAACCCGCTTATGTGATACTCAACGACTCTGTCTTCAAATTCTTTTTGAAAATCTATTGCCAATTGTAAAGATTTGTCATTCACAAAACAATGTTGCAAATCAAGTGTCAATCCAAAATCATATCTCTCCAAAATAGACCTCATATCTTCTACTGTTCTGCCTGATTTTTTCCGATTATCCATATTCTCAATTGAAATTGGCAAATCTAAATATTCGCTAAATACATCCCAATCAATAATTGTATCTGTATGAAAAACCAAATTATTGATTTTATATTTTTCAACCAATGTCTTGATTTTATCCAATATTCTCTTAGAGTCTTGATTTTTTGCATAAACAAAACTTGGTGCATGCAAAGAGATGAAATCGAAAAAATGCAAATCGACATCCCTACTACAGATAAGGCTGTCGATTGCTTTTTCGTCTATACAATGTAATTCAATTGCATTTGCTTCCCCCTCGGCATAAAAACGAGTCATCGAATCAAAAGATATTCGTTCACTATGACTATCCTCTGTTCTATAAAACACACCATTACTAAAACCTATTGTCATTTTTCATAAATCAATCCTTTAGCATCATAACTAAACACTTTCTTTCCCACAATTTGGGCAATGTGCTAGATATCTAATCTTCTTTCCTCCACAATTCTTACAAACCTCTTTTAACCTAAGTCCACAATCTGGACAAAAATTATGTTTGTAATTTATAGGAAAAGAGCATCCTGGACATTTTTTGTCTTTCAATCTTCTGACCGCGACTTTTTTTGTACTAAAAACTCTTTTTTGAATATAAAAAACAATTCCACCAAAAATTCCGATTATCAAGAAAGTGGCACCATAATAAATTACATACCTCAAAAATGGCACTGCCAAGAAAAATCTAAACACTCTTGCAAGCCACTCTTTTGGCAAAATGTCATATAAAAAGACGACCATTACCTGCAAAAATAAAAACGCAAAAGCAGTGGTGATTGCTGTTAAAATGATTGTATAGGGACTGTTTCTTTTTTTGAATTTCAAATAATAGAAAACTGAAATTGCAAATAATGGCAAAATAAAAACCAGTGTCAAGAGAAATGCTTTGAATTTATACCACGCTTTTTTGTTTTGATAATATTCCTGGGCTTCTTTGTAGCTTTGTTTCAAATCTTCCGTTGGTAATGCTAACCCCGCAATGATTTTGGATTTTTCGGCTTCAAGATTTTTTATCTGCTTTCTTAAAACTTCCCCGTTAGTTCTCTCAATTGAAATCTTATCTCTTATTTGTTGTATATTCATAATAGCCTCCTCTTCTGCCATTTTCTCTTGCAAACTGAGGTCATATTCCCCGTTCAATTTTTGAAACTCTAATTCTGCAGCATTAAGTTGTTTTTTGCTAAGTGCTATCTCTTTATTCAATGAAACAACCTCTTGAAGTTGAGGTTCCATTTCATTATATTTGACATCTATATCGAATCTCCTATCAACAGAATTGAAACCAACATATTCAGAACAATTTAAATGATTTGCATTAACAATGTTTTCAGCAGATGACAGCGCACATTGAGATGGAGCAACTGGTTTCTCTAGAATATTTCTAAGATCTGCAAAAATAGTTTCCCCAACACCTATAACAAAAATGACCATAAAAAACAAAAGAACATATCCAAGTTTTGATGTCTTTTTTTCACTTATTTCCTCATATTCTTCATTAGAATCTCTATTTGCTAGTTCTAATAGATCCATTCCTTGCTGTTCTTTTTCCTCATATGCAATTTCTTCGACCACCGGTTGAATTTTTTCTTTTTGTATAACTTCTTTTTGCGTAGCCTCAGCCATCTGTTCTTTTTGCTTTTTTTCCTCGAGATCCATTTTTTTTGTTTTTAAAATTTTTAAGTAAAAAACTCTAGTTATGTTTATTATAATCCAAAAAAAGGTATTTTTCAAAACCAACTTAAACCCATTTATAAAACTAATTTTGTTTATATTTTTAGACTATAAAAACTCTACTTTTTCTTTAATTCATCTCTAATCTCCCTCAAAAGCAAAACATCCTCAGGTATCTCAACTGGTTTTACTTCTTCCTTTTTTTGCAATTTACCTAATTGCTTGATTACAATGAAAATAGCAAAAGCTATAATCACAAAATCAACCACTGAATTAATAAACAAACCATAATTCATTGTAACCGCCTCCGTCGTTGCCGTTGCTTTCTTGAGAGTAATTGCTAGATTTGAAAAATCAACACCACCCAAAAGAATCCCGATTGGAGGCATAATAATATCCGAAACAAAAGAACTAACAATCTTTCCAAAAGCAGCACCAATAATAATACCGACTGCTAGATCGATAACATTGCCTTTTATGGCAAATTTCTTAAATTCTTGTAACATAATTTTATGCTTACTAATTATTACTTATTATACACTATCGACCATAAATAACAAATATTCTCGCCTCTATTCTAGGTACATTTGAATGGTTAATCGCCAAATTATTAAAAGCTTACTAGTTAAATAAGTTTATATATACCCCATACCCTTCTTCTTTCAATTCTTCCTTTGGTATAAACTTGAGTGCTGCTGAATTTATACAATAGCGCTCTCCTTTTGGCGCTGGCCCATCATTGAAAACATGTCCCAAATGAGAACCAGATTTAGCACCAAGAATTTCCGTACGCTTCACAAAGAATTTTCTATCTTCTTTTTCAACAACAGCATCCCCTGAAATTGGCTTTGTAAAACTTGGCCAACCTGTGCCAGATTCATATTTATCCTTTGAAGAAAATAACGGCTCCCCAGAAACAATATCGACATAGATTCCATCTCGCTTTTCGTCCCAATATTCATTTTCAAAAGCTCTTTCCGTTGCACCCTCCTGCGTAACCTTGTATTGTAATGGGGTTAGTTTGTCTAAATCAAATCCTGTTGTCTTCTTTAGATACTCCTTAACTTCCAGAGCATCGTTTTGCCAACTAGCTTCTAGAAACTTATCCCTTCCAGAACCTCTTCTGTAATATTTATATCTAAGGCCATTTCTGTCATAATAGTCCTGATGATATTCTTCGGCATTATAGAATTCACCCAGTGGCAGAATATTTGTAGCTATCTCTTTTTTAAAAATCTTAGCATCTGCAAGTTTTTGTTTTTCTTCTTCGGCGACTTGCTTCTCTTTATCAGTCACATAAAATATAGCTGAGGTATACTGATGTCCTCTATCGCCGAAAGAACCACTTGGATCCGTAGGATCAACATGACGAAAAAAATATTGCACCAAGGTGCGATACTCTACTTTTTTTTCATCATAATACACCTGGACTGCCTCACGATGACCAGTTTTCCCAGCACTTACTTGGTCATATTTTGGATTCTCTATTTCACCTCCTGTATAGCCAGATATAACCTCTTCGACACCTGGGACTTTTTCAAAATCAGCCTCTACGCACCAAAAACATCCACCAGCAAAAGTAGCTATTTTCAAACCTTCTAAGTTTTTCGTTGGTTTTGATTTCCCTATTAACATAATTGTGATAGTTGCAACTGCAACTGTTATTAATAATACTAACGATATCTTTAATTTTTTTTTAATTTCCATATATTTAAAGCTAAAATATTAAAACTTCTTTCCAAATCTTTTCACTAGCAAATATTATTGAACAAATAAATTATATTTTATCCAAAAAACCAACCTCATAAGCACTGAGATTTTCAATCCCCTTAATATACCCTTTCTCAAAAGAAGAATTCGAAAGAATGTCCACCAAAAGAGCACTTTCTGAAATATTTTTTATTATTTCTTCCATCGTCTTTGTGCTATTGAATTAGAATTTCAAAAGTTTATACAGATGATTGATTGAATTTATCCTCTCTTTAAATTTGAATAAATTATCTACAAATTTTTATAAACCTAACTCAACAGTACAGACACACAAAGTTCGAAGTTTCACAATGTGTATAAATTATAACAAGTTTTTGCCATTTTGACAAGCAGAAAGCAAGAAAAATAGCCGTTTTATAACCAATAAACATTGACATTTAAGCATAAGTGTTGTATATGTAGAGATAGTTACTTGAAATTAGAAAAAACTGATTATTCAGTCTTCAATAAAAAATCTTGGGAGAGAAATTATGGGAGATATACTAGCTTTAGGCAAAATGGAGCCCAATAAATTCGATAAAATAAAAAAACTTCAATTAGAGGGACTTAATCGAGAAAAGTTTCTCGAGGATGTCAGAGACT
Source organism: Candidatus Moraniibacteriota bacterium (assembly GCA_041583775.1). Taxonomy (GTDB): domain Bacteria; phylum Patescibacteriota; class Minisyncoccia; order Moranbacterales; family DUUL01; genus UBA2772. The sequence continues at coordinate 129,629 of JBFHFF010000004.1, forward strand.
TTATCTCAAAAATACCTAGTGGTGCTGATAACGCAAGAATTTTCTCTCCAACCGTAAGGAGGAAAATTATAACAGAAGGTGTTGTATCAGAAGAACTCATCCAATTCATTTCACAAAGGAAAAGTGGTAGAGAACTTCTGACTAATTATGTGCCAGAAAATCCACCAAATAAGAATTACATCGCAAATCTAGAAACTAAGGTTGTGGTGAAAAAGGAATTGGCTGTCAAAATACTTGCTTCCGTGCGCAAAGTTACGGGGAAAAATAATTCAGAATTAGGGAAGCTTCTTGGATTATCAAGTAGAGACTTGAGGGACCTTTCTTCTGGCATCAATAAAATTTACCTCATTCAGTTAGAGTTTTTAGCTAGATTGTTTGGTTTTGATCAAGTTGTTTTTTTCAAAGAAATTCAACTCTCAATAGAAGACTGTTGTGAAGTTCAAACTAAGAATAGTTTTGAGTCAGAAAATCGACACTCTACGGCTGTTTCAACTGAAGCAGAAACTGTTCCAAGTGACGGTTTCAATGAACCACCTCCTAATGTAAGGAACGGAAGGGAATTAGGTCTGAAAATCGAAGAACTATATGTTCCGAAAGATCAAGCTTATGAAGTTCTTTTGAAAATACAATCATTAACTAAAAAAACCCAAAGAGAATTAACTGCCATACTCAGATTATCCAAGGGTACACTCGAGGGACTCCGCAAAAAAAGAAACAGGCTGCGCATTTCTCAGCTTGAATATCTCGCAAGGTTTTTCGAATACGACCGAGAAGATTTCTTTAAAAGAATCGGCTTTACTAGGGACAGTTGTATTGAGACTATCCCCGAAAAAGAAGTTAGTAAAGATAAATTGCCTGATGAACAGCTTTCGGTTCAATCAAGAGAAATTGAGGAAGAGCCCCTTCCTGGGCCAGTGTCGCCTGTCTTGAATGAAATAAACACTAGAGCTGTTGAGAAAATTTTTGCCACTCTTCCCAAGCAACAGAAAGTTTCTTCTTCGAATTTATCAAGGGTTAACGAAGGAATTATCCTAGCTGCATTCTTTTCGGGAAGGGCCTCAAAAGGCTCTCAAAAAGAAGTTTTCATGGGCTATCTAAGCGGTTATCTCTTCCCTGCGGAAATAACTGAGTGTGATGGGAAAATTTTCGTGAAATACCCTGAAAAAGAAAAGGTTTTTCTGGATATCACAAAAATTCCATTCAAATGACCAAAGGCAAAGGTGTGAGACGAACAACTGTTCAACTCACACCTTTTTTAGTTAAAAAATGCAAAGGATCACACTTTTAATTAAACCCTATTGTTATTTATTTACAACTTGCACAAACAAGAGCAATCTAAAAAATAACCGGATCATTCTCTGTTCGTCATTGTCTTTTTTGGTTTTTCATAGTATAATTTACCCACGATAAAATTAATTTTTCTTTTTTTGGGCATAAAAATGACCAAGGAAATAACACAAAAAAATGGACAAAAAAATTATATATATACTAATTCCCATATTTCTAATCATAACTATTGGATATGGTGTTATGCGAACTAGTAAAAATCAACAGGAACTTAATCTAAAAAGAGAAATCCTTACCCCACAGAACTTATCTCCTATAACACAGGAAGAAGGTGAACCAGAAACAAACAGTCCCGAAGTCGAAATTGACATTAATAACTCAATTATAAAGTGGGAAGCCAAAAAAACTTTGGTCGACACCAACGATCATTTTGGAACAGTTAGATTTAAGGGAGGTTTTGTAAATATGGAAGAAGGAACAATAAATGGCGGAAAATTTGTTGCTGACATGCTTTCCATCACCGATGATGACTTAACTAGTATACTAAAAAAACAACTGGAAACACATCTAAAAAGCGATGATTTTTTTGCGACAGCAACCTACCCTACTTCAGAATTTATAATCACAAAAATAACACCCACTGGTGGCACTGAATTTATGATTGTTGGTAATTTAACAATCAAGGGAATTACTAATGAAATTAATTTCCCAGCAACTGTCACAAATGACGAAACCCTATTATTGAAAGCAAATTTTGAAATTGACAGAACTCTTTGGGATATTCGTTTTGGTTCTGGAAAATTCTTTGATAATCTTGGAAACAATCTAATAGACGACATAATAAAAATCTCTATAGAAATTACTGTTCCAAAAAGCTAAACTAAATACAAAAAGCATACCCTTAAAAGCATGCTTTTTGTTTACACTAGAAATACAAAATTAATGATTTTTCTATTTCTTAATTGCAAAAAAAGCTTCTAATTCAGCATATAAAACATCTAACCCTGTTTTTCTGTTTAGTACTGAGTACTTTTCTTTTAATTTTTCCTCTCTTTCGTAGATTTTCTCTGATTCCTTGGCTAACGCACTATACTCTTTGTCGAAAAGTTCCAATTTTTCTTGTATTTTATCTTCAATCTTTTTCATTTCCCTTTTGTCTTTCTCTGTGAATATATCCAAAACAGTCTCCTCAACTTCCTTCATAAATATTTTTATTTATTTTTTATTTTTTATTAAACTAAACAAGCTCTAGTTCTTTAAAAACTAATTATCTCTATCCTCAAAATCTTCCTTGTCTTTATCTTCAATTCTTTTAGAGATTAAATATAAAATAGCCCCTATAATCAGAACCCAAAATAAGAATGAAATACTATTTTCCCACATATAATTAGACTTTAATCAATTTTTACAGCCGTTCCGTATACCAAGATTTCAGAGGCTCCTTGCATAATCATCGAGGTTGTTACTCTTACCCCAACCACCGCATCTGCACCAAGTCTTTCAGCGTCCTTCTCCATTCGTTTTATTGCCTCTTCTCTTGCATCTGCTTGTAATTTGGTATATTCGCTAATCTCCCCTCCTACGATATTTTTAAGCCCTGCGAAGATATCAAGTCCAATATTTCTAGCTCGAACCGTACTACCGCGAGAAACTCCTAAAATCTCAATTATCTTTTTACCTGGAAGTTTTTCTGTTGTTGTAATAATCATAATCCTTTATTAAAATTTAATTTAAACAGTTTTTATATTATAACAAAATTAAATCTAATAATCCAAAATATATATCTTTGGATCAACAAACACTAAAGCCTGGAGGATCTTATTCTTGTTATTATTTCAAATATTTACCATACTTATCTGCTGGATAATAACAATGTGGATTTGGATATTCGTCAGGATCCAAACAACATTCCATATCTAAATGTTTCTTTTTTTTGGTATCACTTTTTTTAGGCTTATCGTTTTTCTTCGCACAAACCAACCTCCCAAGACTATCTTTTTTATAAGATACAGGATATGGAGCTGTTATTTTTGGTTGAACAATTTTTGGTTTTGGTTTTGGTCTTATTATTTCGATATTTTCAAATTGAGCAATCACCATAAAAAATTCTGGCAAGTCATCACTAACACCAATCATTGGGTCTCCGTAAAATTCAACATTTTGCTTTAAGATAGGGACGATGTTGTATATATATTGACCTCTTGTCACACTGAAAAAAAGAACTGGATTATAACAATTATCCGTTGGAGGTATATAGATTTCTTCCGCTGGATAGTCTCCTGTTTCAAGAATATGCCCTCTTATATTATCACATTCATATAAATTTAGTTGGCTGTCTTTTTTACTTGGAAACTCATCTGTAACAAAAAGATCTTTCACCTTATTGACATCATAGACAACTACATCAAATCCAATAAAAAAATTTCTTTGTCCATCGTCATTAGCAAGAAAAGAAATTCGATAATCCGCTTTAGAGCCTTGTTTGAAATGTTTTATTGAAGGTACCAACCAACTTTGAGGGTATTCTATCTTAAAACCATACCAATTACTTCTATATTCTTTCCATAATAACGAATCAAATTTCTCCTGAATCGCTAAAACCTTACCAGCATTTTCTTCTTCAAATTTTTTCAAAAAATTTTCCTGAAGTTTTTCTTGTATCAACTCTTGCATCAATGCTATTTTTTCTTTGTTCTGTTCTTTGTTTTTTTTTGAAATGTAATAATTCGCACCCAAAATTACTGTTGCAATAATTACAGCTAACATAACAATCAGAACATCTCTTTTAACATTCACCCTGCAGACTATCCCGCTACAAAAAATTCTATTCCATTTCTTAAAAGTCGAAATCGTTTTTTTATAATAGCGTTTCATATTATTCTTCAATCAATTCATTATTCTACTAAACATGAAATTCTCTTATTAATATATTATCTTAGCATTATATCGTTACCAAGTAAACTTTCTGAGTTCGATAAACTAGAAGAAAAGATCAATTTCATTAAAATAACTTTCTTTTTTAAAATAAAAACGAACCATTCTTTCTTTAGCTAAAACAGTTTTTATTGTATACTTAAAATAATATTGCTAAAAAATAACCTTTCAAAATGAAAAAACAACTAATTTTTTTAGATACTGAAACCACAGGAAACGATCTAGAAAAAGACCGACTTTGCCAAGTAGCCTACAAAAATGGCACTAAAATGAAAGTAGCAAACTTCAAGCCAACTGTTCCAATTTCAGTCAAAGCAATGAGCGTCACTCACATCACCAATAAAATGGTGGAGAATGAAAAAGCTTTCAGTGGCAGTGAATTTGCCAAAAACTTAGAAAAAATTTTGGAAAAAAACATTATGGTTGCTCATAACGCCAAATTCGATATTGCGATGCTAGAAAATGAAGGACTAAAAGTTCCTGAATCAATTTGTACACTGCGTTTAGCTCGCTATCTAGATTCTGAACAAGAAATTCCCGAATATAATCTGCAATTCCTAAGATATTATTATGAAATTGAAGTTGAGGTTGCTCCACATAGCGCTGACGGCGATGTAATCGTCTTAGAAGCAATTTTCAAACACCTTCTAAAAGATGCTAGGGAAAAAGCACCCCAAGCATCAGAAGAGGAAATTATCCAAAGAATGATTGATATCTCCAACAATCCTGTTTTGATTAAAAAATTCACATTTGGAAAATATCTTGGAGCGAAAGTCGAAGATATCGTCCAAAAAGATCGTCAATATCTAAGCTGGCTCAAAAAAACGAAGGAAGATGAGGGCACTGATGAGGATTGGATTTACACTCTGAGGCATTACTTAGGATAAAATCTTAGGACCTAGTTATTTTTTATAACAAACTCTTGACAAGCAAAACAAAATGCGCAATTCTTAAAAAAGTAGTTTGGCATCTAAACGCAACCCAAGAAAAGGAGGTCTATTTTGAAAGTTTTAGCAAAGATATTGTTTGCATTGGGAGTTTTGAATATCTTCTTCATTCAATTCCTGGTGATGTTTGTTAACAGTGCCACCCCGATGCTATTAGACAATCTAAAGTCATTAACGGTGTTATATTTTTTGGGAGCAATAGTTTCTCGCTACTTCTCTTCAGAAAATTAAATCCTTGCACCCCCATGCTAAATCATCAGTATGGGGCCTTTTTTTATTTTAGAAATTATACAAAAAAACAACGGGAGATGGTGAAATTACCAAACTCCCGTTTCTCAGTTTCAGGAAAATCTATTTTAGTAAGTTTTCCAAAATTAAATTGAGTCTGTGACGAACATAAAAAGCTCTCGGTTTATCAAACTCACCAACAACTTCATCGTCAAGTGAAAAAAACAATGCCAAAATAATTGTATGGGGATCCTCAATCGGAACAATACCCTCTTCTGTTTCTGGATAAATAATGGCCAGTATTTCGTTTGCTTTAGTTAGAAATTCCTGTCTTTCTTCCAAACTATTAAACTCACACTGCTCAATTCTTTTAAAAATTTTGCCCACAGAATAAAGAATGTCTTCTCTCAATTCTTCAATTGTGGGCATCTTTCTTCTATAAAACACTTCTGGTCCAGGAATTACTTGAACTTTAGCGTTATCAAACATCACTCACTCCTTTTTTTAGTTTCTCGTTTAACTACGATACATTTTCCTAAATATTGCTTTTTTCTTGAAAGAACAAAAAACCGACAAGAGAGGTCGGTTTATTTTTATCAAGAAAAATTTAATCTACATCTTCTTAGCAAAAACAAAGCGACCTCTCGGCATAAACCAGAAGTAAAAGCTATAAAATGATGTTTTTGCTAGTTGATTGTTCATAAGTATTTTTAACTTTTTTCATTTTAATTTATTTTTTTTCTTTTGTCAAATGTTGTAACATTGCAGCGTCAAGTTTACACTTTTCAATTCATTTAGTTTTTCAAAAGGTGTCATCCCATCCATCCCTAGACCACGGTGTTTTTTCTGGTAATTGTAGTAATGTAAGAATAAATTAAGCTTATATTGCATTTC
>JBFHFF010000005.1:0-125721 GCA_041583775.1 Candidatus Moraniibacteriota bacterium
AAAAACAGGAATCATAGCTGATGATGCTTCGGTCACGGGGACAACAAGCAATGCTACAGCGAAAGTCGTACACGCCAGTGCCAATCAGATACTTCTAGAAAACATTTCCGGAACCTTTCAATCTGGAGAGACTGTACAAGTCTCAATTGGTAACAGTGTCGTCATTTCAGACAACGGAAATCCAGCCTCTGCTGTGGCAAAAATTGATGGGGCGTGGACGGTGGCGGATGGTACGGTTGGTTTTTATGGTTGGAATACTGGGGCCGATAATTATATTCGTGTTTATACAACCGAAACATCAAGGCACACAGGGAAATGGGATGATGGGAAATATAGAATATCCTCTAGTGGCTATGGAACCATTAGTGTTGATCAAAAATTCATTCAAATAGATGGATTACAAGTGTTTAATAATTGTGCAGGGAATAATTATCCAGCATTTCTAAATGTGGGGATTAATAATAGAAATTCTTTAATTAAAATCTCAAATAATATTTTTAAAGCTGATTGGAATGGTTTATCTAGTGCTCCTTATGATGGGAGTGTAGTTAATCAATCCTCATATGGAAAATATTTCAAAGGCAGTATTTATAATAATATTTTCTATAACATAGAAAGCCCTGGAGTTAATTCACGGGTATTAAATATGCGTGGAGCCAGTTTAAATGTTTATAATAACACTGTTTATAATTGTGACGCTTTTGTGGTAAATCAGATAAGCTCTGTTGTAGCCAAAAACAACCTAATATCCAATACTCCTAACCCTTTTACTGGATTTTCTACTGGTAGTGATTATAATATAACGGATGCAGATGTTGAGATTGGAACTGGTGCTAATAATATTGTTAATGCTCAAATAGATTTCACCTCAACGACGGCTGGTAGTGAAGATTTGCACATTGAAAACACCAGTCATAATGTTATTGACAAAGGAATTGATCTTAGTACTGATGAAAACTTAGCTTTTACAACAGATATTGACAATACTCCAAGACTTGGAAGTTGGGATCCAGGAGCTGACGAAACATCAACCCAAATCTATCGAAGTGTCGCCCCAGCAAAAACCGATACGCTAGCCACTGACGAAAGCCACGCCGGAAGCATAACTCTGACAAGTGGAACAGCAGTATTCACAACAGTCATTGCTGACAACATTGGAGTTGGTGATGTGGTCGTTGTTGATACCGATGATAATGATGATATAACCTCAGCTGATACATTGTTGTTTATTCACAGAAGAACTAGCCCAACAATTTATACACTCAGAACCGAGTCAGGGGCAGTTCCAGTTGATATCACAACTAACGACACCTATCAAATCTACCGAGCATACACCAGTTTATCCAATGCAGAAGCAGGAATTATCAACTCAACATTAAGTGGTCTCGGATTTAGTTTTACAGGAGGTGATAGAGATTTGGTTGCAAATAATGAAATTTGGAATATTGCGTGTTATGGGGATGCAGTGGATGCAACCACGGTGACAGTAAATGGTTGGATAACGGGAGAGCAAAATTATATCAAGATTTACACTCCAGTAGAAGCTAATGAAGTCGGTATATCCCAGAGACATGGGGGAATAAGCGGAGTGAATTATAAACTAACAGCAGCATTGTATATAACAGTTGGATACATTAGAATTGATGGCCTGGAATCTGATTATCTTAGATATGAATATAATGCAAGCGGAGAAGTTTTTATTTCAAATTGTCTTATGCATGCAGGTGATTATAATATGTATATTTTGAGTAATTCCGGATCTGTAATCACTAAGGTTTGGAATAACATTGCTTATGGCGGAAATGTTGGTTTTTATGTAAGAGGGCAAGGTTTAAGGGCTTATGTCTATAATAATACAGCTGTGAATATTAGTGGCTCTGAGGGTAGAGGATTTAGAATTTACGATATGGCTACTGGAAATTATTCTTTTAAAAATAATATAGCTCAAAACTGCATAGACGGTTTTGTTAATATTAATTCGACATATGCTGATTACAATATTTCCGACATTTCTGGTGATGCGCCCAACACTGATTTTGGTGGAGGGTATGCAACTGTTTCTTTCGTCGACGCTACTAATAATGATTTCCACCTTGCTTCATCTGACATAGTTGCTCGTGATGCGGGAATTGATCTCTCCTCTGACGCAAATATTCCTTTTTGGTTAGACATCGATAATGAAGCAAGAGCATACGGAACAGCTTGGGATATCGGCGCTGATGAAGCCACAACAACCACCACGCTTATTAAAGGTGGAGTGAATATAAAAGGTGGAGTGAAAGTGACAAACTAGAGATCGAATAAGCTAATCTTCAATTAAAAAATAAATCTAAAGTCCCACCCCCTAGTTTAAGGGAAAGCATGGATACAGAATTTAAAAGTCTATCAATCAACGATGTGTTAATGAAAGATAAATAACTCAAGACACTACATACAAAATAATGAGTATGAAAAAATAAACACTAATCAAAAGGTAGACAATTTGGACGGCATAAAGTATTATAAAAATTGTTAAGAAGGACAAAAGTAAAATCAAAAAAGATGCAGTTGGTGATTTTGGCAGCAGGAGAGGGAACGAGGATGCGCCCAGTAACAAAGAAGATACCAAAGCCAATGGTACCTCTTTTGGGGAAGCCAAAATTGGAATATACTCTAGACACATTACCAGAAGAAATTGATGAAGTTATTTTAGTAGTTAACTATTTGGCTGATGAAATCAGAACTCATTTTGGGTCTGAGTATGCAGGAAAAAAAATTAGATATATTACGCAGGAAAAACTAAACGGAACAGGGGGAGCGATATATGCTTGCAAAGATGTATTGCAAGGAAATTTCTTGGTAATGATGGGAGATGATTTGTATGATCCAGTGGATGTGAAGGAAATGACAAAGCACAATCTCGCAATTTTAACTTTCGAGACCAAAGAAGTCGGAAGATTTGGCAAAGTGCTTGAAGATGATGAAGGAAATTTTATTGGAATCATTGAGAATGGGGAAGTTTCTTCAAGGTTTGATTGCAAAGACACAGCCCTGGTGAACACAGCTTTATATACCTTGAATCAAGATTTTTTCAGATATGAGCTTGTAAAAATTTCGGACAAGGAGTTTGGATTGCCACAAACTTTAGCGAAGATGGCAAGTAGTTACAAGATAAAGGTTTTAAAAACAAAAAAATGGATTCCACTTGGAAAAGTTGATGATATTATTATTGCTGAAGAAAAATTAAAAGAAATGATGAAAAATTAGATTCAACGATCTTTTTGGAAATAGAATAACTAAAGAATAAAAAATAAATGAAAGATATATACAAGTTTGGAAAAATTAAATTGCTAATGTTTGTAGTTTTACTATGTGCAAGTATGTTTAGTTTCGCAAATAGTGCTAGAGCTGAAAAAGAAATCGAAGTTTCGCCAGTGAGGCTCTTTCTTTTTCACTCAGAAACTTGTCCTCATTGTCGAGATGAAATTGCTTTTTTGGATAAAATTAAAAAAGATTTACCATTTTTGGAGGTTTATCCCTTTGAGCTTTCAGAAAGCAGTAGTATCAAGGAAAGAAGTCTTTTTAGTAATGTGATAAGTAAATATGATCTTGAAGATGGGATTCCAGTAACAATCATCGGAGAAGATTTTGTGACTGTTGGTTTTGATAATGAAAAGCAAATGGGACAAGACATTAAAGATGTTATCAAAAAATGTTCATTAGAATCTTGTGATGTTTGGTTAGATAAAATTGTTGGAAAAGACTCTGTTTCAAATGAGTCAAAAATAAGCGTATCTTTAAAAGATTTTGAAAAAGTCCTAGGTTCTGTCAATGAAATTAGAACTGTTGACATAGAAAAACAAAAAAGAGAGGTGACTATTTTTGGAATGAATTTAAAAATAGACAGTGGAATGCCAATTTTACTTCTAGGGATTATCCTCGGCTTTGTTGATGGGGTGAATCCTTGTATGCTTTCGATTTTATTATTTCTGTTGTCATATTTGCTTGCGATTGGTTCTCGTAAAAAAGCGGTTCAAACAGGAATTGTTTTTGTCGTGACGACCTTTTTTCTATATTTTTTCTTTATGTATGGAATTTTTAAAGTTGTTGATTCTTTTAAATTATCTGCAATCGCAAGAGATGCGATTATAGTGATTTCTCTTGTTTTAGGAGCAATTATGTTGAAAGATTTCTTTTATTATGGTAAATGGATTTCTTTGGAAATTCCCAAGAAGTACAAACCAATTGTCGAGAAATTAATCAAAAGAGGTACAGTTCCTAGTGCTATTGTTCTGGCAATTTTTTCAGGAATTGTTGAAGCACCCTGCACTGCTGGTTTGCCTTTAGCATATACAACTGCTTTAACCGATAGAAATATTCAACCATTCTGGTATATTGCTTGGTATAATATATTTTTTGTGATGCCACTTCTGATTGTGATTGGTGCTGTTGTTTTTTCTTGGGCCAAAGCAGAAAAAATGGAAAAAATCAGAACAAGTTTCAAGAAATATATGAGGCTTGTATCTGGAATTTTATTGATTTTTATTGGCGTTGCATTTTTGGCTGGCTGGCTCTAGTGACGAAGATTTTTCGAAAGTTTGGAGATGGGAAATAAATGAGCTATAATTAAAAAAGAGAAATAAAAAATATTAAAAAATTGATGACAATGTCTATCTTTTCGTCAATTTTTTAACATTATCAAGAAAAGATAATAAAAAATTACAAATAATATTTTAAAAAGGAGGGACTGTTCTAATTTGAATGGTTGCTTTTCTTGTTTTACTTAAGAATAAAAAGAAGGGGAAGTTTTAGATGAGAAAAAAGGGAGGATGTTTGGGAAGATAAAAAATAAAATCAATATTATATGAAAGAAAGCAAAATAAAAATAGTATCGGCAGTTTTTGTGTTATTAATTTCTTTAATATTAACAAAATCTGCTAGTGCAGCTACGGAATCAATTGCTATTATCAGACCAGATTGTGCAAATAAATCAATTTCTACAGCCAATTGTTATACATCATTAACATCCTGGGAGGCGGCCGAACAAAAGGATTTGGTTCAAGCTGATGAAATTTCAGTTGCTCAGATCGAGGGAAATTGGACTTCAGCTGATACTTCAGCTGTTTATATTAGTGGGTGGACAACTGATGCGACTCATTATATTAAAATTTTTACAACCAGTGAAGCTAGGCATTTAGGTATTTGGAGTGATAGTAAATATAGACTGGAATCTAGTGCAACGGTATTTTCTGTAGCCGAGGAAAATGTCAGGATTGAAGGTTTGCAAATAAAACAAAATGATGATTCTAATAGTTCTCGATATGCAATAAAGCTTTCTCCAACAGCGCAATCCAATTTCTACTTAGCGGGCAATATTATTAAGGGAAATTCTGATACAACGGGTTTTTTCTCTCATGGAATTGGGACAACAATTGGTTATGCAGGTTCTTTTGTTTATATATGGAATAATATAATCTATGATTTCAATAGTAATGGTACGGGAGCGGGAATTGATATTGGAAGTAACCACACAGCTTATATCTATAATAACACAATAAATAATTGTTATTTGGGAATTAGGCACACAATAACTGCTTATGCTAAGAATAATATAGTACAAAATACAGCAGGTGATTCATATAGTGGTTCAACCATTTTTGATACATCTTCGGATTATAATATTTCAGATGATGACACAAGTACAGGTGGTGTTAATGATAAAATAAATCAAACAGTGTCATTTGTTTCGACAACTACAGACACTGAAAACTTTCATCTTCAATCAGGTGATTCCTCTGCTAAAGATGCAGGAACTGATCTTTCTGCAGACGCTGTAATTGCCGTTACAACTGATATTGATCGGGGTGTTCGTTCGGGCATCTGGGACATTGGAGCTGATGAGCAAGGGACTGTAGTTGCCTATGCTTGTGATGACGGAATGGATAATGATGGTGATGGAAAAATTGATTACCCTGCTGATATTGGATGTTCTTCGTCAACTGACAGCGATGAATATAATGATATAACAGCTCCTTCAGCAATTAGTGATTTGGCAATTTCATCTTGTGATTCAACTGAATGCATAATTTCTTGGACAGCTCCAGGAGATGATTCCACAACAGGAACTGCTACAAGTTATGATTTGAGATATTCAACTTCAGATATAACAAGTGATGCTGATTTTAATAGTGCCTCTCTGGTCACAGGGGAACCCAATCCTTCTGTCGCGGGGACACTGGAAACAGAAACAGTAACAGGATTGCAATCAGGTACTAGATATTATTTTGCACTAAAAACGGCAGATGAAGTGCCAAATATTTCGTCCATTTCTAATGTTCCTAGCGAGTTAACCTCGAGCATTGATAGTACGCCAGCTAGTTTATCAAATGGTTCACCTTCAGGAACTTTGACCGCAGGAACAACTTCAACAACAATCTCTGTTTCTTCAAATGAATCTGCAACTTGTAAATATGCTACAACAAGTGGAGTTGTCTATTCATCAATGATAAATGTTTTTTCTACAACAGGAGGCACAACACATTCCTCTGTGATTACAGACCTTGGAGACGATACTACATATAATTATTACATTCGTTGTTCTGATGCTAATGGTAATGTAAATACAACCGATTTCACAATAAGCTTTAGTGTGGCAGAGGAGTCAACACCAGTTTGTACTTCTTTTGCCTATTCTGAGTGGGGAGATTGTCAGTCGGATAACACTAAAACAAGAACTGTTATTTCAACAGAACCTTCAATTTGTGTTGATGGTAATCCAATAACTTCAAATACTTGTGTTTATGAACAGGTAATTGATGTGGAGACAGTTGAAGAGGAGGAGAAAACTGAAGTAGAAGATGTTTTCACTGTTGAGTCGATTGCTTCAAAAGTGTCTTCGCCACATATAAAAATTTATAATTATTTAAAAGAAAAGATAAAAAGTGATGAAACTTTTTATGCTAAAGATAAAAAATTCTCCTTTAGAGGGGAGGATTCTGTGTTGGCAGGTGGAACCGTTAAATTATATAAAGGTTCAAAATTAGAAGATGAGGATATTGTGGACGAGGATGGTAATTGGAAGGTCAGAATTAAGGAGAAAAAAAATGGTACAAATACATATAAAATTAAATATTATAACGAAGGTGGGGATAAAATAAAATCTAAAGAATATAAAATATCAATAGATTTAGATGATCCTGAATTTACTGATTTGCCAAGTGAGCTTTCTAAAAAAAGTGGAGATGAAATTTGGTGGAAAGCAAAAGACAATAAAGAATTAGATGAATTTAAAGTTTATTTTAATGGGAATAAATATAAAATAAATGCTCCAAAGAACGGAAAGGATGAAGAAATAAAATCAACTTTTACGATACCAAAAAATACTCCCAATGGAAGATATGATGTGCAGGTAAGAGCGTATGATAAGGCTGGAAATAGGGAAATAAAATATATCACCATTCTAATTAAATAGCGGAAAAGGGAACTGCATTTAAAGTCTATTGATGTCTTTAAAAAATGCTATAAATATAAAACAAAAAGAGGTTTGTTTTTTTGGCAAAACCTTTTTGTTTTAAGGGTAATAAAATTTAAAGATTTGTTTTATTTCTCGTGTTGGCAAAGAACTTAAAATAAGTTATAATTACGAAGGGAAAAATTTAAAAAAGTAGAAATGCTTATCTTGAGCCATTTTCTTGTGGTTTGAAAATGTTTGTTTAATGATAAGATTTAAAATATAAACAAAAAACACAATGTCATATTCACTGGCATTGGTGTTGCTATTTAATAGTAGATAAAATGCCAAACAACGATTATATTGTTGCACTCGACATTGGATCATCTAGCATCAGAACAGTTGTTGCGCAGATAATTCCAAATGATAAACCTCGTATTATTGGCGTGGGGGCTTCAGCTTCTTCGGGAATTAGACGCGGAGAAGTTGCTGATATTGAAGAAGTCTCTAACTCCATAGCTCAATCTGTTGAAAGGGCTGAAAGAAATTCGGGAATAAAAATCGAAAGCGTCTATGTTTCAATTGGTGGAAAACACATCGAGTGTTTTGAAACAAAAGGCGTTATAGCGGTCGGAAGAGCTGATGGAGAGGTTGATGAGTTAGATGTGGAAAGGGTGATAGAAGCTTCGCAGGCCATAAGTTTACCTCCAAATAAAGAAGTTTTACACATTATTCCGCAGAGCTATCGACTTGATGATCAGGAAGGAATAAAAGACCCAGTTGGAATGAGTGGTGTTAGGCTTGAGATGCAAGGGATGATTATTATGGGAAGTGCTCCTCATATTAAAAATATTACAAAATGTGTTAATAATAATAATCTGGATGTTGATGGGTTAATAATCTCTTCTTTGGCAGCAGCAAAGGCCGTTTTGAGTAAAAGGCAGAAAGAATTGGGAGTAATTCTTGTCGATATTGGTGGCGGAACGACATCTATTTCTGTATATGAAGAAAGGAATTTGATGCATGTTGCAGTAATTCCAATAGGAGCTGATCACATTACCAATGATGTGGCAATTGGAATCAGAACTTCAATTGATGTTGCGGAAAAAGTAAAAATTAAGTTTGGAAGTGCATTGCCTAGAGAAATTGACAAAAAGGAGCAAGTCAATTTAGCGGACATTGACGAGAGTGAAGAAGGGACTGTCTCACAAAAACATATAGCAGAAATTATCGAGGCTCGTTTAGAAGAAATTATGTTTTTGGTTGAAAAGGAATTGAAAAAAATCAAGAGAAGCGCTTTGTTACCAGCGGGAGCTGTTTTGGTTGGGGGAGGAGCTTGTATGCAAGGATCTGTTGATTTAACGAAAGATATTCTTAAATTACCAGCACAAACAGGATTTCCTGTTGAATTGTCTGGGCTAATAGATAAGGTTGATAATCCGGGATTTTCTGTGGCCGTAGGAATGATAATTTGGGTAACAGAAGAAGCGGTCATAACAAATAACGGTGATTTTGGTGGCAGAAGGGGTGATGGTAATTTTTCAGAGGCCTTTAAAGTTATGGTTGGCTCTGCTAAAACTGCTAAAAAAATACTTAAAAAGTTTCTGCCAAATTAGCACTATTGATGTTTTGTGACAACCTTAATAGGGCGACTTGACTTATTCTTTGTGTTTGGTAATCTGAATAACTACTGTATGATAAAAATCGCACTTATAAGGTGTTGAAAAAAAGAGAAAAGAAGAACAACAAAGAATCCAAAGAATAATAATAAATAAAATGATTGGCGTCAGAGATACCCAGTCGAATATAATTGTTTAGACCATGGCAGAAGTAAAACCAGACATAGAAACGTTCGCTAGAATAAAGGTTGTAGGAGTTGGAGGGTCCGGTTGTAATGCAATCAGTCGTATGATTGAGTGTAATATGAAAGGAATTGATTTTGTTGCAGTAAATACAGATGCACAAGATCTTCATCACAACAAAGCTCCAGAAAAAATTCATATTGGAAAAAATCTCACAAGAGGACTTGGCGCCGGAATGAATCCTGAAATTGGGAGACAAGCAGCTGAGGAGAATAGGGATGAAATTCAAGAAGTTCTAAAAGGAACTGATATGATATTTATAGTCTATGGTGCCGGCGGTGGCACTGGTTCTGGTGCCGGACCTGTTATTGCAGAAGCTGCAAAAGAGGCAGGTGCTTTGACTGTTGGGGTTATTACTAAACCTTTTATGTTCGAAGGAAAACAAAGATCTGCTATTGCCGAAGAGTCTATGGAGAACTTGAAAGATAGAGTAGATACGCTAATTGCGATCCAAAATGATAAACTTTTACAAGTAATTGACAGAAACACTTCACTAGTTGATTCTTTTAAAATCGTTGATGATGTTTTACGACAAGGCGTCCAGGGGATATCTGATTTAATCACGAAACCCGGAATTGTTAATGTTGATTTCGCTGATGTAAATGCTGTTATGCAAGAAAGTGGAAGTGCTTTAATGGGAATTGGTGTTGCGTCTGGAGAGGACAGAGCTATTCAGGCTGCTAAATCCGCAATTAATTCTCCATTGCTTGATGTTTCAATTGATGGAGCAAAAGGCTTGTTATTTAATATCACGGGTGGAAATGACATTACAATGATTGAAATTAATGAAGCAGCAAGTATTATCACCGAAACAGTTGATCCTAATGCTAAGATTATTTTTGGTGCTTCTTCTGTTGAGATTGGTGCGAAAGACAACGATCTAAAAGAGGGAGAATTGAAAATTACAGTTGTTGCTACTGGATTTGATTATGTTTCAGGCAAAGAACCATCATTTGGTCGTTCTGGTCGAGAAAAAATTAGACTTAGTGAAAATGGTGACGATCAGGTGCCAAGTTCAAGAACAGATGTTGCTGGAATGGGTTCTGGTTTAAATACAAATTCGAGAATTGCCCAAGAAAAAACTTACATCAAAGAGCAAGCTCAAGACGAGGAACCGCAAAGAAATAGATTCGAAAAATTAACATCTACTTTTTTAGATAGGGATGATAGAGATAATAGAGGGGAAAGGGAGACAAGAGAAATAAGGGAAGTGGAGACGGACATAAACAACAAGGGAGCAATGAGTTTTGAAGATGATTTGAACATTTCAGCACCAAGAAAAACTCGTAGCAATGAAATCTCAGAAGAAAAGAGTCCGTTTGATGAAGATTCAAATGTTGATGATTTGGAAATACCTGCATTTATTAGGAAAAAACTTGGAAGATAATTTTAAAAATAAAAAATTTCTAAATAAAAACCTCAAAATTGAGGTTTTTATTTTTTTAAAAAAAGTTGAAAAATATGTTTAGTAAGGGAAATGTATCAAGAATATGTTTGACAATTTCTACCAATAAGATATAGTATCTAAAGCCTTTAACACAAAATGGTGTAAGGCTTTGTCTGTTGGTGTTTTTATTTTTAAAACATTTTCAGTAGAGTTGTTTTTTGTTATTTTTTATTTCGGTTGTGGCTGGCTTAGATTTAAAATGACAAAAAGATGTTTATTGAGGGAATTATCGCCGTTATCGCGGGATAATCTCTGGAATTTTTTATATTTATAATTCATTAAGGTAAAGAAACGTGCCTACAATCAATCAGTTAAAAAGAAAAAGTCGAAAGCCACTCAAAAAGAAAGCAAAATCACCTGCTTTAACTTATGGTTTCGACAGTATCAAAAATAAGCCATCTGACTACACTTCTCCTTTTAAAAGAGGTGTTTGTGTGAAGGTTGCTACAACTACTCCAAAAAAGCCTAACTCAGCGCTTCGAAAAATAGCCAGAGTTCGTCTTTCGAATAAGATGGAAGTAACAGCGTATATTCCTGGAATTGGACACAATCTTCAAGAACATTCAATCGTTGCCATTCGTGGAGGAAGAGTACCGGACCTCCCAGGTGTTAGATATCACATTGTTAGAGGTGTTTTGGATGCAGCTGGTGTTTCAAATAGAAACAAGAGTCGTTCAAAATACGGAACAAAAAAACCAAAGGGTGAATAATAATCAATTAATTTAGAATTTAAATTTTTTAGATATGGCAAGAAAAAAACGAGTTTATAAAAAGAACTGGAAACCAGACATTAAATATAACTCATTAATCGTAGGTCGATTTGTGGGGTATCTTATGTTGGATGGAAAAAGAACTACAGCAGAAAGAATCATTTATGATGCTTTTGATGTGATTCATGAAAAAACTAAAAAAGGAGGATTGAATGTTTTTGAACAATCAATTAAGAATGTTTCTCCTTTGATGGAACTTAAAGGGCGAAGAATTGGTGGCGCAAACTATCAAGTGCCGATTCCTGTTGTTGGAGATAGAAGAATTACTTTGGCTATGAGATGGATCCTTGCTGCTGCTAGAGCAAAGAAAGGGAAATCAATGGCGGAAAGACTTGCAGATGAGCTTCTAGATGCAACTGAGAAAAAAGGTGCTGCAATGAAAAAAAGAGAAGACACTCATAGAATGGCTGATGCCAACAAAGCATTTGCGCATTTTGCATAGACTGTATAGAGTACAAAAATTAAAGTTAACTTGTAAAATTTCAAATCTCTCTTTAGTTAGGGTTTGGGATTAAAAGCTAAAAAATATATGTCGTCACGAAAATTTCCTATTGAAAAATATAGAAATATTGGGATTATTGCCCACATTGATGCTGGTAAAACTACAACAACAGAGCGAGTATTGTTTTATACTGGGATTTCACATAAAATTGGTGAAGTTCACGAAGGTCAAGCAGTAATGGACTGGATGGAACAAGAACAAGAGAGAGGTATTACAATTACCTCTGCTGCAACGACTTGTTTCTGGAAGGATTGTCAATTTAATATTATTGATACCCCAGGACATGTTGATTTCACAGTTGAAGTTGAAAGAGCTCTTAGGGTTCTTGACGGAGGAGTCGTGGTTTTTGATGGTAAAGAAGGTGTTGAACCACAAAGTGAAACAGTTTGGCGACAGGCTGATAAATATAAAGTTCCAAGAATTTGTTTTATTAACAAAATTGATAAAGAGGGTGCTAATTTTGAAAGAGCGCTTTCTTCAATTTGGAACAGACTTTCTCCAAATGCAGTTGCTGTGCAACTTCCAATCGGAGAAAGTGGAGAGCACGAAGGGGTTGTTGATTTGATTAAAATGAAATCTTTCCGTTTTGAAGGAGAAATGGGTTCTATCGTAACAGAGGGTGAGATCCCAGCTGATATGCTAGAACTTTCAAAAGAATGGCGAGAAAAAATGGTTGAAAAAGTTGCTGAAACTGATGATGCTTTAACGGAAAAATATCTAAATGGAGAAGAAATTTCTGAGGAAGAAATTAAAAAAGTTATGCGAAAAGGAGTTATTGCTGGAACATTAATCCCTGTTTTGACAGGAACTGCACTTCGAAACAAGGGTGTTCAATTAGTTCTGGATGCTGTAGTTGATTATCTTCCTTCACCGCTTGATGTTCCATCTATTAAAGGTGTGGATGTTAAGGATACAGAAAAAGAGATTGAAAGACACGCTAATGACGAGGAACCGTTTTCAGCTCTTGCATTTAAAGTTGCTACTGATCCATTTGTTGGACAATTGACTTTCTTTAGAATCTATTCAGGAGTTTTGAAAGCTGGATCTTATGTATACAATTCTTCAAAAGGACAAAAAGAGAGAATTGGAAGAATTCTTCAAATGCATGCTAATTCTAGAGAGGAGATTGAAGAGATGAGAGCTGGAGATATTGGAGCTTTGGTTGGGATGAAATACACAACAACTGGCGATACTCTTTGTGATGAAAATGCACAATTGATTTTGGAAAATATTGATTTCCCAGAACCAGTTATTGATATCGCAATTGAGCCAAAAACGAAAGCAGATCAAGACAAAATGGCCATTGCACTGAGAAAGCTTGCAGAAGAAGATCCAACTTTCCGTGTAAGATCAGATGAAGAGAGTGGACAAACGATTATTTCTGGAATGGGAGAGCTTCATCTGGATATCATTGTTGACAGAATGAGAAGAGAATTTAAGGTGGAAGCTAATATTGGTACACCTCAAGTTGCTTATCGAGAAACGATTAAGGGGAGTGCTGAGGCTGAAGGAAAATTCGTTCGTCAATCAGGCGGTCGTGGACAATATGGACATTGTTGGTTAAGAATCGAACCTTTTGTTGAAGAAGGAAATGATGAAGGTTTCGAATTTGCTGATGAAACTAAGGGTGGTTCAATTCCTCAGGAATATATCCCAGCAATCAAAAAGGGTGTTGTAGAAGCAATGTTAAACGGTGTATTGGCTGGATATCCTATTGTTGATGTCAAAGCTACTGTTTATGATGGTTCTTTTCACGATGTTGATTCATCGGAAGCAGCATTTAAGGTTGCGGGATCAATGGCCTTTAAAGAAGGTGTGAGAAATGCAAAACCTGTAATTTTGGAACCTATAATGTCAGTTGAGGTAACAACACCAGAGCAATATATGGGTGATGTTGTGGGAGATATAAACGCAAAACGAGGACAAATTGAAGAAATGATTGATCGAGGAGAAGGAAATGCCTTGATTAAGGTTATCAAATCTAAGGTACCTCTAGCTTCCTTATTTGGATATGCAACACAACTGCGTTCAATGACTCAAGGTAGAGCAAATTATTCAATGGAATTTGATCATTATTCAGAAGTTCCGATGAATGTTGCAAAAGATTTGATGGAAGGGAAACGAGGAAAATAGGTTTGAAAAAGATTCTTTGAGATGTCTAGGGAGATCTACAAAAAGAAGAAATTGGGTGAATAGAATCTTCCAAAAGTGGTTTGACAAGAGATAAATTGTTGGATAGAATAAACACTGACATTATAAGAATCGAATAGATTGATGTCGAGAAAGAGGTTGTCCAATTTTTTGAGTTAAAAAGCAAAAAATATAAGGGCATAAAAAGGGGGATTCTACTATGAAAAAGTACACTAAATTTGTGTATTTAAATAATTAATAAGCCGCTAATAAAATAAAAGCATTTCAATGGTGGATAATCCATTGATATGTTACAAGAATATGGCAGAAAAATTTGACCGCTCTAAATCGCATGTTAATGTAGGAACAATTGGTCATGTTGATCATGGAAAAACAACATTAACAGCTGCTATCTTGCATTCTTTGCAGATTGCTGGAAAATTAGACAGTGCTAAAGATGTTAGTGAAATTGATAAAGCTCCTGAAGAGAAAGAGCGAGGAATTACAATTTCAACAGCTCATGTTGAATACGAATCAGACAAGAGACATTATGCTCATGTTGATTGTCCTGGACATGCTGATTACATCAAGAATATGATTACTGGTGCAGCACAGATGGATGGAGCTATCTTGGTTGTAAGTGCAACTGACGGACCTATGCCACAAACTAGAGAACACATTTTGCTTGCTAGACAGGTTGGTGTTCCTCAGATTGTTGTATTTATCAATAAGGTTGATATGGTTGATGATCCAGATCTTATCGAATTGGTTGAAGAAGAGATTCGAGAATTGCTTACAAAATATGAATTTGATGGTGATAACGCTACAATTATTAAGGGTTCAGCACTAAAAGCTCTTGAAGCTACTGATCCTGCTGGTGATGAAGTTAAGCCAATCTTTGAATTATTGGATGCTTTGGACGAAAAAATTCCGCAACCAGTAAGAGACACTGATAAGCCTTTTCTTATGCCTATTGAGGATATCTTCTCAATTGAAGGTAGAGGAACTGTTCTTACAGGAAAGATTGACAGAGGTATTATTAACCTAAACGATGAAGTTGAAATTGTTGGAATTAGAGATACACAAAAAACAATTGTAACTGGAATTGAAATGTTTAATAAGTCTTTAGATAGAGGTGAGGCTGGAGACAATTCTGGAATTCTAGTTAGAGGTCTTAAGAAGGATGATGTTGAAAGAGGTCAAGTACTTGCTGCTCCTGGATCGATCAATCCACACGAGGAGTTTGAAGCTGAAGTTTACATCCTAACAAAAGAGGAAGGTGGACGACATACTCCTTTCTTCAAAGGTTACAAACCACAATTCTATATCAGAACAACAGATGTAACTGGTGATGTTACTTTGCCAGAAGGAACTGAAATGGTTATGCCTGGTGATACTGTAAATCTTGGTGTTAAGTTGGTATCAAAGGTGGCTATGGAAGAAGGAATGCGATTTGCAATCCGAGAAGGTGGAAAAACTGTAGGTGCTGGTGTTGTAACAAAGATTGTTAAATAACAACAAGACTTACTTTCGATATTAACTAGTGATAGTCCAAAAAAGACCTGACATTTTGTTGGGTCTTTTTTGATGTTCTAGATAATTTGTAGATAAATTAGAAGATGTTTTTTTGAGAAAAATATTTATTTCTATTGTTATTAATTATTGACACATATTTAATAATTTGATAAAATATTCTTTGTAAAGCTCCATGTATCTATAAAAATAATGTCAAAAATAAAAAACAAAGAGAGAAGTAGGATTAAAAGTAGGAATAATAATGCAAATTTAATTGCTAGTTTTTTTGTTTTGGGAGTGGGTCTTATCGCTGGATTTTTTTTGACGATGGGGAATTATATAGCTCAGACAAAGTTGCTTCATAGTGTTAAAAATATCCCAAATATTGTTAAATATGAGGGTAAGATTGCTGAATGTGGTGAATCGAAAGAGGATTGCATCAAAGTTGGTAGTGGCGGGCAAATAGAAAGATTGAAATAATTCAAATATAAAAAATAATAGAATAATAAAAAATCAAGTTTTAGCTTGACATTTTTTAGTTTATATGCTACATTGGAATTGTTGTGAATAAATAATCTTTATATGAAGATTAATTATTCATTGTTCGAAAATTAAGTAGGTTTCATTTTATCTTTCCACAAGGAGGAAGACATGGAAGCGAAAAAGTTTTTTTTATCTTTGGCAGCATTTGTGTTTTTATCGTCATCAACCTCGGCATTTGCCCTGGTGATCACCGAGAATCTTGAATTCGGTGATCTCGATGCTCTTGGTGGCATGTCCACCAACGAAGGATTTTCATCAGAACTTCCGTTGTACGACGGAAGTTTTGATTGGACCGATATGGTCCTGAATACCGGCGGAGTGCAAACCGAGCCGGTGACGATGTCGTTTAAACTCAATGTCTGCGACATTGAGTTCGCACAACTCAATGTCATCATGGCACAACCAGACTCAGGTTTGAGTAGTCCGCAGTTGTTTGTTGGGGATGAGTTGGTTGGTGTTTTTGACAGCACTACCCACGCTCCGTATGACCTCTATATGTTTGAGGTCACAGGGTGGGCAGGTGCCTTGGAGCAGGGCGCCTTGTTTAGCATCGTTTTTAATAATGATGCAATGTCGTCTCGAGCAGCAGTCGACTGGGTCCTTCTTGAGACAAGGGGAACTCTTGTTGAGGAGGGCAACGATGTTGCCCCAGTACCTGAGCCAGGAACAATGCTCCTGTTCGGCACAGGCCTTATTGGCCTCGCCGGACTTGCAAGAAAGAAGAAGTTCTAATTGAGGAATCCTGATAGATGCATTGCATCTATCAGGATTTTATCTATTCTATTTTATTCGGTATGCTATACTAAAAAAGGTTTGTTGTGAAGGGAAAGATAAAAAATGTAAAGAGATATATATTAAAAAGACAAATGATAAAACAAAATAGGAAAAAAACACTAGTATTAATTGATTCTAATGCCTTGATCCATAGGGCGTTTCACGCTTTGCCACCACTTACAAAAAAAGATGGAACCCCAACAGGAGCTTTATATGGATATGCATTAACTTTGTTAAATGTCTTAGAACAGTTGAAACCAGACTATATTGCCGCAACTTTTGATTTACAAGGACCAACTTTTCGTCATGATAAGTATGAACATTACAAGGCAACAAGAAAAAAAGCACCTGATGAATTATATGCACAAATTCCTCTTGTGAAAGATCTACTCAGAAGTTATGGAATTGAAATTTTTGAAAAGCAAGGATTTGAAGCAGATGATATTATTGGAACATTAGCAAAAAAAGGAGATTTGGATATTGATGAGGGTCTCGAGAAATATATCGTAACTGGTGATATGGATGCGTTACAATTGGTTGACGATGACATAAAGGTCTTCACTCTTCGTAAAGGAATTAAAGATACAATTATTTATGATGAGGCTGCTGTTAAGGCTCGTTATGAACTGTCTCCAGCTCAGATTATTGACTATAAAGCTTTGAGAGGTGATGTAAGTGATAATATTCCTGGAGTGAAAGGAATAGGCGATAAAGGCGCTACTAATCTTTTGAAAGAGTTTGGCAATCTTAAGGGTGTGTATAAAAACATTGAAAAAGTTTCCGCCAAGGCAATGCGGAAAAAATTGGAAGAGGGTAAAGAAGACGCATTTTTGAGTTATGATTTAGCAACAATTAGACTTGATGTTGATGTTGATTTTGATTTGAAAAAATGTAGCGTGGAAACTTTGCGTCCTGATGGACTTGCTAACTTTTTTAAAGAAATGGAATTCTATGCATTGTTTAAAAAGGTCGGTGGAAATGGAAACATCGAAGAGAAGAAAGTGTCAGATAGTCTTGGAAAAATTTCAGTTTCAATTGCAAAGGAAAAAAGTGAAATTGTGGAAATTGCAAAACAGGCAAAAAAACAAAAACAAATTTCAATTTCAGGCTTGTCTGTTGATGATAAGTTCTTTGATGCAGAAATTCTTGGGTTTGGTGTAAGTGTGGATGGAGAGAGAGGTGTTTTTGTTAAAAAATCTTTAATCAATGAATTGAAAGAAATTTTATTAGATGATGATATCCAAAAAATTGGATATAATTCCAAATTTGAAATACAGCTTGTGTGTGATTTGTTTAAAGAAACTTTTTTTGAAAATATATTTGATGTTCAAATTGCTGCTTATCTCTTAGATTCTTCTTCTGCAAATGAGTTGGATAAGCTAATTTTTTCAGAATTTGGTGCCGAATTTGAAAATAAGGTTACTAAAAAGGGGCAGACTAGTTTATTGGATGATACAGCAGAGACTCAAAAGAAAGAAACAGCAGAGAAAGCTGTTTGGCAAATGCGCTTACAAAAGCAATATGAAGCTGAACTTGAAAAAATATCAAAAGATCAAAACTTAAAAAATGGTGCTTCTTTGAAAAAGGTATTTGAAAAATTGGAGATGCCAGTTGTAAAAGTGATTGCCGAGATGGAAAGTGCTGGAATTAAAGTTGAAACTCAGATGCTTAACGATATTTCAATTTTTGCTCAAACCGAATTGGATGGTTTGGAAGAGGAAATTCATCAAAAAGCTGGTGCAAAGTTTAATGTAAATTCCCCAAGTCAATTAGCGGTAATTTTATTCGAAAAACTTGAGATATCAACGAAAGATGTAAAGAAAGGAAAGACAGGTTTTTCAACTGCCGCAGGAGAGTTGGAAAAAATTAAAGACTTGCATCCGATTATTCCACTTATTGGAAGATATCGAGAGCTTTTTAAAGTTAAAACAACATATACCGATGCACTTCCAAAACTAGTAGAGAGTGATGGTAGAATTCATGCGCATTTTAATCAAGCAGTGACAGCAACGGGAAGACTTTCATCTTCTGATCCGAATTTACAAAACATTCCAAAGAGAGGCGAGTTGGCAAAGATGATTAGAAACTCTTTTGTTTGTGAAGAGGGAAAAATTTTAATTTCTGCTGATTATTCCCAAATAGATTTGCGAGTAGCGGCGCATCTTTCTGGTGATTTAAAAATGATTGAAACTTTCGAAAAAGGGCACGATATTCACAGAGCAACTGCAGCTTGGGTGAATGGCATTCCTGAAAATGAAGTTAGTGATAAGCAACGAAGCGAAGCGAAATCACTTAATTTTGGGATTCTTTATGGAATGGGGCTGTATGGTTTTATGCAAGACTCTGGCGTCTCCAGAGATCGAGCAAAATTCTTTATCGACGAATATGCAAAAACCTTTAGTGAGTTGAAAGAATTTATTGAAAGCGTAAAAGAATCAACGAGGGAAAATGGTTTCGTGGAAACTGAACTTGGAAGAAGACGATATATTCCGGGGATTAACTCTAGTAATGCGATGGTGCGAAGCGCTGCTGAAAGAACTGCGGTTAATTTGCCGATTCAAGGTTTAGCAGCTGATATTATGAAGCTTTCAATGTTGGGAGCTGAGAAGGATTTATTAAATAAATATAATGGGAAGAGAATTGCTGCGAAGATGATTTTGCAAATTCATGATGAATTGGTTTTTGAAGTTGATGAAAATATTGCAGGTAAATTTGCGAAAGATTTGAAAGAATCAATGGAAAAAGCTTATAAATTAAAAGTTCCACTAATTGTCGAGGTTTCAATGGGGAAAAATTGGGGTGAACTTTAATTAAGAGGAGAACAATTTTTGGGTTCGTAAGGTTTTAAAACAAAAAAGAGAGAAGGGGATTATTTTTGTTAACAAACCGCCGACTTCTATGAGGATGAAAGATTAAAGCCTTTATTTTAAATTAATAATAAAAATTCTTGCAAGAAAACCTTTACACTGTTAACATTATGGGAAGCTAAAATAAAAAAACCATAATGCCTGAACTCCCAGAAGTACAAACAGTGGTGGATGATTTGAAAGATGCGATTGTAGGATTTACGATTGTAGAATTTTGTTCTTTGTGGGAGAAGAATATTGCTTGTGGGTTTGTAGAATTCAAGAAGAGGGTTCTTGGTAAGAAGATTTCTGCGGTGAGGCGACGAGGAAAATTTATTCTTTTAGAATTGGATGATAAAAGTTTTATTGTTCTACATCTTCGTATGACTGGACAATTATTAGTTAGGGAAGAGATAGTAGGAATTTCGAACTTTGAAGAGGAGAAAATAAAATATATTAGACATTGGTGGATTTTGCAAAATGGAAAAATAAAAAATACATTATTCTTTCATGATGTGCGAAAATTTGCCACGATTGATTGGACTGATAATCTTGAAAAATACAAAAGTTTCATTGGGCAAGGCCTAGAGCCTTTAAAGGCAAGTTTTACCGAAAAGGAATTGGCAAGAATTGTAAAAGAAAGTAAAAAAAATATTAGAAGTGTGTTGTTGGATCAAAAATTGATTGTGGGGATTGGAAATATCTATGTAAGTGAGATTCTTTTCGGCGCCGGAATATATCCAGGTAGGATTTCCAATACATTGTCAAAAAAAGAAATTGGAATGTTACATAAAACAATTATAACTGTTCTGAACAAAGCAATTAAACTTCGCGGTACAACCTTCAGTGATTATCGTGATTCAAGTGGTAGAATTGGTGGTTTTCAAAATGTTTTGGGAGTGTATAATAGGAAGGATAAGAGATGCAAGAGAAAAGGTTGTAAGGGTGTGATTCTCAAAGAAAATCTTGGACAAAGAAGTTCTTTTTGGTGTCCGATTTGCCAAAAATGATTATTTTGAAAACTTACTTAATAACCAAATTAAATAAATAAAAAATGGATCAAAATCAATATAATCCAAACAATATTTCACCTGGAATATATCGACCACAATCTCAATTTAGAGGTGATCTAGATAAAAAAAAGGAACCAAAAAAGATCAATTGGTGGCCAATTATTTTTTTAGTCTTGATACTTATCTCTATTGTTTTTATAGGATGGAAAACCTGGAGTGTTATGAAAGAAAGGAAAATGGGAAAGCCCATCGAAGTTGTTACTAATCAAAATGAGGTGCCGATTGAATATCCAATTGCAAATCCTGACAATGTCAGTCCAATTACAGGAATTGCTTGTGAGAATTGGCAAAGAAGACCAATTGCTGTTATACAAACAGCGGATAAAACAGCTAGACCGCTCTCTGGTATTTCGGAGGCAGATATGGTTGTGGAAATGCCAGTACTTCCAAACGGCAAGCCAAGGCTTATGAGTATTTATGTTTGTGGAAGTCCAACGGAAATTGGGTCTATTCGAAGTGCGAGACATGATTTCTTGCATCTTGCGAAAGGACTCGATGCTATTTTGGTGCATTGGGGTGGTTCTCAATTTGCAAAAGAGAAATTAAATCAAGGCCTTGTTAATGATATGAACTGTAACGATGATGGTGGAGCCTCTGCTTCCCGCTATTGTTTCAGAAAAGAGGGATTTACCAACTTAGAGGATAGTGGGTATATCAAATTTTCGGAAATTTTAAAAGGGATAAATAATTTTGAATATGGTTTGGAGAATAGATTTTCTGGATATGCTCATACGGAAGAACTTCCTGTCGAGGAGAGAATTGATGGTGGGTCTTTAAAGGTGGGATTAGATTTCTCTGCAGGAGATTATTATGTTGAGTATAGATATGACAAGGAAACTAATTCATATCTTCGGTTTTGGGCAAAAAAAGAAGATATAGACAGAAATAACGGCAATCAAATCGCTCCAAAAAATGTAATTGTATTAATTGCATCTCAGGAGATAATGTTAGATGACAATAAATCTGTTTATAACAATGTTCAATTGGGTGATCCTTGGTATGATGAGAGTGAATCTGGTGAGGCATTTTATTATCTGAATGGAAAGGAAATTCGCGGAAGATGGAAAAAGGATAAAAGCAGAATTGATTCCAAGCTTTTGTTTTTGGATCAGAATGGAAATGAAATTAAGTTTGTTCCAGGACAAATATGGGTTGAAGTTCTTGAGCCATCAAGGATGTTAAAATGGGAAATAGATTCGGTATTGGAAGGACAAATTCAATAAAAATAAATTCTGTGGTTTTAATATTGAAAATTAAATGATCAAATTTTATTTTGGTGATGAGAAATATTTAGTTTTTTCTGAATTTCAAAAAGAGAAAAAAATGTTTAAGAAGAAAAATCCCAATGCACAAATTGAGGATTTTGATTTTGAACAAACAATTGAGATGAATTTGTTACGAGAAGCTTTTGTTTCTGGTGGCGGATTATTTTCTGCTAAAAAAATGATAACCCTTAGAAATATAGGGAGTTTGGACTTAGTAAAACAAGATCAACTTTTAGAGCTTTTAAAATTACCAGAAATTGGAATAAAAGGTGATCTTGAGGTCTTGATAGTACTTCTGGGTAAGGAAAAACCATCTACTAAGATTAAGGGCTTTCTAACTAGAAAAACAAAAAAGGAAATTGAAAACTTTGAATTTAAAAAGAAAAATGATGAAGAAGTTAAAAAATGGATTATTTCTGAATTAAAAAAGCGAACTTCTTCGAAAATTACGATTGAAAAGAAAGCTTTAGATGAAATATCTTTAATTATGAACGGAAATCTATGGAGGATTAGTAATGAACTTGAGAAGCTAATTTGTTTTGTAGAGGAGGATTTGATTAAGATTGAGGATGTCAAAAAAATTTGCAGTGGGAATATTGAAGCCGGTGTTTTCGATTTAGTTGATGCAATTGGAACAAAAAACCTTGAGCAGGCAATGACACTAAAGAATCGTTTAATAACTCAAGGAGATAATGAATTTTTTATTTTTTCAATGATTATTTCTCAGATTAGAAATTTAATTAAGATTTCAAGTTGCACCTCCAAGGGGATAAGGAATGCAGATCAGATTGCAAGTTTGTGTAAAATACATCCGTTTGTTGTGAAAAAAACTTTGAAGCAACAGGGAAGTTTTCCTATGGAAAAGTTGCGCACAATATACCAACTTGCCGCTGATATTGATAAAGAGGCGAAGAATGGAAATCGCGATATGAAAGAAGCGCTCGATTATTTCATTGCCAAGATTTAGTTTTATAAAATGAAAATATGTTTGAAAATAATATTGAAACACCAACATTCTCAGTTTCGGAATATGTAGGATTTATTAATGAGTTAACCGCTGTAGTTCCTGTTTTGGTTGAGGGGGAGGTTAGCAATTTTCGTGATATTCCAGGGAGAAATTTCTGTTATTTTGACATTAAAGATGAGAGTGCTGTCGCTAAATGTTTTCAAGGTTTTTGGCATAGTAAAAAAGTTTCCTTGGAAAATGGCTCCACAATTAGGGTTTTTGGATATCCGACTTTGCAAAAAAATGGCTCACTCGTGATTGATGTCAAGGAAGTTTTCTTGATTGGTGATGGAGAATTGAGAAAAAAATATGAAGAATTAAAGGCTAGACTTGAAAAAGAGGGAATTTTCGGATTGGAAACCAAAAAACAACTTCCTAAATTTCCACTTTCAGTTGGTTTAATTGCGGGGAAAAATTCTAGTGCGTATCATGATGTCATCACCGAGCTTTCTGAGAGATGGGGAGGTACGAAAATATTTTTTTATGGAGCCAAAGTTCAAGGAATCAATGCTCGGAAGGAAATTGTCGAAGCAATTCAGTATTTTAATCGCTTTCAAGTTGTTGATGTTTTGATTATTGCCAGAGGTGGCGGAAGTATGGAAGATTTACAAGCCTTTGACTCTGAAGATGTGGTGCGTGAAATTTTTGCCTCTAAGATTCCTACAATTAGCGCTATTGGGCATGAAGATCACTGGACTCTTGCTGATTTTGTTGCTGATGTGCGTGCGAAAACACCAACAAAAGCGGCACAAATAGCGGTTCCTGGTAAAGATGAAATTGTTGAAAGATTAGATTTTTTTGAGACCAGAGCTAGGGTGTTAATCAAGAACAATTTAAGCGAGATAAATTCCAGTATAGGCAACTTAAGCGAAAGATTAAAGTTTGTTTTTCATAATAAAACAACTGAGACTTCTCAAAAAATTCAATTATATGAAGATGCTTTGAAAAATGTTTTTAGAGAAAATCTTAAAGAGAAAATGAATAAAATCGATAATTTTGAGAAAATGCTTGAGGTTTTGAATCCTAAAAGTATTTTGTCTCGGGGATATGGAGTTTTGCAAAAAAAGGGCAAAAGAATTGCAAGTGTGGAAGAAGTTTCTATTGGTGATGATATTTCAATAAGGTTGCAAAATGGTGAAATAAGCAGTAAGATACAAGGAGTAAAGAAGCTCTAATATTTCAAAAACGAGATTAAAAATATGGCGAAAAAAGAGAAAACAGAGAGTTTTGAGAAATTATTTAATGAAATTAAAGTTGTTGTCGATGATCTTGAGCAAAATAAATCTTCAATAGACGAGAGTATGGAGAAATACGAGGAAGCAATGAATAAAATTGCTAAAGCTCGTAAGATTATAGATAAAATGGAAGCAAAAATCGAAGAGATTTCTGTTAAATAAAATTGAAATTAAAGTTTTAATATTAAGAATATGGGAAAATATCGGCCAACAATTGGGATGGAAGTTCATGTTGAGCTTGCTACAAAAAGTAAAATGTTTTGTGGATGTAAGAATGGAATGGGGCAAGAAATTGTTCCAAATAAAAATATTTGTCCAGTTTGTACTGGACAGCCAGGTGCTATTCCTGTGCCAAACGAACAAGCTATTGAATTTACTATTAAAGCAGGTTTGGCCTTAGGTTGTCACATTGCCAAAGAGTCTAAATTTGACAGAAAGAATTATTTTTATCCAGATTTGCCAAAAGGTTATCAGATTTCTCAATTTGACCAACCAATCTGTTCCCGTGGTTCTTTAGAATTTACACTTAAAAGTGATGATGGAAGTTTGACTGGCACTGAAAGGGTGGGAATTACAAGGATTCATCTCGAAGAAGACACAGGGAAACTAACACATCAAGGCGTTGATACACTTGTAGATTTCAATCGAGCCTGTGTTCCGCTTATGGAATTGGTTACTGATCCAGATATTAATTCAGCTATTGAGGCTAAGCGTTTTTGTGAGGATCTAAGATTGCTGTTTAGATATCTTGAAATTTCTCCTGCTGATATGGAGAAGGGGCAAATGCGTTGTGAAGCTAATATTTCCTTATATGAAATTGGGAAAGATCCACTTTCGGGAACTAAGGTTGAGTTGAAAAATTTAAATTCTTTTAGGGCTGTTGAAAGAGGGATTGATTATGAAATTGAAAGACAAACTGAAATTTTAGAAAGTGGTGGCACTGTTATTCAAGAAACAAGAGGGTGGGATGAGAAAAAGGGAATAACTTTTTCCCAAAGAACCAAAGAGGATGCTCATGATTATCGTTATTTTCCAGAGCCAGATATTTTGCCTTTTACTTTTGACGAGGTCTATGTGAATACGCTTCGAGATAAATTACCAGAGCTTCCAACTGAAAAAAGAAATAGATTTGTGAAGCAATTCGGTTTAAAGTTGGAAAATGCAAGTATTTTGGTTGTGAATAAGGATATGGCCGGATATTTTGAAAATGTTGCTAGTGAGCTTGAAAACTGGATGAGCGAAGAAGGGTATAAATTTAATGAAGAAAGTAGACAAAAACTTTATCGACTTGCCGCTAATTATATTCTTACGGAACTTGCAAAAAAGGTGGCTGGGGTAGAAAAGGGTATGGAAGAGTTGAAAATTTCCCCAGAGAATTTTGCAGAATTGATTAAGATTGTGTATGAAGGGGAAATTAATTCTTCAGTAGCACAAGTTGTTTTGGAGGAGATGTTTTTGACAGGGGCTGACCCCTCTCATATAATCGAAGAAAAAGGTCTTGCACAAACATCTGACGAAGGGGAACTGGGAGCTATTATTGATAGCGTGCTTGAGAAAAACCCGGGACCAGTAGAGGAATATCGTAGTGGAAAGGAAAATGTAATTAAATTTTTGGTTGGGCAAGTAATGGCGGTCACAAAGGGCTCTGCAAATCCACAGATTGTAATGAAGCTTTTAAAAGAGAAGTTGAGTTGAAAAATGTTATTGATTTTTTATGAAATAAGAACCCGATAATTTTCGGGTTTTTATTTAGTGTCAATTTTATTATAAGTATTGACTTTTTGTTTTAAATATGTCATAAAAAAACAGCCTAAAAAGTTTTGATATTTTTTCACAAGAAACAATTTCTTGTGAAATTAAAAGTTCTTAAAATTAATTTTTTGTAAGGGGCAATAAAAATGCCAAAGGTTAAGGTTAGCGAAATAAGGTGGGAGGGTAAAGGTCTTTGTTCGTCTTATTCAACAAGGTTAAACAAAAAGGAACTAAAGGAGTTTTTGGCAAAATTCCTTTCTGTTAACAAAGATTCCTCCGATTTGGAAGTATGTTTTAAAAAAATCCCAGACAAAGGGGGTGAATTATTTTTCGTGAGGGTTACTGAAGACTCTCCGGCAAATAGCATCGATAAATTCTTTATTGATGAAGGTGTGAAAATTTTCAGATTTAAAAAAGAAGTCTTCTCTAGATGAGAAGACTTAAAAGATATAAAAAAGGGACTTAACTGAATTTCAGCTAAGTCTCTTAAATTAATTTTAATTTTAATTCTAGTAATAGTGTGATATTATTGATGATGTAAATGAGAGACTTTTAAAAAATAAACAAAAAGCTTAAAAGCAAAAAGCAATGGAAAATCAAAAAGAATTCAATCCCCAAACTGATTTAAATCAAATTTCAAGTGGAGATATGATGGAAGGAATTAAAAAACTTTCTCAACCAGTAATGAGTCAAGTAAGGGGAGGGAAAACTGCTAATCCAAAGCAAAAATCTCATACAGAATTACATAAAGAGAATATTCATTTTCAAAGGAATATGCAATCACAAAATGCGAAAAAAGCATATTATATTCCAGAAGGAATCCCAGTGGAACAGCCAGTAGAGGAGTCTGGTATGGTTAAAGGGTGTGTTTCTGTTTTTTGTGCACTTATTTCTTTGGTTTTTTTCCCTATCGGGATTATAGGAATAATTTTTGGCATAAAGGCTCGAAATTTTGGTTCTAAAGGATTTGGCACAGCTGGCGTTGTGCTTTCATTGATTTGTATGATAATTGGAATTTTTTTAGCTTCTTGGCACTTTAATACGAAAGATGCTACGGGGGGAGTTGCTGGTTTGATTTTAAGACCATTTTAAACACTCCCTTATGTTTTTTTCAGCATTTTTGGTTTATATAATTGTTGTTGTTTTGCCAATTATTTTTTGGTTTGCATTTTTTCGAAAACAGGATCGTGCCGAGCCAGAACCCAAGAGACTACTTTTTAAAGTTTTTCTTGGTGGTATTTTGGTTGTCATTTTGGCTAGTGTTCTTGAAGCTATGATTGAAGAAACTTTCTTTTCCGGGGTCTCGGTTAAATTGTCAGGAGGTATGGGAGTGGGAATGGATGATTTTCTAAGTTCACCAATCGAACTTTTAAGTTTCTTGATGATCTATTTTTTGGCAGGACCAATTGAAGAATTTATGAAGTTTTTTGTGGTGAAAGCGATGGTATATCGAAAAATTGCTTTTAATCAAGTTGCTGATGGTATAATATATGCTGTGACAATCGCACTTAGCTTTTCTTTAATTGAAAACACAGTTTACTTTGTGGATATCTTAAATGATATGTCTCTTAGTTCTGATTTTATTGCAATTGTAATTATCCGAGGAGTTGCTACTACGATGTTGCATGTTTTGGCAGCTGCTATAATGGGATTATATTTAGGTAGGGCAAAATTTTCAAGGGTTAATAGCAAAAAAATAATGGCAAGAGGTGTTATTGTTGCTGCTCTTATTCATGGTGTTTTTAATATATTAATTTTTTTCCCCTATGGAATGCTAATGAATGCTTTTTTGCTTATCCTTTGTTATAGATTTATTACGAGAGAGCTAAAAACGGAAGATTCTCAAATGGTCTGGAGACTCGTTACATCTAGTGATATTTCTACTAAAACAAATAACAAGACCAAATAACTTATTAGTCGTCCGCAAAAAACAGTGTAAGTACTGTTTTTGTTATTTTGTGAGTTTTCGTAGGTTGGATGTTAGAGGTAATAGGTAAATTTATCAGATTGATTTTATTTGCAAAGAGTTGAATTTTTTGTATAGCTAAGCTATAATTTTAGCAACTGTTAAGAATTATCAAGTAAAAAAATGTTTACAGCTGATGAACTTCGAAAAAAGTATTTGGATTTTTTTAAAGAAAAAGGACATGCAATTATTCCCTCAGCACCAATTGTGCCAGAAAATGATCCAACAACGCTTTTTATTACAGCTGGAATGCATCCGTTGGTTCCTTATTTAATGGGCGAAAAACATCCAGAAGGAACTCGTCTTGTTAGTACTCAAAAATGTATCCGAACAATTGATATTGATGAGGTTGGTGATACAACACACCATACATTTTTTGAAATGCTTGGGAATTGGTCGCTTGGTGATTATTTTAAAAAAGAAGCGATTTCTTGGAGTTGGGAATTTTTAACTGATGAAAGGTGGCTGGGGTTGGATAAAAATAGAATTGCAGTTTCTGTTTTTGAAGGAGAAAACCAAGGAAAGGATAATGAAATTCCTTTTGATGAAGATGCTTTTGGAATCTGGAAGGAAATTTTTGAAGATAATGATTTGCCAGTTGCAAGAATTGCAAAACTTGATAGAAGTGCAAATTGGTGGGGACCAGCAGGAGAAACTGGACCGTGTGGACCAGACAGTGAAATGTTTTATTGGGTTGGTGATCCAAATGAAATACCGGATAGCTTCAATGACGATAATGATCTTTGGGTTGAAATTTGGAACGATGTTTTTATGGAATATCACAAAAATGAAAAAGGGGAATATGTGAAAATGGAAAAACAAAATGTTGACACAGGGATGGGACTCGTGCGAGTCCTAGCTGCACTTAATGGTTTGGATGATAATTACAAAACAAGTTTATTCGAGCCAATTATTAGTAAAATTGAAAAATTATCAGGAATAGAATATGAAGATGGAGAGAATAAAAAAGCAATGAGAATTATCGCGGATCATGTCAAAGCTGCAGTTTTTATGATTGCCGATGGAGTAGAGCCGGCTAATACCGATAGGGGTTATATTTTGCGAAGATTAATTCGTAGGGCTGTTAGACAAGCTCACGCACTTGGAATTAAAGATGATTTTGTGATAGAAATTGCTAAGGTCGTACAAGATATATATGGAAAAGTTTTTCCAGAAGTTTTGAATGAATGTGTTAATCTGGAGCTTGAAAAAGAAGAAAAAAGATTCAGAGGAACACTGGAAAGAGGGCTTGTAGTTTTGGATAAATTATATCCGGCAGAAACAGGAGAACTCGAATTGAGTAATCCCAATAAGGTTATAATGAAATATGTTGATCCAGTTCATGTATTTGATTTATTTCAAACACATGGTTTTCCGTTTGAAATGATCAAGGAGGAACTTGAAAAAAGAGGTTTGGATGCTGATAAAGTTGAATTTGAAAAAAAGCTAAAAGAGCATCAAGAGCTTTCAAGAACAGCATCAGCTGGAATGTTTAAAGGTGGACTTGCTGATACGGGCGAAGCAACTAGACAGTTGCATACAGTGGCCCATTTGATGCTTGCAGGGCTAAGAAAAGTTTTAGGTGATCATGTGCATCAAAAAGGTTCAAATATCAACGGAGAAAGAGTTCGTTTTGATTTCTCACATCCTGAAAAAATGACCGATGAGGAAAAAAAAGCTGTTGAAGATTATGTAAACGAGGCAATAGGAGCTAAAATTCCGGTTGTGATGGAAGAACTGAGCTTTGTTGATGCGAAAACAAAAGGAGCGGAAGGTGCTTTTGAGAATAAATATGGGGAGATGGTTAAGGTTTTTACGGTTGGAGGCTATTCATGTGAAATTTGTGGAGGGCCCCATGTAGAAAACACCGGTGATATCAAAGGTAGATTCAAAATCAAAAAAGAACAAAGTTCGAGTAGTGGAGTGAGGAGGATTAAAGGGGTTTTGGTTTTATAATTTCAGAATTTTGTCACAAAATTAATTTTTTATGGTGGGGAGGACTGTGATATTTTCGAAAAAGAATTATCTTTGTGTAGAAAGCTTTTAATGGAAAATGAGGAGAAATACAATTTGGCAAAAATACAAAGATTGCGGACTTATTTCCCTTTAGTGTAAGCTCTACAAAAGAGAAACTATCAAAGATACTAAGAGAGTAAAAAAATAAAAAAAGTTTTATCTAAATAAAACATCTAAGTTTAAATTATATTTATGCAAAAAGTGATTATAGATGAAAAGAAAATTGATGAAATTATTTCAAGAGGAGTTGAACAAGTTTTTCCTGATAAAGAAACTTTAAAAAAGAAGTTGATGAGTGGTGAAAGAATTCGTTTGTATTGTGGATTTGATCCTTCTGCAAACTCTTTACACATTGGAAATGCCATTGCAATTAACAAGCTTTCACAATTTCAAGAATTAGGACACGAAGTTATTTTTTTAATTGGAGATTTCACTGGGATGATTGGAGATCCAACAGACAAAGCTGCAACACGAGCAAAATTGACGCGTGAAGATGTTTTGGAAAATGCGAAAGATTATCAAAAACAAGCAGGAGGATATTTGAATTTTGAAGGAGAAAATCCAGCCATTGTTAGGTATAATAGCGAGTGGAATGATAAACTGACATTTCGTGATTTAATTGAGCTTTCTTCGAATTTCACAGTACAACAAATGATTCAAAGGGATATGTTTCAGCAACGCTTAAAAGAGGAAAAGCCAATTCATTTGCATGAATTTTTATATCCTTTGACACAAGGATATGATTCAGCGGTAATGGATGTAGATTTGGAAGTTGGGGGAAATGATCAAATGTTTAATATGTTAGCGGGGAGAACTTTGCAAAAAGTTATTAATAATAAAGAGAAATTCGTTTTGACACTAAAGCTCTTAGCTGATGATAATGGGAAAAAAATGGGCAAGAGTGAGGGAAATGCTGTTTTCTTGAATCAATCACCAGAGGATATGTATGGAAAAGTGATGAGTTGGGATGATGGTGTAATTGTCAGAGCATTCGAGCTTTGTACAAAGGTTTCTATTGAAGAGATTCAGAAAATAGCTGAATTTTTAAAAGATGAAAAAAATAATCCTCGAGACAAAAAAATGCAATTAGCATTTGAAGTGGTGAGGATCAATCGTGGCGAAGAAGCTGCTCAAAAAGCTCAGGATTATTTTATTAGGACAATACAAAACAAAGAAGCACCAGAAGATATTAAAAGTGTTCAGGTGGCTATAGGAAAAAGATTTCTAGAGTTTTTGGTTGAAGAGAAAATGGCAGAAAGTAGTGGTGATGCAAAAAGAAAAATAAAACAAGGTGGTGTGAGGCTCGATGATGTTGCATTGGATGATTTGCAGAAAGAAATTTCACCAGAAGATGATGGTAAAATCTTAAAAGTAGGGAAGCGTGATTTCAGGAAAATTGTGGTCAATTAAGGTGAATATTTGAGAATAAAAAAGCTGCATTAATGCAGTTTTTTATTTAATCCAACAGAGTAGGTTGTTTTAGTGGAATATAAATTAAATTCTTCAGTAAGCTTTGAAAACTAAAAATCCGATTTTTATGCGGATTTTTAGAGGGAAACTATTTTTTCTTAGCTGCAACCTTTTTAACTACTTTTTTCACAGCTTTTTTCACTGTTTTCTTAACTTCTTTCTTTTTTGCTGCCACTTTTTTTACAGCTTTTTTAACTACCTTTTTAACTACCTTTTTCTTTGCTGCTGCTTTTTTAACAACTTTTTTTGCAACAGCTTTTTTCTTTGAAGCCACTTTTTTCACAGCTCTTTTTTTGACTGCCATCTTGTTTCACCTCCCTTTCTATTTAATTTTTATTTTTATAATATTTTCCTCGACCTTTTTGCTTTCTTTTTTGTTTTTTATCTTGAAGAGGTTTTGTGAATAAGTCATCAAAAACCTCTAAGGAATAGCTTTTCTATGGTGTTTTATAATGCCATAAAAATCTATATTTATTTTACAGCTTTTATTGATATTTGACCAGTGAATGAATTTTTATGCTATATTTTGTTTAAAAAGCTGAGTTATTTGATAAATTTGATTTTGTGAATTTTTCAAATTAATGTTTGCGCTGGTCCGAGTTTGTAACTTGGACCTTTTATCTTAAGACACAGTGAAGATATAATAATGTTGATTTGAAATATGGGACCGGGTTACAAACCCGCTCCAGCGAAAATTATTCTTTGCGGTCGTGGGATTGACAGATTAGAATTTCTCTGCTATAATGAAAATTAATAGTTGAGAAATCTTCTCTTAACCAAAAGAGTGGTTTCTCGCTATTACGAGGATCTGCTCTTTTACAAAACAGGAGGAAAAATTATGACAGAATTGAAAGCTCCAGAGGGAAAGTTTCGTGTTGTCGGCGTCGACACCTTTGATGGTGAAGACTGGGTGCAGGGTGACTTCAACACATCTGATGGGGCCTTGGATGTCGCCAACAAAAAAGGCGACACCATGACCAAGATGCATGTCTATGACGACAAGGGCAAGCACCTTGGAGAGACTGGAACTTTCTAACTTGGAAAGAGTGGATCCGGTTAAGCCGCAAGGCGTTGGCTATATAGCTGACGCCTTTTTTTATGAGCAAAAAATAATTTGAAAGAAAATGTCGCCTAACATGCGCGGATAATCCGAAGCTTCTTGGAGTAAATCCCAAATGGGTTTGCGGAGAGAAATTTCGGATATCCGTTTTTATACGGAGTTCCGCGGAGCGCAACGGAGTGTGACATTGGAGATATACGCGCACATTATTCGCAATGGAGCATAGCGTAATTGCGAATAACTTTTTTCTGTGTATCTGAAGTTCAGTTGGAGCGGAGGTGGTAAAATATGCGCGGATGCGCTTACCACTGGAACGGAAACTGAATTTGGGTCGGAAGAAAGTTATACTTCTAATTATATCTCCTTTTAAGCCTTAGCGAAAGGGAGAGCTATTTATTAAAGATAATTTTCTGTAGCCAGATATACAGTGTTATGCGCTGTTCAGAAAATATTTATATATTAGGTTTGATAGGCTTCCTTATTATTTGAATTTGATTTTTGTTTTGGGGAGGGGGCAGAGGGGAAGTAAAGGGGTGAATGACTTTCTCCCAAAACTCCTATTTTATAAAAATTGCTCGTAATTGAATCAACTTATTTCCCGAAATTTCAATAATTTTTTCAGCATAAGTAAAAAATATAATACTTAGCAATATTGAAAATATTTGAACGAATAAGTTATTATGAATATTTACATAACTAGCAACTATTTTATCGGATTTGGAAATGTTGTAAATACAAAAAAGAAGCAAATATCCATAGCATAGTACTTTATAGAGAAGAAAGGAAATGTTACCAAGATTGTTCTTTATGGTTCTGAAAGTTAAATCTTTAACTTTTCCAAGAATTATAGGTAACATTATAATTGGAAGATATCCAATGCCATATAAAAAGAATAGCAAATCGTCTATTG
Organism: Candidatus Moraniibacteriota bacterium; assembly: GCA_041583775.1. GTDB lineage: Bacteria > Patescibacteriota > Minisyncoccia > Moranbacterales > DUUL01 > UBA2772. The sequence continues at coordinate 33,572 of JBFHFF010000005.1, forward strand.
GGTTAGAAACATAATTTTTAAATAATGGCGAGGCTAGACCAAACAAAACTGAGAAGGTGAATATGATAAATACAAAAACACCCTGTTTCTTCTTGGCTTGTGTATATGTGATAAGTGTGATTAAAAGGAGAAATAAAATGAAACCCACAATCATATATAACAGCAAAATATAGTTTTGAGAAATTTTAAATAATAGATATAAAGTAGTATAGTTTATAATTCTTTCAGCTATAACAGTACCTGGCAAAACCAACAAAAACATACCCAAAGTGTTAATAAAAATAGTTATAAGTTTTTTCATAATTTAAATAAAATGGAGTGAAGTGGTCTTAGTATGTATTTTGTATAAAGAGCGTCGGTAATAATATATATGACTAAAATAAATAATGCGATTATTGGATCAAACGATTCAAACGCTTCAAAAATTGATTCCATACAAAAAAATAAAATTAAATTACACAATACAGAGCATTAAGTGATGTTTGCGCTGGTCCGAGTTTGTAACTTGGACCTTTTATCTTAAGACACAGTGAAGATATAATAATGTTGATTTGAAATATGGGACCGGGTTACAAACCCGCTCCAGCGAAAAAATCTTGCAAGGCTCATGTTAGTGATGATTTAAAATTATTTGTGCACTTTATGAAATGCATTAATTGAAAATGCAATATAATTTTCAATTCTTTTGATAATTATATCGTTGGATTTGATTTTTTAACCTTTTTTGTCTTTAAGGTTTTTATTATGTCTGCTTATATAAAAGGTAGCTAATTTTTTAGAGATAAGATAATAGATTGAAATAATAATTGAGCAATTGAAAATAATAAGTAGCCAACCTAGAATGTTTGGCGATGGTAAAAATTCTGTATGACTACCAGTTACATCTATTCCTGTATTGTTGGCAAGCTCGAAAAAACCAGCAATTTGATACCAAAGAGTGAAATAGAAACCAGCTTGAAATTCCTGATGATAAAGGGATATTAAAACAAAGGAAATCAAATTGATTATGACGATTACGGGGGCAAGTAATAAAAAAAATAATTTTCGTTTAGTCATAAATGTGTAGTTATGAAAAAATCAAATTTTCGCTGTGTTCAAAACATTAAATATTAAAATTCCACTAAGATAAAAAAGTTATGTCGCCTAATGTGCGCGGATAATCCGAAGCTTCTTGGAGTAAATCCCAAATGGGTTTGCGGAGAGAACATGCACCGATGAAGCGAAGTTGCGCCCATGTTTAATGCACAAACCTTTAATATTAATTTGATTTAATTATATCACTAAAATTTGCTTTATCACAGCTCAATTTGTGTGGAGTAAAAGAAAAATATAAAATAATTTTTCTTTTACATAACCGCATATGCTGTGTTATTGGATGCATTATTCTTTTAGGTGATAGCCTGCTGATGATTATGCCAGCTAATAAAATGCTTTTAGAAGGAAGGGGCAGGAAGAAATTTGCCCCATTTATTAATCGTTGTAAATATAGCCACAGGAGCAAGTATCACACTCGAGGCCATAAATTTTGGTTCCCATAATCATCATGACGCCAACACTTTCAAAGTGCAGATACTTTTCCGAATAAACAATGTTCAAGTAGTTACCACATTGTGTACATTTTTTTAAATCAAGCTTTCCCCTAAATATTTCGTTGGTTACATAGTAATTCTCATCATCGATGTGATATCCATCAATTTGTTCCATTTGTGGCCTCCTTTAAATGTTGTTTCTTCCTTCTAAAAGCATTTTGTAAAAAGAGCAATATTTCCGATAATATTTTGTATATCTGAAGTTTTCATCCCGATTTAAAGGGATAAATTTTGATTATCAGATAACGCTTGATATTTTAAACTCCGCCTAAATCCTCATCTGATTAAGGGATGAAAATTTGGGAGGAGGAAAATTAGCACTCCTTAAAGATTTAATTAACGCCAATTTTCCGTAGCCGGATACACGCTATTATGTGATGTATCCAGAAATTTCTTTTCCTTATTATTTTTTTGGCAATTTATTCCTGCATTTCTGAAATGTTTGGGCTATAGGGATGTATTCCTTTTTCTCTCGCTTTCTTCACCTCTTCTTGCGTCCATCCTAAGTGTAAGCGAGTTTTATACCACATGTCATCTTTTTGAATATTTGATAAATTTACTTTTACTGTCCAGTTTGTTTTAGTCGCCCCTGGATCAATCTCGCGAATTTCGTTTGGTACGATTGGTAGCTTAAAATGACCATGTTCCCAAAACAATTCTATTTCTATATCACCAAGCATTTCAATTTCTTCGTTACTCAGTCGGGGCATTGGCGATTGAGGGTCTTCATCATAAAATTGTGGTTCTCCTAAAATCCCCTGTTTAATTAATTCGGAGAGCTTCTTTCCATTTATGCTAGTTTTTCCTTGCTCACTAAAAACAAGCCCATGCTCCGCAGTTAATTTATTTACTTCCTCACTAAATACTTTTTTCGCGCCTCCTTCGTAGAAGTCATTTATTCTCTCTTGTTGATTTTGATTTTCTAGTTGCGATTCGCCATATTCAGCTATTCCCTCTGTTATCTCTTTGTTTTTGCTTGGAGCTGGTACGCCCATTTTCTCCATTGGATTGTTATTCATATTTTTTTCTTAAAATTAATTATTTATAAATTGAGTTATTTCGATCCGCCAAAAAAATAAATTGCCAAAATTATTATAAAAATAAAAGAGAGGCTTTTTATTATTGCGAATAACAGTTTATATACGAAACCATTATTTTTTTGACTTAAATTTGATATCTTCTTATAACGAATGTGTAATCACAATATATATGAAAGCACAAATTTATAAAAAAAACTCGCACTGAACGCAATCTAGTGTATAGTTTAGAAGGAGTTAAAAATACGAGGTTTTAGTTCTTAAATCATTAAATCGTATCTTTATTATAACAAGAAATTGTTGTTATTTGCAAATAAGAATTCAAAAAACATCTCCACGGATGATATTAGAGAATATTTGCTATATTAAAAAACAAAAAACTTTCATCCTCAATGCTGAATTCTGTAGTGAATGCAATCAAATTTCATCATACCCAGATTTTAAAAAGAAAATTTTTTTGAAAAAAGAAGTAGTCAGGACAAAAAAATGACGAAACTTCCAATTGTTTTGACTTGCGAAGAGATTGAAGAAATATTTTCTGAGATAAAAAATGTCAAGCATAAGCTGATGTTGGGATTTATTTATTCCTTAGGACTGAGAGTGTCTGAAATCGTCAATTTTAAGGTGAATAATTTTGACTTTAAAAATAGGCTTTTGAGAATCATATGAGCTAAAGGTGGAAAAGACAGAACAACTATTCTTTTAGAAAAAATTTTTACAAATTCTTTAAAAAAGTCTAAACTTAAAAAAGATACCTCTTGTCATTATTTGCGTCACAGCTTTGTGACCCATTTACTTGAAAACGGAACTGATATAAGATATACTCAAGAGTTGCTTGGATATAGGCAATTGAAAACGACACAGATTTATATAAAGGTTTGTAATAACAAACTTAATAATATTAAAAGTCCCTTATAGACAGGAGACAAAATAACAAATAGCCATATTTTAAATTATGCAAAATGAAATAGTTACTAAAATCGAAACACTGGAGAAATCAGCAAAGGAGGAGATATTAGCAATAAATAATTTGGAAGCACTTGAGAATTTAAAAATCAAATATCTTGGTAGAAAGAGTGACTTTACTGCTATTTTGAGGGGGTTGAAGGATATGAGTTCTGAGGATAAAAAAGTTATCGGACCTTTGGCAAATAGAGTTAAAATTGAAATAGATACTGGTATTCAAGAAAAGATTGATACAATTGAACGGCAAGAAAATGACCAAAAAGAATGGATTGATGTGACTTTACCAGGTAAAAAGGTCCAAGTGGGAGCAGTACACATTGTTTCTCAAATTCAAAAAGAAATCGAAGATATTTTCATTTCAATGGGATTTGAAATTGGTGATGGTCCAGAAGTGGAGACAGAATGGTATAATTTTACAGCACTAAATGTTCCAAAAGACCATCCGGCTAGAGACATGCAGGATACTTTCTGGCTGAAACAGGTTCAAAAAAATGAAGATGGAAGTGAAGAACGAATTTTACCAAGAACACAACTCTCTCCAGATCAGATTCATTATATGCAAAGTCATAAACCACCTTTTCGTGTGATTGTGCCTGGGCGTGTTTATCGAAATGAGGCAACAGATGCTACACATGAACATACATTTCATCAATTTGAGGCCTTGGTTGCAGGGGAAAATATCTCAGTTGCAAATTTCAAAAGTATTGCACAAACATTTTTTTCAAAGTTTTTTGGAAAAGAGCTTGAAATTCGTTTACGACCTGGATATTTTCCATTCACAGAGCCTAGTTTTGAATTTGATATATCTTGTACAGTTTGTGGAGGAAAGGGTTGTCGTTCTTGCAAAAACACTGGTTGGCTTGAGGTCGGTGGCTGTGGAATGGTGAATCAAAGAGTTTTTCAAAATGCTGGCTATGAAAAAGATAGGTGGCAGGGATTTGCTTGGGGATTTGGAATGGAAAGATTGGCAATGATGAAATATAAGATTGACGACATTCGTTTATTTATGAGTGGTGACTTGAGATTTATAAGGCAATTTAAAAAATAATAAATATGATCTCTGTGGCAATTATCGTATTAGTTCTGGTTATAGTCAGCGGAACAATCTATGTTTTAAATTTTGAAAATAAAAAAATGAGAAATAATCAGACGCAAAATGTAATTGAAGTTTCTGGTGAAAAAACTAATCCAGCCTTCCATCTATTTTTATATCTTGTATCATTTTTGTCACTAGGTTTTTTGGTCGCTGGAATTTTAATTTCGATTCAGCAGGCTATTAATAAGTTTATTCCAGACTCTTTAGATAACAATTCTTATTTTGATAATGACGCAATTAAGTTTGGCTTATCATCACTGATTGTGACGATTCCACTTTACTATGGAGTTCTGTTTTTGTTAAACAAGAAGTTGGAGAGGAATGAAATTCCAACCGGTTCTTTGGTGAGGAAAGTAATTACATATCTTGCACTCGTTGCTTTTTCTGGTATGGCAATCGGAAGTTTAGTCGCTATAATGTATAATTACTTTGATGGTGAGCTTACAGCTAGATTTGTGCTTAAAGCTCTTTCATTTTTTCTTGTTTCTTTGTTTTTCTTTGGTTTCTATTTTTGGGAGATTAGACGAGAAAAATTTACAAGGAATCCATTTATGATTCTTTTTCTAACCTCTATTGGTATCGCAATAACCTCTTTAATTTTGGGGTTTTTTGTGATTGATAGTCCGAGGACTGCAAGGGCAAAGAGAATTGATAATGAAACAATCGCAAATATACAAACTGCTAGTCGAAAGATAAATCAAAAATTTAAAGGACAAAACGAATTTGGTGACAATATCACCACAAGACAAACACAACGAGATAGGATGATTTTAGAAATGTCCAATAGTGGTAAGAGTTTGAAAGAGATTGAAGAATTTGTAAATAAGTTCTATGGAGAACCCGAAAAGAAATCATTACCAATGGCGGAAGATATGCAAAGCCAAATCGATAAAGATATTATCTATAAACCAGGAGAAGGAAGTATATATGAATTATGTGGAACTTTCGAGATAGAGAGCGAGAGAGGGGGGAGTCGTTGGTATACCAACAATGGAAAATGGGCGCATCCTGCAGGACGGCATTGTTTTAAATTTGATGCTAATTCTGGTGAATACGATATTGAGCCTATTACAATAAAAGCGAATTGATTTTAAATTTAATAACTTGAGCAGTAACTATGAAATATTCATATAAGTGGTTGAAAGAATTAAGTAAAACAGACAAAAGTGCAACAGATTTAATGAAAATGGTCGGGTTAAAAGGCTTTGAATTGGATGGGTCTGATAACCTTGCCGAGCAATTTGATAAATTTGTAGTAGGTAAAATTTTAGAATTTCACGATCACCCAAATGCAGACAACCTTCGTTTGGTTAATGTAGATCTAGGGAAAGGAGAAGTTGCTGATATTGTTTGTGGTGCGAAAAATTTTAAAGTAGGCGACAAAGTTCCCGTTGCACTTGTTGGAGCAATTGTAACTCAAAATGGGATGAAAATTGAACGAAGGGAAGTTCGTGGGGAATTTTCAAATGGGATGCTTTGTGCGGAAGATGAGTTAGGACTTGGAAAAAATCATGATGGAATTCTAATTCTTGATGAAAATTTAGAGACTGGAATGTCACTTGCAAAAGCACTTGAACTTGATGATGTAGTAATTGATTTTGATGTTCTTCCAAATAGATCGCATGATTGCCTGAGCCATATAGGGATAGCTCGTGAAATTGCAGCTATGGAAAATAGAAAATTGGAGAATGTTTATCCTGAAAAATTAAAAGAGCAAACAGATGATGGTATCAGTATAGATATACATAATACAGAGGTTTGTCCGAGATATATAGGGACAATTTTGGAGAATATTGTTGTTGGTCCATCACCAAAATGGATACAAGCAAGATTGGTCGCAAGTGGAATGGAGCCGATTAATAATGTTGTTGATATTACAAATTATGTAATGCTCGAAATTGGCAGTCCATTACACGCATTCGATTTCGATAATATTGCAAATGAAGATGGTTTAGTTAAAATTATTGTTCGGAACGCAAAAAAGGAGGAGAAGCTGATTCTTTTAGACGGAAAAGAACTTGAATTGGAGGATGCTGACTTATTGATTGCGAATGAATCTAAAGCACTTGCTTTAGCTGGTATTAAGGGTGGCTTAGAGTCAGGCATTGTTCCTGAAACAAAAAAGATTGTTTTGGAGGCTGCTAATTTCAAAGGTTTTGATATCAGAAAATCAAGACAAAGACATTGTCTTTCAACAGAATCACAAATTCGTTTTGAAAAAAGCATTTCCCCGCATCTTGCTGAATTTGCTGCCATAAGAGCAATTGAACTTTTGAAAGAATTTGCGAATGCGAAGGTTGTGGCTTTCAAAGATGCTAATTTTTTCATTGAGGAAACTAAAGATCAAAATTTCAATTTTGATTATGCCAAAGGCTTATTGGGTGAGCAAATTGAGGATGAAAAGATGTGTAAAATAATCTCTAATCTTGGTTTTGAAATAAAAAATAAGACAGAAAAAGGTTTTACGGCTGGAGTTCCATTTTGGAGATTAGATATAGAAGGGCAGGCAGACTTAGTAGAAGAAGTAGGTAGGATAGTTGGTTATGGAGACATTAAAAGTGTTCCAATTGTTGAAAATATTGCTTCAGCAAAAAGCAATGGTCTTAGGAAATTTGAATGGGATTTAATTTCAAAAATGAACGGACTTGGTTTTGATGAAGTGAGATTGTATTCTTTTTATAGCAAAAAAGATGCAGATAATTGTGGGATTTTAAGGGAACATTTTGAAATTGAGAATCCATTAAGTGAGGAATTTGCTTTGATGAGAACCACACTCGTTCCAAACTTGCTTAGAAGTGTTGGTGAGAATGCTAGGTATTTTTCAAGTTTTTCAATTTTTGAAATAGGAAGAGAATATCACATTATCAAAGATAGTCGCAATGAGATAAGAAAAATGACCGGCGCTTATTTTGATGTGACAAAGAAAAGTGCGGAATTATTTTATGATTTAAAGGGAAAGTTGGAGGTTTTATTGCAAACTATTTCAGGAGAGAAAATTATATTTGTTGTGCCTGATGAATTTGAGGACGGAATTTATCATAAAACAAGAACTGCAGAAATTTTTATTGGGAAACAGAGAGTGGGGGCTATTGGACAAGTAAATAAACTTGTTTCTAAGAAATTCGGAGTAAAGAAGCCAGTTATTATTTTTGAAATTGACATTGAGAAAGTTTTTTTGACAATCAATAAAGAGAAGGCTTTTGAAAAAATTGGAAAATTTCCAGTTGTTTTAAGAGACCTCTCAATGTTTGTCGATTTCAAAAAACAATCAGCTCAAGTTGTGGAAATAATCGAAGAGGCGGCGGGTAATTATTTGAAAGAAGCTGAACTTTTTGATGTTTATGAAGACCAAGACAACAATAGAAAGTCTCTGGCTTTTCATTTGGCATTTGGCAAAGAAAATTCCACCCTTGAAAGTGAAGAAATCGACATAATATTGAAAAAGATAATCTCTTCATTAGAGGTTAATGGGGTGCAAGTTAGGACAAAATAAACTCTGGAAGAATCAAAATATTTGAGTTGGGTCAATCTTAAGCAATGTTATCAAATTTTATTTTTAGCTATGAAGAAAAGGGTTGGAAGAATTAATCATGAGAGTGAATCATATGATACTATCGACGAAGCTGTCGAGGCTATTTTTATGAATAAAAATGATAAAAAAAGGATGTTTTTCGTGATATTTTTCTTGATGTTGGTGGGAGTTGTCATTGTTAGTACGGGAACACATTTTTTAATAAAACAACAGGATGTTATAGAGAGAAATAATGAGATTGATTGGAAGGATCAATATATGAACGGAATTCCTTTGAAAAATAAGGCAAAAAATACTGAAAGTGTGGAAAAAAAACTCCAGTCTTCTGAATTTGGAGAGGTTAAGGGAGTGAAGGAAATTGATGAAGCAAAAATTCTTTTTGTTGGAGATTTGATGTTAGATAGATATAATCGTGAGTTGATGGATAAAAAAAATCAATCATGGATGACTGAAAAAGTAGGTGATTTGTTTATAGGAAATGATTTAAGTGTGGCTAATTTGGAAGGTCCAGTTACGGAAAGCGAATCTGTTTCGGTTGGTTCAGTGGAAGGTTCACGAAATAATTATATTTTTACTTTTGATCCCAATGACACGAGTGAGTTCCTAAAGCGCAACAATATTAATCTTTTGAATTTAGGCAATAATCACATTTTAAATTTTGGTAAAGAGGGATTAGTTCAGACGAAAAAGTTTATTTCAAAAAATGGTTTTGAATATTTTGGAGACATTCAAGATGAAACAGATGGGTTTATCGAGAAGAGCATAAACGGATTGAGAGTTGCTTTTGTAAGTTATAATGAGTTTGGTGGTAAGGAATTAGAGGAAACAAAAAAAATAATAGGAGATTTGGAGTCTGAAAATGATTTAACAATAGTCTATACTCACTGGGGAACTGAATACGCACTTAATGAGAATGAAACTCAAAGAAAGAAAGCTTATGAATTTATTGATGCAGGTGCTGATTTGATTATTGGCTCTCATCCGCATGTAGTCCAGCTAATTGAGTTCTATAAAAATAAAGTAATTTTTTATTCTTTAGGAAATTTTATTTTTGATCAATATTTTTCTACTGATACAATGATGGGTCTTGGAGTGAAAGCTTCTATAATAAATGGAAATGATTTTGATTTCGAGCTTATTCCATTACAACTTCAAAGAAATGGACAAATTGAATTTGCGAATCAACAAGAGAAAAAAGTTTTATTAGAAAGAATTCTGAAAACAAAAGAAATTAAGGAGAGGATGAAATATTGACATCTTTTAGGGAAATTTAAAACCCCTGCCGTAATATTTTCGACAGGGGAGTGACAGTTTCTTTGATGGAGATTTCCAGTGCGGAACCATTCCGCTTATTTTCTATTTTTTTTCTTCTGCTTCTACTTCCTGGGATTTAAATTTGGATTAAACCCCATGAATTATTCATCGATCCAGAAGGAGGGATGAAAAATTCTGCTGTTTTTAAACCTGATTTTGGTCTTGGGAAATCCCCTCTCTTTTCTGTTTTGAGATGGGAGAATTCCCGCCATGGGTCTGGTGGCAAATTTGTCACCAGCGATATGTCAATTGGTGACAAATAATCAGGTTCGATTGGCAATATTCCGCCAATTAAAAAAACAAAAAGCACTGCTAGGACGACAATCGCAGTCGTCTTTTTTATTCCTTCCATACTTTTTTACTCCTCCCCCTTTTTGGGGGTTATAAACCTCCAAACAAAGAACTGTTGGCCTAATTGAATCATTGTTTTTTGGTTTTGTCAATGGTTTATAAAAAGTGATAGTAATGTATACTTTAATCGTGTATTTTTAAGAGATTTGAAAAAAATATGGATTTGCCAAAAACTATTGTTGAAGAAGAACTTGCAAAAAAAGGCATCAAAATCGTTCTAGGAGTTGATGAGGTTGGGAGAGGGCCATTGGCTGGACCAGTTGTTGCAGCAGCAGCCTGGGTTAATCCAAGAATATTGAAAAAAGATTTTGAGCTTAGGAACTTGATTAGAGATAGTAAAAAACTTAGTGAGAAACAAAGACTCGATATCTGTGAGTATATTTCCAATAGTGATGATTTTGTGATTGGGATTGGAGAAGTTTCGCATAAGATGATTGATAAAATAAATATATTAAATTCAACCTTATTGGCAATGAAATTTGCTGTTGAGGATGTGATGGAGAAGCTTGAGACGGGTGAATTTTTTTTTGGTAAGACGAAGGTGTTTGAGAGTTTTTTGTTGGTAGATGGGAATCGAGAAATTCCAAAATTGAAAATGAGACAAAGACTTTTTGTGAAAGGAGATGCTAGGATTTTTTCAATTGCAACAGCTTCAATTTGCGCTAAGGTGTATCGAGATGAGTTAATGAAGCAATATCATAAAAAGTGGCCTCATTTTGGTTTTGATGCACATAAAGGATATGGAACCAAAAAACATATGGAAGCTTTATCGAAGAATGGACCATGCGAAATCCATAGAAAATCTTTTCGACCAGTAGAAGAAGCTTTGTTGTCGGCATTAAAATAATATAGATAAATAAAAAACACCATAAGGTGTTTCTTGTGCCTCGGGAGAGAATCGAACTCTCACAGTATCACTACTACACGATTTTGAGTCGTGCGCGTCTACCAATTCCGCCACCGAGGCATTACAATCTAAATCTAATGATATAGAAGCAAATTAATTCTGTCAATTATCTAATGGAAAGTGCTTTTAGTATTGCAAAAAGCATTTCCTTGTGTTATTGTGTATTCAGTCCAAAAGTGACTTTTGGGCATTCTTATTATTTTTAGATAAAAAGCTAAGTTAAAGTAATGGCAGTACCAAAGCAAAGACATAACAGAAGTCGAACAAGAAGAAGAAGAGGTGGGCACGATAAACAACAAGCTATTTCTTTTGTTAAATGTTCAAGCTGCGAAAAAGAGATTGAAGCTCACAAGCTTTGTCCTTATTGTGGTTCATTCAAAGGGAGAGAAATTATAAATATGACAGCTGAGACAAAAAAAGTAGAAAAAAGCGACAAATAATAGTTCTTCTTTTTAGTATTTCTTTTGAAATTTTATATTTGAGTTAATACAAAACAAATTATGGGAAGTAGACATCTTTCACGCTCAATAGCAATGCAAAGTCTTTATGAATGGGACTTTAATAGTGTTTCTGACAAAGAGTTGGGAATGATTTTGCAAAATAACATAAAAGAGTTTGGTTCAAATGTAGATGATGACAGCTTTATTAAGAAGCTTGTTTTTGGTGTTTTGGAGAAAAAAGAAACAATTGATCCTATTATCGAGAAATGTGCTCCGGAATGGCCACTTAATCAAATAACTATCATAGATAGGAATGTTTTGCGCTTAGGTATTTATGAGCTTATGTTTGGAAGTTACAACGAGGCTCCACCAAAGGTTGCAATTAATGAGGCGATTGAACTTGCAAAGGCTTTCGGCGGTGAAAGTAGCGGTAGATTTGTAAATGGAGTTTTGGGAACAGTCTATCGTGAGATGGGTGAGCCTATGAAAGAAGACACAACAGAGACTGGAAAGAAACGGCGAGAGGAATCCTCGGATATTGAAGCGATAAAGTCTCCAGATAAGAATAATGGATCGCAAGAAAAAAAAGAAAAAGAAATCGGAAAAAAAGTTACAAAAGAGGATGCTGAGATCTCAAAACTAGCAACGCAAGAGGATAAGGAATAATCGTTATCATTTTAAATAGATGATAATTTTTAATAAAAATATTTAAAATACCTAATTGATAACCTAGTGCTAAAGTGGAAGGTATGAAATTGTTCATGGTTCCCATTTGAGGGCTTAAAAGTTATGGAAAAATTTAACAAACTTGCAAATAAAATAGAAGTAGATTTCGAAAAATTAGAGCTTTTACAGGAGGCGATGACACATCGTTCATATTTAAATGAACACAAGGACTATAAATTAAACCAGAATGAAAGAATGGAATTTTTGGGGGATGCCGTTTTGGAACTTGTTGTGACAGAATATTTATATCTAAATTTCAATAATCCAGAAGGAGAACTTACAAACTGGAGAGCTTCATTAGTGAAGGGTGAAATGCTAGCAGTTGTTGCTGAAGAGATTGGAATTGAAAAATATCTTTTAATGTCTAAGGGAGAAAAAAGAGATACAGGCAAAGCTAGGCAGTATATCTTGGCAAATGCTATGGAAGCAATTATTGGAGCTATCTATCTAGACAAAGGGTATGATGTTGCTAGTAAATTTATCACAAAATGGATAATTTCAAAATTAGCTGATATTCTTGAAAATAAAAGCTATTTAGATCCAAAAAGTTATTTTCAAGAGAAGGCACAAGAGCATGAGCAGACCACACCACACTATGAAGTTTTGGAAGAATGGGGACCTGATCATGAAAAAACTTTTTTAATGGGCGTTTTTCTAAATGATGAGAAAGTTGCTGAGGGAAGGGGTGATTCTAAACAAGCTGCGCAGAGAAATGCAGCTGAAAAGGGATTGGAAGCAAAGGGTTGGAATTAATTTTGGATGAAAATAAATAAAAATGAAATTTAAGGACTCACTGCTTTTTGGCGGTGAGTTTTTGTTTATAACATCTTTCCTGAACAGGTTCATTATCGAAGTCAATAAACTAATTGTTGTTTGGGAAGCAAAATGTTACAACATTGCAAAAGATTTTAGATAAAAAATGACTTTCTACGCATGTCTATTAAAGCAATAGTTTGGGATATCGGGGGTGTTATTTTAGATGAACCTAAAATTGGTGATTTCTGCTTTTGCGGAAATGAAAAACAGAGCGATGACTGTGATGAAGTATTTATAAATTAAAAAATTGATTCAAAATTCAAAATTAGAAATTTAAAACTGATTCTATTTAATTATTTAATTAATTACTTACACAACCCTCTATAACACTGCAATACTATATTCTTTGATAAAAGAATTTTGTTATAGTATAATGCAAAAGTATTAATGAAATCAGATCTTGTGAAAGCAGGGCTTTCTTTTATTGTAAAAAACTTGAAAATAAATAAAAAAGGACAAAAATGTTTTTGAAAAAACTTGAAATCATTGGATTTAAATCATTTGCCAAAAAAACTGTGTTAGATTTTTCGCACACAGGAGCCTTGAATGGTGGTAAAAATATCGGTATTTCAGCAATTGTTGGCCCTAATGGAAGTGGAAAATCAAATGTTGCAGATGCTTTGCGTTGGGCAATGGGTGAACAATCAATGAAGCATTTACGAGGAAAGAAAACTCAAGATATTATTTTTGCTGGAAGTGGAAAAAAAGCAAAACTGGGTAGTGCTCAAGTTTCAATCTATTTGGATAATTCAAAAAAACAAATTCCACTTGCTTTTGATGAAGTTATTGTTACGAGAAAGATTTACAGAAGTGGTGAAAGTGAATACCTTGTAAATGGTGCAAAAGCAAGATTAATTGATATTGTTGATCTTTTGGCAAAGGCTGGAATTGGTCAGCGAAGTTATTGTATTGTTAATCAAGGAATGGCTGATCAGATATTAAACGCAACACCAGTTGAAAGGCGTGCAATTCTTGAAGAAGCTGCTGGTGTTAAGGAGTTTCAAGTTAAGAAGCAAAGAAGTCAAAGAAAGCTTAATAGCACAAGGATAAATTTGGATAGAGTTGAAGGCTTGTTAGTTGAAATTGAGCCACACCTGAAACTATTAAAAAGACAAAGTACTAGAGCTGAAAAAGGTGAAATTTTCAGAAAAGAATTGAAAGAAAAACAACATTTATTGTATGGTTTTTTATGGAATGGACTAGCCCGGGCAGTGGAAAAGGCGAAAAAAGTTAAGCAAGAAATGGAGATTGAGGTTGCTAAATTACAAAAAGAAGTTGATGTTATTGCTAATGAACTAAGAAGTGAGTCTAAGAATACTGTCTCTTTACAAGCAGAGGTGAATAAACTCGAGTCATCTCAAAGGGCAATAAATTATGAGTTGAATACTTTGGAGCGAAATTTGATTATTGCAGAAGGAAAACTGACATTAGAGAAGGAACGAGCCAGAGATATTAAACTTGTGGATGTTATTCCAATGGGAGCTCAGATGATTAAGACAAGGCTTTCTGAGATTAAAGCTCAGCAAGAGAAATTAATCGAGCGCATTGAAGGCATTGATGACTTGAAACAGATTCAAGAAATAAAAGAATATGCAAGAGCCATTTCAATGGAGATGTATGAGTTATATGAAGCTGTGGTGAAGGGTAAGATGGAGAAAAAGAAACCGCAAGAAGAAATTGAAAGACAAAAGACAATCAACTCAAAGAAGGTTAGTTTGATAATGAATGAGATTAATCAATTTAGAAATAAAAAGAATAAATTACAAAAAGAAGTTGATTTAGTTGGAAGGAAAATTGCAGAGTTTATCAAAAAAGATAGAGAAGAAAGAAGAGCGGCAATAGACTTGGAGGATAAACTTAGACGAAGTAGGTTTGAGCTTGATAAAAAGAAAGATCTTTTAAATGAAACGAAAGTTGAGCTTGCTAAAAATGAGGTAAAAGAAGAGGATTTGGGGAGTAGAATTAGATCTGAAATGAGAATTGTTCCTGAAAAATTACAATATAAAGGTGAATCTGTGGATATTGCTCAGTGTGATAGAGATATTAATAGGTTGAAGTTTCAGTTGGAGCAAATTGGTGGCACTGATGAATCAATCATCGAGGAATATAATGAAACACAGAAAAGATATGATTTTCTTTCGAAAGAGTCACAGGACTTATATGAGGCAATGAAAAAGCTGAAAAAAGTTATTAGGGAGATGGATTCAAAAATTAAGGATGAATTTGAAGATGCTTTTAATTTTATTAACAAAGAATTTTCTAAATATTTTAAAATTATTTTTAATGGTGGAAAGGCGAGGCTGGAAAAAATTGAAATCACAAACAATAAAAACTCTTTAGAAAGAAATAATTCAGATGAAAAAGATTCGATTGATGGAGAGGAATTTGCAGAGGCTCGGGAGGAGGATGATAAACAAATTGGAATTGAGATTTTTGCTGAACCAGCAGGTAAGAGAATCACAAATCTTGGAATGCTTTCAGGGGGAGAAAGGACGCTAACTTCCATTGCAATGTTATTTGCAATTATTTCTCACAACCCACCTCCTTTTGCTTTTTTGGACGAAGTGGAAGCAGCTCTTGATGAAGCTAATTCAAGGAGGTTTGGAAAAATTCTAAATGAACTATCTGGTAAAACTCAATTTGTACTAATTTCTCACAATAGACAAACAATGAGAGAAGCTGCATTGCTTTATGGAGTGACTATGGGAGAAGATGGTATTTCTAAGTTATTATCAGTTAAATTGGATCAAATCGGCAAAGAGGGAGTGATTAAAAAAGATTAACAATGCTAATGTAGAGAAATGGAAAAAAGAGAAAATCAAAAAGATGTGTTTGCCGGTTTTATTGTTCGATTTGCTGCTTTTGCAGTTGACTTTTTAGTAATCGTTTTAATCTCAATTGTTGTTGGATTTTTTTTTGCAATCATAACAAAAATTGCAAATATCAATTGGAATGTGGAGACAGTTTCTAGTTTTGTAGGGTTTTTGTTGAATGCTGGGTATTATGTATTTATGACATATAATTATGGTGCAACAATTGGTAAGAGAGTTTTTGGATTGAAAGTTAAGAGCGTGAAAGATGAGAAATTGGATATAGGAGCAGTTATTGTTCGAGAGATTGCAGGAAAATTTATCTCCATAATGTTGATAGGTCTTGGATATCTTTGGATTGTTTTTGACAGAAGAAAGCAAGGGCTTCACGATAAATTAGCAGGAACTATCGTGGTGATTGATACAGACAGTAAAATAGCAGAATGGAAAATCAAAGTCATTGCTGGAATTTTCGCACTATTGCTAGTTTGTTTCTCGGTTTGGATAGTATTTGGAGTCGTTGATGAGGAGTTTCAAGATGAGATAAATCGTGATCAGGTGGTTTTATCGGTAAATAAAGTGTTGGTATCTGGTAAACTTTGTGTTTCGGAAGGTAACGACATTAGAAAACCAGTTAGTCTTCAAGGTGGTGGTGATGTTTGTACTGAAAAAATTGGAATAGAATGGCCTAAACTATTCGAGGGATATCAGTATGGAAAGATTAATAATAATGATATTTTTATTCAGAAAAATGGCATTGACATTGCTAGGTGTAAAATTAAAGAAGTCTTTTGCGAGCTTGTTGAGTAAAAATTTTTTGGATGTGTGGAAAAACTAATAATAAGGTTTCGGATTGTTATTGGGATGTTAAAAATGATTACCAGATTCTGATTTGAATAAAAATCAGAATCTGGTAAAATGTTATTATATTTCTAAAAAAGTCTTATTTTTAGTGCTTTTTAGGAAAGTTGGATAGTATTATAGTAGGACTTTAACTATTTTAGAGAATATTAATAAAATTAAAAAAGAGGAATGAACATCGAAGAATTTAGAGAAGAAGTTAATTTGGAAAATAGGGTTTTAATCGACAACAGGGAATTTGAAATTTTAGAAATAGTTCGTTTTCAGTTGGATGATGGATCTGTTTATACGAAATTATTTCTTGAAGATGGACATGTTTTAGCTGATGATGAAGAGCAAGATGTTTATCTTCTTGTTGAGGATGTGAAGACTGATTTCAAGGAACCTTTTCCTGAGGTAATTGAATTTGATTCAAAAAGATTTACATTTCAATATAGCGCTCACGCTACCGCAATTGAAACAGAAGGGGATGAGATTTTTCCTATGGGAGAATCGGAAAGGTTTTGGGATTATCAAGCTAGAGATGGTAGTTATTTGAGTTTGGGAATTATGGATACTACGGGAAAGAGAATGGATTTGTGTGGAAGAATCGTTCAAAAGGACGAATTGGAATTAATTTAAAATTTGTTATGGAAAAAATCAACTTTTATATTATTGCAACGCCAATTGGAAACCTTGGAGATGTAACTTTTCGCGCAATAGAAGTTTTAAAAAAGGTTGATCTGGTTTTATGTGAAGATACTAGAGTGACGGCCAAATTGCTTAATCATTATGAAATAAAAAAACCACTTTTATCTTATCATCAAAGGAGCTCTCTTGATAAAAGTGATAAAATAATTGAAAATATTAGACAAGGAAAAGTTCTTGGATTAGTGACTGATGCTGGTACCCCTGGCATTTCTGATCCGGGAAATGAACTTGTTGCTAAAATTCTAAAAGAATTTGGAGATGGTGTCCGAATCGTTCCTGTTCCTGGGGTTTCAGCCATCACAACACTCGCTTCTGTCGCAGGAATTGACTTATCTAAATTTATTTTTTTGGGATTTGTACCAAATAAGAAAGGTAGACAAACATTTTTAAAACAAGTATTAGAATCAGATTTGCCAGTTTTCTACTATGATTCCCCGCATCGTTTTTTGAAAAATTTAAAATTATGTGAAGAGCTCTGTGAAGAATTGGATATCCAAAAAAGAATGATTGTTGGGAGAGAGCTTACGAAGATGTTTGAGGAGATTGTCCGTGGAGATTTT
Source organism: Candidatus Moraniibacteriota bacterium (assembly GCA_041583775.1). Taxonomy (GTDB): domain Bacteria; phylum Patescibacteriota; class Minisyncoccia; order Moranbacterales; family DUUL01; genus UBA2772. The sequence goes on from JBFHFF010000005.1 coordinate 51,267, forward strand.
GGTGAGATTAGGGAATATTTCGAGAAAAAAGAGTCAACAGTTAAGGGCGAATTCGTTGTGATATTGAACTAGAGTCTTAATTTCGGAGATTATTTTTTAGTAGCGGGTGATTGTTGAAGAGGCAATCCACTTAAGAATATTTTTTCCAGAAAGTAAAAGTTGATTTTTGCTCGTTATTGCGATAGAATAGGGATAAATAATAAGTCTGAATTTTATATGAAAATAATTCAAAAACGGAAGGGATTTTTTGCGTTTTCTTTAACGCTTGTATTTGCTAGTATAGTGGCTATTTCAGTTTGGGGTCTTAGGTTGGGTATGGATTTTGTTGGTGGAACAAAATTGACTTTGAAATATGAGAATGGTCTCCCTTCTAACAATGAAGTTCGTGAACAGTTAAGCGATTTTCAATTGGGGAGCTTGACGATTCAAAGCGCTGAAGACAACACAATGTTTGTGCGATTTGTTACCAGCGAGGATGATGACGAGGCCCTGAAGAGTGTTCAAGATAAACTCATGGCTTCGAGAGATGATTTGAATATCGAAGAAGTTTCTTTTATTAGCTCAACAATTTCAAGTGAATTAAAATCTAGGGCCATTACTGCTATCATTTTTGCAGTTATGGGAATTGCACTTTATGTTGCATGGGCTTTTCGAAAAGTTTCTTATCCCGTTGAGAGTTGGAAATATGGGATTGGAGCAGTGATAGCACTTACTCATGATATTTTGATTACGATTGGAATTTTTTCTTTTCTGGGACGCTTCTACGGTATGGAAATAAACATTCCTTTTGTGGCAGCACTATTAACGATTTTGGGGTATAGTGTAAATGATACAATTGTTGTTTATGATAGAATTAGGGAAAATTTAAATAAAGCAGGTGCAAAAGATAATTTTGAAGAAACTGTTAATTCTTCAATTAATCAAACTTTAGGTAGGTCAATAAATACATCATTGACAGTAGTAATCGTTTTGGGTGCAATTATTTTGTTCGGGGGTGAGAGTATTTATTCTTTTTCACTCGCTCTTTTGGTGGGAATTATTTTTGGGACCTATTCCTCAATTTTTGTTGCAAGTGCTTTGATTGTTGAGCTTTGGAAACAAAGAAAATAAAATTGATAAATAGAAATAAAAGGTAATAAAAAAAATTGAAAATTGCTATAGTTCATGACTATTTAGTTCAATATGGGGGAGCGGAAAGAGTGCTCGAGGCAATTTGTGAAATTTGGCCCCAGGCACCTATATACACACTGTTGCATGACAGTGAGCTTGTGCATCATAAATTTGATAATAAGGTGGTTAGAACATCTTTTTTGCAAAAAATCCCATTTGCTAAAAAACACCATAGAATTTTCCCACCGTTGATGATGCTTGGAATAGAGCAGTTTAATTTGGACTATTATGACATTGTTTTATCTGACTCATCAAGTTTCGCAAAAAATTTAATTACCAATCCAAACACTTTACATATAACCTATTGTCATACCCCTATGCGTTATGGTTGGGATGATTGTCAATATTACACACAAGAATTTAGCCTTCCAGGGATTGTTAAGAAAATTGTGCCACTGCTTATGAACTATATCAGAATGTGGGATTTTTTTGGTTCATACGGAGTTGATCATTTCATTGCAAATTCAAAATTTGTCTCAACAAGAATTCAAAAATATTATCATAGAGATTCGTATGTAATTAATCCTCCTGTTAATGTGAACGATTTTCATATATGCAAAGAAGATGAACGAGGAGAATATTTCTTGATGGTTGGTAGAATGATGAAATATAAAAAAATGGATTTAGTAATAGAAACATTTAATGAATTGAAACTACCACTTAAAATCGTTGGCAGGGGGATCGAAAAAGAATATTTGGAAAAAATTGCTGGTCCAACAGTTGAATTTCTCGGAAGAGTAACAGATGAAGAGCTATATGATATTTATGCGAAAGCGCAGGCCTTTATTTTTCCCCAAGAAGAAGATTTTGGAATTGTTGCAATTGAAGCTCTAGCTTCGGGAAGGCCATTAATTGCCTTTCGTGGTGGAGATATTGTGGAGCATATTCAAGAAGGCAAGAGTGGTATTTTCTTTGAGAATCAAACCAAAAAAGATTTAATTGCTGCAATAAAAAAATTTCAAAAAACAGACTTTGATTCCGAATTTATTCGTTCCACATCTTTAAGATTTGAAAAAAAGAACTTTCAAAATAAGATTGAAAAATTTGTAAATGAACGACTAGAAGAATTTGGTGAAAAAAATAAACAACAAAAATGTTAGCATTCTTAGTGTTTAAAGTGCTGGAAAGATTTTCAAATTTGTTTGCAGTCTAAATGACAAACAAATTTTATAAATCATTTCGAGACAAACGAAATGTAAAAATATTAAATAAAATAAAATGAAAACGCTAAAAGATTTAGAACTCAAAAATAAAAAAGTTGTGTTGCGAGCCGGATTTGATCTCCCCTTAGAAGACGGAGAGATAGCTGATGATATTAGAATTAAATCAGCATTAAAGACAATAGAATATATCAAGCAACAGGAGATTGATATGTTGTTGATTCTAAATCATATTGGAAGGCCAGAGGGACGAATTGTACCAGAGCTTTCAAATAAAGTGGTCGCGAAGAGATTGCAGGAGCTTTCTGGCATTGTTGTCGAGGTCGTTGACACCATTGAGGATTTGCAAGCGTTAGTGAAAGGTGGTGAATTTGATAAAGAAAAAATCTATATGCTTGAGAATTTGAGATTTTGGAGAGAAGAGGAGGAAGCAGATAGTGTTTTTGGAAAAAACATTGGAGAACTTTTTGATGTATATGTAAACGATGCATTTTCTGTTAGTCATAGAGCGCATGCATCCTTCGTAAGAGTGCCTGAATATACAAAGGAAAAATGTATGGGATTGCTTTTTGAGGAGGAGTATATGAACTTGAGTAAAGTGAAAAATGAACCAGAACATCCAGCAGTGATGGTTATTGGTGGAGCAAAAATTGCTACAAAATTGCCAGTAATTGAGAATATGATGCGAATCTATGATAGGGTTTTAGTTGGTGGGATGATTGCCAATGAAGCAATCGATGAAAGAATCGACCTTGGAGAAAAAGTTATGTTACCAACAGATTTCAATCCCAAGGGAAAAGAAGGAGAAAGATTGGACATTGGAGATGAGACAATAAAGGCCTATATTGAAGAAATTGAAAATGCAAAAACAATAGTATGGAATGGACCTTTGGGAAAATTTGAAGATGAAGAAGCTTCTGAGGGAACTAGGAGAATTGCCAAAGCAATTGCTAAAAATGAAGCTGCAACTCAAGTGATTGGTGGTGGAGAGACATTGGAAGCTGTTGCTAGATTTAGCGAATTCTCTCATTTTGACTATGTATCAATGAGTGGAGGGGCGATGTTAGAATATTTGTCAGGAAAAACCTTGCCTGCAATTGAAGCGCTTGAGGACAGGGAAGAGTAATTAATCTTTTCAAAATTGACACTAAGCCTTAGTCTGTTAGAATTTACCTAGGTTTCAAATGGAACCTAGGTAAATTTTTAGAAAAGAATGCAGAATCAAAATGCTACCCATATTATTTTTGATGTATATTTTGAACATTTTCCAAAGGAATTGGAAAATGTTGATTTTTGGAAAATTCTAGGCAAAGAGGTTTTGTCTTGTGGAAATTTTTCAATTATGGGTAGTGCAATGCATAAATTTGAACCAGAAGGAATGAGTGGTTTTTGGCTACTTTGTGAATCACATCTTTCATTTCACACTTGGCCCCAAGAGAAGCGGGTTTTTATTGACCTTTTTTCTTGCGGAGACAAAAAAAGAACCTTGAGAACGATTGATAAATTGATTCAAGAGTTTGAAAAATTGAAAGGAGTGATTGAAAAAAGAAGAGATATAAAAAGAGGGTATATTTATCAAAAAGAGGAATAGCTTGGGAATAATGAAAATTAGAAGTATTAAAACAGAAATATTGAAGCCACCAAAAATTGATCTTTTTGGTGTTTTGGATGAGTATATTCTAGACCTAAAAGAAGGTGACATTTTTTTTATTACTTCAAAAATCATAAGCTTATCTCAAAATAGGTGTGTGAAAATTTTGAATCCAGACAGTAGAGAATTGAAAAGAAAACAAAAAGATGAACTTATTTTTCAAGAGGCAGAGGGCGTCATTGAAAGAAGAGAATATCCTGAAAATAAAAGACTTTTAACTATTACTAAAAATTTATTGATTTGTGCTGCTGGAATTGACGAGAGTAATGCAAATGGATATTTTATTTTATTGCCAGAAAATTCAAATAGAGTTGCAAAAGAGATTTGTTTATATTTGAGAGAGAAGTTTAAATTGAAAAAATTAGGAGTAGTGATTACAGATAGTCACAGCACCCCTTTGCACAGAGGTTCTCTTGGAACAACAGTGGGATTTTTTGGTATTAATCCATTGAATTCTCATGTTGGAAAGAGCGATATCTTTGGAAGGCAATTGGTTTCAGAGGTGACAAATGTTGTTGATTCATTGGCAACAATGGCGGTGTTTGTGATGGGCGAGACGAATGAGAAAACTCCGTTTGCAGTCATTAGTGATTTTGGGGAGAAAGTTGAGTTTACTGATGAGGTTGAATATGAGAAGTTTTTTTTGACATCACAGGAAGATATGTTTTCACCAATTCTAAAGAAATTCAAAAAACCGAAAACTTGAAAAAATAACAAAAAGACTGTAATATTAAAAGCGTTTCATATTGGGGAATCGCCAAGTGGTAAGGCACTGGTTTCTGGTACCAGTATCGGGGGTTCGAATCCCTCTTCCCCAACAGCTATTATAAAAGACACTTAATGCAGGTGTCTTTTCTAATTACTTCTTTAGTTTCTTTTACGAAGGTGATATACTTTCAATATTATGAAGAATTTAATTTTTGTATATGAAAGTAGATAAATTTCTTGAGGACATGGGCAGTAGGCTTTTCCTTGTTATTATTGAGAGCATTGCGTTTGTTAGTGTTCTTTTTTTGATTTCAAGTCTTTTTCACAGAAGACAATTGGCTTTAATTGCATTTATCTTCTTGGTTTTATTCTTATTTAACATAAGTTTCACATTGCTTTTTAAGCGCGAAAGATATTTTAAGGTATCTTTTATTTATGGAACTGTCTTAAACTTAATAATTCTTTTAATAGTAGGATTCAAAAGTACTGATTGGGTTGATGCGATAATTGTTTTTATTACATTTTCTTTGGTGTTTTTATTTACTTATAAACATATTAATGATAAGAGGTTAGTATTTTTGTTCAAGAACTTCTTAAAAATTCTTTTAACCCTTCTGTTTTTAACAAGTCTGCTTACTGGATTGATTGCAATTTGTAGTCTAATTTCCCTTAAATTAGGTTTCTATCCTAACTCAAGTTCCTTAACATTTCTAGTGATAATATTTTCTCTTTTCATATTATTATTTACTTTTGTTGTTTTACTTAATGTTTTATTTATCCCAACTTCATTTATTTTCACAGGAGAGTTAAAATATGGCATGATAATTAGGACGTGGATTTTATTCTTAGGTATTATTTTATTATCTTTATGTTTAAAGCGAAGCCATTTTGGGGGTTTATTAGTGATCATCTCGACCCCTGTTATAGTAAGATTGACTCAAAGGGACCAGAATACTCAGTTAAAGAGGATAGGATTTGTGTTTCCAACGGATCTGTTACAAGAACCTTCCAGGAAGTAGATTATGAAACTTTTGAAGATTTGAATTATGGTTATGCTAAAGACAAAAATGCTGTCTACAGAGGGACAGAAAAACTTAATGCCAATACAGAAACATTTGCAACTCTAGAGAAATATGGCTATGCAAGTGATCACAAAAAATTATTTTATTTTGGTGAAAAGATAGAAAACTTAAATCCTGAAAAACTAAAGTTTATCGGAGATAAGTATTTGTATGATGAAAATGTTTGTGTGGAGAAAAAAGGAAGAAATTTCATGGTTGTTGATAGTGAATTTTGTGTAAAATAAATTTTAGGTGTTTTTTAGGTTAATGTTATGTGGAATTTTTGACAGATAAGTTCGAACTTCGTCCCACAGCCCCAACATACATTTTAAAAAAAACAAAAGCCGCTTCTAAGGTTTTAGAAGTGGCTTTTTACTTGGTTGGTATCCAGAAAGATTTATCCGATAAACTTTCCAATCAGGTCCTCGAGAATTTCTCTTAGTTCATTTTTCTCGGCATGATGCCGTTCTTTTTTTTCAGGATGTTCTTGCTCCCATCCTAATCCTAACATGGTATCCTTGATTATTTTTTCGACCACAAAATTGACAACCTTATCTTTTTCTGTGCCGGCAAAATCCGCATCGCAATCATTTTCCTCAAATGTTTTAAGTATGAAAAATTTGTTCTTTTGTGCCAATTCATAGCAATATAGCCATTGAGCTTCACAAGGGATGTTGCGCTCGATGAAAATTTTCAATGAATTGCCGCTTGTGGGATCAGAATGATAGGTGCAGTCGACGGGATCGGTATCCCATTCATAAATGATCGGTAGACTCCTGATATAAAATATGTCAAGTTCCATAGCCCATCTCCTTTTAGGTTAATTTTTGACTTGGTTTGGTTGAAATTAAAACATCTTGCTGATTTAACTAAATCACGATTTTTTCTGAATAAATTTGAAAAAACTATAGTTGCTTAGCATATCTCACAGATCTTTGTTTGTCAATAATCATATATCTGTACACATTACACACTTTCCTTGACAAAACACTTATTTGTGATAAAATCGTCAGGCTGAAAAAATGATAGCAGTTCTATGTCGGGACTCTTTTTTGTTTCAAGATAAAAAAACTTGTCAATAAAAAATAAATTTTCATTCGTTTCATGCCTTACCTTGCTTTGGAAAAAAGTTGGCTAAGAGTAATAAATAAATTAAAAAAATTCGAAAAGAATTAAGTAAAAAAGCGAAAACAATAATCGTTTTAATAGCAATAGCAATTAGCTCAACAACTGTTGTTCCTGTGGCTTTGGCCGAGAATTTGCCAGAAAAGAGCATTGCTGAGTTTTCTAAAGAGAGGCTCAAAAAAGTTAAAAAAGTTGAGAATTACGATAAAGTGAAAGCGAGACAGTTAAATGAGGAGAAGAAGATTGACTCCGAATTGCAAGATGAAAAATCTCACATAAAAGAACTAAGAGAAGCGGTTAAGTTTGCTAGTGAAAAGACTGGTGTGAGAGAAGATTTTTTGTTCGGTATGCTAACCGTTGAATCTGATCTTGGAAGAAATACGGGAAAATGTACCTATGCTCAAGTTGAGACAGGCGTTGAAAAGTCTTATAAAAAAGGACTTTTGGGGCAAAAAACCTATAATACCTTCATTGAAAGACGAGAGCATATTAAAAATATTGCGAAAGAAATTGGTCGTGATTATGAGAGTCTTGGTGTTTCATGCAATCCTGCAAAATATGTAGGAACCGGTGGAGCCATGGGCGTGCCACAATTTATGCCAGATATGTGGGTTCATTACAAAGACCGTATCTCTGAGATAGTTGAAAAAGAAAGTCCTGATCCTTGGATCTTAAAAGATGGAATAGTTGCTATGGCACTTCTTTTGTCTGACACCGTAGGTGTAACGGATCATAATTATTACTCAGAAAGAAATGCTGCTAAGATATATCTATCAGGTACGACCTCATCACGGTATGATTGGTATGCCAATAAGATAATGTACTGGGCTAAGAATCATGAGGCACTTATGAGTTAGATTAAAAAGGTTTTTGTGTAAAAAAGACATCTATTAGGGTGTCTTTTTTGTTTTTTGCAAACTTTAATTTTTTCTTTCGTATTGTATCTATAAAGACAGGGGAATCTTTTTTGTTGCACTGCACAATAATGTATAAAAAGCAAAAAGAAAAATGAAAACAGAGCAAAAGAAAATGTCTTTGGGGTTTGGATTAATGACTTGCGGAATGGTATTGTCATTTTTTTGTTTAGTTCCAAAGATTAGAGTTTTGGCTATGGATCCTTCAGGAGGATTAAGTGCTGGCAATAGGGAGGAGGCTATGGCCGATGCTCTTGAGGCTTGTGAGGACGCATCAGTTGGGGATGAATGTTCGCTCAGTATAAACGATGAAGATGTTAGTGGTATATGTAAAACGGGCCCTGCGGGTGATAATGAATTGATGTGTTTGCCAGAAGGTGTTGTTGGTGGTAGAGCACCGGGGAAAGGGCGGGGTGGCGCGCAAGACTTGAATCAGAAGCACCCAGAAGAAATAAAAACTGCTCAAAAGAAAATAGCTGGAAATGTTGAACAAAGAATGCTTCAACAAAAAGCCAATGCGGCTAAAATAATTAGCATGGTAGAAAAGATAATTATATATATAGAATCCCAAGAGATAGATGCTACGGAAATCAGAAATCAGCTTGAGATTTTTAAAGCCAAAAAAGATGAGTTAACAAATGCTTATACGGCATATTCCGAGTTAGAAGAAGAGAATGATGTTGATGATTTAAAAACAGCTAGAGAAAATATAATAACCTTAGCAAAGAGCACAAAAGCATACTTTCAAGAAACTTTGAAAGTAACTATACAAGAAACTCTTTCGGAAATAAACTAAATTTTGACGATGAAAAAAAATATTATTCTAGGGGTATCCTTATTTTTACTTATAACAGCTTTTTGTAGCGCTCTTTATTTTATTGTAGTGGTTGATGAAAATGCCAAGAAGAATGAGGAATTATTAAAAGCACAGGAAATTGAAGCAAAAGCAGCGCTGGAAGGAGAAAGTAAAAATAGTGTATGGTCGAACAATAACAATATAGAAACTGAGAAAGAAATTGACGCTACTAAAGAAGAAGCATTAAATGGCGAAAATATTATTAATATAGAAAACAAGGATGATGCTCAAAAAGTTTTAGAAGAAGCAATTGAAATCACTGAAGCAATGGATGATATAACTTTTTAATTTAGTTCTATTGAGAAGGGGGTGAATAAAATTACCCCTTTCATTTTTTTTGTTAATCTTTGTATGTAAATAAAGAACTGCACATGGAACATTTTAGTGCTGTAATCTGGAAAATGTAAGTTTAAATAGTGTATAATCTCTAATTTGTGTTATAATTATCACAGGAAAGTTAGGGTTTTATTGTTCTGACAATCTAAAAAGGGAGTTGTGTTAATTTTTTATCGAAAAATAATGCAATCACTTGAACAACTTATTTTACATTTGAAAAGAAGTGGGGTTTTGAAATCATTTTCCATTGAAAATGCGCTTAGGGCGGTTGATCGAAAAAATTTTGTTTCAACGGAAACAAAGAGTTTTGCTTATGAGGATCGAGCTCTTAAGACATTTAAAAACCAAACCATCTCTCAACCAACGACAGTTGTTTTTATGCTTGAACTTTTGGATTTAGAACAAGGTGATAGAGTTTTAGATATTGGCGCTGGCAGTGGATGGGTTAGTTGTTTAATTGCCAGTATTGTCGGAAAAGAAGGATTTGTTGATGCTTTTGAGCTTGAAGAAGTTGTCGGTGTTTTTGGTTTAAAAAATATAAAAAGAAGCGGTTTTGAAAATATAAACTATCAAATAAAGGATGCTGGTGAAAGTTGGAGGAGAAGAATTTTATATGATAAAATTTACGCAGGCGCAGCTTTTAGGGAGGTCCCGACTGATTTAGCGAGTAGTCTTAAGATTGGAGGGATTTTCGTGGGTCCGACTCAAGATGGATTCATTGTGAAAATAATGAAAAAAAGTAGAAAAAAAATCCTGGTAGAGGCCTATCCAGGATTTTCTTTTGTACCTTTTATTGAAAAAGTTTAATTTATTTGCTTGTTTTTATGCCTTCTTTTTTCTTTTGGCCTGAACTCTTTCATTCTCAGTCAAATATTGTTTTCTGAGACGAACACTTTTGGGTGTGATTTCTAGATATTCATCTTCACTCATAACACTCATTCCTCTTTCGAGTGTTAATTCAATTGGAGGTGTAAGTCTAATTGCTTCATCTGCTCCAGAAGAACGCATATTTGTAAGTTGCTTTCCCTTGATTGGGTTAACAGTCATATCATCTCCACTGGTAACATTTCCGATTACCATTCCTTCATAAACCTCAGTTGCAGCATTGATATATAAACTTCCACGATTTTGAAGACTGTATAATGAGAAGCCAAGAGCTTTACCAGTTTCTTTGGAAATCATTGATGAAGACTTGCTTTTTTCAATTTTTCCAGCATATGGTTTGAAACCAATTACACGAGTGTAGAGGATTCCTTCACCTTTCGTATCAACTACAAAATCATTTCGATAACCAAGTAATCCACGAGTTGGAATTTCAAAAATAATACGAGTAGTTTGATTTTTTGTTTCCATAAACATTAAAATACCAGCTCTTCTTTGAAGTTTTTTGATTACAGTACCACTCATATCTTCTGGCACAGAAATTGTTACTTCTTCGAACGGTTCTAGTTTTTGACCATCCTCCTCCTTGATGATGATGTTCGGTTGTGAGATTTGAATCTCAAATCCTTCTCGTCTCATATTTTCAAGTAAGATTGCAATGTGCATTTCTCCTCGCCCGTATACCTTAAAGGCATCACCTGCTGAAAAATCAACTTTCAATCCAACATTAACTTCTAATTCCTTTTTGAGTCTTTCGCGAATTTGTTGTCCTGTAACGAAAGTTCCTTCGCGTCCAGCAAAAGGAGAGCTGTTAACAAGAAAATTAAGTGATATAGTAGGTTCATCTATTGAAATAGCTGGTAAAGTTTCAACGCTTTCTTTTTCACAAATCGTTTCACCAATACTGATATCAGAAAGTCCAGCAACCATAATGATATCACCAGCGCTAGCTTCTTTTACCTCTTTCTTTTCTAGTCCTTCAAAAGTGAAAAGTTTTGTGATTTTTCCGTTTCTAATCGTGCCATCAACATTTTTAATTAATATTGTTGATGCATCACGAATTGTTCCTGCATAGATCCTACAAATTGCAAGTCTCCCAAGGAAGTTATCATATCCTAAATTAAAAGATTGAGCTCTAAGATCTTCTTTTGCAAGTCCTTCGCCGGAAGCTGAAGGAACTTTTTCTAAGATGGCATCTAATATTGGTGAAAGATCTTTCATTTCGTCCCCTATTTCTTTTTTTGCAAGACCTTCACGAGCAATTGAATAAAGTGTTTGAAAACTAAGCTGTTCATCATTTGCCCCAAGATCCAGGAATAACTCATACACCATTTCTTCAACTTCACTGATTCTTGCTGCTGGTTTGTCTATTTTGTTGATTACCACAATTGGTTTTAGTCCAAGTTCAAGTGATTTTTTTAAAACAAACTTGGTTTGTGGCATTGGACCTTCTTGTGCATCAACAATAAGTAAAACGCAGTCGATTGAACGCAAAACTCGCTCAACTTCACTTCCAAAATCTGCATGTCCCGGAGTGTCAACGATATTTATCTTTGTGTTTTTATATGTAACAGAGGTATTTTTTGAATAAATTGTGATTCCTCGCTCTTGTTCAAGAGCATTAGAGTCCATACTAACATCGGAAGTCGACATTCCTGTTTGTTGCATTAATGCATCAGTTAGAGTTGTTTTGCCATGGTCTACATGGGCGATGATTGCGATATTTTTGATTTCCATAAAAAAGTAAAACCGCTCCTTTGTGAAACGGATAAAATTAAAACATAAAATTAGCGTATCTGAAAAATTTGTCTATATAATTGATACTACATTTTGGACTAAATGTCAACACTCTGTGACACTTGGAATGCAATTGAATTATTGGTATTTATCTATTTTTCAGCTCAACCCTTGACTAAAAATCCTTTTTTTGCTTTATTCAACTCGTGCCTAAAAGCACAAAGGGCAACATGATTCTGTTGAAAAAGAATCTGTTGTTTTTTAGTACTTTAAAACCTAGTGGTTTAAGATAAATCTTCGTAAAAAGGAGGTGATGCAAATAAAAACATTTTTGGCAATTATTTTTTATAATCTTTTCAACAAAAACAAGAAGGGGAATTAAAATGAAGAAATTTTTAATCTTAGGTTTGATAATGGTGAATCTTTTTCTTGGAACAAAATTTCTAAATGCTACCATATGTAGCACTGAACTAGGATCAATAAGTATTGGCAATACTATAGCAGATATGAAAGTTGTAGGTAATTTCGTATATGTTGCAGCTAGCAGATCACTTAAAATTATCGACATCACAGCTCGTGACAATCCTTGGGTTGTCTCAACCTTAACAATTCCCAATAATTGTTATGCTGGAGCTGTTGAATTTGTAAACAACACTGTTTATGTTTTAGATAGTGCAGGAAGGATTCACTCAATCAATGTGACTTACCCGTAGAGTCCGACTATTAATGAGATAATAACAGTCGGGGAGGATTCATACGATTATGGAAAGGATTTGTTTTTGAGAGATGGAAAATTATATGCGGTCTGTTTGGATAGCGGACTTCATATTATCGATCTGGAAACATTTGATGAGATAGGATCTTTTCCATCGTAACAACGATAAATTTCTCCTATCAAAGGTTGAATGTAACTGTTCTAAAGGATATTGGTATTAAATATAATATTTTATTTAAGCACAAAATAAATCTTTTGTCAATTACAACATTGCTCTTGTATTCTTGTTTATGGTATAATTAAAAAAGAATAAAAAATGAAAAAACTAAAGAAAATTTTAGTCTTATAAAAAGGATAATAAAAATTAAAAAAGGAAAAATGATGAAAAAGAAAATCGCTGTTTTTGGTGTTGCAACACTTGCTTTTGCTTTGGGGGTCTGTTTCTCTGCTAGGGCCGCTTCTTCGAAATCTAACCTAGAAGGATCAGAAACAATGAAAGCTCAGCGAGCAGAAATAAGGGAGGATATGCAGGCACAGAAAGATGAGGTAAAAGAAAACAGAAAAGAAATTCAACAACAAAAAAAAGAGCGTAATTGTGAAAAAATTCAAAACAGAGTTAGGACGAGAATAAACAGATATGAAAACAAACAAGAACAGCACAGAAATGTTTTTGGAAAGTTGGCAATAAAAGGCGAAGAAATCTCTGCAAAATTTAAAGAGAAAGGTTTAGATACCTCAGCTTTAGATGATGCATTGGTAACTTTAAAAGAGAAAATTAAGAACTTGGAAATTGAACACCAGACTTTCATTGATGAGTTAGAGGCAACAGAAACCGTTACTTGTGGAGAGTTAGAGAATCAATTCAAGGAAAAACTTGGAGAAGCGAGAAAAATGTCTACACAAGTTAGAGCTGAAATAGTTGAAATTAGAGAATATTATCAAACAGTTTTAAGGGGAGAAATTCTAAAATTAAGAGATCAGTTAGAGGCTGAAAATGAAGTAGAGTTAGAGGAATAGTAAATAAACTAATTTTATTCATTAGTTTGTGAGTTCGTATAAATTAAATATGTTTTTAAGATAAATTTAAAAAAATGGTTAACAAAAAGATCAAATTTACACTGATGTTGGCGTCAGTAATCGTCATTCCCTTTATACTTTCTGCTTGTGGTCAGAATGAAAAAGAACAAAATGGGAATGTTATCCAAGATAATGCACGGCAACAAAATTATCCAGTTATGGATGAAAAGGGAATGGCCACAGAACCATCAGCTGTTGATAAAATTGAATTTTCAGACCCAGGAAATGACGAGATTGGAAACGATATCAAAGAGATGGATGCTTTATTAAACCAAACAACGCCTAGTGAATATAACGAGGAAGACTTGTCGGATGGTGCAATTGAAGAAGAGGTTGAGATGAAATAGTCTTGATTACACAACAGAAAATAAGTTTACAAAAAAGACCTTGGTTTAAAGAAGGTCTTTTTTTATAGGCAATATTCTAGTATAATAAATTTAAATATAAAAATTTGAATATAAAATAAAAAAATGTTTAAAACTTTTTTTATCAGAACTTTTTTGTTAGTTAGTGTTTTTTTTATTTTTCATGGAAATGCACTTGCAATTGAAGATCGAGGTGCTTTTTTTATAACTAAATTTGATGTTGGAATTTTTGTAAAAAAGAATGCAATTATTGAAGTAGAAGAGGCGATAGATGTTACTTTTTCCGAAGAAAGGCATGGAATTTTTCGAAAAATCCCAGTTAAATATACAGATGAAAATGGTTTTAAATATAAAATGAGAATGCGCAATGTTTCAGTTTCTGATGGAGCTGGGCATAATTTTGAGTTTACAAAATATAATGAAGGAAATGATATTGTCTTGAAAATCGGAAATCCAGACACGGAAGTGATTGGGCCTGTGAGATATGTGATTAGATATGAAATTCAAAGAGGTGTGCGTTTTTTTGATGACCACAATGAAATTTATTGGAATCCAATTGGAAATGGTTGGTCAACCACAATTGAAAATGCTTCGAGCACCGTGCATTTTGAAGAAAGTCTTATTTTTCCCAAAGAGAGTTTGATTTGTTTCACTGGAGAGTTTGGATCCAGAGAGCGAGATTGTAGCATAAGAATAATTTCGGATCGAGATGTTAAATTTAGTGCGACTAAATTACTTAAGGAATTTGAGGGTCTGACAATTGCTATTAATATTCCCAAGGGAATGATTGATGAACCTAGTAGATGGGAATATTTTATTTCATTTTTAGTTGATAATTGGGCTTTTATAATTCCAATTATTGTTCTAGGGGCTATGTTTTATATTTGGAAATATAAAGGAAAAGAATTGGAGTTGAAAAGAACCATAATCTCTCAATATGGACCGCCAGATAATTTGACGCCTGGTGAATTGGGATTTTTGTTAAAAGAAGAATATAAAAATAATTTTATTTCCGCTGACATTGTTAATTTGGCAGTAAAAGGGTATTTAGAAATTCGAGAAATTGGTGTAAATGGGCTTAGCGCTGAAATGGCGAAAATTGTTAAAAAAATCTCTAGTAAAAAAACAGTATTTTTCAGGACATTTTTTGTAATAGTGGTGATAGGTTTAGTAGTTTTGTTTTTGGTGAAAAAAGTATTTATAATTAACCCAGGTAGTTCATTTTTCGGTGCCTTTATTTTCTTAGTAGTTTTTTTGGTGATTCTATTTCTTAATTTAAAAAACTTTAAGGGAAGATTTTTATTAAATGGAATATTTGACTATGAGCTTGAAAATAAAAAAGATTGGAGGAATGCAGAAGAATTGACGAATCATGAAAAAGTTTTGATGGAAGGTTTGTTTGACGATAATGTTTTGGGCAAGGTAAAACTTTCTAAAAAGAGGAATTTCTATCAAGATGTGAATATTGCGACTAAAAAAGTCGAAGCACAAATCGATGCTAAGGGATATTTTGAAAAATCTATTTATAACAATAAGTCTTTATATATAGTAATTGGAATCGTATCTGGATTTGGAATGTTTTTTGTGGGGGCTTTTTATCAAAGATTAGATTTTTTTATTAGTGCTATTTTGGTGGCACTTATTTTAATTGGTTTTGGAGTTTTGATGTCCAGAAAGACCAAAAAGGGAGCAGAAGCTTATTGGCATGCAATTGGGTATCAATATTATATTGATATTGCTGAGAATCACAGGGCTAGGTTCTATGAGGAGGAAAATATTTTTGAAAAAACACTTCCATATGCAATGGTTTTTGGAAATGTAGATAAGTGGGCAAAAGCATTTGAGGGTTTAATAAAAAAGCCGCCAAATTGGTATCGCTCTGATTCTACTAATACTTATTTTGCACCAGCAATCTTTGCAAGTTCTTTGAATCAAAGCTTTTCTGCGGTAACAAAATCAATTTCCTCTCCTCCTAATTCTTCTTCTAGTGGTTTTTCAGGTGGCTCTTCGGGCGGAGGTGGAGGAGGAGGTGGAGGAGGAAGTTGGTGATGAGTTATTAGCATAAACCCTAAATTATATCTAGAATATTTTTTTGAAAACTTAAAATATATATTGCGTATTTAACTTGTGAGGTGAAAAACACAAAGTTGTGTTTTTTTGTTAATATTAAATTTAATTTGGAATTTTAAAAAAATGAGTATCGTTAAAAAAACAGGAGCTTGGTTCTGGAAGAATAAAATTAAATTAATTCTTTTTATTGTTTTGATTGGTGGCGGAGTTTATTATTGGCAAAAAAAACAAAATACTGCAAATTCCAATGAAGTCAACAAACTGAAAACAGCCGTTGTTGAAATGGGGGATATTGAAGTTTTAGTTTCTGGAAGTGGTCAGGTGGAAGCTGCAAGTCAAGTTGATCTTAAACCACAAGTAGCTGGTGATGGGCTTGATATTGTTAGTGTTGCAGTGGAAAATAATCAGGAAGTTAAAAAGAA
Organism: Candidatus Moraniibacteriota bacterium; assembly: GCA_041583775.1. GTDB lineage: Bacteria > Patescibacteriota > Minisyncoccia > Moranbacterales > DUUL01 > UBA2772. The sequence goes on from JBFHFF010000005.1 coordinate 67,516, forward strand.
CGACCTTATTGCAACACTAGACACTACGGATGCTTTGAAAACTTTAAGGGATGCGGAACTTAGTTTGCGAGCTTCGGAAATTAAACAAACACAAGTTAATGATACGAGTGATAATCAAACAAAAGAAGATAAACTTATAAGGCAAACTCAAGAAGCTGATGTTCAGCAAAAAGTAAACAAGCTTACTGATGCGAAAAGTGAACTGGAGGATTATTATATTAGAGCTCCATTCGATGGTGTTGTTACTGGCCTTGATTTTTCAGCTGGAGATTCAGTTTCTCGAGATGAAATTCTGGCCTCTGTTATAACAAAAGAAATGATAGCAACAATTTCTTTGAATGAAGTTGATGCAGTAAAAGTTGAAAAAGGAGCCGTTGTTAATTTGACATTTAGTGCTCTAGACGATGTTAAAGCAACGGGAGAAGTTTCTAAGATTGATACAATTGGAACTGTTTCACAGGGAGTGGTTTCTTATGATGCGGAGATTGCTTTTGATGCAAGTGAAGTTGTGGGACTAAAACCAGGAATGAGCGTTGAAGCTGAGATTATTACAGAGTCAGCAGAAAATGTTATGACGGTACCTACTTCAGCGGTTCAATCAAGTCCAAATGGTGAAGATTATGTAATTGTTGTTGAAAAAGGTCTTACCTTTGAGGAATTATCTGCTAAGTTAGACTCTACGCCAGGTCCAACAAAAGGTGCTAGGTCTTTAAATATGCCAGAAGGATTGAAAAGGGTCGTAGTAACAGTTGGTGTTACGGATGATGTAATGGTAGAAATTTCAGGAGAAATTTCCGAAGGTGAAACTGTTCTGACTCAAACAGTGGAGTCACTTAAGACAACCAGTGCAACTACCAGTAAAAGTGAAGACTCTTCATCTGCTGGTAAAAGTCTGATTCCAACTATGGGAGGAGGAGGTCAAAGGGGTGGTGGAGGAAGATAGTCTTCTAAATTTCGTAAATAATTTAAAGAAATGATAAAGTGTAAAAATTTAGTCAAGATATATAAAAATGGTGATAATGAAACCTGGGCTCTAAAAAATGTTTCATTCGAGATTAAAAAGGGGGAATTCGTTGCCATTATGGGACCATCTGGAAGCGGAAAATCGACACTAATGAACATTATTGGTGCTTTGGATAATCCAACAAGTGGTTCATATTTTCTTGAAGGGAAAGATGTTGCAAAGCTATCAGAAGATGATCTTGCTGAAATTAGAAATAATAAAATTGGTTTTGTTTTTCAGGCTTTCAATTTACTTTCAAGAACAACGGTTATGAGAAATGTAATGTTGCCACTTTTTTACAACAAGCTTCCAAAAAATGAAAGAAAAAAACGAGTCGAAGAGTCCTTAAGGGCGGTAAATCTAGATCCTAATCGTTGGGACCATCTTTCGAATCAACTTTCTGGTGGTCAAATTCAAAGAGTTGCTATTGCGAGAGCTCTTGTGAATCATCCGTCTTTAATTTTGGCTGATGAGCCAACGGGTAATTTGGACACTAAAACTGGTGATATGGTTATGGATACTTTTAGAAAGTTGAATGGGGAAAACGGACACACAATTGTTTTGATTACACACGAACCTGAAATAGCAGAGCATGCAGATCGAATCATTCATGTTAGAGATGGTGAAATTGAAAAAGATGTTAAAACTAACAATAAACACTAAATTAGAAAAATGAAGTTTTCAGATTTAATATATGAAACCTTTATCTCGATAGCCACCAATAAGGTTCGTTCAAGTTTAACGGTCTTGGGAATTGTGATTGGGATTGCTTCAGTAATTGTTATGATTGCTATAGGTAGAGGTGCACAAGGGAGTATTCAGGATGAAATTGCAAAAATTGGTTCAAATCTTTTGAGTATTAGACCAGGATCTCAGCAAGGGCCAGGACAACAAGTGAGTCAAGGTCAAGGATCTGCACAATCACTAACAATGGAAGATATCACCTATATAGAGGAAGGCATTGAATCGGTGAAAGCTGTGGCACCAGTTGTATCGGGAAATTACCAAGTTATTGCTACAGGAACAAACACTAGAACCTCTGTTACGGGAACAACTCCAAATTATACAGAAATTAAGAGCTTTGAAATTGAAGACGGATCATTTTTCACTGATAGTCAAGTAAATAAACTTGCTAGAGTTGCAGTACTTGGTCCTGACACAGTAACAGATCTTTTTGGAGAAGGGGCTTCTGTGGTTGGTGAAAAAATTACTATTGATGGGGTTAATTTTGTTATTAGTGGTGTAACGGTCGCTAAAGGAACACAAGATGATTTGATTTTCATTCCTATCACAACAGCGCAACAATATTTGGTTGGAGATGAAAAGCTTTCTCAGATTGAGATTCAAGTAAATTCACAAGAAGAGATGGATGCTGCAGAAACTGAGATAGAGGCTTTGCTTTTAGAGAAGCACGGGATTGATGATCCAGAAGAGGCAGATTTTAGAATTATGAATCAAGCTGATATTATAGCCACCGCCTCTTCTGTTACAGGAACTCTTACGGTCTTGTTGGGAGCTGTAGCTGGAATTTCTTTAGTAGTTGGAGGTATCGGGATTATGAATATGATGCTAACAACCGTTACTGAAAGAACGCGCGAAATTGGTCTTCGAAAAGCAATTGGAGCGAAAAGAGATGATATCACAAAACAATTTCTTTATGAATCAATTGCGCTGACTTTCTTCGGTGGTTTGATTGGGGTTATTCTTGGATATGTAGTTTCTTTTGGATTAGAAAAATTTATTGGCTTAGCATCAGATATTTCTGGTTTTTCAATTGCATTAGCCTTTGGAGTCTCAGCCTTAATCGGTATTGTTTTTGGATATTATCCATCAAAAAGAGCTGCTAAGTTAAATGCAATCGAAGCGCTTCGCTATGAATAATTGAATTTTTTCAATATGAAATAAAAAACAGATTTCAGAGATCTGTTTTTTATTCCACTAATTTGAATCTTATAAAATAAGTTAGAGTTTGAATTTTTCCACAGCGAGATATATTCTAGTTAACTCTTCCTTGACCTCAGGTGTCTCATAGTCTGCTTTGTGGGCAGTTTGTCCCTCATATCTAGTTTTTGATTGATCTAGATGTAAATCAAAAACAATTTCCCTGGGAGTTTCTTTGAGGTATAAATGAAAACGAGGATAATGATGTCTTGTTAATTTTCGCACATAGCTGGTTTTGCCAGAAATATAGTCTTCAATTTGTAGATACCCTAAACGGCTAACTATCATAGCTGGGGAATGTGATAAATTATTTGGTAATCTAAATTTCATATAATTGAGTTGAGAAAGATTTTTTAGCGTGTTAGAATATGGGTGTATAATTCAAGGAAGGAATGTTTTTAAATAAATCAAATGACGCTTAGTAATAACATAAAAGAAGTTACGATAATTATTTTAGCACTACTGATTTTTAGTGTAGTGAAATTTTTTGATATTAATATAAAACAAACTGAAGAAATTCATCCTTTTGAAATGATTGAGCCAGGAGTTGTCTATAACGATTCTTCTGATGGAGATAAGTCTAGCCAGGGTGAAAATTTTGAAGGCACAGAGGATGATATCATTAGCTTAACAAATGAGTTTAGAAAAGAAAAGGGCTTGGATGTTTTAGTTAAAAATGACAAGTTGATGCAGTCTGCGAAAATGAAGGCTGAAGATATGAAAAAGCAAGAATATTTCGCACATATTTCTCCTGATGGAATTGAGCTTTGGAATCTTGTTCAACAAGTTGATTATAATTACTCGATAATTGCAGAAAATATTGCCGAAGGATATTTCTCTGCGGAGAGCGTTGTTGATGCTTGGATGAATAGTGAAGGACACAGGAAGAATATATTATCAGTGGAGCTTGAGGAAATTGGTGTGGCTGTTTTAGAAATTAAAAATAAAGATGGTAAAAAGAGTTATGTTTTAGTTCAACACTTTGCTACACCACAAAAAGAAATAGCAATAGAGAGAAATGTACAAATTGTGTGTGAGAAGAAAGTTCAGGATAATTGTGAGAAAATAGAAGAAAAAAAGGATGAATATCAAGAGTTGGTAAAAGATCAAAAAGAGGTGATTGAAAAAGCAGAATCAGAAGGATTTACCAGAAAAGATTTAGTTGATCTATATGATAATCTTGATAAACTAAAAGAAGTTAGGGATCAATATAAAGAGTTTTATGCTGGATGTCAAGAATATATAAATAAATGTGATAGGTGGGAATAATTTTGTTTGCACAAAAGTGACATATTAAGTATAATTAGAGAAATCTTTAATATAATTTAAAAAAACAAAAAGAGTGATAAAAAAAATATTAATTGTCGAAGATGATCCGATGCTGGTGGAGATTTATAGTAAAAAGTTCACAAGCGAGGGGTTTGATACTGACACTGCTTGCAGTGGTGCTGAGGCTGAGGAAAAAGTTAAGGACGAAAGCTTTGATTTAGTTTTACTTGATCTTGTTTTGCCAGAGGCAGATGGTTTTGAAGTATTAAAAAAAATCAAAGAAGACCCAGCTATTAATAGTTTAAAGGTTGTTGTTTTTTCGAATTTATCACAAGAAGAAGATAAGGAAAGAGCGTCGGTTTTGGGTGCAGACGGTTTTTTGACTAAATCAGATTACACACCAGGTGAAATTGTTGAGCATATAAAGGGCTTGTTATAGCATTGTAATCTTGTTTATACTCTTGCTATTAAGTAAAAAATTGGTTATTGTAATAGAACTCAAACTTTTTTGAGTCAATTCAGTGTTGAATGTTTTGTTTTAAGAATTAGAAGAATTAAGGAAATAGAAAAATATGTTAAGGACTCATACTTGTGGACAATTGGGGGAATCTGAAATTGGTGAAAAAGTTACTTTAACCGGCTGGGTTCATAGAAGAAGGGATCATGGAGGGGTTATTTTTATTGACTTAAGAGATCGATATGGATTGACCCAGATAAAATTTGATCCAGAAATTAATAAAGATTCTCATGCACAGGCGGATATATTGAGAAGCGAATGGGTTATAAAAGTTGAAGGAACTGTTATTGCTAGACCAGATGATATGATCAATGAGAAGCTTAAGACAGGAAAAATAGAAATTGAAATTTCCGAATTAGAGGTTCTTAATACTTCAAAAACTCCACCTTTCGAATTGATTGAGGAAAAAAATGTTGAAGCAAATGAAAATCTTCGCTTAAAATATCGGTTTATTGATTTGCGAAGACCAAAACTTCAAGAAATGTTGAAGGTGAGAGATGAGATGATTTGTTATATGCGAAACTATTTTCATTCTAAGGATTTTCGTGAAGTCCAAACCCCAATTCTTGCAAATTCTTCTCCTGAAGGCGCAAGAGACTGGCTTGTTCCTTCAAGGCTTTATCCTGGAAAATTTTACGCTTTACCCCAAGCACCACAACAGTTTAAACAATTGTTGATGGTAGGTGGTGTTGATCGTTATTTTCAAATAGCTCCTTGTTTTAGAGACGAAGATCCTAGAATGGATCGTCATTTTGGTGAATTTTATCAACTTGATATGGAGATGAGTTTTATTGAACAAGATGATATTTTTCAAACGATGGAACCTTTGATGATTGAAGTGACTGAAAAATTTTCGAAGAAAGAAATTATAAATTTAGACAAAAATGGAAGATTCCAACAAATTCCCTGGAAAGATGCAATGACAAAATATGGAACTGATAAGCCTGATTTGAGGTTTGATTTTGAAATTCAACCAATTTCAGAAATAGTGAAAGATTGTGGCTTTGGAGTTTTTTCTAAGGTCATTCAAGATGGTGGAGTTGTTCATGCAATGAAAATTGATAATGGAGGAGAGAGGTTTTCTCGGAAAGACATCGATGAATTAACTGAATTAGCACAAAGTAAGGGTGCTAAAGGTTTAGCATATATTGTGATAAAAGAAGAAGGAAAATTACAATCTCCAATTGTGAAATTTTTAGGTGATGAAATTAGTAGCAAGATTGTGGAAAAATTATCAGCAAAAGAAGGTGATATTATCTTTTTTGGAGCTGATACTTGGAGAACCGTTTGCGAAAGTCTTGGTGTAGTCAGAAATGATTGTGGAGCAAGACTTGGATTGAAAGATAATAAAAAAGCTGCTTGGCTTTGGGTTACAGATTTTCCAATGTATGATTATTCTGAAATTGAACAGGGAAGAATTGATTTCGCACACAATCCTTTTTCAATGCCTCAGGGTGGAATGAAGGACTTAGAAGAGAAAAATCCTCTAGACATTGTCGCCTACCAGTTTGATTTTGTCTTGAATGGCTTTGAACTTACGAGTGGTGCAATTAGGAATCACAAGCCAGAGATTATGTATAAGGCATTTGAAATTGCTGGATATTCAAAAGAAGAAGTTGATGCAAAATTTGGACATATGATTAGGGCATTTGAATTCGGAGCGCCCCCACATGGTGGAAATGCTCCTGGGATTGACAGATTGTTAATGGTATTAAATGACTGGGATTCTATTAGAGATATTTATGCTTTTCCTAAAGATGGACAGGGGAGGGATGCTATGTTAGACACCCCAAATGCAGTTGAAAAGAAACAACTTGATGAATTGCATATTCAAATAAAGAAGTACGAATAGTATCTTTTGAGAAATAAAGTGCCCTAGATAGGTAATGCGAGAAAATAAAAATAAATTAAAAAATAAACTAGCGTTAATAAACCTGATTGCCATTATGCTTGGCTTTCAGTTGGGTTTGGTTTTGTTTGTCTTCTCAACTTTTTTGGCAAATCAAGTGGGTGAAAAAAGTGTTGGGTGGCTTTTTTTTGTGGGATATTTAGTTTCTTTTTATATTTTAATAAGAATGCATTCTTTGATTAGAAAACTTGGAACGACACAAGCATTCTTTATTTTTGTGGCGATTAGTTGGATATCTTTGATTGGGATGGGAGCCTTTTGGTTTCATCCAATTTCCATTATCTTTGCTATTTTTTTCTTGATAGGAAACACGATTTCATGGACAGTTTTGGATATTTTACTTGAGTCACATTCGGATGATAAGACCACCGGAAGAACGAGGGGTTTGTTTTTGGTGATACTAAACGCAGGCGTCTTAGTTGCACCCTTTATTTCAACTTGGTTGGTACAAAACAGCGAGAATGGTTTTCAGCTGGTCTTTTATATTGCATCTTTTTTTAGCTTCATTCCTTTGATAATTTTGGCACTATTTTTTTCGGAACGAGAGGGTGTTTGTGTAAAAAGAAAGAAAAATTTTCATATAGTAAAAGAACTTTTACTACGAAAAAATATTCTAAGAATTTACTTAGTATCCTTTCTGTTGGATTTGTTCTATGCAGTTACAGTTGTATATACACCAGTTTATTTGCTTGATATAGGGCTATCTTGGATTGAGATCGGGAAAATTTTTACGGTAATGTTAATCCCATTTGTTATTTTGCAATATCCCCTAGGTGTTATTGCTGACAAAAAAACTGGCGAGAAGGAGTTGATAATAGCATCCCTGTTTGTTTTAGCTATTTTCACTATTATTATTGGCCTTTTCAATGCCCCAAATGTTGCGATTTGGATGGGAATTCTTTTAACAACAAGGATTGGAGCCGCAACGGTTGAAATTATGAGAGATACTTATTTCTACAAAAAAATAGGTCCAAAAGATATTGAAATTATGGATTTCTATAGAACGACAAAAAATTTAGCCTATATATTTGGGATGCCAGTTTTTATTTTTTTGCTTTTTATTTTTCCTTCAAGTTTAAATTATGTCTTTATTCTTTTGGGGATTATCATTGGCGTTGGAATCATTCCAATACTTAAGCTTGAAGACACGAAAGCTTCGAATTAGAAATCTATTCCAAAAAAGGCAATAAAATGCCTTTTTTATCAACTTTTACAAGTTCATATTTATAATCTAAATTCATAATGGAAAAGATTATTTGCTTATATATCCAAGGATATATCTGATAAAAAATGCAAAAAAAAGATTCTTGATTATTTTTATTAAAGTGATATTATCTATTCGTGAGTCTGGGAAATAAATAATAGGAGTTTTTAATTGGTCGTTTTCGGCCATTTTTATTTGCAAAAATATATGAAAAATAAGTTTTTTAATTATTTTGGCGCTTTGTCAGCTTTAGGTTTAGTAGCGTTATTTTCTTACCTGCTTTATGATAAAAAAATATTTTTTTTGATTGAAAATAGTCATGAACATGAACTACTTCTAATCTTTTTTGTTATTGCAGTACTTTTTTCCTTAAGTTTCGCAGTTTTTTATATATCGCACCTGATTAAGTTACCTTCTTTTGTTTTGGCAATATTTTTTGGGTTAGCAGCCAAGCCAATACTTCTTCCAGTGTTGGATAACTCTGAAGCATTGGGAATAATAGTGGGCCTGGGTGCAACTTTGATATTATTTTCTGGCGGACTGGAAACGCCATTTCCAAATTTTAAAAAATTAATCTGGAAGATATTTTCACTTTCATTTGTTGGTTTGTTTATAACGGCTTTTCTCTTTTCCTTTCTTGTTTGGTATATAGGTGGTGTTTGGCTTGGCGGAGTGTCGATGATATCCGCTGTGTTATTAGGAGCAATTCTCGCTTCCACTGATCCAGCAGCGATAATACCAGTTCTAAAAAATATTCGTTTTAAAAATCCATCGACTAAGCATATTATTATTTCTGAAAGTGCGGTAACTGATGTTATTGGCACTTTATTGACTGTGGTTTTTTTGGCTTTCATTATGAGTGGGCAGTCTTTTTCTGGGATACTAAATTGGTATGCCTCAATATTCAACCCAAAAAGCGGACTTATTTTGCTTAAGCAGTTGTTTTTCGGCGGTCTTCTGGGAGTTATTGGTTATTGGTTGCTGGAAGGACTTAGTCGATTTAAAAAAAAGATATAGTCAAGAATTTGAAGCAGATTCAGCATTCTTCCTTTTTGTGCCAATAATGATTTTTGTTTTTGCTTTGTTGTTTGGCGGTAGTGGCTATCTAGCAGCATTTATCGCTGGGTTGATATTTCATTGGACTGACAATCTACACGAAACTGAGCACTTTTTTAACAATCTAGTTGATGGATTTTTGAAGCCAGTAGTTTTTATTTTGTTAGGAGGATTAGTTGATATAGGAAGTCTAATAATCTATGCACCAATTGGTATTTTATTGGCTTTTATATTCATGTTTATTATTAGACCAATTGCCGTTTTTGTATCTTTGTCACCATATTATTATTTTGGTGAAGAAAAAATTAGTTTTAAGGATTTGTTATTTATTTCCTTTGTGCGTGAAACGGGGGCTATCCCTGCTGTATTGATGGTGACAGTAATCAGTTTGGGTATTAGTGGTCTAGATGGTTTATTGGAGATAGGTATGTGGATAATTTTACTTACATTGATCATCGAACCAGTTCTTACTCCGTTTGTAGCCAAATATTTGCAAGTAGGGGAGGTTATTAAAGATAAAACTAAAATTGAATTAAGTGAGTTGCCTTTGGTGGTCCTGGGTACGCGTGGCCTAACTTTTATTGAACGTTTGCCAAAAGTTGTGAATTGGGCAAACAAACACATGATAAAAAATGTAACAGTATTGCTTTGTTTGGAGGATAAATATACTGAAGAATATGAAAAGGAGGTTAAAGAATTTGCGGAAATTAAATTCAAAAAAATAAACAACGAAATGCTTTCCAAGGGCCTGCCAGTAATCACTTTTGATATAATCAGCAGGGGAGGATTTCTTCAAGAGGATATACACAAAATATGTCAAAATAATGACACCGTGACTGTTGTGTTCGTTGGTCGTAAAATGTTGGATTATCGATTAAATGAAATCAAAAATCTCAACGCACCATTGTATTTTATGGATTGATCACTGTGGTGACAATAAGATTTGTAGCAAGTAACATCGCTCGCGAGTGATGTTACAAGTCAGAAAGAAAGGTAAGTTTGCTTCAGCGTCAAATAAAGGTCCGAGTTACAAACTCGGACCAGCGCAAATTATGGATTTCTATAGAACGACAAAAAATTTAGCTTATATACTTGGAATGCCAGTTTTTATTTTTTTGCTTTTTATTTTTCCTTCAGGTCTAAATTATGTCTTTACTCTTTTGGGGATTATCATTGGTATTGGAATCGTTCTAATATTTAAGCTTGAAGACACGAAAGTGTCAAAATGAAAATAGTTTCACAAGAGTTGTTCTTGTAAATGCTTATTAATTTTTTTATAAAAATTAACTATTTTCTGAAAAATGTTTTTTAATTGAATCTTTCATCGCAGATGATAAAAAGGTTGGCACAGCGTTTCCGATTTGTAAATTTTTATCACTTCTTGAACCAAAAAAAATGTAGTTATCGGGAAAACATTGTATTCTTGCCCCCTCTCTTGTCGTAAGTGGTCTCGGTGCTTTTGGGTGAATACATCTTGAGGAAGATGGTGTGCTTAAATTCCTCGTGATGGTTGTGCTTGGTCTGTTCCACCATAATCTGCAATAAGTATTTGCAAAACCGCTTTTAGGCCTTAAGTTTTTAGGTAAGTCCCGCGGAGTTCCTCCATCGGGAAGGTTTTCCATAATTTTTACTAATCCTTTATTATTATTTGGCGAGTTATGATCCATTAGTTTTTCTGGAGCATTTTTCCGCATTAATTTTTGAAAATTATTCATTGGCTTCAAGGCATATTCGAAGCTTTCTTCATTGCTTTTGATGAAAGGTAAATCACTTATTGCATCGGAAAGCTTTAGGTAGGGTAATAATTTTTTTGTCAAAAGATTTTTTTCTTCTTCTGGATTATAGTGTGTCGGCTGAGGATAGTTAAATGGATGATTTAACTTGGTTCCTATGATTATAATTCTTTCCCTGACTTGTGGCGCTCCGTAGTCAGCAGAATTTAACACTTTATAGGCAATTTCATATCCTAATGACTCAAATAACAAGAGAATCGTTTTTAATAATTCACCCTTTTGCATAGATAGAAGGCCTTTTACATTTTCAAATAAAAATACTTTTGGGTTTAATTCTTTTAAAACTCTGTAATATTCTTGAAACAACTTTCCTTTTGGATCAGTCACTAGTCTTTTTCCTACGGTCGAATACGCCTGACAAGGAGGGCCGCCAACAATCAAATCAATTCCACCCTTATTAATTCCAAAATCTTTTTGTAAATCTTTGATTCCGAAATCTTTTATGTCTTTGCAATAAACTTTTACCGAAGGGTGGTTTAGTTCGTAAGCTTTGGCCATATTGGGCAATATTTCATTTGCGGCAACAATTTCAAAGGCATCATCATGAGCAAAGCCATAACTTAAACCTCCAACGCCAGCAAACAAATCTATAATTTTGATTTTTTTAGCCATATTTTTCCCTACAAGAAAGATAAATCGTTATATTTTGGTGGTTTTTCTGTTAATTTCCAGAAGAAATAATTTTGGTCTATATTAAAAACAGTTTGCCCCTCCATTTGTTGTCTTGTAATCCAATTAACACTATCATCATTGACTTCATCTATTTTCACAAAAGCAACTTGACCATTAAATAAATCAAAATGAATAACCATTGAAGAGATATTTTCTTCCCTTCTGATTTTCTTTCCTTCTAAAACTTTATGTTGTTTTATATCATTTATGCCCTGGAATCCAGACTGAACTTCAATTCTTATTTTCTCACCATTCTTTAAATTAATTTGCAAATCAGCTTTCGGTGTTCTTTTAAATGTTTCAATGTTTACCAAATCGTCATCTCCAATTAAATCAATATTTTCTATATCAACATCAAAAATTTGACTTAAGGCATTTAAAAAGTATGAAGAAATCACAAAACCACGCATCCATGAAAAATAAACCTCCTCAGGTCTTCTCCCTTGATTGTTTAGTCTGGAAATAATATCGTGAGTCTTCAGTTTATTGAAGACTGTTTTTATGTTTTCATTACAAAAAGAATCTAAATCTTTAACCTTTACATCTTCGATGACCATATCATTTATTTTCACAATTATTTCAAAAAGTCTGTTGTTTAGCAATTCAATATAATTATAATCAACTGTTGGTGTTATGTCCTTTGCAGCAAAAAAAGCTTTAACACCGTTTTGATTTGTAAAGCCAAGTATTTCTCTATACTCTTTGAAATATTTTGCATCAATTGTCTTTGTATCATTTTCCATAAAAGTGAAATTTATTTGTTTTTTAGTTATTTTTTTACCCATTTAATTTATTTGCAAATGGTTTCTATTTTTTTGATTTGTTTTAATTTGGGTGTGTGCGAAAATTGAGTATTACTTGTTTAGTAAATCGTATAACTTAGCTCTGTTGTTGTATTTGTGTTTTTTGGTCAAGCAAATAAACTACTTTTAATAGTTTACATTTTTCATTTAAATTTTACCAGTATAAGTCTTTTGACTTAATTAAATATTTTTTAGTAAGGTTGTTTCGACCTGTGAATTCGCCAAAGAAATTCTAAAAATGAATAAATAAATTTCTGGGTATTTCACATAATGTGCGCAGATAATCCGAAGCTTCTTGGAGTAAATCTCGAATAATGTGCGCGGATAATCCGAAGCTTCTTGGAGTAAATCCCAAATGGGTTTGCGGAGAGAAATTTCGGATATCCGTTGTTAAATGAAATTGGCTAAACGGTTAGTTTAATTCCGATGAATAATGATATTAAAATCACTAAATGATAATCTAAGTTAATCGCGAGCCAACCTCACTTAACAGGTTGTATATGGTTTCGCAGAAAAGAAAATCACAAATATTCTTTTAAAATTAAATAGTCTTTTTTTGAAATTTTTTTAGGAAAGAAAAAGCCCCACGATTTTATAATTCTCGTGAGGCTCATTTGGCAACGTAGCGAGCGGGTACGCCCTAGTGGATGACTTCGGGGATTTTGCCCGCGCGAACGTCAGCTTCGGTTAAAAGTTCGTAGTATTTACCCTTTTCCGTGCTACCTGGCTCCGAGAAAATCGGCGTCATGTCTTCTTCTCCGTCGGCAAATCTGATCACAAAACATGGTCGCGGTTCTTTGTTTTCTGGAGTAGACATGTTTACCCCGATAACCTCGGCGGGCGTACCCGCTCTGAATGAATACCGATGCGTACCGACTAAAAAAAGCTTTTCCTGCTTATCTGCCATTGTGAATCCTCCTTGTTTATAGGGTCTTTTATATTTTTGCCAGAATTATTACTGACAGTCTATTAAAGCATATTTTATTATAAATGTCCAGTGCTATGAACAAAAAATTTCAAAAAAAGACTAAAATTAAGGAAAATATTTGTGATTTTCTTTTCTGCTCCACCCAAATTTTCAAAATGAATATAATTTTTATAAGGTATTTTGAAAACTTCAGATACAACAGATGTTATACGGAGTTCCGCGGAGCGCAACGGAGTGTGACAGCGGAGATATACGCGCACGTTATTCGCAATGGAGCGTAGCGTAATTGCGAATAACGTATCGGCATCATCTGAAGTTGCGCCCATTTTTATGGACTAAAACTTCAAATATCCGTCTTTCCTAATTATATCACTAAACTTTGCCATATCACAACGCAATTTGGGAGAGGAAATTTTGCTTTCCTTGATTATTAAAAGTGTAAAATTTCTGAACCAGATATGCCGTGTTAGCTGATGTATTTTTTTGTCTTCTTCTCTATTGGCACAAACTTTGTTTATTCTAAAAGAAAATTTGATTTTTGTTTTGGATTTTTGGCAGAGGGGTCAGGGGTGAATTCCCAAAATCAAAAACTCCTAATTACAATTATGTTTTATCTTGGATACACCATTATTATAATAAGACAAGTTCTTGCTTTTTAGTAAAAGTTCAACATTTTTACCATTAGTAATTTTTTTCTTTTTTAAAATTGCTTTCTTCGGTTCTGGTTCGTGGTGAGTCAAGAGTCCCATTTTTGACCAATACATATTCCTTATCCAATAACCATTCTCATCAATATGGCTATGCACGGGTATCCTATCTTTCAAATTTAATAATTTTTGAATTGCTGTTTTTCGGGCAACTCCTCCATAATTTTCCTCATTGCTCACAGCTTTCAAATATTTTGCGTATAACAATTTTTCTAACATTACATTTCCACCTTTTTGATACAGAAATAACTCTTCGTATTTTTTAAAAAAATCGCCGTAGTTAATCGGAAACATTTTATATTTCGTAGCCCATTTCAAATCAAGTACAAAAAAATCTACAGCCATTCCAAAATCCCTTATTTCGTTTCGCTCAGGAAGTCCCCAAGGACAAGTAGCTAAATATAAATTGTTCTCTTTCATTTTTCTTAAGATTTTTTCAACATAATCTGGCTTGATGAGCCAAGTGTCTGAAGCTAAAACAATAACATAATCAATATTTTTGTATTTTTTCTGAAATGTTTTGATTCCAGCATCAATTAAATCAGATGCGCCTTGAAAATGCCAGCTATTTTCCAATGTCACTAAATCATTTTCCAGATATTTTTTTGCGTACCAATTTTTCTCACCATTAAAAGTATGGATTATTTTTATATCTTCAAAATGTTTGGGTTTTTCCCAAACATTCCTAATGATGTCCATATTTATTCTGGCATCATCCGTTCTATTGTATGTGTAGATTAAAACTCCGATATTTTTCATAACTTCTTAAGATTAAATCGTTTTTCTTCCTCTTATAAAAAAATATAAAAAAGAAAAACTTTTTAATACCCCTCTATAAAATAATAAAAAATCAAATTTTCGTCTTTATTTAACGCACTTAGCGCTTGATTTCAGTATAGATAAAAAACTTATTTCGCACAACATTCGAGATTAAGAGAAGTTTTGTCGAAGACAAAATTTGGATGGAGCCTGCAAGGCGGAATCTCTAAATCCTTGTTATACGTTTTTTCTGCAAGAAAAAATCGCGAAATGAAATGAAGCGACAGTATGACTCAGACATTTTTTCTAACTAAAGTTAAAGAACACGCCACGGTTTTTTTGTATCTATAAATTCTACATCAAGCTCAGGAAATTTCTTTTTAAGAAGTTCAAATAAATTTATCATTCCAGGTTTTTCTGAATAATATCCTCCAACATCTATGATTGGTAAATCTATTTCAGTTGCATATCTTGCTCTACCATCAGCAATATCTCCTGAAATAAGAACATCTGCTCCTTTTTTCTTTACATATTCAATCATTTCTATTAGTGAATTCCCAGAACCTGAAATTACAGCAACTTTATTTATTGTTTTATTATCTTCATTAGAAGTTAATAATAAATTTGGACAATTCAATTTATCTTTTACAATTTGAACAAACTCAATTAAAGAAGTTGGTGCAATTTCTCCAACTCTTCCGTAAGGAATTTTAATTACATTTTGAAGATTGAATAATTTAACCAAAGTCTCATTATTTCCTTCTTTTGCATCATCCCATTGTGAATGATATCTATAAACAAGAATATTATTTTCAGATAAAATTCTTTTCCTTTCAGAATTTGGCAAAAAGGTTAATTCTTCTTTTGGGATGATTGCACTTTTCTCTGAATGAAATAATGGTTCATGTGTTATAAGAAAATCAATCTTATTTTGAGCAGATTGTTTTAAAACATCAACCGTTGCTCTCCAAGTAACACCAATTTTTTTGATGTCTTTTGATTTCTCTCCAAAAATAAAATCAAATTCTTCACCTTTATAAGCAAGTGATTTTGGAGCTAATTCTTCTAAGTATTTTGAAATTTCCTGAGCGTTCATATTATTATTAAAGTGGAGTCTTCTTATATATAATTTTCTAAAAATGTCTGAGTCATATTGCGTATAACGTTTCCGAATATGAGAAGTTTTTGCCCGCTTCCTAATTATATTTCAAAAGAAGAAAAGGGCAAAAATTTGGGTTGAGAAAAATTTGTATTCCTTGATTTATATAATTGCGCAAATTTTTTGAACCTCATATTCGGTGTTGTGCGATGTTGTTCTAATTTTTTAATTCCTTAAGTTTTTGATCCCACCACTCTTTTACAGCATTTACATGTGCCTTATGCCCAACTTTTCGGAAATACTCAAATTTCTCTTCAAAAACTTCATGATGTTTTTTTAAGTTTTCGGGACTTTGCAACGCCCACAATGAATGTTTTAGCTCCGCACTTTCTTTTTTCGCCAAGTAATCAACTGGCAGGTATCTATTTGCCGATACATCAAAATCTATGGGCACCACTAGAAAATTATAATTTTTATCCAATATTTTTTTAGCAAGAACTTTGATTCGCTTCTCACGTGTTTGTTCGCAGAAGATGAAAAAATTGGCTTTTTTAACTTTTCTTTTCTGAATTATTTTATTACTGTTTAATAAATTTTCCAAAGTTGAAAGAGAATTGTTTTCTGGAATAAAAAGCCAATTTTTGGTTATCGGATTTAAAAATGGTCGTTCTTTGATAATAGCACTAAACAATTTTATCATTTCATCGGCTTCAGTGCGTTTGTATGGCTTTATCATATCTGTTTCGCCGCCACAAGTAATGATTATCGGTTTACTAATTTTGTTTTTTACAACAAAACCATAGATCTTGTTAAAGACCATTTTTAAATAAAAATTATAATTTTCGTCTTTCAAAATATTCTTAGGAACTCCGTACCCGAAAACTAAAAAAACATCATTCATATATTTGATAAAAAATTAGAACAATTTCGCACAACTCGTTAGTATCTGAACTTACTGTTGTATAATATACTCTACTTGTATGTTATACGAACTTTTAGTATAATGTAATTATCGCTAATTCATGAGTTAAATATAGCATGAATTCCATGAAGCTTCAAGAGTTGTTGCAAAAAATAGAAAACGAATTAAAATTGCGAAACTATAGTCACAAAACCATCAAGAGCTATCTTGGCTGCCTTTCGGATTATTTTAAATACATAAAAATCATCAAGAAAGATCCTGAAGTAGCGACTATCAAAAATTATTTACTCGAAAAACAGGAAAGGGGTCAATCCTCTCAAACCATCAATCTCCACCTCAATGCCATTAAATATCTTTATCGAGAAATTTTTAAAAATAATGTTCCAATAGACATAAAATTTGCCAAAATATCCAATAAACTGCCCGTGATTCTGTCGCGCGGTGAAATTGGAAAAATAATCAATTCTATTACCAACAAAAAGCATCGTCTTCTTGTCTCTCTGTCATATGGCGCAGGCTTTCGAGTCAGCGAAACAATTAACTTGAAAATTAAAGATATTAATCCAGAAGAATTAACCATTCATATTAAAGAAGCAAAAGGCAAGAAAGATAGGCTGACTATATTTCCAGAAAAAGTACTGTCTAATTTGAAAGAAATTATCGCACTGCGCGACAAAAATGATTTTGTTTTTACTAGTAATCGTGGTGGAAAATTGACCCAGCGTTCAGCACAAAAGATTTTTGAAACTGCTTTGAAAAATGCCAATATAAATAAAGATGCAACATTTCATTCATTGAGGCATTCATTCGCAACCCATCTCTTGGAAAACGGAACCGATGTGCGATATG
Source organism: Candidatus Moraniibacteriota bacterium (assembly GCA_041583775.1). Lineage (GTDB taxonomy): Bacteria > Patescibacteriota > Minisyncoccia > Moranbacterales > DUUL01 > UBA2772. The sequence goes on from JBFHFF010000005.1 coordinate 84,947, forward strand.
TACAAGAGCTTCTTGGACATGCCAATATTAGAACGACTCAAATTTATACTAAGGTAACTAATCCAGCTTTGCGAAAAATTAAAAGTCCACTTGATTTGTGAGGATTATATTCTAATACAAGGTTATTTATTACCTATATGTTAAATTTTGTTATAAAAAGTAAGAGACTCTTTCTTTATAAATCAAAAAAAGTTTGCTATACTGACTAGGTATTGGTTTAAAAAGTGAAGTTATGAGGATAGAAACAGATGTATCAAATTAAAACAACACAATTTGAAGGCCCATTGAGTTTGCTTTTGGAGCTTTTTGAGAAGCAGAAACTTGATGTCACAAAAGTTTCTTTGGCCCAGGTTGCCGATGACTATTTGGCACATCTGGAAGATGGGAAGAATGCTGACTTGGCTAATCTTAGCGAATTTTTGTTGATAGCATCATCTTTACTCTTGATTAAATCCAAGGCATTGTTGCCTCTTTTTGAGTTCTCTGAGGAAGAGGAAGAAGAAATTAAAGACCTAGAGGAGAGATTAAAAGAGTATCAAAAATTCAAACAAGCGGCGGAGAGAATTGAACGAATTTATAAAATTGAAAGAGTTTGTTTCTCAAAAGAGCCTCAGAATAAACTTGAGACTGGATTTGTTTCCCCAGGTATCAATAAGGAAGAATTGAGAAATCTTTTTTTTAGTGTTTTAAAAGAAATTCCAACAAAAAAAGAGTTGGTAGAAGAGATAATGGAAGAGATTGTTAGTTTGGAGGAGAAGATGTTGCACTTGAAATATTCGATTGAGAAGCGTGCTAGAGTAGCTTTTACAGAAACAATTGCTACAGCAAAAGATAAAATTGAAGTTATAGTGACTTTTTTGGCGATGCTTGAAATGATTAAACAAAAAACACTTGTTGTTTCACAAAAGGAATTATTTGGAGAGATTATGATGGAATCTAAGAGGGCGGATATAATAGCGTAAGTTAAGAGTTGATGATGAGTCGTTGTGGTTTTGTAAAGGTGATAAATAATTAGATAATAGAGTTAATTGGTATTTCTAAAAATGGCCTATGAATGATAAATGTGCAAAAATTGAAGCAATTTTATTTGCTTGTGGTGATCCAGTTGATACCGGACGACTTGCAGATTTTTTAAAAATTTCTAAAAAAGAAATAGAGGCAGAGATTGCCAACCTAAGAGATGCCTATACTGATGGTAAAAGTGGCTTGCAAATTATAACCAAAGGAAATACAATTCAACTAGTGTCTAATAGTCGATTTGGAAAGGTTGTTGCAAGTTTTTTGAATAAAAATATAAATGAGCCACTAACGAAAGCTGCACTTGAAGTTCTCTCAATAATTGCATATCGGGGTCCTATCGCAAGGTCGCAAGTTGATTATATCAGAGGTGTTAATTGTAGTTTTATGATTCGTAATTTGGCGATTCGAGGCTTAATTGAGAAGGTTGAGAATCCCAACAGTACCCGTTCCTATCTATATAGCGTAAGCTATGATTTTCTTAAGAGTATGGGTATTGAAAAAATAGAGCAGTTGGCAGATTATGAGATATTGAGTAAAACAGAGATTAATAATGTCACAATGAAGACAACTGATGAAGTGTCGGATAGATAGTTGAGACTAAAGGAAAAAACAATAAATATGAAGTTTAAAAAAAGGGGAGTTTTGAGAAAAATAAGTTCGATGAATGTTATAAGCGCAGTGTTGATCGTGGTGTCTGTTTTGGTTTGGCTTGATTTTTTTCCAAATCTTTCAGTTTGGAAAACTGAGAGACTTGCAGCTTTTATGCCCAACAACTCTGATTTGGGAGAAAAAAGACAGCTTAATTTAGATGAGTATAACGAAGAACAGAACAAGGAAAATAAAGAGTTTATGACCTTTGACCAATTAGTCGTTTCTGTTCCTGATGCTCCAGTGAAGGTTCCAGAAGCTGGGGACACCTATATGCGAGCAAGAAGTGCGATTGCGATCGATGCCGATGCTGGGACGATTTTGCATTATCAAAACGGAAATAGGCGAATGGCAATAGCCTCTCTAACAAAAGTGATGACTGCAATTGTTGCCATAGAAAATATAGAAGACTTAAATAAGGAAGTTGTTACAATTGATGAGGAGATAAGGTTTACGGACGGAACCATTGTTGGATGCCCCAGGAGTGGTTATTGTATTTCAAATAGATTGCAAATCGGTGAAAAAATCAGTGCCAGATCTTTGCTTGAGGCAATGTTAATGAACAGTGCAAACGACGCTGCAGTTGCTTTAGGAAAACACATTTCTGGTTCTCAGGCTGAATTTGCAAAACTGATGAATAAAAAAGCTCGTGAAATTGGCCTAAGCGATTCAAATTTTTGCAATCCCTCTGGTCTTGATGAGGAAAATAAACCTGGAGGTTGTTATTCAACCGCGTATGATTTTGCAAGAATTTCGGCATATGCATTGAAATATCCTTTGATTTGGGAAATTATGAAATATGAAACTAAAGATATTAGTTCAATAGATGGTACAATATCTCATAAAATCATAAATACAGATCTTTTACTTGGTCAATTGCCAGATGTTGTTGGGGGTAAGACTGGTTTTACATATGAAGCCGGAAAATCACTTATGATGACAGCACATCACCCAGATGACCCTAGTAAGAAAGTAATAGTAGTTGTTCTCGATGATAATTATCGTTGGGAGGATATGAAGAAAATGTTTACTTGGGTTTTTCAAGCATATAATTGGCCAAAAAAATAAAATGAATATTGCACAAATTCAAACACTTCCCGAGGTTTTAGTGGCTATTAAAATTTTGACTCTGGCATTAGCTTCATTTGTTTTGGCTATGGCACTTACACCAATTCTGGCACATTTTTTATATAAATATAAAATTGGAATCCGCATTAAAAGTAATTCGGTTTTAGGAGATAAACTTTCTGTTGTTAGTAAGTTGCATGCTCACAAGGGTGGTACTCCAACTATGGGCGGTATTTTAATTTGGGGTACAGTTTTTATTTTGGCTTTTGTGATGTATTATTTGGCGCCATTTCTTTCAGAAAAACTACAAACAGTTTGGATTGGAAGATTGGATTTTGTAAGTAGAAGTCAAACCTGGTTACCTTTGTTAGCTCTTGGTACAACAGCGATTTTAGGACTTGTGGATGACTGGATGAGTATTCGAAGGATTGGTTCAAATAAAGGTGGGGGGATGAGATTTGCTTGGCGACTGATTTGGCTTATAGGCATCTCTTTGGTTGGAGCCTGGTGGTTTTATAATAAGCTTGGATGGGATACATTTCACATTCCAGCAATTGGAGATTTTGCTATTGGTTTTTGGTATATTCCTTTATTTGTTTTTGTGATTGTGATGACGGCAATCTCTTCAAATGAAACGGATGGACTCGATGGTTTGAATGCCGGAATTCTAGGACAAGCATTCACTGCATTCGCAATTATTTCAGTATTTCAAGGGAGAATGAATTTGGCAGCTTTTTGCGCTGTGATTGCAGGTGCAACTTTTGCATTTTTGTGGTTTAATTTTTATCCAGCGAGGTTTATGATGGGAGACACGGGGGCAATTTCCTTGGGTGCAACCCTTGGGGTCGTCGCACTTTTGACCAACTCGGTCGTCGCACTCCCTTTTATTGTTAGTGTGTATTGTTTTGAATCAATTTCTGTTGCGATTCAACTTATTTCAAAAAAGTTTTTCAAAAAGAAAGTTTTTTTAGCAGCACCAATTCATCATCATTTTGAAGCCAAGGGTTGGCACGAAACAAAAGTGACTGTGAGGTTTTGGATTATCAATGCTGCGATAGGGCTTATTGGACTGTTGATTGGAATTATTGGCTCTGGTGGTTAGAAGAGATGCTGTTTGAAAATTCTGAATAGATAATTTTAAATAAGTAAAATAAGTAAAATGAAATCAAGGGAGAAAAAGTTGTCGATTGTTGTGCCGATATATAATGAAGGTGAAAATGTTGAGAATCTACACGCAGAAATTTTTTCAGCAATTAAAAAAAATAATCTTAAAGCAGAGATTATCTTTGTTGATGATGGTAGCAGTGACAATACAATTGAGCTTGCAAATAAACTTAAGCCATTAAAAATAATTCTTTTTAGGGGTAATTTTGGGCAAACCGCAGCTATGGATGCTGGAATTAAGGCTGCAAAAGGTGATGTAGTTATCACAATGGATGGTGATTTGCAAAATGACCCCAATGATATACCGTTACTTTTAGATAAAATGGATGAAGGTTTTGATGTCGTTTCTGGTTGGAGAAAGAACAGGAAGGATCCTTTTATGAAAAGATTTCTTTCGAGAGGCGCTGACAAATTGCGTAAAATTTTAGTTGATGATCAAATAAATGATAGTGGGTGCTCGTTAAAAGCTTATAAAGCAGAATGTTTTGAAGGACTTGATTTATATGGTGAGATGCATCGGTTTATCCCAGCTCTTTTGAAAATTAAAGGTTATAAAATCGGGGAAGTAGTGGTAAATCACAGACCAAGAGTTGCTGGTGTGACAAAATATAACTATAAAAGACTTGCAAAAGGACTTTTGGATTTAGCGGGTGTTTGGTTTTGGCGTAAGTATGCAAATAGACCATTACATCTTTTTGGTGGAATCGGTGCCACTTTTGTATTAATTGGAAGTGGTCTTTTGTTCTGGATGGCAATTGAAAAGGTTGTGTTGGGAGGCTCAATTGGTGAGCGAATATGGCCAATTATTGGAGTTCTGTTTTTGATTTTGGGAATTCAATTCTTTGTTTCAGGTGTGATTGCTGATATTGCTGTGAAGACTTATTATACAACCAAAAAAGAGACAGTCTATTTGATTAGAGAAGTGATTGAGAACGAGTGAGTTGATTTTAATTTAAAAAAATAAACCCCTGCTTCCTTTAAGAATGGAAGCAGGGGTTTTTGTTTGACTGGGCAATGCTTTTGGGATTATATTTTCTTAATTCCAGCAAACCAAAACCGTGGATGGTATTCTGATAACAGAATGTTTTTGTGCAGACTTAGTAAAGGTGACTCATTAAATTCAAAGGCGATTTGAAACCAATTGCCTTTAGCGGTTTTCCAGTGGCTACAATTCGGAAAGAATTTGAGGAGCTTTATAAAAATTTGATTTACAAGCATTAAAGAATATGGATCAGCTGGAGATAATCCTCTTTTTTTAAATTCTTTGGTTAAAAGAAAATCGTTGATGTGTTCTTTTTCTTTAAAAAGGTTAAAAAAACAAATTTCCACCTCTTTGCCCTCCCCTTTGGGCATTGTTGTGAGAGCGCCAGGATCGCTAATGAAAGCGATACCGCCAATTTTTTTCCAGGAATCAATTAATTGTCTTTCGTTGATAGTCCTGATATTTGTTGGGAGTTTGATGATTATTTGCTTGTCATTACCTTTTACATTTTTCAATCCAAATTCTATGACAGTGTTTTCCATAGAATACCTCCTTTTACTTTGCCCAGTTTTTAATATTAACTCAAAGAACAAAAATATCTTGTGTAATCTATAATAAATCTTTTTGTTTGTCAATGAATGCGTTGTGTTTCTCTCTTGAAAAACCAACAAGAATGGACTATACTGTATTTGGAATACTTTCAAAATTAGAAAGAAAAAAGAAAGTGAAATTGCTTGTTTAAAAATAAATCACATAAACAAATGTCGATAGGAGCATTTCTATGGGGAATGCGGCTTCTTATGTTGGTTGGATTCATAGGAGCTGTTGGAATGATTTTTTCAATTACTCCATATTTTGATGTAAAATCATTTGAAGCAAATTATTTTATAATAAGTTTGTTTTATTTATTTTTGTTTATGTTTATAATGGGAATGTTTTCATTGTTGCTATTTCGTCTTAGAGGGGAAGTGCAAGCCGATGATGAAATAAGGACAAACGCGGGTGTTTCATTTAGACAAGGATTTTTTTTGAGTTTAATGGTGTTGGGAATTTTAATTTTGCAAAGTTTTCGGATTTTAGTTTGGTGGGATGGCCTTTTGGTTGTCGGAGCAGTTTTGGTTGCAGAATTATATTATTTAACTAGGTAATCGAATTGAAAGTTTTATTTAATAAAAAGGGGAATAATAAAAAGAAAAATGGTTAATAAAGAAAGAACAAGCAAAGAGTATACCGCAAAATCGATTCAGGTATTGGAAGGATTGGAGCCGGTCAGAAAGCGTCCGGGAATGTATATCGGTGGAACTTCTTTGGAAGGTTTGCATCATTTGATTTGGGAAATTGTGGCAAATTCAATTGATGAATCGATGGCTGGATATGGAAAGTTTATCAATGTAGTTATAGGAAAAGATAGCACGATAACAGTTTCTGATGAAGGTCGTGGAATCCCAGTTGATAAACACAAACAGACAGGTCTAACAGCGCTTGAAACAATTTTTACAAAATTGCATGCTGGAGGAAAGTTCGGTGGTGATGATACTGGATATAAGGTTTCTGGTGGTCTTCATGGTGTTGGTGCGTCAGTTGTAAACGCTCTTTCTGTTTTAACTAGAGCCGAAATTCATAAAGATGGAAAGATTTGGATTCAGGAATACTCTAAGGGAATAACACAAGGAAAAGTTCAGGCAGTTGGGAAAACTGACAAAACTGGTTCCATTATTTCATTTAAACCAGATCCAGAAATTTTCCCTGAAATTGAATGGAACTGGAAGACGATTGTTGGTTATCTAAGACAACAAGCTTATTTAACAAAAGGAGTGCATTTTAAGTTAACTGACGAGAGATTTGAGGATGAAAAACAAAATAGAAGTATTGGTTTTTGTTTTGATGGAGGAATTCGTTCTTTTGTGCAGTTTGCAAATCGAAAAAAAGATGTTGTGCATCCAACGATTTTTTATGTAGAAAAAGAGAAGGATAATATGGTGGTCGAGGTTGCTATGCAATATCAAGATACTTTTAAAGACAAAGTTTCTTCATTTGCAAATAACATTCCTACAATCGAAGGAGGAACACACGAAACTGGTTTTCGTGCCTCACTTACAAGAGTGATTAATGATTATGCTCGAAAAAATAACATATTAAGAGAGAAGGAAAATAATTTAACCTCTGACGATGTTCGAGAAGGTTTAACTGCTGTGGTTTCTGTGAAGTTACAAGATCCACAATTTGAGGGTCAGACAAAATCAAAACTTGGAAACTCTGAAGCAAGAACAATCACAAGTGCTGTTGTTTCAGAAGGTTTAGCGGAGTATTTTGAGGAAAATCCACAAGATGCGAAGATGATTATTATGAAAGGTTTGATTTCTGCGAAAGCAAGACTTGCTGCAAAAGCTGCAAAAGATGCCGTTGTGAGGAAAGGTGTTTTGGAGGGAATGACACTTCCCGGAAAACTTGCTGACTGTTCTTCTCGTGATGCATCAAGAACAGAATTATATATCGTGGAGGGAGATTCTGCCGGTGGAAGTGCAAAACAGGGAAGGGATAGAAAGACTCAAGCCATTTTGCCATTAAAAGGAAAAATTTTGAATGTAGAGAAGGCGAGGTTAGACAGAATGCTCGCTTCTCAGGAAATTAAATCTCTTGTGATTGCTCTTGGAGCTGGAATTGGTGATCAAATGAATCTTGATAAATTGCGATATCACCGGGTTATTATAATGACAGATGCAGATGTTGATGGTTCCCATATTAGAACCCTACTGCTGACTTTATTTTATCGTCATTTTGAGGAGTTATTAAAACGCGGTTATGTATATATTGCACAACCACCTTTATATCAAATTAAAGACGGGAAGAAAGAACATTATGTTTATACCGATGAGGAGAAAGAAAAAGTTTTAGCTCAGATTGCAAAAAAGAGAGGAATGGCAATTGATCTTGAGATTAAAGAAGGGGATGAGGAAGCTGCAAAAATTTCAGGAGTTAGTCTTCAGAGATACAAAGGTTTGGGAGAAATGAATCCAACTCAACTTTGGGAAACTACTATGAACCCAGAAACTCGTGTGATGTTGCAGGTTTCAATTGAGGATGCTGAACGAGCTGACGAAGCGTTTAGTGTTCTAATGGGAAGTGAGGTTGCGCCAAGAAAGAAGTTTATTCAATCACATGCAAATAAAGTTCAAAACTTGGATGTTTAGAGTTAACAAAATGCACATTATATAAAAAGATAAATTTTGGATAAAAATTAAAAACAAAAAATGAAAGTAGCAATAAATGGTTTCGGTCGAATTGGAAGGCCTGTTACTAAAATAGGATTGGAAAATCCAAATGTTGAAATTGTGGCGATTAATGATTTGGGAAGTGTGGAGTCACTTGCTTATCTTTTGAAATATGACACCTCGTATGGTGTGTATCCGAAAGATGTTCAGATTAAAGATGGAAATTTGATTGTGAATGGAAGGGAAATTAAAATTTTTAGTGAAATGGACCCCAAAAAACTTCCCTGGAAAGAATTGGGAGTGGAAGTTGTTTTTGAATGCACAGGCGTTTTTAAGGATAGAGCTGGTGCTTCTGCGCATCTTGAGGCTGGAGCAAAACAAGTTTTGATATCTTCTCCAACAAAAGATGAGAGTTTGAAAACAATTGTTTTGGGTGTCAATGATAATGAAATAATGGATGGAGATGAAATTCTTTCTATGGCATCTTGCACAACAAATTGTATTGCCCCTGTAATGAAAGTTTTGGAAGATAAATTTGGGATTGAAAAGTCACTGATGACAACAATTCATAGTTATACAGCAACCCAAGCATTGATTGATGGACCTTCTAAAAAAGACTTTAGAGAGGGTCGAGCGGCAGCGTTGAATGTTATTCCTTCAACCACTGGAGCTGCTCTTGCTGCTGCAAAAACAATTCCGGCGCTTGAAGGCATTTTTGATGGAATGGCATTTAGGGTTCCAACTGCCGTTGGTTCAGTGAGTGACATTGTTGTATTATTAAAAAAGGATGTAACTGAGGACGAAGTTAATGGGGTACTTGAAGATGCTGCAAAAAGCCATATGAATGGAATTATGCACATAACAGATGAACCACTTGTGTCGCATGATATAGTTGGGAGTAGTTATTCTGTAATTGTTCAAAAAGAATTAACGAAAGTCGTTGGTGGGAATTTGGTGAAAATTGTTGGATGGTATGATAACGAATGGGGTTATTCCACAAGACTAGTTGATTTGGCTGTGAAATTGTTTCATAAATAGAGTTTAGGATTCAGGAAAAGCCTATTTCGTATTAAAATGAAATAGGCTTTTTATTTTTGCGATATTCAATTATCGAAAAAGGATTGGTGTTTTTGAATAAAATTAATATAGATTAAATCTAAGTAAATTTTAGATTTATTCATATTTACAAGCACATTTTATCTCTTGCAATAAATCCAAGAATGCTTCATAGTTGTAGTGTTGGTGTGATGAAATAAATCCCCAAAAGAAACACTTCTTGACTTGTTGGTATTATGTGTTTATTACAAGCAAGGGGCTTAATGTGGGTGCTTGGAAAGGCAAAATTAAAATTAGAAAAGTGCTATGAATTTAAAAAATAAAAAAGTTACAGTGATGGGAATAGGGCTTCACGGCGGTGGGGTAGCTACTATTCAATGGTTAGCGAAACAAGGTGCGCGTGTTTTTGCAACTGATACAAAAACAAAAGAAGAGTTGCAAAAATCTTTGGACAAGATAGTCAAGCTGAAAAATGTAGAGATAATAACTGGGCAACACCGAATGGAGGATTTCACAAGCGTTGATTTGGTTATTAAAAATCCAGCAGTTTCTTGGAAAAATAAATATATAAAAGCGGCTCTTGAACATAAAATTCCTGTTGAAGTAGATTCTGGTTTATTTATGAAGCATTGCCCAACGAAAAATATCATAGGAGTTACTGGAACAAAAGGAAAAACAACCACAGCACTCTTAATAGCGCATATACTTCGTGAAGGTGGTAAACATGTCGTTGAAGTGGGAATTGGACAGGGTGCTGTTATGGATAAACTTTCTGAAATAAAAAAGGATTCGTTTGTGGTTTTTGAACTTTCTTCTTGGCGACTCAGTGCTTTTGAGCAAATTGAAAAAAGTCCACATATTGCAGTTATTACAAATATCTTTCCTGATCATTTGAATTATTATGGCACAATGGAAAATTATGTTTCTGATAAGGAGAATATCTTTAAATTTCAAAAAAAGGAAGATTTTCTGATTATCAATAACAATCAAATCGAATATTTTGAAGAATTTTCTGAAAAAACAAAGGCAAAAAAAGTTTCATTTTCTAACGATGAAAATAAGACATATTGTGGTTTGTTTGTTGAAAATGAGAAGGCTAAATATGAATGCGGGAGTGATAAATTTGATATTTTTGAAATCAAAGAAATTGCTCTTAGAGGAAAACATAATTTATCGAATGTTCTTGCTGCAAGTGCTGTGGCTATTTTGAGTAATGTGTCATTGTTGGATATTAAAAGGGCTATAAAAACATTTTCCAGCGTCAAGCATCGTTTGGAATATATCGGGAAGAGGAAAGGAGTCGCGTATTATAACGATACGACCGCAACAACACCGGAAGCTGCAATTGTTGGGATTGAGTCATTTTCTCGTCCAATGCATTTGATTTGTGGAGGGTCTAATAAAAATTTAGACATGAGATCTCTTGCTCGTAAAATTGCTATGGATGATAATGTGATTTCAGTTTCACTTTTAAAGGGAGAAGCGACTGAAAAGTTAATTAAATTTTTAAGAGAATTTGATGGGGCGTCAGAAAAAATCGAAGGTTTGCATAGTGAAATTAAAAGTGCGGTTAACCATCTTTACTTGATAGCGAAGGAAGGAGAGATAATACTTCTTTCGCCAGGATGTGCTAGTTTCGGGATGTTTTTAAATGAATTTGATAGAGGTGACCGCTTTAAGAGTGTTGTTGAAGCGCTTGAGAAATAAAAAAATAATGCTTTTTATAATTTAATAAAGAATAAATCTAAATAGTCATGAGGAAAATAGTAGGTATTTTGGCAGTTCTTGTGTTGGTTTTGTCTGTCATTTTATTTTTTATTTATAATTGGATTGAGGAAGGTGCATTTGAAAGCTCTACAAGTGAGTCAAATATTTTGCAAAATTTTGAGGTCAAAGAAGGTGAGGGCGTGAAGGTGATAGCTTCACGACTTGCCAAAGATAAGCTTATAAAGAATGAGAAGTTCTTTCTTTATTATATCTGGAAGACTAAAAAAGATTCAAGTTTACAGGCTGGAACCTATGAAATTTCACCTGATATGACAATTTTGCAAATAGTGGATAAACTTGAAGGAGGACGGGTAAAGAAAGATGTTTTGAAGCTAACTGTTCCAGAGGGATTTACGAATAAGAAAATTATTAATCTTTTAAGCGAAAAAGAGCCAAAAATTGTGGATGAATTTACTGAAATAGTACAATGCAAATGTTTGAATGAGGTTGATTGCGGGTGTGATAAATTTAGTGAAAAATATGATTTTATAGCTAAGATCCCAACCGGAATTGATATGGAGGGCTATCTTTTTCCTGATACATATTTTATTGATAAAGACGAGACTGGAGCAACTCTGGCTAGCAAATTTTTGAATAACTTTAGCAAAAAAGTTGATACCAGTTTATTGGCTAAAATTGAAACAAGCGGAAAGAGTTTGCATGAAGTTATAACTTTGGCATCTATAGTTGAACGGGAGGTGCCAACAGAAGAGGATGCAAAAATGGTGGCTGGTGTTTTTAAAAACAGACTTGAAACAGGAATGGCATTGGAAAGTTGCGCCACGCTAGCATATTTTCAGGGTGTTGATAAGCGCCAATTCTCTTTTGATGACACGAGAGTGGAGTCACCATACAATACTTATATTAACACTGGACTTCCACCAGGACCAATTTCTAATCCAGGGTTAATATCTATAAGAGCAACCGTTGAGCCGACTGAAAATGATTATATCTTTTTTCTTTCTGATTTTGAAACAGGAGAAACCATCTATTCTAAAACCCTTGATGAGCATGTTGCTAATAAAAATAAACATGGATTGTAGGATGAGATTATGATATTTAAAGCCAATTATTTTGCAAAATTTGATTTAATTGTTATTGTGGCAATGTTTTTTTTGATTGCTACAGGATTAATTGCAATATTTTCACTCTCTTTGGAATCAGAAAGAGTTGGTTTTAGTAATTTCGAAAAACAATCTGTTCATATTTTGATTGCAAGTATAGTTTTTTTATTTTTTAGTTTGGTTGATTATCGAATATGGAAGAGTCATAGTGGTAATTTGTATTTAATCGGAGTGGTTCTTTTAGTAGCAGTTCTTTTTTTTGGGGACAATATCCGTGGAACATCTGGTTGGTTTAAGTTGGGATTTTTCAATATTCAACCAGCTGAGTTTGTGAAGTTGGCATTAATCATAGCACTTGCTCGTTATTTCTCTCAAATTAAACCAAATTTAATTTCCCTTAAGCACCTTTTGGTTTCGTTTGGTTATGTTTCAATCCCTGTTTTTTTGGCCGTCAAGCAACCAGATATGGGCTCCGCTGTTGTGATGATTATGATTTGGTTTGCTATGGTGTTGCTTTCTGGTATAAATAAAAAATATATTTTTGGTATCGTAGTTATAGGACTTTTAATAATTGTTTTTGGATGGGGTTTCCTTTTAAAACCGTATCAAAAAGATAGGGTTCAATCTTTTTTGAATCCCGGAAATGATCCATTAGGGGATGGATACAATGTAATTCAATCTATGGTAGCAGTTGGTTCCGGTGGAGTTCATGGGAAAGGTGTTGGGCATGGTTCTCAAAGTAAGCTTAATTTTCTCCCCGAAAAGCATACAGATTTTATATATGCTACAATTGCTGAAGAGAGAGGTCTTGTTGGTGTGGGAATAGTTATTGGTCTTTTTGGGGTATTATTGTATCGGCTAAGGACCACTTATAGATTCGCTAGAGACTCTTTTGGGAAATTTATAGTAGGTGGAGTTACAATGGTTATATTTTTTCAAGCTTTTGTTAATATTGGTATGAATATTGGAATTATGCCAGTAGCTGGACTCTCTTTGCCTTTTTTGAGCTATGGTGGTAGTTTTATTCTAATAACAATGGCTTTTATGGGGTTAACACAAAGTGTTTGGATCAGAAGGATTAAAAGTGATAATGAAACTGGTTTCTGGGGATAATCAATTAATAAGAGTAATAACAATGACAAAACGCAAGAAAACAAGAAAGGTAAAAATTGGTAATCTTATAATTGGAGGTGGGGAGCCGGTTAGGGTTCAGTCAATGACTAATACTGACACAAGAGATATTAAAAAAACTATTTTGCAGATTAAAGAGCTTGAAAAAGCTGGGTGTGAGATTGTGAGGGTTGCTATCCCAGATATGATTGCTGCCAAGGCTATCTCTGAAATAAAAAAGAAAATATCAATCCCCTTGGTAGCAGATATTCATTTTTCAGCTGAACTCGCGATGGAAGTGATTCGTCAAGGAATTGACAAGGTAAGAATTAATCCGGGCAATGTAAAGCCGGCTAAAAAAATTAAAGAAGTAGTTTTAGCTTGTAAAGAAAGAAACATTCCCATTAGAATTGGTATAAATGCTGGATCATTGGAGCAAGAAATCTTGGATAAATTTAATGGAAAAGCAACAGCGAGAGGAATGGTTCAATCTGCTATGAAGCACATTAAGATATTGGAAGAGCTTGGATTTAAAGACATTGTAATTTCACTCAAAGCTTCTGATATTGAAAGGACTGTGGAGGCTTATCGTGAATTAAGTGAAAAAGTGGATTATCCTTTACATGTTGGTGTTACTGAGGCGGGAACAAAATTTCGAGGGACAGTCATGAGTTCAATTGGAATAGGGACTTTGTTATATGATGGCATAGGGGATACGATTCGAGTTTCTTTGACAGACAAGCCAGTCGAAGAAATTCCAGTGGCATGGGAGATTTTATCGGCGCTTGATTTGAGACATCGAAAACCTACTGTTACGAGTTGTCCAACCTGTGGAAGAACAGAGATAGATATGGTTAAATTGGCAAAGGAGGTCGAGGTTTTGGTAGAGAATTTCCCCAAAAAACTTCATATTGCAGTAATGGGTTGCGTTGTAAATGGTCCTGGTGAAGCCAAAGAAGCAGATATAGCTGTAATTGGTGGAAAGGGTGTAGGTTTAATTTGCAGAAAAGGCAAGATAATAAAAAAGGTTAATGAAAAGGATTTGTTGAAAGAGTTCAAAAAGGAGCTGGAAAAGGAGTTGAGAAAATAAACTATTTTAGTTAATTAATAATAAGAAATGAATTATAAAATTGCTAAAACCGCTGGTTTTTGCGGAGGAGTGAAGAAGGCTTTTCTTATGGTAGAAAAGAGATTTAAGGGAAAGGTTAATGGTGAGAGAATTTTTATCCTTGGTCCCCTTGTACACAATGAAAATGTTATGAAAACAATTGCTGAAATGGGAATAAAAAGAATTGATTCAATTGATTCTTTGGAAAAGGGAGATGTGGTTATCATAACAGCGCATGGAGTTGGCAGAGATGTTTTCGATAAAATAAAAAACAAGGGTGCAAAAGCTTTTGATGCGACTTGCCCCAAAGTGTCAATGGTTCAGAACTGTGCTAGAGAATATTTTGAAAAATGTTTTGAAGTGGTGATTTTCGGGGATAGAGAACATAAAGAGATTCGAGGGATTAATGGGTGGTGTGAAAACAAAGCAACAATAGTAGCTAATTTTGAGGAAGTGAATAAATTGATTGCAGAAATTGAAAAAGGTAGAATTAAAAAACCAATTTTATTAATCTCACAAACAACTCAAAATATCAACAACTTTGAAAAAGTGAAAAAAATGCTAACAGAGGCTGTTAATAAACAAAAAGGAACAATTGAAGTTGTTGATACAATTTGTCGAGCAACTTTTGTTCGACAAAAAGAAGCGCTAGAAATAGCAAGAGATATGGATGCAGTGATTGTTATTGGAGGTAGAAGTAGTTCTAATACAAAACAGCTTTGGAGAATTGTTCAAAAAGAAAACCCAAAAACTATTTGGATTGAAGATCCCGTAGAATTGAAAATGAAGGAGAATCAAGAGTTTATAAAGAATGCAAAATCTATTGGAGTTGTGTCTGGAGCATCTACATCAACTAACGACATTGAAAAAGTGAGTGAAATTGTTAAAAATTGTGATTAGAAAAGGCTTTATCACTTTATAGAGGGTTGACCTAATGGAAAAATATTGTTATATTGTTTAATGTTATGAGACAAGAAAATACTACATTGGTTAATTGCAGTGTTTGTAATGAGTTATATCGAGCAGGCAATGCAAAAATGGTAGGGAGTAGAAACAACTCCTTAGTTGTTCATATTCATTGTGAAAATTGCAAATCTTCAACATTAACAATAATTTCCAAGAGTCCAACGGGCGATAATACTATAACTATGGGAATGCTTACAGATTTGGATTACGGAGAGGCAGTTGAGTCAATGAAAATGAAAGCCATTGATGCAAATGAGGTTCTTGATATCATAAAAGAAATTGAATAAGACTTTATCGAATAAAAATTTCGGTTTATGTTGGTTTGATTTATTTTTTATTGGTTTTTATTAAATAATATAAGGGAGATTTCCCCTAAGCGTTAAAAAAGTTAAGATGGAAGAAATTACATTAAAAGCAAGAGTTCGAAAAGAAGGTGAGAAATTAGCAGAGAATAGTCGAGAAATCCCAGCTGTTGTATATGGAAAGAAAATCGGGAGTATTGCTATTTTTGTGAATTTATCAGAGCTAAATAGAACATTTAACAATGCAGGTGAAAGTACGGTTATAAACCTGTTAGTTGAGGATGAGAAAGGTAAAAGCACAAGCTATAAAACATTGATTTATGATTATCAAACGGAATCAATTGGAAATGAATTTATGCATGTTGATTTCTTTAATATTGAAATGGATAAGAAGATTGAAACCAATGTTGAATTGGAATTTATTGGGGAATCCATTGCAGTAAAAGAATTAGGTGGAATTTTTGTGAGAAATATTGATTCAGTTGAAGTTCAATGTTTACCAGCTGATTTGCCTGGAAAAATTGATGTAGATATTTCAACGATTGATTCTTTTGATAAGAATATTTATGTAAGAGATCTTATTGTTGGGAATAAAGTAATCATTTTAACTGATGAAAGTGTTTCTGTAGCTTCAGTTAGTGCGCCTCGAACAAAAGAAGATGTTGAGAGCCTTGATGAAAAAGTTGATACCGACATTTCTCAAGTTGAAGGAATGGAGGAAAAGGAAGCTGAAAAAAAAGAGGAGTTGAAAAAATAGTAATTTAATTAACTAGAATTATTTTTCGAGAGTTAATTCTCTAAAAACTTATTTCTGAATGTCTCAAAAGAATAAAAACAAAAACCTAAGAACTTTTTCAATAACTATGACCTCACTGTTTGTGATGTGGGGTCTAGTTTTTTCTATTCCACTCTTTTATACAAACCTTGTTTTTGCTGATGATGCTGAAACTGAAGAAGATCTTGAAAAAGAAAAAGCTGCTAACAAGATTGAGAATAAGGTTGATGATCTGGAAAGTGATTTGAAAAAAGTTGAAAAAGAAAAGGCTGAAAAAGAGCAAAGAAGGTTGTTAATTTCAAATGAAATCGGCGCAATTAAGCAAAACATCTCATTATTAGAAAATGAGATTGAAGAAACTGAGAATGAAATCAAAAGAATAGAAACTGGAATTATTGCAGCCCTTGATGATATTGACGCAAAAAAGAAGTTGACAGGAGAAGTTTTAAGACAAATTAACCGAGCGAATAGAAACCTGCAACTTATTGCATATGAAAATGAAGACGGCTTGAATAAATATTTCACAACTGTGGATAATTTTGAGAATATGGAGGGGAGGTTGTCGAAATTGATAGTTGAAATTAAGCAGGAAAAAGAAAATTTGGAAGAGCAAAGAAAGGCACAAAAAGAGACAATGGCTGTGCACGATGATCAAAAAGAAACGCTGGAGTATCAAAAAAATAAACAAGGTTGGGTGCTAAGTCAAACACAACAAGAAATTAATAGTGATTTGGCTGAAATTAATCAGATACAAGAAAAAATTTCTAAAATGAAATCAGAAATTTCAAAATTGCTTGGAAATGGATATGATGCAAGTGACATTAAAGAGGCAGTTAAATTTGCAAGTAAAAAGACGGGTGTAAGGAGAGATTTTCTGATGGGAATGCTAGTTGTCGAGTCAGATCTTGGTCGTTTTACGGGGGGGTGTGATTATAAAGAGAGTCGTATGAGCGAATACAGAAAAACAATTTTCAAACAAATCTGTAAAGAGGTTGATAGAGATTATAAGAAAATGAAGGTTTCCTGTCCTCCGTCTGGATATGTCGGAACTGGTGGTGCGATGGGTGTTGAACAATTTATGTCTGATACTTGGATGGGGTATAAAGATGCAATTTCCGCAAAGACGGGAAACTACCCTCCAGACCCTTGGAGCTTAACGGATGGTGTAATGGCAATGGCTTTAAAGTTGGCCAAAGATGGTGCAACTAATAAATCAGGAGAGTGTGCTGCTTCTAAAAGATATTTAGGAGGAAGTCATGATTGGTATTGTCAGAAAGTTCAGTATTGGGCTGATAATTATGAGCAGATTTTGGACTGATAATAGGCGAGAATTTTGATAGTAAAAAAACGAGCTTTCGCTCGTTTTTTTGTTTATGGAATAAACATAGCTTTGGTTTATCGGGAAAAGATGTTTCATTTTTTATTTTATTCCAATTAAATTGTTTAATTAAGACAAGAGTAGTCTCTTTAAAAAACTTGAAGAATTGAAAGGTGTAAATTTGACACTGTAATGTTAATAAGGATTTTTTTGATATCTAAATAGACTCTTATTAACTATATTATTTGTCAAAAATGGGGAAAAATGTTGACGCGTAAATCAAAGTGGTGTAATATGTAAGTGAAGTGGAGTAAAGTGGGGGAAGCACAAATCAAATTTCTGTGGGGATTAAGGATTGGAATTCCAATCCTCCCCAAAGAAATAATAAAAATTCATCCATTTGTCAGATGTTTATAGGTGAATATCAACACACTATCGACCCGAAAAAGAGGATTGCAATTCCATCTAAATTTAGGTTGCATTTTGCAGATGGTGTGGTTGTGACAAGAGGTTTGGATAAATGTCTTTTTGTTTATTCAAAAGAGGAATGGAATAAAATTGCTACTAAATTGGGAGAAATGCCTGTTGGTGAGAAAGCGACAAGAAGTTTTGTAAGATTAATGTTGGCTGGTGCAGTTGATTCTAACCTTGATTCTCAAGGGAGAATATTGGTTCCTGAATATCTAAAAGAATATGCAAACCTAAATAAGCAAGTCGTTGTGGCAGGTTTATTTAATCGTTTAGAGATTTGGGATGAGACAGAATGGGATAAATACAAAAAATCTGCTGAGGAAAATCAGGATGAAATAGCTGAACAATTGGGTAAATTAGGAATGTACTAACGATATGCACAAAACAGTTTTATTGGAAGAATCAGTTGAGCAATTGAATTTGGAAAATGGTGATGTAGTGATTGATGCAACACTTGGAATGGGAGGACATACAATTAAACTTGCTCAAGCAGTTGGTGAAAAAGGGAGAGTGATAGCGATTGATATGGATGCCGTTGCAATTAAGGAGGCGAAAGAAAGAATTAAAAAAGAAGACAAGGATCTTTTAAAAAGAATAATTTTTGTAAAAGATAATTTTAAAAACATTGACAAAATAGTTGCTGGACAGGGGACTCCAACAATTAAAATAAAAGGTGTTTTAGCTGATCTTGGTTGGAGAATCGAGCAAATCAGTGATCCAACATATGGGATGAGTTTTAATGTCAATGCAAGATTGAATATGCATTTGGGGAGGAAAGAAGAAGGAGAAGAAGATGCATTTGATATTATAAATTCTTGGTCAGTTGAGGATTTGGAAAGATTGTTTCGTGAGCTTGGGGAAGAGAGATTTTCTAGAAGAATTGCCACTGCTATCGGAGAATATAGAGAGGATAAGCAAATAGAAACAACATTGGAGTTGGCGGAAATCGTTGAAGCAGCAGCGGGTTTTTCTAATAAAAAATTTGGAAGTAAAATTCATCCTGCAACGAAAGTTTTTCAAGCACTAAGAATACAAGTAAATGGCGAACTGAATAATTTGAATATTTTTTTACGAAAATCTTTTGATGTTTTGCAAAAAAAAGGAAGAATAGCAATAATTTCATTTCATTCAATCGAGGATAGAATAATTAAAAACTCCTTTAAGGACTATGCAAAAGGATGTATCTGCCCAAAGGAGTTTCCAATATGTCAGTGTGGAAAGAAACCAAAAGCAAAATTAATAACAAGAAAACCAATTATTTCAAATAAAAAAGAACTTTCAGAAAATCGTAGAGCGAGGAGTGCTAAGTTAAGGGTTATCGAGAAAATTTAGAAATAAAAATAGATAAAAATTAAAAGCATTGGGGGCAATGTCATTGTGGTAGCATATTCAGTTGCGACAAAAAATAAGAACATCAATGGATGTGAAAAAGCTCAGAAAAAATCTGAATCTGATTTTACTGTGTCTTTTTCTTTGATTGTAAACATTTTAATAGCCACAACTGTTGTTTTAGGGTTGTTATATGTTCTACAAGTCAATAAACTCGCTACTATGGGATATGAAATAAAGGAGAAAGAGAATATGATCAGCGTTTTATATAAAGATAATGAGGCTCTCAAGATTCATGCTGCTGAATTAAAATCAATGCATCAACTTGAACTTGAAAAGGAGGCGATGAATTTGAAAAAGCCTGGAGAGATTGATTATTTGGAGATTGATGATTCGGTAGCAATGGGGAGGTAGTAAAAACTATGCTCAAAAAAGGCAAAAAAAGACAGCAGAAAATAGCAGCGAATGCTATAAGGGATACTTTACCTAAAGCCAGAATATATATGGTTATTTTTGTTATTTTGATTTTTGCTATAATTATAATTTTGCAATTATTTAAATTACAAGTTAGGGATAATATTAAATATTCAGATTTAGCTAAAAAGCAACATAAAGGAAGTCAGCGCATATTACCAACTAGGGGTGAGATTTTTTTGCGTCAAAAAGAAGAAAAATTTTCAGTAGCGGTTAATCAAGAATTGAAAACTATTTTTGCAATCCCCAAAGAAATAAAAGACCCTGGCATAATTGCTACAAAAATTTCTCCAATCCTAGGGCTTGATGAGGGTGAAGTTTTGAGGAAGTTATCAAAAAAGGATGATTTATATGAAGTTTTAGAGCGAAGGATTACGAATGAGTTGTTTCTGAAAATCGAAGAGATGAAATTGGAGGGAATTTATGGAGAAAGTGAATATTGGAGATATTACCCCGGGAATTCGCTTGCTGCTCATGTGGTTGGTTTTGTGGGGTATAAGGATGATAAATTGTCAGGAAGATATGGAATCGAAAATAGGTTAGAAAAAATATTAAGTGGGCAAGAGGGAAGGATGGAGCAGGAAAAGGATGTTTTTGGGAGATGGATTTCAATAGGTACAAAATCAATTATACCAGAGAGAAATGGGAAAGATGTTGTTTTGACGCTGGAAAGTGTTTTACAATTTAAAGCAGAGACTGCAATTGAGAACACTGTTAAAAGACACGATGCCGACAGTGGAAAAGTGATTATAACGAATCCAAAAACAGGAGAAATTTTGGCTATGGCAGCTTATCCAACATTTAATCCAAATGAATATTCAAAGGTTGAAGATATAAGTATTTTTAAAAATCCTTTAATTTCAAGTGAATATGAGTGTGGATCAGTTTTTAAGTCCATTACGATGTCCATCGGTTTGGATACTGATAAAATAAAACCAGAAACAACTTATATTGACACGGGAAATGTTCTCGAGGCCGGATTTAAGATTCAAAATTCTGACGGAAAGGCTTATCAACAACAAACGATGACTCAAATAATTGAAAAATCTTTAAATACGGGAGTTATTTTTGTAGAAAAAAAAGTGGGAAATCAAGAGTTTTTGAGGTATGTTGAGGATTTTGGTTTTGGAGAAGTAACGGGGTTGAATCTTCCTGGCGAAGCTGATGGTAATATTTCTAATCTAAAAACAGATAGAGATATTGAATATTTTACAGCTTCTTTCGGTCAGGGGATTAGTGTGACGCCTTTGCAACTTGTGATGGCATACGGGGCGATGGCAAATGGAGGTAAGTTAATGAAACCACAAATTGTAAGTGGTATTATTGATGAAAGTGGGGTGGAGGAAAAGATTGAGGCTGAGGAAGTTAGGACAGTTATTTCCAAGGAGACATCTAAAGAAATTTCTTTAATGATGGAAAGTAATGTCATTAACGGACATGGTAAATTGGCAGCAGTACCAGGGTATCGTATTGCTGGAAAAACAGGAACAGCGCAAATTCCAGACAAAGAAAATGGGGGATACCTGGAAAATGCTACAACAGGAACATTCGCTGGATATGGACCAGTTGAAGATCCAATCTTTGCAATGGTTACAATAATAGATTATCCTAAAGATGTAGAGTGGGCAGAAAGTACCGCAGCACCAATTTTTGGTGAGTTGTCAAAGACGATTCTTGATTATTATGGAATTGAGCCAACTGAGGAATATAGTTCAAAAGATTTGGAAAAATTTGCAGAAACTCACAACTATCTCTTGACCGAAAAAGAAAAAATTGATGCAGAAAAAGAAAAGGTAGAGAAGGAGGAAAATAAAAAAGATCTTGATAATTGATAAATTTTAAAAATATGGAAAAGTCAAAGAAAGCTAAATTTTTAGAAATCACATTGCGTTTTATGGCAGTCAGGGTTCTAAAAAGACATAAGCCTAAAATAGTCGCGATTACTGGGAGCGTTGGAAAGACGACAACAAAAGATATGACTTGGAAATTGTTAGAAAAACATTTTAATGTTAGAAGAAACATCAAGAACTATAATAATGAGATTGGGGTTCCACTGACTATTATTGGAGCTGAATCTGGAGAAAAATCTTTTTTGAAATGGCTGTTAGTTCTTTTGAAGTGGATTGGTGCAATGCTAACAAGAGAATATCCCAAGGTTCTTATTTTAGAAATGGGAGCTGACAAACCCGGTGATATAAAATATTTAACAAGCTTTGTTCCCGTTGATGTTGGTGTTATAACAAATATAGGAATTTCTCATCTTGAAAATTTTAAAACCAAAAAAGGTGTGGCGATTGAAAAAGGCCACCTCGCTAAAAGTGTCCCCGTAAATGGATTAGTTGTGCTAAATAGTGATGATGATGAATGTCAAAAAATAGCTCCTAGTTTGAAAACTAATGTTATAAAGTGCGGTTTTAATGAGGGGGCGATGATGTTGGGAAGTGATGTTGTCTATGGTTATCGTCTAATTGAGACCAGGAGTGGGAAGAAAATAAAGTTATTAAAAGGAATATTGTTTAAGTTGAGTTATCAAGGAAAGATTATTCCAATTAAACTAAAGCATGCACTTGGATATCCACAAATTTATGCAGCAATGAGTGCTTTTGCTGTAGGTGAGTATTTTAAATTGAATAAATTTGAAGCTGCAGAAGCTTTGCAAGATTTTGTTCCGCCACCAGGAAGGATGGTCTTGATGTCTGGAATTAAAAACTCAGCTATTATCGATGATACTTATAACAGCGCCCCCGAGAGTGTAAATGCTTGCTTGGCCACACTTGAAAAGATAGAGGCTGAAAGAAAAATTGTAGTTCTCGGTGATATGCTTGAGCTTGGAAATGAAGAGGAAAGTGCGCATCGAGAAATTGGAAGGAAAATTGCTGAAATAGCACCAGACTTTTTCGTTGCTGTGGGGAGTAGAATGAGATATGCAGCAGAAGAATATCGTAAAAATACTAAAAACAAAGATTCGATTGGTTGTTTTGATTCACCTATTGAGGCTATGATTTTTATTCAACACACTTTAAAAGAAGGGGATGTTGTTTTGGTAAAAGGTTCACAGGGGATGAGGATGGAAAAGATAGTGGAGGAAATTATGAGATATCCAGATAAAAAAGAGGAACTGTTGGTTAGGCAAGATGAAACTTGGCAAAGAAAAGAGTTCATAAAACCATAAATAGAAAAAGGAATCTTTGTTATAAAGTAAAAAACTATGCGAAAAAAGGACTTGAAATATTTTGGATTTATTTTTTGGTCGCATCTTTTGCTTATTTTAATAGCATATTCCTCACCCTTTTTATTTAATTGGAAAATTATTGTTTTTGGATCTCTTATTTTGATAATCCAATATTACATATTTGGTGGTTGTGTTCTGAATAAAGTGCAATTTGATGATGCCAATGAAGTGTTTTTGTATCCATACATTACAATGATTGGCTTGAGGATTAGTAGATATTTTTTTAGAATTTTTATAAGGTATATTTTGCCATTGATACTTATATCACTTGCAGTAATTTGGCAAGTGATATTAGGAATAAAACCTTTGATATTTTAATCATTTCAATAAAAAAATAGGCTTTCAGCACCTATTTTTTTGTTTCAAATTTTATTGAAAGTTGTTTTTAGTTTTCTTTAGTAGTATTTTCGTTTCCGAGATTTTCAACAACACCCTTGAATGTTTCATAAGTATCTTTGCAGTTATAAACCCCAATCACATCCATATCATAGAGCCTAACAGCAGCCTGGAAGCTTCTTATGGGATCCTTGTCAAAAACAACAAAAGTTCTTAGAGGTAAACTATCTTTTTTCTTTTCCAGGTCTTCCAGCGGGATGTTAATTGAGCCATTGAGGTGGTCAATCGCAAAATCAATAGCTGGTCTTGTGTCGATAAATTTCAATTTGTTGCCCTGCAGTAATTGATCGATAAGTTCTTCTGCTGAATATGAAGTTACTTTTAAAAGATCATTTTGTATCATAGGATTTCCAATTGTAACGAGGTTATATCCTTCGTGTGAATAATTAACAATCCCACCTTCTAGATATTTAACATCTAAACCCTCTTTCTTTAGGTGTTCCGTAAGTATTTTCCCTTTCGTAGAATCCTTCCTATCAATTAGGATAATAGTTTTTGTTTTGCTTAATAATTGAGTTTTTTCTGAAAGTTCTGATAGAGGAATATTAATTGAAGCTTCGATGTGTTTTAAGACGAATTCATCTGCTTCACGCACATCAATTAGTTGAAAATTTTCATTTCGAATTGCTTTTGAAGTGTCTTTAGGTGAAATACTAGGAACTTCCAAAGTTTTATCTTTTTCTTCTTGTTCTGTTAAGGCATTATTTTTTTCCAAAGATTGTTTGTTTTTGTTTAACATTTTTAAATAGAATAAAACAGAAATTGTTGCGATTAGAACAATTGCTATAACCACAGGCCAAAAAGAAACAGTTTGTTTTCGTCTCAATCTTTGAAAAGATCTTTTTTGTATTTGTTGCATATTTTTTACTTTAGAATTGTTTCAATAAAAGCTGGTTTTCCATTTATAAAATCTTTTGCAGAAAGTTCCTTTTTCCCCTCCAATTGAATTGTTT
This sequence comes from Candidatus Moraniibacteriota bacterium, assembly GCA_041583775.1. Classification (GTDB taxonomy): domain Bacteria; phylum Patescibacteriota; class Minisyncoccia; order Moranbacterales; family DUUL01; genus UBA2772. The sequence goes on from JBFHFF010000005.1 coordinate 109,362, forward strand.
TGACTAATAGGGTGCCATTAATTGTTTGAACTAGAATATTGTCTTTATTTTTGAAAACCTGTCCGATTTCTTTTGGATGATTTTCATCTTTATAGTCAGAGAAAGTCAAGGTGACTTTATGTTTTGAATTATCTTTTTCAAAAAATGCATATGTTTTCGGCCAAACATGAAAAGCGCGGTACAAATTGAAGATTTCTTTTGCATTTTGATTTTGCCAATTAATCTTGCCATCTTGCTTCTTAACCATCTTTGTAAGTGATTTTCCCTCTTCGTCTTGTGGAAATGGTTTGATTTCTTTGTTTATGATTTTTTCCAATGTTGGTGCAAGAATCTCAGTTGATAATTTAATCATTTTGCTCTCTAGTTCTAGATATGTCTCTTTTCTGTTTATGGAAAGGCTTTTTTTAAAAAAAACAGGACCGGTGTCGATACCTTCATCCATTAGCATTACTGATATACCAGTTTTTTTCTTTCCTTGTTTTAGTGCAGTGTGAATAGGCGATGAGCCTCGAAGCTCTGGTAAAAAAGAAGCATGCACATTGATACAACCAAATGTTGGTATCTCTAAAATTTCCTTTGGAAGAATAATCCCATATGCTGCAACCACTATTAAGTCTGGTTTTTTATTTCTAATAAGAGTGACTGTGTCAGCATCTAATTTTTGTTTTTGGAACAATTCTATGTTGAATTGCAAAGCAACTTCTTTCACGGGAGTTGCTGCTAAAAGAGCTTTTCTCCCAACTGGCTTATCTGGTTGTGTAAAAACACAGTCAATCCCGATTCCTTTTTTGATTAAATCTGATAAAATCTCACTCGCAAAACGAGGAGTTCCCATAAAGATTATTTTTTTTGATTGTAGCTCCATCTATTTAATTTTTTTTCTTGGATTCTTTATTATTTTCCCAGTGATCTACAAAAAGAGTTCCATTAAGATGATCAATTTCATGTTGGAGGGCTCTGGCGAAAAACCCTCGAGCTCGGATGATTTGTTTTTTGCCATTTGCATCAATTGCCTTAACCTTAACTTTGTCGTAGCGAGCTATTTGTAAAAATTTTCCAGGAAATGAAAGACATCCTTCTTCTGACATCACCATATCTCCTGATAATTTCTTTATTTCAGGATTTATTAAAATAAAAAGCTCATCTTCAATTTCAATAATGCAAAGTTGTATATTTTCACCAATTTGTGGAGCAGCAAGCCCAACACCTTTGTTAGCCCTGAGGGTGTTTATCATTTCAGTAATCAATCTTTTTATTTTTTCATCAGTTGGGTTGACTATTTTTGTTGATTTTTTTCTCAATATATCATTGGGAAAAGTTACTATTTCTAACATTGAATATTTTTTAGGTTATTATCTCTTTTTTTACTAAGGAAGGAGTTGGTGTGTTAGAAAATTGATTCTGAATCAACATCAATAATCCATTCATCTGGAACTGTTTTTGAAATAGTATTCCAAGTCGCAGAAGTAAAGGAGGTAGTTTTTAGGAGAATGTGTTTTTCCCATTTACCCCTCACTTTTTTTATTGTACCAAAATATGGCGATTGAACCAAGGTTTTGGAATTTCTAAACACTTTTAATAATTCATTATAAACCATTTTTGTCTTTTTGAATAGGGCAGTTTCACTTTCTTGTTTTAGTGTTAGTCGAATGACAAATGAAAATGGGGGGTAAAGGAAAAATTCTCTAGTTTCCAATTCTTCTTTGGCAAATTCTAGCCAATTTTGGTCTTGAAGAAACTTTAATAACTCATTTTCTGTGTTGTATGTTTGAAGTATGCATTTTCCATTTTGTTCGCTATTTGCCCGGTTAAGTCTCCCAGAAAGTTGAAACAGGTTCCCAAGCCATCTTTCGTCGAAACGAAAATCTGTTTGACCAGCCCAATTATCAACATTCATTGTGGCAACAAGCTCAATGCTTGGCAAATCAAAGCCTTTGGCGATGGAATATGTCCCTACTAAAATATCAATCTCGTTAGACACTAATCTATTAAAAAGACTTTCTCGTTCGCTTGTTTTTTCAAAAGTAGCGTTGTCGATAAACTCTATTTTTGCACTAGGATAGTGTTTTTTGAGAAAATCAGAAACACCTTCTGTTCCAAAACCAATGTCTTTTAAACGAAAACTTTTGCAAGCTGGACATTGAGTTAGATTTGAAGTTTTATAAGAACAATGCAAGCATCGGTAATGTTTTTTTTCGTGAACAAGCGGAAGATTGCAAATAGGGCACTGCAACTTTTTTTTGCAATCCGTGCAATAAACTAGCTTACTTTTACCTCTTCTCGGAACCAGAATGAATGAAACTTTTTTTCTTTTTAGAACTCTTGAAATTTCACTTTTCAACTCTTCGGAAAAAGGGACTCCGCCTTTTGCGCCATATAGTTTTCGCATATCAGGCAAAATAAATGTTGGCTTTTCTATTTTGAAATTTTTTGTTTTGAGTCGAGGGATTTCTAAGAGGGAATATTTTTTATCCAAAACCTTTTTGAAGGATTCAAGTGAGGGAGTGCTTGAAATAAAAATGGTTTTTGTTTTGTGAATTTTTGTCATCATTTCTGCCACGATGCGAGCGTGATATCGAGGGGACTGTTCCCATTGTTTGTGTGAGATGTCTTGTTCTTCATCAATTGCAATTAATCCCAACTCCTTAAAAGGCAAAAAAAGTCCAGCTCGGGTCGAGATTATAATATTTACCAAACCAGCTTTGATTTGGTTAAGTGCAAATGTCACTTCTGATGATTTTAATTTGGAATGGAAAAATAAAACATTGTTGTTTGGAAATCTTTTTTTATATCTGATTATTTCTTGATTGGAAAGAAAGATCTCGGGAATTACCAAAAGGCATTGCTTTTTTTGCTTAATAGTTTGTTCCATAGCGCTCATAATCACCTCAGTTTTTCCTGCGGAAGCTGGTCCAAAAAGCAAAAAAGGTTTTGCAACATCCCTTTCTTTTATAGCATTTATCGCTCCTAACTGTTCTTTTGTTGGGTTTATTTTTAGTGTTTTTTTCTCTGGATTGAGTTTGATATAACAATCTATCTCCTTTTTTGCAAACTTTGGGATAAATTGTTTTGTTACAACACCAAGTGAAGTGATGTAATAGGTGGAAATTTGTCTAGCTAATTTAATTTGTTCTGGCGTTAGAAAACCAGAGGCAATTACCTTTGTGATTGGTCTTGTTTTGAATGTTGGGCGAGTTGTCTTTCTTGCCACAACACCTTGAATTTTCTTTTTCCCAAAGTTTATTTCAACTAATGAGCCCACTTCCAAATCACTGTCATTTGAATAAGTAAAAATTTGGGGTTTATTTCGAGCCACTTTGGTAAGTGGAATAATATCAATATATTTCATTTGTGATTTATGAAAATTCGTCTAACTTATTTTCCATTGTCCAACAAGATAGCCAACTCCGATTGGTCCTTCATAAGAAAACTGTTTAAAGCTATATCTGTGGGCATCCAAAGCTCCTAGCGCAACGATGATTGAGCGTAAACCACATTCCCCAGCTTCTTCGCAGAAATCAGGATTCAGGTTCATTATTTTGGCGACCTCATCTTTCTTTAATAATTCTATTAATGTTTGATCAAATTTAATTCCATAAGGAGAGAAACCCGCGGGAGCTTCTTCGGTTAATCTATGGGACATATCACCACTAGCTATGATTGCAATATTTTGATCAACTTCATCAATAACTTTGTCGATAAATTTGCCAAAATTAAAATGAGTTTCCCAATCTAATGCTGTGTAGGTAAGAGTGATGATTTTTGGTTTCCAGTCCAAATCTTTTAATAGATGATGCAATGGAATAAGTACCCCATGATCAATAGTCGATTCCCTAACAACTTCGAGCGGAAAATCTTTTTTTCGCAATTCGGAAAAAATTAACTTTGCAAGAGGTAGGTTATTTGAAAAGGAATAGTCACTATTAACTGCTCCAAAATCAGAAAAACTGCCCTTAAAATTGTCTTCAAAGTTTATTGTAAATTTATCATATCTCATTGGTCCGTGAGGAGAAATGATGATAATTGTTTCTGGTGCAACTCTTTTAAATTCTTTTGCTAGTTTTTCTAATGCATCGATGGTTTTTTTTGCAAGAACGGTTTGAGAACCTCCAATTTCAGGAATGATGAGTGGTGGGTGAGGACAAATTGCTGCAAAACTTAACATTTTAGTCTTTGTTATTTTCAATTTAAGATAAACAAATAAAATAAAGTTTTTCTAAAATATAGATAGAAACTTTCTTTTTATTACGATAGCAAAAGAGATTGTAACTGTCCAATGTATATGAAAGTTATAAAGTTCACAAGGTTTTTAAGGTGGGAAAAGGGGCTAGGGATAATCCTCAATAAAAAACTCAACACAATGATTAAATAAAGAAGACTGTCATTCCTGAGGATTCGGGAATGCATTAGACTGGATAATAAAAAAATATTATACAAAAAACTCAAGCTGGGATAGTTTGTGTTAAAAATTACTAAATAGAGCCTAACGGATTTCCTTATGTACGAAGATGACAATAAAACAAAGAGGATTAAAAATCATTGAATTTGAGAATTTATCAATCGGTACAAATACTACAAATACATTGATTTTTAGAATAATAAATTACTCTGTTAATGAATTACCTAATTTCTACAAGGATGACAATTGGAAACTAAACCATTTCCCGGCACCCCCTTATAAGGTTTAATATAGGGATGGTTTTTTGTACCCAAACTAAGTTTACTTAGAGAATTCTGTCATTCCAAAACAAACAAGATTCAATGTCAAGTGTTGACACTATCTTGGTCAGTGATTATAATGTAGTAGTGCTAAGGGTTACTTGAATAGCACAACATATTGTGCTATTATATGAAAAAGAGTTAAATGAAATAAAATTATGAAGTGTCCTTATTGTGGTCACAAAGAAACAAAAGTTGTTGATTCTCGAGAGATTGAAGACGGAAAAACAATCAGAAGACGGCGAGAGTGTGAAAATAAAAAATGCAAATCACGGTTTTCGACATACGAACAAATCGAGATGTTAAATCTAGCCGTATTAAAGCGTGACGGAAGAAAAGAAGAATATCAAAGAGAAAAACTAGAAGAGTCTATCAGAAGAGCTGCAAATAAGAGACTAGACAAGGCCCAGATTGCACAAATTGTATCAATTATTGAATTAAAAATTAGAGCGAAGAAAAGTTCTGAGGTTAATACAAAAGAAATGGGAGAGATTATTTTAGGGGAATTGAAAGAGCGAGATGAAGTTTCATATCTAAGATTTGCTTCAGTATTCAAATCGTTTGGGACGGGGAAGAGATTTGTGAAAGAACTTAATAAACTGGAAGAAAAATAAAAGTAAAAAAGGCAATTATTATTGTGGAGTTTAAGGCCAAAACAAAGCAATAATTTATATATATTTCTAATTAAATTAATTTTTGCAGGGGACAAACAAAAATGAAAAAAGGGCAAAAAAAGGTAGTTGCAAAAAAAGAAAGTGTTGCAAGTGCTAAAAAAGAAAATAAAACAAAGAAAAAGGGGATTTCGTTAAAATTTGGCGAAGTAGTTAAGCGGGATGGCTCAGTTGTTAAATTTTCCAAAAAAAAGATAACAGAAGCTGTATACAAAGCTTTTAAAGAAGTTGGAGAGGGTAGTCTAGCTAAGGCCGAGATCGTTAGCAATAAAGTAGCTAGAATGCTAAACAAAAACGCTAAACCTGGATATATTCCAAATATCGAAGAAGTGCAAGACATGGTGGAGAGAATTTTGATGGTTTTGGATTTTGATGAAACAGCAAAGGCATATATTTTATATCGAGATAAGAGAAGAAAAATTAGAGACACAGAAGCTTCTTTGGAAGAGGCCGTTGAACTAGTAGACCAATATCTAGGCGAGCTTGATTGGCAAGTGAAGGAAAATTCAAATATGGCCTATTCTTTGCAGGGATTGAATAACTATATTTCTTCGATTGTTAGCAGTAAATACTGGATGGAAAGAATCTATTCCAAGAAAATTAAAAGATCTCACGAAGAAGGTGATTTACACATCCATGATCTAGATAAATTAGCTGCATATTGTTGTGGTTGGGATTTGCAAGATTTGCTAACTAGAGGCTTCACCGGAGTTGAAGGAAAAATTTCTTGTAAACCACCAAAACATTTTCGAACGGCACTTGGACAATTGGTGAATTTTTTCTACACAACCCAAGGTGAAACTGCGGGTGCTCAAGCTTTCTCAAATATTGATACTTTATTAGCGCCATTCATTAGGTACGATAAATTAGACTATAAAGCTGTTAAGCAGGCTATTCAAGAATTTGTTTTTAATTTGAATGTGCCAACCAGGGTTGGCTTCCAGACTCCTTTCACAAACATCACATTGGACTTGGAGGTTCCAAAAATGTTTAAAGATCAAAATGTGATGCGAGGCGGACAGTTGATGGAAGATAAGTATGGAGATTTTCAAGAGGAAATGGATATGTTTAACAAAGGATTTGCTGAAGTGATGAGCGAAGGTGATGCAAATGGGCGAGTGTTCACTTTTCCAATTCCGACCTACAATCTTTCAAAGAATTTTGACTGGGATAATAGAAATTTGGATAAAGTTTGGGAGATGACAGCTAAATACGGAATTCCATATTTTGCTAACTTCATTAACTCGGATATGGATCCAGAAGATGCTCGTTCAATGTGCTGTCGCTTGAGACTTGATAATAGAGAGTTGAGAAAAAGAATGGGTGGATTGTTTGGAGCAGCCCCTTTAACAGGCTCAATAGGTGTTGTTACGATCAATCTCCCAAGAGTTGGATATCTAGCGAAAGACAAGAAAGATTTCTACAAAAGATTGGATGATTTAATGGATATTTCAAGAGATAGTTTAGAGGTTAAAAGGAAAGTTGTTGATAGATTTACGCAAAAAGGTTTGTATCCATACGCTAAGTTTTATTTGGAAGCAACGCTACAGAGAAAGGGGAGTTGTTGGGCAAATCATTTTTCAACAATAGGACTAGTTGGAATGAATGAGGCAGTTATTAATTTAATTGGAAAGCCAATAACAACAAAGGAGGGAGTAAAATTGGCAGAGGAAATCCTGGTTCATATGCGAGAGAAGATGATAAAATTTCAAGCAGAGACAGATAATCTCTATAATCTAGAGGCTACACCAGCAGAAGGTACAAGTTACCGACTTGCGATTAAGGACCAGAAACGATTTCCAAAGATGATTTTTGCAAATGATGCAGCAGTGCAAAAAGGCGCGCAGCCATATTACACAAACTCATCTCAATTGCCCGTTGGATTTACTGATGATTTATTTGATGCACTGGACTTGCAAGACAGGCTTCAAACAAAGTATACTGGAGGAACAGTTTTGCATGGATTTCTTGGAGAGAGAATTAATGATATCGAAACGACTAAGAATCTTGTGAAGAAAATTGCATCAAATTATGAAATGCCATATTTCACACTTTCACCGACTTTCAGTGTTTGTCCAATACACGGATATCTATCAGGAGAACAAAAGACATGTCCAAAATGTGTTGCTAAATCAAAAATTGTTGCAAAAGAAAAAATCAAAACTAGTAAAAAATAAGGTCTGCAAAGCAAATAAAAAAAATTATATATAATAAACCATAAAAACAAAAAAATGGTAAAAGTAACAAAGCAAAAAATAGGGGAAAAAGAATTAGTTTGTCATGATTGTGGTAAAGTTCTAAAAGAGGGTGATATGTGTGTTCCATATGAAATAGCACAAAAAACCTTTTACAAATGCGATAAATGTTTTGCAAAAGATGAATCTTTGAGAAACTTTCAAGAAACGGAAGTCTATTCAAGAATTGTTGGGTATATCAGGCCAGTAAAGCAATGGAATATTGGTAAAGCTGCCGAATATACAGATAGAAAAGAGTATTGTATGAAAGCCTAGTTTTATCTAGGGTGGGCGCAACAATAGTTGCGCCTATCTTTTTAAATTAAATATTTTTTAATAGGGATGACTAAAGAAAAAATGAAGAAAATAATAAAAGACAAGATTGAGAAGATGAGAGGAACATTCCATATCCAATCTTTTGTGGCTGGACTTGTGGCAGTTGTTTTTTTGGTGGGAGCGTTAATGTTGATGACTAGATTTGGAGTTGTTCCGACAAGACTTGTTGGTGCTATTGGATTTTCTAGTAATGGTTTGGTGGGTGATAAAAATGCTGCTGATATTATGAAAATATTGGTAGAGCAGAACTTAACAAAAGAAGGAACTGAAGTTGAGATCGAAGATGTTGTTTTTAAAAAAGATTTGGGATTGTATGAAATTAAAATGAAACTTGCAGGTGAAACTGAGATAACGGCTTTTTTGAGTAGCGATGGAAAATATTTCATAAAAGAAGCACTTAGTTTAGAAGAAATAAAACAAAAACGCCAAGAACAGGAGGCGGTTGCTATGAAGGAAGCTGAAAGAAAGAAAAATATCAAGGTTCCAAAAACAGAAAAGTCAACTGTTGAGGTTTTTGTGATGAGTCATTGTCCATTTGGCACTCAAGTTCAAAAAGGATTTTTGCCAGTTATGAAAACACTTGGAAATAAAGCTGATATTAGTTTTAAGTTCGTTGATTATTTAATGCACGGAAAAAATGAATTGGATGAAAATCTGAATCAATATTGTATTCAAAAGGAAACAGCTGGCCAACAACAAGCCTATCTTGGATGTTTTTTGGCTAGCAACGGAGAGCCTGCAGACTCAGAAAAATGTATGAAGACTGCAGGAATTTCTGAGAGTAAGATTGAAAAGTGTGTTGCGGATACTGATGGGAAATTTCTTTTAAGTAAACAATTTGATGATAAAGCAAGTTGGCAAGGAGGAAAATATCCTTTGTTTAGCTTGCAAAAAAATGATAATGAAAAATATCAAATACAAGGATCTCCAACCGTTGTTGTAAATGGTGTAACAGTTGAACCAAACAGAGATCCAAAGAGTTTATTGGCAGCCGTATGCTCTGGCTTTGAGAATCAACCAGAAGAATGTCAAGCGACTCTTTCAACTGAAACTCCTTCACCGGGATTTGGGGTTGGGAATGCAGCAGCAGTTTCAAGTAATGGTGGATGTGCAGAATAAACTCTTCTGTTATTTTGAACTAAGGAAGAACCGTTGTTTATTAGAAAACATTATAGACATACAAAAAAGAGCTGTTTAGCTCTTTTTTGTATGTCTTTTATTTATGAGTGATTTTAATTTTAGAGTCCCAAGAAGTTTGATCTATCGATTATTTTCGAACTAGAAAGACCAACTGGATTTCCTTCTGAAGAGTTTTCTTTGGAATATAAAAGCTGTGTATTTTTATCATAGATGAGGTCTCTGTCCTTTAGTTCAGAACTGTACTTTTCGATGTTTACTATTTCAATATGATCTCGAGTATCAATTCCTGATGATTTTACAGTATCTCCTATAGTGAATAGCACATTTTCATAATCCTCAATCCACTGAACATTATAAATCGGAGTAGATGATCTTGTTATTAGCGCTTTTTCTCCCTTTTCTCGAATTGGTTGGACATCCCAATCTCTTAGCATTGTGTACCAAATTTCATTATTACTCCAATAAAGAAGTTTTTTGCCATCATCAGAAAATTGAATGTCTTGAACTTCTCCTGCAAGTTCTTTAATCGAGATTTCTCCTTTTTCTTTTTCATAATTGAAGAGAAAAAGTTTTTGGTCAGGAGTAATGATAGCAATTCGATATTGGTCATAAGTAATCATTTTAACAAAAGAGTCTTTATCGGTAATTGTTATTAAACTGGCAATCTGTTTTTTTGTTTCGATATCGTCGTTTTTGATTTCCCAGACGGAATTATCGATTAGATGAAAATAATAAATTCTGTTCCCAGCAAAATCAAAGCCACCAACTTGTGTATCTAGTAAAAGTCTTTCTTCTGGCTTTTCAATATTAATATAGATAAGTTCATGATTTTTAGTTAGCACAACAAGTTCGTCATTTTTATTAAACATCCATCTGACTTGTTTGAATTCGATATTTTTTGTGTCAATTTCTAGCGTTGAAAGTTCTTGGTTTTTAGCACTGTCATTTTCTTTGGTTACTTGAGGAGTTCCATTTTTTGTTGTTGAGGGTTGAGTTGTGGGAGCGGTTGTAGTTTTTGTTGTAGTTTTTTGTGTTGTAATTGTAGGAGTAGTTGTGTTGTTATTTAGAGTTTTTTCTTCTAATTTCTCCGTTTGACTTTCTTTTGTGGTAGTTTCTTTAAATAAATCGTTTAGAATTATCTCGTCTTTTAGATTCTCTTTGTCTATTTTTGCAATTACAAAAGTTTTTTCTTTATTTGTGTCCATAAAAGGAATTAGAATTCTCTTGTTATCGCTGCTCCATTCAATATTTTCTTTTTCTTCTTGGGGTAAAAAAGTCAACTCAGTTGTTTCATAAATAGTCTTTAGAGAATTGTCTATTGTATTTAACAAGGAAACCGTTCTCTTGTTATCTTTTTCAGAAAAAATAACAACCTCGTTTTTGTCTCGAGGTGAAAGAAAAAATTGATTTACATTTTCTACGGTAAAGTTGTTTTTTTCCAAACTTTCCAAAGGAAAAAGCAAAACATTCCAAAATTCAGTTGAAATTCCAGAATGGACATTGACTGTCTTGCTCCAGGAAGTGTATCCTTCTTTTTCACATCTTATTGTGTGCTTTCCCGGTCTAACCCCGTTGATTGTATATGATCCATTGATAACGCTCAGAGTATTTTGTTTCTTTTTTTTGTTATCTACGAAAATATCAATATCCCTTGGAACACTTTTGATTGTAATCGAACCGCTGTGAACAAAAATGTTATTTACTGTGTCAAAGCGATATCCTGTGGCGAACAGAACTATAACAGGTGCTGTTAAGAAAAAAAGGATGACAAATACTAATAGATATATGCGTCTTTGATTTGCTGTCATAAAATTGAAAAAAATTAAGAAATAATGATCTATTTAAATAAAAACAATTAAGCAACAAAAAGTCGCTTTTGGAATTGATTTATTTTTTTAAACCTTTCATATAGTATACTTGAAAAAAAATAGTTTCTCAAACAAGATTTTGATAATTTGCATTTTAAATATAGATACATAAAAGTCAATTAGAAACTTACATAAGTAAAGCCCAACGCTATATCTTTGTCAAGGTTGTAAAATAGCTTTGCATATGTTAGATTTAATTGAGTATAAAGGGGGGATAGGAGGCGATAATTCTATTGATAAAATATATGGAAAACAAAGAGAATGAAGAAATGAATGATGTTGAAAAAGTAAGTGAAGATAAAAAAGAAAACAAACAATCGAAATCGTTTGCAGAAAAAGAAGGAATCTTTAAATTTATTAATACCAGGATTGTCTCTCTTTTTGTGTTAGGAATTTTGTTAGGGTTTTTTATTAAAACACATACAGCAAAGACAATTGTTATCGGAGCAAACGACCCCAAACTTGAAAAGACTCGAGGAGACTATATGTTCTCTAAAATAGGACAAGAGAAAATGGAAACGGAAACGGTTGATGAGGGAGTTGAAAACACTGAAGAAATTGATGTAAATGCTCCAGAAGATTTAGAGGAAATAGATGATGATGTTCAGGAAGATATTCAAACGGAACAAGTTATCCAATAAAAAGTTATTTTGTTGGGCTTAGAACATTGATTAATGTATTGTATTGAGAAAAATAAAAACAGGGGGAGTGTGATGGAGAAATAAGAAAACATTCAACAACTAATTAAAAGAGTATGTCAAAGAAAAACAAGAAAAATAGGGGGAATGGGAGTGTAAAAGAGGAAATAAAAAAAGAAGAGATAAAAGAGGAAGTGAAGATGGAGACAAAAGATCAGTTGACCGAGGGTGCTAAAAGTGAGAATGACAAAAAAGAAGTTGAAAAAGAGTCAAAGATTGAGATAACTTCTGTTAAAGAAGAGAGTCTTGAGGCGGAGACTGAAATTGAAAATCAAGCAACAATTTTACAATTAGACGAAAAGGCCGAGACTCAAAAGATGGTTAAAAATCTAATTTCAGCAGTAGTTTTGTTGGCTGGAGTTGCAATCGGTAGTTTTTTTGTTGATATTGTACAATTTGTCAGTGGAGATGGTTTTTCAAAAAAAGCATTGAACAATTCAGAGGTTTTAGTAACTGATGATAGAACTTGGGTAGCTTTTAATCAACCAGCGGTTGATGTAAAGGTTCTAACAGTTGGGGAGGATAAAATGAAAGATTGTGCTAATTGTGATCCTACAGAAGTGTTGGTTTGGTTGAGAGATTATATTCCAACAATGGTTGTGAAGAATGTTGATGTTGATTCCGAAGAAGGCGAAGCGATGATTGAGGCTTATAACATTAAATCATTGCCAGCATTTATATTTTCAAATGACATTGAGGGTACTAAATTCTTTCAAGGCGAAGGAAGCGTTGTTTTTACTGAAATTGATGATTCGTTTATGCTAAATGCTGCAGGTCTTGGAATTCCAGTGGGAAAATATTTACAAACTCCAGAAGTGGATGAGACAGATGCGATATTGGGGAATAAGGATGCGAAAGTGAAAGTGATTGTTTTTTCTGATTTCCAATGTCCATATTGTGAAGAGCATTTTAATAATGCAAGGGAGGCTGTTGCTGCTTTTGATCAAAATGATGTTGCTCTTATTTATAAAGATTTGCCATTAAATTTTCATTTACAAGCTCAAAATGCTGCGATGGCGACGAGATGTGCTCAAGATCAAGGGAAGTTTTGGGAAATGGGAGAATTACTATATAAATCACAAAGTGAGTGGCAAGATACAGAGGGTGTTGCAAGTTTTAAAAAATATGCTAGAAATTTGAATTTAGACGCAAACAGGTTTAATAAATGTATAGACGAAGGTTCTTTTAGTGATTTGATCGAAAAGGATCTAAATCAAGCAAGTGAAATCGGGGTTTCCGGAGCGCCTGCAACATTTATTGGTACTCAATTTTCAAGTGGTGTTACACCTATTATGGATCTTGAAGAAATGATACAAACCGAACTAGACAAGGATAGTGAAGCGGCAGAAAGTGTTGAGATTCAAACAGAAGAAGAACAGGAAGACGGACAGGAAAGCGAGCAAATAGATGAGGAAATGGTTTTATAAAAAAGAAAAATTCAAAGTTAATTAATCATTTATTCCTTTTGGAATTATGAAAAACAAATATGAAATAATTATCCACGGTCGTGGAGGGCAAGGAGCTAAAAGTGCTGCTGAAATCTTGGTGCAAGCTGCTATTCGTAAGGGTAAATTTGTGCAGGCATTTCCAAATTTTGGTCCAGAAAGAACTGGTGCTCCTATGTGTGCATTCGTAAGAATTTCCAATGAACCAATTAGGACTCGTGAGCCAATAGTTGATCCAGACTGTGTATTGGTTTTGGATGAAACAATAGCTGATGTTGTTGATGTGACAAAAAATGTAACAGGAACAGAAGCCTTAATTGTTAACTCCAAAAAAGAAAAAGGGGAATTAGCAAGAAAGCTAAAATTTAAAGGGAACCTAGTCACGATTGATGCTAGTGGGATGAGCAAAGAAATTATTGGAGAAAATAGACCCAATACCGTGATACTGGGGAGATTTGCTTTTGTTACACATATTGTTGGGCTAGATGATATTATAGAAGCTTTTCGTAATAAATATGAAAAGAAGCTCGGAAAAGAAAATACCGATAAAAACATAGAAGCAATCGAAAAAGCTTACAATCATCATTAAAATTAAGTTTTTCAGGTCCATAAAAATGACACAAATAAAAGAAACTAAAAGTAATCACTTTAAAAAAATAACAGCAAAAACTTCCTCGAAAGGGCAGGAATTTGGTGCTGCTATAAAGAATAAAGAAGAAAATTATCCCAAAACTGGCGGTTGGAAAAATGCCATTTTTTGTGTAAATGAGAAATGCATAGGCTGTGGAATGTGTGAAAAGCATTGCCCAGAAGCCACAATCAGAATGAAAATGATTGGTGATAAAAAGAAAGCCAAAATCGATCCGGAATTCTGTAAGGGTTGTGGAATATGTGCGAATGTTTGTCCAGTTGGAGCAATTGATGTTAAAAAAATATAAAAAAGAATAATAAAAAAGTTTTTAATGCTTGAAATAAATTTCAACTATAAACTGATAATTGATTTTGATAGCACATTAGTAAAGATTGAAACTCTGGACAAATTGGCCGAGGCGTCTTTATTGGGGGGAGAAAATAAGGAGCAAGTCATTAGAAGGGTTGAAAAAATTACAAATAAAGGTATGAATGGAGAAATATCTTTTTCAGAATCTCTTGAAAAAAGAGTTGCTCTCATTAAAACCAATAGAAAAATTGTTAAGAAAACAGCGGGGCTTATAAAAAAGGAAATATCACCTTCTGTTTTGAAGAACATTAATTACTTTAAAAAGAATTCCAGAAATATAATTGTTGTATCCGGGGGATTTAAGGAGTTGATATTTCCAACTACTGATTTATTGGGAATTGATAGGGGCAGTGTTTTTGCTAATGATTTTATTTTTGATGCCAGAGATGATTTGACAGGAGTCAATAGATTAAATTTAATGGCTCAAGACAATGGCAAGGTAAATCAAATCAAGGCATTACATTTAGAGGGAAGATTGATAATGGTTGGGGATGGTTGGACTGACTATCAAGCAAAAGAAAGTAGGGTGGTGGATAGATTTATTGCTTATACAGAAAATATTTCTCGAGATAAGGTTACAAGAAAAGCAGATTTAGTAGCAAATGATTTTTTTGAGGTTATTGATTTTCTAAATATTTTCAAAAAATAAATTAAAACAGAAGAATTTGCTTGTTTACTTATTTAAAATGTGGTATATTTAAAGAGTAATAAAAATAAATCCGTGTATATAATTAGGTTTGGTTATCTTCTCATATGTATGGATTTGTTTTTATTTTAAAGTCAGTTCTTTTGTATTTTAATTTTTGTTCAAGAGAGCAAATTAAGACGAGGAGGTGAATTATGTGTTGCCGAAGAGCTATTCGAATTTTGATAGAAAGTCCTATTTATTTCAGGCTTTCATTAAAACAACGGTGGGAAGTTGTTGAGTATTACTGTGCAGCATTTAATGCACAAAACCCCTAAGTCAAGAAAATGGAAAATTCCAAGCCGCTAGCCAAAATGTTTTAAAGTGTGATTGTATCAACAATCATTAATTACTTTATCACTTTACTAGCGGTTTTAGATTTGGTTTCAGAAAATTTTATAAAGAATATTTTTTGTTTTATTTTATTGGTTCTCCCAAAAACAAACTTGCTTTAGGCGCACACATTTGTTGGTTTCTGTATTTTATTAAATTATAATTTTTTAGGAATTGATTTGGGTTTTTTCATCTAAAATACAGTGTTTCAGATCATTTTAATACATACTCCATAACTTAACACGGAGCTTTAAATAATTAGCACTAGTAAACTTTCTCTCAGAGTATAATCTTCGCTGGTCACTTCCATAACTTCTTTTAACTTTTCTGTTTTGAGCTTATCGATCAAATAGTGAACAATTCAAATCCTAGTACAAAATTCATCTAAAACATATAGTTTGCGATTGAGAAGATCTGAACTTTTTAAACAACCAACATAGCGATTAGTGAAGATGGGATGATTGTCAGTTTTAATAGCTTTAATTTCAAAAAGAGCTCTTCCGATAACCTCTTTTAAAAACTCAATTGAATCATGAACGGACTGTTCGTCATAGATTTCTAGGCATTTTTGTCTATTAGTCAAATCAATAGCCGTAAATTGGAAATATCAACTATTTTCCAACTTTCCTGGCACATATTTAACATCTATCTCAATTATTTCTCTAGGTATCAATTAGGCCCTAATGTAATCATATTTAATTTTTTTAGTTCTATATTTTTTAACTAATCCCTCTTTCTTTGATATTTTTCCCACCGTTCTTTCACGCAAGGTAATATTTTCTGTTTCTGAATCCCGTTTTATTTTCAGTGCACATTCTTTTTTTCCTTCTCAACTCAATAACCCACTTCTTTGTTCTTATTGTAGTTTCTCTGGAATTTGTCTTTGGTCTTGTTGATTTAGGCTCCAAGCCTTTTTTCTACACTTTTTGAAAAAACTTAACCATCTCTCTAAACTCCTTTGACTATATCACAAACGTCCATCCTTGATTGTTTTCGGCATATTTATACACATACGCTAGGATGATAAATTTAATAAACTAGCTTATTTTAAAAACCGTCATATTTCTGTACACATTACATGCAATGTTACAACTATTGTTAACATTGCAGCAAAAGAGTTTACACTTTCATAAAATAAAATAGAATTAAAAGTTAACTAAAAACTTTCTAATTCTATGAATAAATATGATGTAAAATACCTTATGCTACAAGAAAAGAAGCTAAAACAGAT
>JBFHFF010000006.1:0-86655 GCA_041583775.1 Candidatus Moraniibacteriota bacterium
GGGCGGCAGGTAAAATAAAAACACTTCAACTGGCCTATGCCATGGGGAAGACGGTTAAAGTATATACGCAAGGAGTGGTTCATCCTAGCGGTCAAATCTATTGTCGCATTGTTGAATTTATTATCTATTGAAAGAGGAGCTGTAAGATGAAAAAAATATTGCTGTTGGTACTGGTTGTGGTAGGCATTTTTATTTCAGGAAATGTTCTCGCTGAAGGTTTCACATCCAATACTAAAATTATTCGGATATCGCCTCATGACTTTGGGGAAGTAGTGTTGATTTATCTCGAAAGTGATGTGACATATCCTTCAGGATGTTCCTGTCATGCAGTTGTGGCACTCAAAAAAGACCATCCTTTTTTCAAAGAGACTTTCGATGCAGCAATGACAGCTCTTGTTGCTCAAAAAAGCGTATGGGGTTGGATGCATGGCGGTTGCTATCGTGAAGGAACTCCTGGTCTTGGCATGCCATATGTTATTCGACTCGACATTATACGATAAATAAATTTTCTAATGTGTAATTATCTAAAAAAGTAAACAAACGATTCATTTCTTATTATTGAGATGAATCGTTTTTATTTATTTAGCTCGTGTTGTATAAGCCAAAGCGCTAATCGCTAAAGTTTGTGATAGTGAATAATATAATAGATAGATTTCAAACAAGAACAGCTTTAGGGCTGTTTTTTTGTTTTTTAACACATGTGATTTTCAGAATAAAAATAAAAAACAGAAACGGCACTAAACTTCATCTTATGTGCCCCAGAAAACATTGCTTTTCCCCACAATTAATGTGATAATTTAAGTAGATTGGGTTGTTCTTTGAAAATAAGAAACAATGAATGCTTAGTTTGATCTTAAAAAGTTCCTAAACAATTTTAGTTCTATGGAAGAGCTAAAATCAACAACAAAAAGAGGAGACTCACATGAAAACGATTGCTAGTATTATTTGTTTGTTAATCTTAGCTTTATTTCCTTTGGGAATCTCAACAGCGTCTCAGTCACTTGATAGGGGTGGGGTTGTTATCACCTTTGACGATGGTATGAAGTCACTGTTTGCTGATGCTTATCCAATTATGCGCAAGTATGGTCTGGAGGGCACGGCATTCGTTGTTGGAAACTGGACGGGCAGTTTCGAGAATATAACATTCGCCCAAGCGCGAACGCTACAATGGAACGGTTGGGAGATTGCAAACCACACCGACGGGCATGTCCATTTTTGCAATATGAATGAGACATCAATCGTTGAGAGTTTGACAAGGAATGAAGATATTTTCTACAAGGAGTCGGTAGAGATTTCACCAGGACTGGCTCCTCCCTATGGAGAGTCCTATAACGACGCTTGCCCAGGTCTTTATACAAGGATGGCGACAATCCTGGCCAATTTGGAATACGAATATTCTCGAAGAGCTTGGACGGAGAGTACGCCTCTCAATGATCCAGTTACATTTGATCGTTGGGGTATTAATGTTCTTAGTGTTAAGAACAATGTCAGCTATTCAACGGTGGTAAGTTGGATAAACCAGGCTATTAGCCAAAAGAAAATCTTAGTGCTGGTCATTCATAATGTTGCTACTATAGCAACGGACACTTACGATACAAGTGTGATGACACTCGAAAATATCGCTTGGTACATAGATAACAAGCGAAGCACTGGGCAGCTGGATGTTATGACACTGCACATGGCTACTCGGAAATTGGATTATTTTCAAAAGCAATAGTTCGCATTCAAAAGTAATCTACAGTTGAGGGCGCGCGTCTGGAAACTATCCAGATTTCGCGCCTTTTTATGTTTTTAAATATCATTCTATAATCACGATTTTCAATAACTCTTTTCTATCGCAAGGGGTATTTAAAAAAATGTGCTATAATTAAATTGATTAAAAATTAAATAATAAAAAATGAAAAAAATTCTAATGTCATCAGTAGCCATTGTCGCAGTGTCTTTCTTGGTAGGTTCTTTAGCATTCGCGAAAAAAGAGAGTGCTGATGCTAATGATAACTCTTCAAAATCGAAAAGCGAGAAAGTAAAAGAGCTTAAAAACTTTGAAAAACCAACCAAAGAAAAAACCAATGCCTCAATCCACAAAGAAAAGACAGACGAAGTCTCTTCTGGATTATTAGATGTTGCTGAGGTGGAAAAAAACAAAGGACAACAAAACAGGGAAGAAAAAACCAATGAAAAAAAGATAAACAATCCCGATGTTGGAGCACAGGAACAAGTAAAAGAAAAAACCAGAGACGAAATTGCAACTGAACTTGAAGATGTGGCTAGTCAAACAGAGGAAGTTCAAGATGAAACAATTGATGCAATTGAAGAGATTGAAGATCGAAGTGGTTTTAAAAAATTTCTTGTAGGAACGGACTATAAAAACCTAGGACAACTCCGAAGTAGTCTTGTTCAAAATAGGAATCAAATAAGGAAGCTCACCGGACTTTCAGGCGATATAACAGATGAGGATGCAAAACTTGCCACACAAGAGCAATTGACTATATTGATGCAAGAGCGAGAGAGAATTAAAACTGTTATCTCAGAAAACGAAGGAGGCTTTAGTCTTTTCGGCTGGGTTTCTAGATTTATGAACAATTATCCAAAAGTTTCTATTGATGATGAAGAAGAGACTCAGTTAATAGATGAAGTTGTGGCAGTAACAGAAGAGGTTGTTACTGAGCCAGAAAATACTGAAGAAGAGGTCATCGAAGAAAGGACTACTGAAGAAGATACTCAGGTAGAAACAGTGTTGGAAAATAAATAAAATTTATTTCAGATACAAAAGGGTTTTCCTTAGGGAGAACTCTTTTTTTGTCTAATTTTTCTATGATTACAATTTTGAATTCAGAGAATGAAGAATAGTTTTTTTTGTTTTGAATAAATGCTATAATGAAGGTGCTAGCATATGGGTAAAAGTTTTTGACTTTAACTTAAAGGTCGATATCCTTGTGCGAGATAAGTAACTTAAAAAATAATATTCTTAACCTATTAAATGGTTACAATGCTAATTTGATAGGAAAGTACATAAATAAAATGAAAAATCTACATTACACAACATTTATATTATTAGTAGTTGGAGGTTTTAATTGGCTCTTGGTAGGACTTTTTCAATGGGATATTGGTGAAATTTTTGGCGGTCAAGATGCCTGGGTTTCTAGAATAGTATATATTTTAGTAGGAGTTTCTGCTGTATATGAAGCACTTCGTTCACGAAGCTAGTTATAAAATAAACGATTAGCATTCTGAGCCAATTGATTATTCGGAATTTTTTCTAAATAAATTTCTAATGCTTGTTTGTTGTTGGAATTTTCATAGTCAAAAAATATAAAGCGCGATACACAAAAAACAATCACCTCAAAAGGGTGTTTTTATTTTTATATTGAAAGTCCTATAGATATAGAGTTTTTACTCTTATATATGAGTCAAAAAATCTTTTAAAATAGGTTTTTTACTTGACAGACAGGTATGTACCTGCTATTATTCGAAAACGATATTAAAAATATGTCTTTTGGAAAATTTTTTATCGTATAGATTTGTTGTTTATATTTTAGTGAAAGATATATGGTCGCCCACCAGATTAGGAGATTGGTTCAGAAGATCAATTTATGGGTTTGATTCCCATCGGCGACCATCATTTTATTGTGGTGATTCCAGCTCAATCGCTGAGTATTTTCCTCTTTAAGATGAAATCCCTTGAGGACTAAACCTAGTCCTCACTAAAATATAGACAATAACAAAAAAAACAGCTCGAGGGCTGTTTTTGTTTTTTTGTTAAATAACTAATCTTCGTGAGATATGAAATTTGATTTATAAAATTTGTAGTTTTCCTTAAAAAATTGTATAATAAGTCAGTATATTTAAGAATTATAATATTGCTGTTAATGTTCTAGTTTGCTGAATTTTCAAAGGTGAAAATTATAAACTTAATGGGTTCAAAAAGTAAAAACAACAACAAAATAAAATCCAGAAATAACAGGATCATTTTTTCTGTTATTTTGGCTATTTCCCTAATTTCTTTTGGGCTATTTTTATCTTGGCAGACAATTGCCGCTGCTGGCTCATTTTCTTTGAAGGATATATTGTCTGACGGGAAAAGAGTTTTGGATGGAATTTGGATTGATAAAAAAATTACTTATATTGTTGACAGTCAAATAGATTCTGGAAAAAAATCACAAAAAGAGGAAGGGTTATATAGCGAAAATTTCGTCCTGCCAACTCCCATACCAAAAGATGGTGATTATGTTCTTAGCACTGACGGCAATGGAGGTTTGAAATGGTCTTTGACGAATACGGAATCGAGTTTGTCTGGAAATGAAATTGACGGAAAAATTGCTCATCAGACTAATGAACTTGTCTTAACAGAAGAGGGTCAATTTGATATTGAAAGAGGTGGTGATGTGTTTGATGGTGTTTTTGCAAAAAAAGGAAGTCTTCTGATTGGGAATGGTTCGGGATATACTTCGGCAAACCTGATTAGCTCAGATTCCAGTATTGTTTTTGGTAACCGATTTGGCTCAATAGATCTAACTTCTTCTTTGGGTAAAAAAGTAGACATCTCTGGCGAAACTAATCTTAGAATCGATAAAGAATTGAAATTGACTGGAGATTTTTTATCTATTTCATCGTCTATCGCTAGAGATAGTGAATTGCATAATGCAATAACTCTAAACGGCCCAGCTGATTATATTACGCTTGATGGGCAGAATATCAGCCGAAATTTGATTAATTTAACTTCTCATATAACTGGAATTTTACCTATTGCTAATGGAGGAACTGGGACTGCCAGCGGTTCCCCAACTTTCACGGGCTTAACTTTAGAAGGCAATCAGGTATTGAATGGAGCTTTTTCAATTAGAGAAAGTGGAACATCTTCTGCTTATTACACAACTTTTGTCGGTGCTGATCAAGCTGGGAATATAACATATACTTTGCCAACAGGAGCTCCTGCTGGCAACAATTATGTTTTAACTGCTCAAACAGATGGAACAATGACATGGTCATCAGTGAGTGGAACAGGTGGGGTTTCAGGAATTGGAAGTGCAAATCAGGTGGCTTACTGGACCGATAGCAACACAATAACCGGGGAAAATTATTTAAGTATTTCTCGTGGAGGAACTGGAACCGCTACTTTAAATGATTTGATAAGCTTGGGAATACATACCAGTGGGAGTTATATTTCAACTATCACTGGTAATACACAAATCGTAGTTGGTGGCGTGGGGGCAGAAAATGCAATTGCAACTTTAGCTTTAGGAACCGATTCAATCGGAGATGCACAATTAGTTTTTGATACTGGGCAAAATTTAACCGTAATTAGTAATCCAACTTTTTCTGGGTTGAATTTGAGTAATTTGACTTCGGGTTCAGTTGTTTTCGTTGGAGTCGATGGACTTATTTCTCAAAACAACACTGATTTCTTTTGGGATAATATAAACAGTCGGTTGGGTATTGGTACGGTAAATCCATTGGTGAGTTTGGATATTGTTGGTGGAATAGCTGGTAGAAATGTTAGCGGTTCTAATAATGGAGCGTTTATATATGATATTGATGCTGGTAATGCCAGATTGACTCTCTATGACTCAACTGGAAATGGTGCGTTTAGATTTGATTCAACTGGAGGATCCTATGCGCTTGGCGATTCTTTCGGTATAGGAGATTCTTCACCAGATGGTAAACTGGAGGTGCGTCAGACTGCAACTGCTGATGTTCTAAATTTATATGATGGGTCTAGTAATGTTTTCACTGTTGTAGATGGTGGTAATGTTGGTATTGGAAATATAAGTCCACAGCAAAAACTTGATGTTAACGGTATTATTTTAGCCACGGGCGGATCTTCCACAAATTGGAACACTGCATATGGTTGGGGAAATCATGCTAGTTTTGGTTATCTGACAAGTGAAGTCGATCCAATTTTTGTTGCTAGTGATGCATATGGAATTAGTGCTACGGATATTTCTAATTGGAATTCTTCATATTCGGGCGGAATTTCTGGTTCTGGTACATCAGGCTATTTGTTGAAATTTACAGGGACAAATAGTGTTAGTAATTCGATTTTGCAAGATAGTGGAATTGGTGAGGTTAGGGTGGTGGGAAATATTATGCCAGAGATGACTGGAGCAACAGGTAATATTTCTATTCGAAATATTGGAGATGAAGATAATCGTTTTGGTCATATTTGGGCAGAAGATGTGCATATTGGAGCAAATTCATTATATGTAAATGGCAAGAAAGTAATTTCCGATGTTTCAAGTGTGATGAATTTCACCACTGATATTGATCAATCAATGATAGTCAAGTCAACAGGGATTGGATCTCTTGGTTTACAATCCGATCAAGGGACACTTTTTCTTAATTCTAATGCGCTGATTAGCGCTAATGGAAAGGGAGGGATTTCATTATTGGTTTCTAGTGATAACCCGTCAATGAATTTGAATTTGACCAACAGTTCTCTTAATGGGAATATCACATTTAATGGCACTGGATCCAATTCCCAAATCCTTGCTAGTGCGGTGCAGAAAATTTCATTGACTGCGCCTTCAGTTGAGCTAAATGGAATAGTTACAGCTGGAACTTGGAGGGGAACTGCAATTGAGGATGGTTATATTGCCAGTGCTGCCACTTGGAACGCAATGCAGAGCTCTCTTGGTTTTACGCCTTTGGATATTGCTGGTTCAAATACTATGACAGCTAATTTAAAGCTGGGAAATCACACTCTTATTGGAGGCACAAGCACAATAGATATTCTAAAACTTCAAGGAACTTCAGGAAATGGAACACTAACTTCTCCTGCAATTCAAATGAATGTTGGTGACAATGGCGCTACTAATGCACTTACAGTTTTGAATAATGGCAATGTCGGTATTGGAACGACGAGTCCAGGGGCTAAATTGGAAGTGGCTGGTGGTACAGACGGAAGACTTAAGATATATGGAGACTCATATCAGTCAAATATGAGAGTAGCTACAGGTGGAGTTTATTGGACTGCTGGAACTATTGAAAATGAGACAGCGTTTTGGCAGTTTTCTGCCTCTGGTGGAATAAATAATCTAAAAACAGGGTCACGAGATTTCCAAATTTATGCTACTGATTCAAATAATCCAATTGCGTATTTTACAACAACTGGCAATGTGGGCATCGGAACAACCACTCCTTCAGCAAAACTTTCCATCAAAGGCGCAGGAACAACAACTGGTATCAATTTTCAAACAACAAATTCAGCTGGTAGTCCTTTGGTGACAATGCTGGATAGTGGAAATGTCGGCATCGGCACGACGACGCCTGCGTACGCCCTAGATGTTGCTGGTAATGTATATTTTAGGCAGGTAGTTGGTCAAAATCAACTTGTTGTTGGGCAGGCTAGCGCACAAAGTGGGTATCGTGCTTTTATAAAAGCTGGCAACCTAGCTAATATTGGGCTTGGTATACGGGGCGCTTCTGGTCAAACTGCGAATTTATTTCAATGGGAAAATGATTCCGGTACTGGATTGGGTGGAATTGACGCTTCTGGAAATGTCGGTATCGGTACGACGAGTCCAACATCTCCATTGCACATAGAGGCTGACAATGACCCAAAAGCAATTTTAGTAAATAATGGTGGACTTAGAATGAATGGAGGAAATTCGTTTTTCATCTTCTCCAATCTTGCTTCAAATTCATTTGACGGAATATCTAATGTTATCAATAACTTTAATAACTATGCAGGTTTATTATTGAGAAAAACCTCTACTGGCACTGGAGATTACTTTCTAGTTGAGGACTCTGCAACCAATTCTATTTTTAAGATAGATACAAACGGGCGAGTTGGTATTGGGACGACGAGCCCAGGTGAGAAACTAGAAGTTGATAATGGAAATATTATTGCAAATATTGGTAAAGTTATATCTGCAGCTACAAATTATCGTTTTACGATGGATGCTACTAATGGTGGTGGCCCAAGATTGTCCCTTGGGAACAACAGCGTTCCCTCATCTTTTTTCGAAATAGGAGCTTGGTCAGATCGAAATAATTTTGACACAAAAGCAAGGGACCTACAATTTTATTCAACTGCTGCTCCGATTGGGTTTATTCTAAAACAAGATACCGGCAATGTCGGTATAGGGACGACGAGTCCGGGTGATAAGTTAACTATTTCAGGAGGGTCGTTTGCTATAAGAGAAACTGATGATGGAAATGACGCTCTTCGTTTTGATTCCGGGACACAATCTGGGGCTTTAAGATTATATTCAAATGGAACTAAAACAATTGAGATTCACGGATATGATACAAATCCTAGTTATTTCAACGGTGGCAATGTCGGCATAGGGACGACTAGCCCGCAGGCGAAGCTGGATGTATCGAACTTGGTAACAGATAATACAGATAACTCTATTGGTGTAAGGACTTCTATTACAGCGAACGCTACTAGTGATAATAGTGGCAGTGTTTATGGTTTGATATTTTCTTCTAATTCTGGCAAAGATTCATATAACAGAACCGGATCTTTGTATGGCTTGCAAGGGTTTTCCTATCATAACGGGACCGGAACATTGGGGACTGCTGTTGGTGGAAAACTCGGTGTTCGTGTAAATGCAGACTCTCCTGGTATAATAAATTCTGTTAACGGGATTGAGGTATCTTCTGGAATTTCTTCTGGTAAAAGCGGACGAATTTTGAATAATTATGATATACGGTTAAATTCACCTTTGCTCGGTACTGGAGGTGAAATAATCAACGATTATGGTTTATATATTGGAAATCGTGTTGGTACAGGTTTGAATTATTCTATTTATACAGGTACAGCACAATCATATTTCGGTGGTAATGTCGGTATCGGAACGGAGAGTCCGTTATCACTTCTTCATCTTGGTGGAACACCTGGATCGCTTGCTAGTGGTTTGACTTTTGGTGATGGAGATAGTGGTTTTTACGAAAATAGTGATGATGTTTTACGTCTTCAATTAGGTGGCAATTTAGCTATTCAGATGTATTATGACTTTATTAAAGGTTCAAGTAGCGGTGCGTTCTCCATGAGGTCACTATCTGGCTCTGCTTTATATCCTACATATTCATTTATTGGTGATGAGAACACTGGACTATTTAGCAATACGGCAGATGTTCTTCAGTTTTCAACAAATGGAAGTGAAAAGATGAGAATAGATACTGCAGGCAATATCGGCATAGGGACGACGAGCCCTACTGTGGCTTTAGAAATCCAAGGCGGTACAGACCCTAAGATTAAGATTAAAGGAACGCGGCCGTATCTAAGTTTAGAAACTACTCAAACTGGAAATACGGATTGGACTTTTGTTGGGGGTTATTATAGCGCCGATTCATTAAGTGTGCGTGCAGGAACTGCGAATATTATGACATTTTTGAATAACGGCAACATCGGGATTGGGACGACGAGTTCTTCAGCAAAACTTTCTATCAAAGGCACAGGAACAACAACGGGTATCAATTTTCAAACCACAGATTCAGCTGGTAGTCCTTTGGTTACAATGTTTGATAATGGTAAAGTCGGTGTTGGTACAACAAGTCCATTGACAACACTAGATGTTGTTGGAAATTTTCAATTTAGGGATGCAGAAACTCCAACAAAAGGCGTGAGGTATCGTTTTGGTTCTGCTACTGATTTAGAGGCTAGTGGGGCACCTTTGTATTTTTCCGTATGGGATGACAGTAATTTTTTGGGATTTCAAAGACAAAAAATGGTAATGTTTAGTGGTTCCAATGAAACTCACGGATTAAAGAAGTGGGTTTGGAAAGATTATGTCGGTGCATCAATAAACCACATTATAGATGGTTCTGGTGGGGTGGTATTTAACGAAAGTGGAAACGATTTTGATACAAGAATTGAGGGAGATACCGACCAAAACTTATTGTTTATTGATGCTAGTACGGATAGAATCGGTATAGGGACTTCAACTCCAGATAGAGCAAAATTAGTAGTTGAGGGTTCAGTTACCTATGATAATGGAGTCTATGGATTTCTTGATTCCTCTGGAACAGTAAACACTTCAAGTGGTGCAGTGAACACCTCTATCTACGCTTCCAACAGGATTGTTGCCTCAGAATTCGATGCTGTTTCTGATAGACGAGTAAAAATAGATATAAATCACATCTCAAATGCTTTGGATTTGGTTGAAAATTTGGATGTAGTTGCTTATAACAAGCTCACAAAAGATAGCCCTTCTGCAATGGGTGAAATGGGGTTGATTGCACAGGATTTAGTTGATGTGTTTCCGCTTGCAGTTCGTGTTAGTCAAGGTCAGGTCCCTGGTATAAACGGGGAATGGAAAAATGTTAATGATTTTCATTCCGTAAACTATCAAACAGTTACTATGTTGGGAATTCAGGCCATCCAAGAACTGGCTTCAACAGTGAAGAATCGAGAAGAGATGATATTGAAAAATGTTGACAAAGTAACAACACTAGACCTTCGAACGCAAAATATCGTTTTAGCAGAAAAAGGAAAAACTATTTTTAAAGGAATGGTAGTTGCCGATGTTTTGAAAGCTAATCGAATTGAAGGTCTTGAATTTATCACTAAAGACATAGCCGATACGGATATGAATTTAGCAAAGACCGCAGAAGAACTAGAAACACTTGCGCTTCAAGTGGAGAGCCTCAATCAGGACTTTTCGAAAATGACATCATCTTTTAGTGTGAAAAATTTGGAAGTAATGAGCTTGGCTAAACTAAAAGAATTAGAAGTGAATGATGCTGTGACTTTCAAGGGTAAGGCCGAATTTCAAGGACCAGTTGTTTTCAGAAAGATTGCTGAGTTTATTGATAAAACAGTATTTAGAAATGATGTTGAATTTGCTGGTAGAGTTGAAAATAAAGGCACAGTTACATTTAATAGTGATACCGCTGGTTATGCTGTGATAAAATCTGGCAAGAATAAAGTTGATGTTGTTTTTAAAAATGAATATACCACAACTCCAATCATTACGGCAACATTGCGTTCTGCAGTGAAGCTAGACTGGTATCGTGTGACAGATGAATCAACTAAAGGCTTTACAATTGAAATTGACCCAGAAAAAGAAAAAGATATCAAGTTTGCTTGGACAGCGGTAATGGTTAGTGATGCCGAAGAAACAAAAAGCGAAGAATCGAAAGGTGATAGTGATGATGATATCGATGTAGGTAGCAATATAGAGGAAAATAACTCATTTGAAGATAATATTCCAGAAACTAAACCCAATATTATTGATGGAGATGAAGAATTCAATCAAGTTGATGAAGATGAAAGCGCAATGGACAGCCAAATAGAAGTTGAAAAAATCATTGCCCCAGTTGATATTGAAAAGGAGATAAATTAATAGAAAAATAAATACAACAAATAAAAACCAGTATTATATGGCAAAAAAAACAGTTAAAAAAGCTTCAATAAAAGCTTCTGAAAAAAAGGTTGAGGCAATTGAAGAGGAAATAAAACCAGGTAGACTAATTGTTTATTTGCTAAGGTTTCTGATCGTCGCAACTATTTTAGGACTATCCGGAACCTCTTTTTATTATTATCAACAATATAGAAAAGTAAAAATCAGCCCAGAAATTTCAGTTCAGAGCGAAAAGAAACAGATTATTGACAAGATTTCTTCTTTTATGTTGCTCCCAGAAGAAGAGCCAACAATTGCCACCGTAAGTGATAAAGAGAAACTGAGCGAAAAAGATTTTTTCAAAAATTCTGAAAATGGTGACAAAATTCTAATTTATGCTGAATCAAAAAAAGCCATTCTCTACCGCCCATCTATAAATAAAATCATCGAAGTGGCACCACTACTTATGAATCAAGAAGATATAGATGTTAAGGAAAAGGGGAAAGAAAAAACTGATAAGTCAACTTTTTCAGAGGAGGAATTGAATATTTCAATCAGAAACGGCACTAAAAAAGCTGGTTTAGCTGCTAGGACTGAAACCAAATTAGTTTCAGTTGAAGGAATAAGTGTCTATGAAAAAAGTAACACCGTTAGGGACGATTATAAGGAAACCTTGATAATCGATATAACAAAGAAAAATGATAACTTGGTGGATGAAATTGCCACTGTGCTAGGAGGAGAAACTTCAACTCTCCCCGAAGATGAGTCTGTTTCTGATGATGTGGATGTTCTTGTTATTGTTGGGGAGTAAATCATAGTCTATAGCATATAATGGAGAACAGAGAATTAAAAAAGGCACTCAAAGAAACATTCAAAACAATAAAAATTTCATTTCCCATAATCATCGGGGTGCTTTTGCTTATTAGTTTGGCGAATTCTTTATTTGCTGGACAATATGCAAAAATTTTTACGGGAAATTACTTCCTAGATCCCTTTGTAGGTGCGATTTTAGGAAGTGTGTCTTTTGGAATTCCCATCACCAGCTATGTGGCTGGTGGAGAACTGTTAAAAGAAGGTGTTAGCTTGCTTGCAGTCACAGCTTTTATTCTCTCCTGGACAACCGTTGGCGTGGCAATGTTGCCAATTGAAATTCGAGCTTTTGGAAAGAAATTTGCTTTATTACGAAATTCTTTGAATTTTATTTCCTCAATTGTCATTGCAGTTCTAACAATTGTTACGCTAAAAATTCTAAGTTAAAAAATGGTTTTGAATAAATTTAAAAAAGTTCCAGGTGGTTTGAAATTTCTGGCAGTAGTATTATCAATCTATGTTTTGACTGGGATAGTTGATTTTGATTTTGCAAAAATTGCTTTCTCTCGTTTTTTTGAAACATTTACTGGAATTTTCAAGATTTTATTGATAGTTTTTATTGTAATGTTTTTTGTTAACATTTTTGTTAAGCCAGAAACAATCAGGAGGCATCTCGGAAAGGATTCTGGTGCCAAGGGTTGGTTCTATGCTATCATTGGTTCAATTCTGATTTCTGGTCCACCATATATCCTTTTCCCTTTTTTAGGTGAATTAAGAAAACACGGCGTGAAAGATTCTCTCCTGATTGTTTTTTTGAACAACCGAAATATTCAACCAGTTTTTCTGCCAGTGATGATTTTCTATTTTGGAACTCCTTTTACAGTAATAATATCTATTTATATCATCCTTTTTTCTTTTGTAAACGGTTTGATAGTAGGAAAAATACTAGAAAGCAAAATAGATTAGTTTACTGTTTTTGGTTCTATTGAATAAAAGTGAAAATAAATTATTTTTTCTTCGTATAAAATTAATGTGACCTAAAAAGGAGGAACAATAACCTCTCTTTATTAATTACTAATATCAATTTTCTAAAATATCATTATCTTGCTTCTGGATTTTTGATAATTTAGAAATGAGAAACAAAAACAAATGTTTAAAAGAATTGCTGTTTTAGTCTCAGTCTTTATTGCAATCATTGTTTTTTCTGGGTGTGAAAAGCAAGTGGAAAACTCGACTTCTCAGAATCTACAAACGCAGAATTCTGAAATGTCAGCTCAGGAGTCTGTTGGTGGGCAAAAAGGAGAAATGGGAGATCGGGTTGGTAATGGAAATGCTGGTAGAGGGGCGGGAATGAATTCTGCTGAAACCAAAGAAGCATGTGTTGATAAGTCGGAAGGGGATAGTTGTCAATTTATAGTCACCAACGAAACGGAAGGTGACACTGAAATTACCGGAATATGCAAACTTCCTGGACAAAGAGCGGATGTCGAGTCAATTGAAACTGAAGCAGAGCTTCTTTGTCGACCAGATAATGGTGATATGCCAAGCAGAGGTAATGGCCCAGCACCAACAGAGGTAAACATTACTGAATAAATCAGAATAGAAAAATAGACCAGAGCAATCAGGTCTGTTTTTTTATATCTAGAAAGAAAATTCATTTTTGCAAACATTTTTAAATAGGGGCGTATATATATAATGTGATTTGTTAGAGAAGATCTCAGATAATTCAAGTTTCAATCTTTAGTTTAATTCTATTTTGTGCACAAATAAGAATATTATAAAACACATCAACTTTGCATTATCGAGTTTAGAAATTTAACAAATTGATAATTTAAACATTTAAAAATGAAAAATGAAGAAAGGTAATAAAATATTAATTCCAACAATTGCGCTTAGTATTTTCACAGTTGCAGGAGCAGTAGGAATCGGTAGTGCATTTGCAGACGATAGTCAGCATTCTTCTATCGCTCAGAAAATAGCAGATCGTTTTAGTTTGAATGTTGATGATGTTAATAAAGTTTTTGAGGAGCAACAAGCAGAACGCCAAGCTGAAATGAAACAAAAACAAGAAGACCAACTTAATTCACTAGTAAGTGAGGGAAAAATTACAGAAGAGCAAAAACAACTCCTAATTAATAAATTTGAGGAAAAGAGAGCGGAAAATGAAAGTAATAAAGGAAATAAATCTCAAAACAAAGAAGAATTTAAGAATATGACACAGGAAGAAAGAAAGGCAGAACGAGCTCAGAGACAAGCGGAAATGGATGCTTGGTTTGAGGCAAATGGAATAGATAAAGAATTATTTTCAAAAATGGGTGAAAACGGTCCACAAGGTCAGAGAGGTCCTCATGGAGGTAACAATGGCAGAAAATAAACTTAATCTAAAAGCAAAGGAATTGTAACACCCAAAGCTAAATCATCAAAAACACGCTATAAAAGCGTGTTTTTGTTGATTTTTTGAAAACAAAAATGTATTTTTGCGTATTTAATAAGTAAGCAGACAAAAGAACTGTAATAACCTTTTTGAATAAATATATGAAAAAAATAACTTTCTACATATTTTTAATATTGGGATTTGCGCTAACTGCAAAAAATGTTTTAGCGGATGGTTTTAATAATTCGCGATTGGGAGATTATCCGATGGGGGGATGTATAGCGGATAAGGCGGGTGATCAAAGTGGAATTTTCTTGAGAGGAGGTGATGGACATATGGGATATATGATGAGCGGCGGTAGTTATATATGGTTTGGTTGGATATTTGCACTTATTTTTTGGGTGTTAATTATTGCTGGAATCGCTTGGGGTTTGAAATATTTCTTGGAAAAGAGGAGAGGCGAAGCGTCAAATGAAATTACTAAAAAAGAAGAATTACCACTGGAAATTCTAAAAACTAGATATGCTAAAGGGGAAATAGATAAAGTGGAATATGATAAAATAAAAAAAGACCTGGAATAACAGCGTCATAGAAGGGATTAATCCAAATTAATTTCTCAGAAGCATTTTCTTTGTTTGAAATGAAAGGACTAGAAGTTTCAAGTTGACATAAAAAGTCACAGTCCTTTTGTGTTATAGAAATAAATGATAAACTTGATTTGAAAGTGAAAAATGTTGGAAATTTCTAAAGATTTCTAATGTTGTAGAGATTATTTATTTTGTGGTTTATAAATGTCAAAAGGACACAGAGCCGGAGGAAAAGTTTCAGGAAAACATACGACGGTGATTCCTGCTTCAGAAAAAATCGTCGATTTTTTAGAAAAGCAAATTGAAATCAAAAAGATTTCGGTTGGTTTTATTAAACAGGGAATTAAAGGGGGGAATCATTCTATTAAAATAACAAAAACAGCTAGTGGGTTGCTTTTAAAAGTGCGTGGAACAGCTAGTATTCAGGATATTTGGGTGTATACGGATGATGTTGAAAATGTAGCAAAAACAATTAAAGATGAATTTGCTTTTCTTTTTGATGTAGCAGTGCTATAAATTGAGGACATTTTGTTTGGAGTCATTGACCTTTTATTGAAATACTTTTATAGTTAAGTTGTAATTAATTTATGGTATCTGCTGCTCTAGGTAGATTTTTTTCTGATTTATTTTTTTTGAAACTCAAACAATTTTTTATTATTATAATATTTCTTCTAGTCCCATTTTTTGTAGATGCAAAGGACTATGATTTTTATGTTGATGAATCAGCGAAGAGCGGTGGGGATGGGAGTGTTGGGAAACCGTTTAAACAAATAGAAAGCGCGATTAAAAAAGCAGAAAAAGCAGGAGGTTCTAATGAAATTTACATTTACAAAGGAGATTATGCTGGTGGTTTTACGATTGGAAAATCAATGTCGTTGATTGGCGAAGATGATGGCAAGGTTGTTATTGCCGGAACAGTTACTATGGCAGATAATTCTGAGATTAAAAACTTGACCGTGAAAGGTGGTTATGTTTCAGTTTCCGTACTTAAGAATGCGGAGGTTGAGATTGAGGATTGCATAATTCGTGATTTTACAAAAATAGGAGTAGACATTGCAGGAGGAGACGGGAAATTGACGATTCAAGGTTCGAAAATTAAAAATGGTGATGGTAAGGCTGTGTATGCACAAAGAGGAAACCGCATCAAATTTATTAACAATGAAATATATGATAATGATGAAGAGGGTTTTGATCTTAGATCAGATTTAAAAGGTGTTATCAGTGGAAATTATATTCATAATAATGGAGAGAGTGGGATAGAAGTTATTGTTGGTAAAGCAAATTTGGAGATTTCTAATAATACAATCAAAAACAATAAGGCCAGTGCAATTGCTGCCCAATTCTACGAGGATATGGATGATTTTGGAGATATTGATGTAAAAAACAATAAATTAACAGATAACTCCGAAAATGCCGTTGATTGTAAAAATACTCAAGGAGGTTCAATTCCTTCCGGATACTGGATTGATTCCATTAAGATGGAGGGGAATTCAACAACGGGTAATGGAGATGGAGTTTTTGGCAAGAGCTGTAAGATGAAAATAGAGGAACCAGTCAAAGAAATTGCTGTCAAAGAGAAAACTCTTATTGAAGAAGGTGTTGAGGAAAGTAATGATGAAGATTTAATTGAAGAAGGTGTTGAAAGCGAGGAAGAATTGATTATGCAAGAAGAGGCAGCCGAAAGAGAGACTAGGCAACAAGAAGTGAAATTGATTTTGGAGAAAAATGTTGGCAGCAGTGAACTTTCAAGGGGTAATATTAAAAAAGTCGAAGCTAGAGGTAAATTGAAAACTTTCTTTTTAGGTGTTAATCAGGATGAGTTTGAGACTGCTCAGTCTAATCTAAAAACACAAGAAATTGAGTTGCAAAAAGCAATAGAAATTTTAGGAGGTGATTATCAAAAAATGTCAGAAGGGGAGACTTTAAAAACTAAAACAAACGAGGAATTGAGTTGGGTTTCTGAGCAAAAGAGACAACTTGATATAAAAGGAAATACTTTTAGTTTGTGGGGCTGGATTAAGAAAATATTCCATTTTTAATATAGAAATATACAAAACGCCGAAAGGCGTTTTTTTATTTGCAAAATTTTCTCAGAGGTGTAAGATAAACATATAGGTAAACAAAGTAAACAGTAAACAAAAAACAAAATGGAACTTTTAAATCAAAAACAAGAAATATTTCTAGAAGCGTTAAAAGCATTTAATGCGAGAAAAGGAAGAATGCCATCGATTCGCGAGTTAAAAGAAGAAGTGAACTCTCTTGGACTTTCGTTAAGTAGTTCAAGGTCCATTACTCTTGGGTTGAAAGAGTTGGAGGACTTGGGATATATCAAAAGAACATCGAAGAGATACGGAATTGAAATTATTGAAAGACAAACGGAGTTTTTCTTAAACATTCCAATTTTTGGAATGGCGAATTGCGGATCCCCTTGCATGGTAGCAGATAATCGTCCCGAGGGAATGTTAAGGGTTTCTAGGAATAGATTTTCAAGCACAAATGAGAATAAGAAAATATTTGCAATTCAGGCGGCTGGAAATTCTTTAAATTGTGCAAAGGTTAATGGAAATACAATCGAGAATTATGACTATCTCTTGATTGACCCAAATTATAATTCTTTTAAAGGTGACGGGAGCGAAATTGTACTTGCAATTATTGATGGGCTTGCGACTGTGAAAGTTTTGAAATATACGAGTGATGGAAATGTCGTTTTGTCGCCAAAATCTACCGAAAAATTTCATGAACAAATTTATCTAACGAGAGATGATGATTTTGTAATCAATGGTCTTGTGGTGGAGGTTATGAAGTCCTAAGAGATGGTAAACACTATCTTCCTTGTTGAGAAGGAGTCGGTGGATGGATAGAAAAAATTAGACTTTCGAATTGGCTTTTTCTCTCAAATATGTGCTAAACTTTGAAAAATGATAAATAAAAATAAAAAATGTTTTCTAAAATTTTTCTGATTGTTGGGGTTTTTGTTGTTCTGAACTTAACTGCTTTTTTGTTGATGTTGTTTGATAAAAACATTTCAAAAAAGAAGGGTGATAGAGTTAGAATTTCAGAAGGAATGTTGTTTTTTATGGCTACAATCTTTGGTAGTATCGGTGTATATTTGGGAATGTTTATTTTCAGGCACAAGACTCGCAGGTGGTATTTTATTTTTGGTATTCCACTTTTAATGTTGCAGAACATTTCTTTTTTATATCTATTTTATAAGTTTCTTGTTTCTTTGGAGTTTTAAATTTTAATTTTAAAAAAGATGGAATATTGGCTGATACTTGGAGTTATTTTAGCTTTATTGGGGGTAATAGGAAGTCTTGTGCCCGCTTTACCAGGGCCTACACTTAGTTTTATTTCTTTGTTGATTTTATATTTCGTTAAAGGTTCTGAGGTGTTTCCAACTTCCCTGTTGATTATTTTTGGGATGACGATGTTTATTTTGGTTTTATTAGACTATCTGGCGCCTATCTTTGGTGCTAAAATGTTTGGTGCGACTAGAAAAGGAGTTGTTGGTGCTTGTATTGGTGGGTTGCTGGGGATTTTTTTATTCCCCCCATTTGGTGTTTTTGTGGGGTCTTTCTTGGGAGCTGTAATGGCTGAACTTTTGGGTGGTAAGCAAATAGAAAAGGCTTTAAGGGCAGGAGTGGGAACTTTTTTAGGCTCGATTTTTGTTTTGATTTCACAAACAATTTTTTCCATAGTCGTCGTTATTTATTTTTTATTAAAGGTTAATTAGTTTTTAAAATAATCACATAAATATTTTATGTGAATCGTTTTTATTATTTATTTGACTTTAGGAATGAAGCTGATATTATAGCAATATGCATTGATGTAATATTTAACAAAATATAATGAGGATAGAAGAGTGTTGGTGTAATGAAAGTGAGTCAAAAGACTTGGTCTGTCTAGAGAATTTTTTGAAAATAATAGCTGAAAAAAATCGCTTGAGAATAATTTGTTTTCTAAATAAAAAGGGCGAAATGTGTGTGTGTAATATTTTCAAAAACTTAGGTTTGTCACAAAATTTAACTTCCCATCACTTAAAGAAACTAAGAGATGCCTTTTTGTTAAATGAGAGAAAGGAAGGTGTTTTTGTATTTTATTCGGTTAATCAAGAGGAGTTTAAGAAATATGAGTTGCTGTTTAAAAAAATAATTTCAAAATAAAAATATATGATAGAGGAATTTGCAAATTGGGTAGTTTTGAATTTTTTGAAAGTTGACGCAGGCACGCATTTAGCTGAAAGTATGGAATTCTTTTTTGTTGATGTAATAAAAATTCTTTTTTTATTATTTTTAATGACTCATTTGATGAGTCTATTTCGTTTTTATTTTCCAATTGGGAAGTTGCGTAATTTTCTTACAACCCGTAATTTTTTTGGAGCTGACTATTTTCTGGCAAGTATTTTTGGTGCTTTAACACCTTTTTGCTCTTGTTCTTCAATTCCGCTTTTCATTGGTTTTTTAGGAGCGAGAATTAAAATTGGAGTGACCTTTGCTTTTTTGATTACATCTCCACTTATTAATGAAGTTGCAGTTGCAATCTTTATTGGTGTTTTTGGTTGGAAAATTACAATCATATATATTTTGGCAGGAATTATAATTGGAGTGCTCGGAGGGTTTATTTTAGAAAAAATGGGGGTGGAAAAATATCTAACAGATTACATTAAAGATATTCAGGAAAGTGGAATAAAAACAGGAACAGCAACTCAAAAAAAGAAGCTTTCAATTGGTGTTTTACGGCACATCTCAAAAGAGGCTTTTTCAATTGTTAAAGGCATCGCAATTTATGTTATTGTTGGGGTTGCTGTAGGAGCAGTTATTCATGGATATGTGCCAGCTGGATTTTTTGAGCATTATATTACTAAAGAAAATATTTTTGCAGTTCCAATTTCTGTAATTTTGGCAGTTCCTATGTATTCAAATGCAAGCGGTGTAATTCCAATCATTGAATCGTTGGTGGACAAAGGAGTCCCACTGGGAACGGCACTTGCTTTTATGATGGCTGTAGTTGGGGTTTCTTTGCCAGAAGCTTTGATTTTAAAAAAAGTAATGAAATTGCCATTGCTTGGAGCTTTCTTTGGAGTGGTAACTATCGGAATAATTATAATTGGCTATTTGTTTAATTTTATTTCTTAGGGCTACATATTAACATTGTGTATAAATATTTTATATTTTTCTAAATCAAAAACCGCCAGAATTTTCTGGCGGTTTTTGATTTGAAGTACTTTCTTCTTATGGCATATCCAGTAGAGCAGGTGATTCCTCGGCTTCAGCGTTTTCATCTGCTGATATTATCCATTCATTTTCATCTAATGAAAGTGTGTTTTTTAAATTACCATCAACCAGATAGACATTTGTGACACCTTTTTTTCTGGCATAAAAAGAGTCAAATGATGGTCCATTTTTTCCTAGAAAGAAGATAGAATCATCACCGTTTGAAGTTATAGTGAGAACAGTTGAACTTTCTTGATCGACCTTAAATTTTGCTTGGTTATTTTTGTTGTTCGATGATTGTTTTTGTACGGTTGCTGTTTTCAGGTTGGCAAAAAGGGTGTCCATTTTTTCTTTTGAAGCCTCTTTATCATTAACCATCCAAATGTCATCTTTTAAGGTTAAGGTAAGATTTTCTCCTTCTTGTGAGATAGAAATTTTTTCTGTATTTTCTCTTGTAAATTGGGAGAAATTTACACTAACATTTTCAAATTTGTCAGAAATTTCTTTTTTTGAAGTAGTTTTTTCTTTTACCCAAGGAAGGGCGGTAATAACTATAAGAGCGGTGAAGATTATTGCTAATATTTTTATATTCTTTGGTTTCATTGATTTGTCTTTTATGAGTTAGCTTTCATAGGAACGGTGTTTCATATTTTTCCTGCGCGTCATTCTAAAAAATCCAAATCCAGCTGGGAGAATGAGCGCAATTGCAAGATTTGAGAATTTGATAGTATTCGCTTGCTTTTCATCTTTTAATAACAATGTTCGATCTGTTTGGTTTCGAAATTGAATTTCAGAAAGTGATTTCTCTTGTGCAAGCCAAGAGATGGACTCCATTCCAAGAGCTAAATTTCCAAAAGGTCCTTCGACGAATCCGTCAGAAATGAAATCGGAATCACCGATAATTACAAACCTGGAAGCATTTTCTTTTGATGCTGAAGCTGCTAATAATTTAACTCCTAATCCAGTTGAGGGGAATTCTTGATCAAGACTAATGTTAAATTGTCCACTTTGAGTGCCACCAGCTTGGGTTGTGGTGATTAACTTTTTAACCTCCAGAGCGTTTTTGTTTGCAATGTCATCATCTATCGAAATAGAGCTTGCCCATGGCATAAGTACATTCTGAACATCTTTTGTGATCAATGAGTTTTCTTCAGTTGGATTTGTGCGAGCCCAAAAAGGATACCTCATTCTCACTGGAAAGGCCCCGCCTCCTGCTTGGACGACTTCATTTGAACGCAAATCATAAACAAGATTTTTTTCGATTTCTACAGATGTTTCTTCTTTTATGAAATCAATTAAGGTGCTTTCCAGTTCCGTTGCCGACAGAGTTTGTGTTGAAATTTCCACGCTGTCTACTAGGAAGAATACGCTACCACCGGCATTAATAAATCTTTTAATCTCTTCTTTTTCAATTGGAGAAATATCTTGTTTTGGTCCAGCAATTACCAATACATCAACATCTTTAGGGATGTTTATTGTTTGAGGAGTTTGCATTTCATTCACACCCTCACCAGGGATTTTTTTCGTAGAAGGAGACACAAGTGAATCGTCTTTTACTTCTTGATCTGGTGCGACAGTTGTTATATTAAATTGTTTGGAAAGTTCTCTTTTGAGAAGTGTTAATTCCTGGGTAAGACTTTTTTCTCCATGACCAGACAGAAATGCAACTGTTTTTTTGTCTTCGCTGGTCAGTTTTACAATGAAGCTAGTTAATTGATATTCTAAATCGCTAGTGTTTCCGATAAA
This sequence comes from Candidatus Moraniibacteriota bacterium, assembly GCA_041583775.1. Taxonomy (GTDB): domain Bacteria; phylum Patescibacteriota; class Minisyncoccia; order Moranbacterales; family DUUL01; genus UBA2772. The sequence continues at coordinate 22,019 of JBFHFF010000006.1, forward strand.
TGGCAAAGATTCGTGCTCACCACCATATGAGACTGCTAGTCCTAAATATCCATATTGTAATTGTCGTTCCTCGGCTCTTATTATGTCAAAAGGAATTTTTTCAACACCCAAGGAGGCGGCCTCTTTTGCTACTTTATCGTCACCAAGTGGATATTTAATTTCTAACGCAACCTGTCCTTTTCCGAGTGTTTTGTAATCTTTTAATGTGTCTTTTATTTCTCTTAAAGTTGGTTGAAGTGTAGAAGGAAGTTTATTGGATGTGAAAAAGGTAATTGTAACAGTATCATCCAGGTTGTTTAGTAGTTCCTTCGTAGTTTCACTTAGGGTATATATTTTTTCTTCTGTTAGATCAATTCTTCCCGGAATTCTTGAACCAATAATATTCGTCATCAAAATAATTCCTACAAGCAAAAATGTTCCCATTTGAAAATTGCGGTATACTTTCTTTTGATTTCCAAATTTAGCTTTCAAAAGCAATAAATGAGCAATAACTAGAAATGTTGCTGCAATTGAAATAAAATACCAAACATCTCTTAAGTCTAAAACTCCACGAGACATTGATTCAAAATGTGTTAAGGCTGAAAATTGTTCGAAAAATGGAATCAATACTGAGCTAATCCTTGAAGTTACAAGTTCAAGACCAGAAATAATTAGGAAGAAACTTGAAACAGCTGTAACTAAAAGTGCAGAAACCTGACTCTTAAAAAAACTAGAAACTAGAATTCCCAATGCCGAAAGAGTTGATGCAAGAAAAACACTAGCAAGATATTGTCCCCAAAAAACTCCCCAATCTAAATTTCCTATTGAATTTAACCACATTGCAATTGGAAGTGAGAAGAGTAAAGCGAGCATTAGAAAAATTGTACTCGCAAGAAATTTTCCGATAATAAATTCACTTTCTTTTAAGGGTCGTGATAAAAGAAGTTCAATTGTGCCCTCGGCTTTTTCTTGTGCAACAGTTCCCATTGTTAGAGCTGGAATAATCAACAAAAAAACCCAAGGAAGAAGCATAAATAAACTACTTAAAGACGCGAGTCCTTCTTGGAAAACATTTTTAAAGAAGAGAAATTCCCAAAGTAATAAAAATGAGACTAGAGCAATGTAGGCGGTAGGATTGTTGAAATAACTACCCAGCTCTTTTTTGATTATAGTAATTATATTTTTCATATCTTTCTATTTTTTCCTTTAATGATTTAGTTATTTCGTTTTTGTTAGATCTTGGAAAATATCCTCAAGATTTTGCTCTTTTTCAACTAATTTCCAAATTACCCAGTTATTTTTTTGTGACACCCTCGATATCTCTGGTTGAATCCTAGTTTCTTTTTCGGTTACAATCGAAAGTTTGGTTATTTTTTCTTTGATGATGATATTTTTAAATTCTTTAATCGCTGAAATATTTTTAAGCTCTTTTTCGATGTTTTTGCCTTCAATTTCAAGTGTTAATAATCTTTCATTTTTTGCGGCAAGTGATAGTTCTTCAGTAGTTCCATTTGCAACAAGTTTTCCTTTGTTGATAATAAGCATCCTATCGCAAACGGCAGAGGCCTCTTGCATAATATGAGTACTGATGATGATTGTGTGATCTTTTGCTAACTTTTTAATAAGTGCCCGTATCTCCTTTCTTTGATTTGGATCCAAGCCTTCAGTTGGTTCGTCCATAATGATGATTTCGGGATTGTGAATCAATGCAGCTGCAATTCCAACTCTCTGCCGAAATCCTTTTGAGAGTTCATTTATCGGTCGATAAAAAACATCTTTAATATCAACTGCTTCAACAACAAAATCTAAAGATTTCTTTTTTTCCTCTTTTTTTATTCCATTTAAATCTGCAGTAAGGTTTAAAAATTCTGAAACTTGCATATCTTTATATAAAGGATTGCTTTCTGGTAGATAACCAATTTTTCTTTGAACACTCATTGTGTCTTCTTCGATGTTTTTTCCATCAATAATAATTTTCCCCGAGTCAGCAGAAGTAAATCCTGTTAGCATTCTCATAGTGGTAGTTTTCCCAGCACCATTTGGACCTAGAAAACCAACGATTTCACCTTTTTTAATTTCAAAAGAAAGGTCTTTAACTGCTTTTACGAAGCCGAAAGATTTGGAGATTTTCTCAACTTTTATCATTGTCGATTTGTTATTTTTTATAATATTTGTAGTGTTTATTCTTTCAGTTTTTCAGTATACTGCGAAACATAAATATTGGCAAACGCCTTAATTGTTGATAAAAAAGTAATATATTTTTTATTTATTTTTAAAAAATGTTATACTTTTAGAAATTATAATAATAACTTATAAATAAAAAATGAAAGAGCAATTGGAAAAATTTAAAAAAGAAAAACTTTTTAAGTTGTTGAAATTTTTAGGGGCACTGTTTGTTTTAGTTGTACTTTTCAACATCTATAGCTCATTTTTTTTAAAAAAGAGCCATTCTAGTTTAGTTGGAAATGGAACAAGTAAAGAATCTATAACGGGAATTTCTGGTGGAGATGGATTTTTTGGAGCGGTTAATTCTCCTAATATAAAAAGAGGAACAGTAGAAAACAATGCATTGGATAGTGTGGCGTCAACGGAGCTAAGGGAGCTTGCTGTTGGTGATGATATGCAAGTTTCTCAAGTAGATAAAAAAATAATAAAAAACGGATTTTTAACCTTAAAAGTTGAAAGCACAGATGGTGCCACAGAAGAAATAACTAAGATAATCACTGAAAATGATGGAGAGATTTTCTCAAGTAATTTTAATGAATATGTTAGAGGTTCAAGAAGTGGTACTATTACAGTGAAAGTGCCTGCTCCAAATTTTCAAAAAACAATTACTGAGTTAAAGACTGTTGCAACGCAAGTGGTTAACGAGTCAACTTCAGGGCAAGATGTAACTGAGCAATATGTTGATTTGCAAGCACAGTTGAAGAACAAAAAGGCTGAGGAACAAACTTTTGTTAGCCTTTTAGATCGATCGGGGGAATTAAATGATGTACTTAGTGTTTCAAGAGAAATTGCTCGAGTAAGAGGTGAAATAGAGAGGTTGGAGGGCAAGGTTAAGTATCTTGAATCTCAAACGGATATGTCCACGATTACCGTTAATCTTAGTGAGGATATTGAGGTGACACCAATTAGCGATGATTGGCGACCAACACAAGTTGTAAAAAAAGCATTAAATGATTTGAAAGTGGCCTCACAAGACTTTGTGAATGCGATGATTCATTTCTTTATTGTAACGATTCCTTCATTAATTCCTTTTGCAATCTTCCTTTTTATTGCTTATTGGATTGGTAAGAAAATCTATTTAAAAGTTTCTAAGAAATAGACTGGGAAAAAAGTGTGTAAAAATAAAAAACACTTTCGATTTTTTTGGAAGTGTTTTTTATTGAAATTTGTTTGATTTGGTGGCATTAATTTGTTTTATTTGTGTGTTTTTTAATCTGGGTCATTTTGTGATATAATAGAAACATTAAAAAATATTTATTGGAGGCGATTCCAAGTAAGCCCTTCATTGTTTTCTAGGGCTTGTAAAAAATAAATAAAAAAATGGAAATATTTGGTACAATGAATGATGCGATTGATTATGCAAAACAATCTTTGGTTTTTTTAATTCCATTTGCAACTGCCTGTATTTTATTCTTTACTCTTTTGGAGTCAAAAGAACAGAAGCAGCTAATTAGAAAACAACAGACATATTCTGAGCTTCCGCTTTTGCGTTTACAGTGGTCAGATAAAGATGTGAAGGAAACATTTTTAATATTAAAAAAATATAAAAAAGAGAAATTTGAGTCCTATACTGATTTGAAATTGATTAATGTCGGAAATGGAATGGCGCGAGATGTTAAGATTAGTCCTTTTAAAATCAACAAAAAGCAGTATAGGCTAATGAATGTGGATGTTTTGGCCAGTGGTCAATATGCCCAACTTCGTTATAGGGAGGGATTTAAAAATAAAGGTTTTTTGGATGACGAGAATTATAAACATAAATTTATAATTCCAGTAAGATATAAAGATGTTGAGGGTTCAAATTGGTTAGTGAAATTTGAGTTAGATGTTGATTATAATGATGGTTTTAGGGTGATTGGGCCAACAAGGACCGATGTTACTGTTTAGTCTCTTATCAAATATAAAACAAAAAAATGAAAAAATTGCAAAAGACAGTGAAAGAAAAAAATAAAAAGAAAAGTTTTCGTGGAGGAGAAGAATATAAAGCATTGTCCTTATTTATTTTGGGAACAGTTGGTTTTCTATTGTTGGTTTATATTGGTTTCGGATTGGTAATGGTGGCAATAAAAGCTGATAGGTTGGTACATAATCAAAAAATTGCTAATAAAGTACCTTCTGAGATTGGAACTGTTAGGCGTGATATTCGAAATGATGATGCAACTGGTGTAAATAAAGAGCGAAGAAATGTGAATGTTATCGTTAAAGAAGTTTTTGGGAAAATTACCTCAATAAATGGAGATGTTGTGACAGTTGAAACAAAAGTATATGGGGATGAGGTTAAAAATATTCGTTTAAAACTTGCTAGTGAAAATGAGGGTGGGATTTTTAAATATGAAGAAACTGAAGATGGCAGTGAATCTGAAGTAGAAATGAAGATTGAAGAACTTGAAGAAGGAATGTATGTGGGGGTTAGGCTTCCTGTGGAGATTTTGTTGTCAGAAATTGAAAAAGACCTTGTCTATGTTGATAATATAGTTGTTGATGTTGAATATGAAGATGAATTGCAAGAGTAGTATCTTTATATAAATTATAAAAAAGTTATATGAAAAATAAAGCAGAAAAAATATTATTTGCATTGATTTTAACAATAGTGCCTTTAGGGGTGTTTTCTCCTGCTCTTGCTGCCCCTGGTGATTGCGGGAATAATTTCTCTGCCAGTTTTTTGTATTCTGGAAAAAGGTTAAATACGAGTAGTCCTTTTACGACAATTGTTCCAACTGGATATGAGTTCAAAACCAACCTTTTAATTAATGCTGAAGGAGAGGATCAGCTTAAAGCAGGAGAAAATGTTGAAATTGTTTTGGTGATGGATAGGTCTGGATCGATGGACGATGAGGAAGATGGCCTGCTTAAAATCGATGCTGCGAAAAATGCTTTAAATGTTGTTGCTGATACTTTTATTACAAGCTCAAATACTGATAATCGTTTGGGACTGGTTACATATAACGAAAATGTAACACTTGATCAGACATTAACTTCAAATTACAATAAGGTAAAAGATTCAATCTATAGTTTCTCTGCTTCAGGACAAACTAATATTAGTGGTGCTTTGATGAGCGCTAGTAATCATTTGAAATCAGCTGCTGATTCTGATGCGCAAAAATTTATTATTATTGCTTCAGACGGAAATCAAAACATCGGACTACCAATTAATTTTGGGATTATGAGTGTTGGTAGTGATACAACGGTTTTCTCCGTTGGTATAGGCAAGGATGCTGATAGTTCTACTTTGACAAAAATAGCAGAGGAATCTGGTAATAAGGAGGGTAAATATTATTCTTCAAATGTTGGTGATTTGACATCAGTTTTTGGTAAAATCATTGAAGATATTTTAATTCCTTTTAGACCTGAGAACATAGAGACAACTTTCTATCGTGATAATGCTGATAAGTTTAGTTTGGTTTCGGTTAGTCCAATTTATTCGACAGTTTCTGATGATGAAATTTATTGGAATAATTTGGGGTCAATGTTAAATGGTGCTAACAGGGAATTTGATTTAATTTATAATCAAGATGGAGGAGTTGGTGTCGGAATGCCAATTAATACTGGGCAACTCTTGATGAAATATGACTTATTTGGGAATGTTTGTTCAGAGATTGTTCCAATTGAAGTAATCGTGATTGAAAATGAACCACAATGTATAGGAAATATTCCAGCTAATGCAAATTTATGTATAGGTGATGAGTCAGGACTTCTTACGGAAACTTCTCGTAAGGCAGTAAATAGCTGTTCAGATACTAATAAATGTGAATATGTTTGTGAGGCAGATTTTAAATTACAAGACGGGAAGTGTGTAATGGAGGGAGCTTGCGGAGCTGCAGAAGAAAAATCTTGGTGTCGTGATGAGCCGACCAGCGGATGGTGCAGTGAAGGGAGTTCATTAGTTGAGGGTCCAAGTCCAGTTGGAAATAAATGGGTTTGGTCTTGTGCAGGAATGTTTGGTGGACCAAGTGTGAATTGTCAAGCAACTCGTGTTTGTGGGGAAGGTTGGCGAGAGGTTAGTTTATAACAAAAAAGTTATTTTTTTATAAAAGTTTCCAATTTTATTTTGGGAACTTTTATTTATTTTTCTATTTATCTTGAAAAGGTTGTTTATATTTTATGATGATGAATATATTTTATAAATAATAATAAAAATCTATATTCATTATTATTTTTTACTTGAGAGATTTTCTTTTTTCGTGTATAATTAAAAAAGAAAAGAAGATATTGGTATTTCGAAATAAAAAAACAAAACCCAAAAGGGGATGAATAAAAAGACAATAAACAGTAAAAATGGACGCAATAATCTAAGTGGTTTTATTGCGGCTTATGCGTTAGTTACTGCAGCAGTTGTGACAACATTGTTAACAGGGCTTTTAGTTTTCGTTAGTGTTGCTCAAAGAAGGAGTTCTGATGAAATTTCTCGTCAGCAAGCACTGCAACTAGCTGAAAGCGGTGTTTATTTTTACAAATGGTATTTGGCACATAATTTGGATGGAAAAAACGCTCAACAAATTAGAAATTTTTGGGATTCAGGAACCGTCTATGGGACTGACTCGGCGTACGAAGTTGAAATAAGCGATAATGAAGGCCATCCGCTTGGCAGGTATAGTTTAGATGTTACAATCCCCAGTGTTGACTCCACGATTGCAACAGTTGAGTCAACTGGTTGGACATATCAACATCCTGAAATTAAAAGATCTGTTAGAGTTCGTTTTAGAAGGGCATCCTGGAGTGAATTTTCTGTGCTTGCAAATGACGCAATGAGATTTGGGGAAGGCACAAATGTACAAGGCCCAATACATTCTAATGGGGGAATTCGTTTTGATGGCGTTGCTAATAACCAAGTTTCTTCGTCAGTAGCTTCATATGTTGATCCAGATACGGGGATTATCAGGCCAGGAGTTTGGACATCTCAAGCAGATGAAGATGCTGTATTTTTGGCGGGAAAAAAATTTCCTGTTCCAGCGATTGATTTTAATGGGGTTACAACTGATTTATCTCTAATTAAATCTGAAGCGAGTAGTGATGGTTTGTATTTTGGTGGTGATACTTATACAAAAACTTCTTGTGGGTGGGTTCATGATCATGGATGGAAATGGAATTGTCAGACACAGGAAGAGCCAGTTGTTGGGTATCATATAACCTTAAGAACAGATGATAAAATAGAAAAACGACTTGTTTATAGTAGTGGCGCAACAACATTTAATATTAGTGATGAATCTTCGGCGGAGATTTTGGATATTCCAAGTAATGGTTTGATTTTTATCGAGGATAATGTTTGGGTTGATGGCTCTATTGATACAGCTAGGGTGACAATTGCTTCTGCTAATTTGGAATCTGATGCAATTGAGACTGATATATATATAAATAATGATATTAAATATACACATACTGATGGACAAGAAGTTTTGGGATTAATTGCTGAAAGAGATATTTCAATCGGATTATATTCTGAAGATTATCTTGAAATAGACGCTGCTCTATTGGCCCAGAAAGGAAGAGTCGGGAGAGATCATTATACCTCTACCGGTTATCGTTGGAGAGATACAATAACTATTTATGGTTCAATTGCAACTAATTATCGTTATGGTTTTGCTTGGACTGATAACACGGGATATACTAATAGAAATTTGATTTTTGATAATAACTTGCTTTATACGCCACCACCTTTCTTCCCAACTGGAACTACATATGATTTGGATTTATGGGAAGATTTATAAGTTGAAAATTTAAAAAATGGCAGAAAATTCGTTTAAAAAATATTTTTCTTACTTTTCAAAACCACAAACATTCGCTGTGGATGTTAATAATAGTGATTTGAAAGTTTTTCAAATTGAAAAAAGGCGCAACAAGGACATTATTTGTGGGTGGAGTAAAAAATTTTTACCACAAGGAATTGTTGTGGATTTTGAGGTGCAGAAAACGGAAGAGTTTGTCAGTATTCTAAAAGACGCTCTAAACGAGGCTGCTGGTAAAAGAATAAAAGGTAAGTCAGTTATTGTTTCTGTCCCTGAGGACAAAATTTTCTTGCGTTTAATAAAGCTTCCATTAATGAAGAAGGATGAGGTGAAAGAGGCGATACAGTGGGAACTAGAGTCAAACATTCCAATTTCAGTTGAAGAGGTTTATTTTGACTGGCAGATTGTGAAAAAGGAAACTAAAACTATGGATGTTTTGGTTGCAGCTACTCCCAAAAGAGTTGTTGATAGTATCATTAAATCTTTTGAAATGGCTGGTTTATCAGTTAGCGTTATTGAAGCTGACTCTGTTGCAACAGAGAGAAGTGTTTTGGGTGCGGATGAGAAGGGCGCTGTTCTGGTTGTAGACATTGGAATTGATGGAACTGCATATTTTGTTTATAGAGAGGGTTATCCGGTTTTTTCCTCAAGTAGTTCTATTTCTGGAAAAATGTTTACTGATATAGTTTCCAAAGAATTTGGTATTGAGAAAAATAAAGCTGAGAATTATAAAACGAAAATTGGTTTGGGTGCAAATAAGCAGGAGAGGGAGAGATCTTTGAGGATTTTTAAGCCGATTCTTTCGAATTTGATTCAGGAATTGAATAGAACAATTGATTTTTATAACGAAAATCTATTAATCGATGATAAAAAGATTGAAAAAATTATATTAGTTGGTGGTGGCTCTAGCTTAAAGGGGCTTGTTTCTTATGTTGCATTACATCTAAAAAAAGATGTAATACAAGGAGATCCTTGGAAGAATGTACAATTTAAGAAACAGATACCACCAATTTCAAAAGAAAAAGCACAGAGTTATATAACTGCAATTGGTTTAGCATTAAGAGGTTGCGAAGATGAATATTACAATTAATCTTCTTCCACAAGAAAAAAAGGAAGAACTTGGAAACTTAAAACACATAGGAGTTGTTATGCGAGTTGGTATAATGGCTATTTTAGCTTTATGTCTCCTGGTTGTTTTTTTGGAGGCTATAATGTATACAATAAAAATTGAAAAAGATTTTGTTGAGAGTGAAATTCTTGGTTTTCAGAAAAGCGATGAATATCTTGAAACTAGAATAGCACAAGACTCTCTTCGTGAATATAGTCAGAAAGCTAAAGCAATTAGAGTTGGATTACAAAATAAAAAGGATTATACAAATCTAGTTTTGGAAATTAACGAGATGATTCCAAATGGAATTATACTGAAGAATCTTTCAATAGAATCTAAGGAGGTGATTCTGAGTGGTACAGCGCTCAAGAGAGAAAGCCTTCTTCTTTTAGAGCAGGAACTGAAAAGCTACGAAAGGTTTAAGAAGATTGATTCGCCAATTTCCAATCTTGTATCTGATACAAATGCCCCATTTACCTTTAGCATTGAATTGGAATAAATTTTATTGAATTAATAGATGAATAATAATAGTGTAAAAAAAAGTAAGCAAGTTCTGGTAATAGCTATTTTTGCTATTTTGGTGATGGTTGTTTCTTTAGTATTCTTCGTGATAACACCAATTATTAAAAGTGTTTATCAAACAAAAGATGCTTTCGAGGAAGATAAGATAAAATTTGAAACAATAAAAAAAGATGCAATTCAGTCACAAGTTTTTGTGGAATTGGTTGATAATTTAGGTAAGGATCAGAAGCTTGTTGAAAATGCATTAATTAAAAAAGATTCGATCGTTGTCTTTATTCAGGATGTGGAAGAAATTTCAAAAGAGGTCGGGAATAATGTCAGTATCTCACAAATTTCTAGTATTAAAGCTCAAAAAGTTGCTAGCACTGAGACAGAGGAAGCTGCACAGGAGAGAATGGCACAACTACAAAAAGAAAAGAATAAAGTTCGCTTGTCTTTGGAAATTGGGGGAAGCTATAAACAATTTCTTGAATTTTTGTACAAATTAGAGAGTATGACATATATTTTTGAAATTGAATCAATTAGCGTTGGAAATTCTTCAAGTAAATACAATTTTGAAATGAAATCAACGGAAGAAGTCCCAGTCGATTTCACAGTTGGAAATATTATACTCTCATTTACGCCTAAGGAAGAAAATAATGAAAAACAATAATGTTGAAAAATAGCAATAGAAAAAATATTGGAGATTTAGTGAAAAATAATTTTGTTTTATTTTTCAGGTTTCTGGGAAAGAATACCTGGGTTTTTACTATTTTTTTCTTTGGGGCGGTCTTTGTGGCGGCTGTTTGGATTTGGTGGCAATGCTCTTATCGTCCTAGTCCATCTAGTGCTGTGACTATAAAAATTGAAGCGGAAAAGGAAGATTTTGATGGCATGAGACAAGAAACGATGGAGACAATAACTCTTTTGCAAGGGTATAGAGAAAACTATAATAATTCGGATAAATTTGGAGATCAAAGAGAGTTGTTTGTGGATATTTTGGATGACAAAGTTGTTGAGAAAATGAACAGGGAAGAGATTGATAAAATTGAAGAATATACTAGCGAAGACTTAGGGGAAAAGGAAATTATAGAAACTCAAATAACAGAAAATAGATTGGATGACAAGGTTGATTTTTCCAAAGAAGTTAAAGATGATAATCCTGTTGACTAATAGATTTTTTTCTGTTATCTTTACCAAAGGTTTTTAGAACTGAATTTTTTGATGTTTTGAAAATTATTTTGTCCTGGTAGCTCAGTTGGATAGAGCAATAGACTTCTAATCTGTAGGTCGGGGGTTCGAATCCCTCCCAGGACACACATAAAAAACGCCTAAAAATTAATTTTCAGGCGTTTTTGTTTTGTAATTACTTGATATTTTCTAATAAATTTAAATGTATTTAATTGGAATATGATTTAATTTGACAATCTCGCTTATCTTTTATATGTTTAGTTTGTGATTTTTGATCCAGTTCTTTTTTTGTTTTCTTTTTCTTTTTTATAGGGGAATGAACGAATGAATGATAAAAAGGGTGAAGCAATAACAGGCTTAACTTATCTTCTTTCTTTGTATGATGGTTGTGGGTCTCTGGAGGCAGTAGCAAAAATATGTGATTGTCAAGCTTTTTTATCTAAAAAGTTTTTTTTTGTGGTTATTGTTATAACTCAGGCAGCTGGAGCAGGTAGTGGTAAAAATATCGATATTTATGGTTTTGGTCTGGATATTTACAAAGACGACCTAGAAATATTTTTGGATAAATCACTAAAGACCATAAGAGGACGGGAGTTAACAATTCTTAGTCTTCAAGGTCAAGATCAGGATAATAGATTTTTAGAGAAATTCGTCAATGATGTTATTTTGATCCTAGAAACGCTAGAAACGGGGTAATGCTAAAGGGTAGCATTACCCCTCCCTTTTTTTTAAATCAAAAATTCGATCACATCTCCATCTTTTACGATATATTCTTTTCCCTCTGTGCGCAAAAGTCCCATTTCCTTTGCCTTTGCTTTTGAACCAGCTTTCATTAAGTCTTCGAAAGAAACTATTTCAGCGCGAATGAATTTTTGTTCGAAATCGCCATGAATTGCTCGACCAGCTCTTGGAGCAGTTGAGTTTTTTGGGATTGTCCAGGCTCTAGTTTCCATTTCTCCTGTTGTCAGATAGGTCATAAGTCCCAACATATCATAACTTTTTGTGATAAGCTCAGATAGCTCTGATTTGAGCTCTAATTCTTTTTTATCTTCATCCGTTAGATCTAACAGCTCTTCTTCTGTTTTAATGTCTAATGCGACGAAATTTTTAATATCCTCTAAACCGTATTTTTTAATTTCATCAGAAATATTAGCAGGGTTGCTGGTGTTGAATACATATAGAATTGGCTTGAAGGTTAGGAGATGTAAATCTGAGATTAACTCAAAATCTTCCCCTAAATTAGAAATAAATAACTGAACTTTTTCTAAATCATTTTCATCTAAAATGTCTTTTAATTTAGAAACTATCTCTTTTTGTTTGATTGCATTTTTATCATTGCTCTTTGCTTGTCTTTCCAGAGAATAAAGTCTTTTTTGTGTGGTTTCAAGGTCGGCCAGAATAAGCTCTGTATTGATTACAGCAATATCTCTTTTCGGGTCGATTCCTCCATGAACATGGGTGATATTTCCATTTTCAAAAATCCTTACAACCTCAACAATTGCATCAACTTCACGAATGTTGTGAAGAAATTTATTTCCAAGACCTTGACCTTCAGAGGCACCCTTTACAAGCCCTGCAATATCAACAAATTCAATAGTAGCGTAGAGTAACTTTTTTGAGCCTGAAAGTTTGGAAAGTTTTTCAAGTCTCTCATCGGGAACTTCAACAACCCCAATATTTGGTTCAATTGTGCAAAAAGGATAATTGTTGATATCTACTTGAATATTTGTAAGTGCTTTGAAAAGTGTTGATTTTCCAATATTAGGAAGGCCTACAATTCCGATTTTCATAAAAATAAAATAAAGTTGTTAAGATAATTAGCTATTTAATATAATTGCTTTTATTGGGAGAATTGTCAATCGAAAATTCTTTGTGTGAAAAATGTTTTTATTGATAAAATTTTATTTTAATGTTATTGTCTTTGAAGTTATTTATAATTGGCAGAGCTTGGTTTGTGAATAAAATGATTTTTGGGAAAACACCCACTTTAAATTATTGGAGGTTTTGAAAAATGGATTTATTTAATCAACAATTAGGCGATTGCTTTGATTTGAATGATATTCAAAGAATCTTGCCACATAGAGGCCCTGCCTTGAAGATGGATATGGCTATTTATTATAAGCCAGAAAAAGAGGGGGAAAAACATAAACTTTCAAGTTTTAGAATTATTAAAGTTGACGATCCTGATCTAAATGGGCATTTTGGTATTTATCCTGGGCATTGTCAATTGGAATGTGCTTCTGTCGCATCAGCGCTTTTGGCTGGAATTGTTATTGATGTTTCGGAAGTGAAAGAAATCCTTTTTGCGGGAGTTGATAAAATCAAATATAAGAAAATTGTTTTGCCAGGAAGTGTGCTTAGGATTGACATTGAGTTGATTAAGAATCGTGGAGGAAAATTTTTTATTTTTGATTCTAAAATATTTGACTTCTCAACAAATAAACTGGTCGTTGAGATTAAAGGACTTTCTGGCGTGCTTGCTATTGGTTCAAAATAGCAATTGACAGATTATTCTCTTCCCAGATGCGCAATGCGTGTCTGGGATTTTTGAAACACATTTTGCTAATATTTGTATTTAAAAAATAAATAATAAGATATTTTGAATTAAGTAAAAAAGTAATTTACTCTTGAGTTATCTCTGTAAAAATGCTAGGATTCTTTGGTTGGGGTTGTGTAAAGATTAATTTGGAAAAAATGAGTTTTAGAAAGCCTGAAGTTTTGGCACCGGCAGGAAATTTGGAAAAAATGAAAACAGCGTTTACTTTTGGAGCAGATGCGGTATATTTTGGGATTCCTAATTTTTCTTTACGAGCTAGGATTAATCAATTTGATCAGGAGGGAATTATAAAGGCATCGGAATATTGCAAAAAAGAAGGAAAGAAATTCTATGTAACTTTAAATATCTATGCTCACAATCAGCATATTAAGGAGTTGCCAGCACATTTAAATTTCATTAGAAAAATAGCTCCCAATGCACTCATTATTTCTGATCCAGGAATTTTAAGAATTGTTAAAAAAGAGGTGCCAGAAATTCCAATTCATATTTCAACGCAGGCTAATGTTACAAACGCTTCTGCTGTGAGATTTTGGCAAGAACAAGGAGTGGAGAGGGTTATATTAGCAAGAGAAGTGACACTGGAAGAAATTCGTGAAATTAAAAAAGAAGTGCCAGAGATGGAATTAGAATGTTTTGTGCATGGAGCTATGTGTATGTCATATAGCGGTCGTTGTATTCTTTCAAAATGGATGACAAATCGTAGTGCTAATTTAGGTGATTGTAGTCAACCATGTCGTTGGAAATACAAAGCGACAGTAAATGAAATGGAGGTTGAGGATGACAAGAATAGATTCAAGATAAAATTAGAAGAAGATAAACATGGAACATATTTTTTCAATAGCTATGATATGTGCCTAATTGAGTATATAGGCGAATTGATTGAGGCCGGAATTGATTCGTTGAAAATAGAAGGGAGAGCCAAGAGTGTTTTTTATGTAGGTGTTGTGTCTCGTGCGTACAGGAAGGTGGTTGACGCTTATTATCAAGGAAAGATAGAGTATCAAAACACTCTTAGGGAGCAAAAAAATGAACTTTTAAAATTAGCCAACAGAGGCTATAGCAAGGGTTTTTTGTTGGGGGAGGAGCCTGCTCATTTGTTCGACACTCCAGCCATTGCTGTTCCCTGGGAGTTTGTGGGCAACTGCAAAGATTCAGTTGATGATGAAAAAAGAGAAGTTTTTGTGCATAATAAATTGAGCAAGGAAGGTGAAATCGAAATAGTCACTCCAAAAAAAATTGTTTTGGCAAAAATTCTAAAAATCAAAAATAAAAAAGGTGAGGAAATTAATTCAGCTCATGGAGGTCAAAATGAATTTTTCGAGGTTGAATTTAATAAAAAAATTAAGGGACCTTTTCTGCTTAGGGCAAAAATCTAAGGTGGCTTTTTTGTCTATATCTATTGACATTTTTTCGTTGACCCGAGGTTGAAATGTTGTTAAGATTATAAACTTACCAATAATAGACAAGTTAAGATAAAATAAGAAAAAAGTTATGCACTTTACGCATCTGCAGAAAGCTAGAATAGTCTTGGTTTTGAATTTTATAGTTTTGTTTTGTATTATTATCTCAACACCATTTTTTATCAAGAATGGGACCTCTTTGTTTTCGGAAGAGTTGGTGGAGGGCATATTTTTAACAATTGAACTTTTTGCACTCATTATTGTTTTCAGGCACTATGATGCTCAAATTAAGGAGAGTGAAAATGAAGCAGTTACACTAAACACAAAGCTTGAAAAAAAGGAAAAAGAGTTATTAAATGCATTGGAATATCTAGGGAAAGTCAATGTTCAAATTTCTATGATAAAATCGATTTTTGAAAAAACAAAGGTTCCTTCTACAAAAAATCAATTAAACGAAGTGTATTCTGAGTTACTTAAAATTGTATGTGGTATTGTTGGTGAGCCATATGCTGTTTTGCGTGTTGTTAATTTACAAAATAGAAGGGTTATTAGTGAGCGTATTGAAAAGATGGGTAATTCTAAGGATTTTGAAATTAAAGTTTCGATTGGAAATAAGGAGTTAATTGAAAAGTTTAATAAGCGTGAAAAAAACAACAATGGAGAGTTTGTGACCTTTTTTTCTAGTGTGGAGAATTTTTACATAAAAGCATTTATAATAGTCCCGAACTCTAAAGGGAAGAAATTCGGACAAGAAGAGCGTACTTTTCTGGAAGCAATTGCTAGTCAGTGTGAAATCGTTTTTCTGCTATTTAATTCAGAATATTATAAAAACAAATAAAAAGGGTTGATAAAAAAATATAAAAACATTAAAATTGAATTATGATTTATAGTCATTATATTTTTTAATTTTAAAAAACAAATGAAAGGCATTATTCTCGCAGGTGGAACAGCAACAAGATTGTTTCCGCTTACAGCCACAACAAGTAAACAACTTTTGCCAGTTTATGATAGGCAAATGATTTTTTATCCACTTAATACATTAATTAAGGCGGGCATAAGGGATATTCTGATTATTGTTGCACCAGAACATTCTGGACAGTTTTTGAATTTATTAGGAACAATTTTTGAGAAAAGAGGAGTTAGAATTGAATTCAGAGTGCAAAAAGTTCCTAGGGGATTGGCAGATGCTTTTATTATTGCGGAGGACTTTATGGATGATGAGAGCGTTGCGATGATCTTAGGTGATAATATTTTTGAAGATGATTTCTCAGAAGCGATTAAGAGTTTTGAATCAGGAGGACATATTTTTGCCGTAAAAGTGCCAGACCCAGAAAGATATGGAGTTGTGAAATTTGATGACAATGGTAGCGTTCTTCAGATTGAAGAAAAGCCAAAAGAATGGATTAGCGATTATGCGATACCTGGTTTGTATTTATATGATAATCGTTGTTGTCAGGCAGCAAAACAAGCAATTCCATCAGAAAGAGGTGAGGTTGAAATAACAGTGTTGCACAATTTTTATCTTAGAAAAAAAGAATTAAAAGTGAGTACTTTTGAAGGTGCTTGGTTGGATGCGGGAACTTTTGATTCACTATTAGAAGCTGGCAATATAGTTAAAGAAAGAGGAATAAGCAAAAAATTTGATCCAATTATAAACGAATCAATTGAGGAATTTAATGAGGAAATAAAAGCTATTGCGAAAAGAAGGTTGATATAATATTAGTTTAAAATAAAGTATATTTATAAGAAATAATTTTTTAAAAATGAAAATAAAAAAAGCTGTTATCGCGGTTGCTGGAAGTGGAACTAGATTATTGCCAGCTACAAAGGCTATGCCGAAAGAGATGTTGCCAATTGTGGATAAACCAATAATTCAGCTTGTGGTTGAGGAGTTAGTAGAGGCGGGCATAACTGATATAATTATGGTTACAAAGTGGGACAAGAAACCACTTGAAGATCATTTTGATCATAGTTGGGCTTTGGAAAGTGATCTTGAGAAATCAGGAAAAGAAGCTTATCTAAAAGAAGTCAAGCGAATCGCTGGAATGGCAAATTATATATATATCCGTCAATCGCCACAATACGGCAACGGTGTCCCCGTTCTATCTGCTGCAAGTCTTGTGGATAATGAACCTTTTGTTTTTGTTTGGGGGGATGATTTGGTGAAATCTGATGTTTCTTTTACAAAACAAATGATTGAGGATTATGAAGAAAATGGAAATTTAATGATTGGTGTTCAGGAGGTTCCCGCTGATCAGGTGAATCGTTATGGTATTGTGAAGTTAAAAGAGGGAACAATGCAAATGGTTGATGTTGTGGAGAAACCTGAAATTGGCAAAGCACCCTCAAGATATGCTCAATTTGGAAGAATGATTTTAAATCAAGACATTATCGATGTTTTAAGAAGAACCCCACCTGGAAAAGGGAACGAAATTTGGATTACAGACGCAATTCAAACCTATATTAAAGAAGGTGGCAAATTCTTTGCTAAAAAAGTTGAAAATGGTGAGTGGTTGACTACTGGTGACCCGTTGAATTATATGAAAGCTTCTTTAAAATATGCAGTCGAGAGGGAGGACATAGGACAGGATATAAAAGATTTTTTTCAGAACGAACTTTTGAAAGTAAAAAAATAAAGAAATATTTAAGTTAAAAAACACCAGCATAAACCGGTGTTTTTTAATTGACAAAAGTTTGAATAAATGCTATTTTAAAGCTAGTTTCGCTAACAATGCAATCGCTTTGAAATTATTTTTAAAGAGGAAAGTCTGGACACTATCATTTTAATGATATGGATAATCGGTAACGCCGATCGATTTATCAGTGATGGTAAATAAGGGAAAGTGCCGCAGAGACAATACTATCCGTTTCGGCGGAGAAAGGTGAAAAGTGCATTGATGTAATCATCTCGATGATTGCTACAAAGCTCGCTTGTTGGTGACAGCAAGTTGTGGAAAACCCTATTTGGTGCAAGGCCGTGTTCTAAGAAATTAGAAAGTGCCGCTAAAGTTGTTTGGAAACATTCAACTTAGATAAATGATTGCAACTCTTCGGAGTAACAGAATCCGGCTTATTTGTTTGTGAGACTAAATCAAAAGCGGACCGTAAGGTCTGTTTTTTGTTGCAAGAGTAGTTTAGAAATGCTACAATTCTAACATTAAATTTATGTCAAAGTATAATAACAATGAACTGTTTTGAAATTATAGGCAATGACAATTTTTAGAGATATTTTATGAAAAAGTCCGAATTATTTTTTAGTGCGTTGCAAGTGCCAATTGATTATTTTATGGTTGTTTTGGCTGGAATAATTGCATATGTTTGGCGTGCTTCCGAGACGATTCAGGGGATAAAAGTTGTGGAGTATCAATTTACGCTTAGGCAATTTTTTGAGGTATTGCTTTTTGTAGCTGCTTTTTTTGTTATTGTATATGCATTTGAAGGTCTTTATGATATTAGGTCCACCAAAAGGACATCTCGTGAAATTTATCGAGTTTTTCGTGCCACAATGCTAGCGCTTATGATTATTATTGTGGGTATTTTCGTTGACAGAGAAATTTTTTCCTCCCGTTTCATTATTTTAACAGGAGGTTTTTTTGCATTTATTTTTGTTTCGATTGGTAGAATGTTACTGGGATATATTCAACGGTATTTATTAGTAACAAGGAGAATTGGAGTCCATAGACTTTTATTAATTGGTGTTGGAGATGTTTGTGGCGCAATCAAAAGGCAAATAAAAGAGGATAAATATAAAGGATATCAGTTAATTGGGCATATAGACGATATTGATATAGAAAGAATTGAAAGAATAAAGAAATTAAAAGGTGTTGATGAAATTATTCAATGTGATCCAAAAGCAGTAAAGACCAAGTTGTTAAACTTGAAAGAATTTGCAATACAAAATAGAATTTCTTTTAAATACACCCCAACCCTATTACAAACTGTAAATTATAAGTTGGGAGTTTTTTTAGGAGAGCCAATGATTGAGGTTAAAAACACCCCCCTTGATGGTTGGGGTAAGATTATCAAAAGGATTGTTGATATAATTGGTGCATTAGTAGGAATTGTAATTTTTGGAATTCCAATGATTGTAATTTCCTTTGCAATTTGGCTTGAATCTGGTGGACCAATTATTTTTTTCAATGAGAGAGTTGGTCATAAAGGTAATTTTAACCTTTATAAATTTAGATATATGAAAAATAAATATTGTCACGGAAAACAATATTCATCAGCACATAACAAAAAGGCATTGATTTTTTTAAGAGAGCTTATTGAGAAACAATCGATTAAAAAAGGGCCAATCTACAAGATAAAAAATGATCCAAGAAAAACCAAAACGGGAGCAATTTTGGAGAAGTTTTCACTTGATGAATTGCCTCAGTTTTTCAATGTTTTGGTTGGAAAAATGAGTCTCGTGGGCCCAAGACCTCATCAGCCCATTGAAGTTGAAAAATATGAAAAACATCAAAGACGAGTCTTGACAATAAAGCCAGGTGTTACTGGTATGGCGCAAATTTCAGGTAGAAGTGATTTGGAGTTTGATGATGAAGTTAGGTTGGATACTTTTTATATTGAGAATTGGTCACTTTGGCTTGATATTCAAATTATTATAAAAACTATTCCCGCTCTTTTATATAAAAGGAAAAATTAAATTTGAGAAGAGAGATTGAAGTAAATAAATAGACTAAGTTTATGAAAGATAGAATTGTTTTGGATGAGATACAAAATGTATATATGATTGGGATTAAGGGATCTGGAATGATTGCTTTTGTGGAGATTTTTAAGGCACTTGGGAAAAATGTTTCTGGTAGTGATGTTTCGGAGAAATTTTTTACAGATACTACTTTGGAAAAATTGGGAATTGAATATGCAGAAAATTTTTCAACAGAAAATATTTCAAAACAAAAAAGAATTGATTTAGTCATTTATTCTACGGCATATAATGAAGTGAACAATGTTGAACTTAAATATGCTAAGGAAAATAATTTGCCTGTTCTTTCATATTCTGAAATGATAGGCCTTTTTTCTAAGGAAAAAAAGACAGTCGCAGTTTGTGGAACACACGGTAAAACAACTACCTCAGCAATGACTACGCTTGTACTAAAAAAATGTGGTGCTGATCCAACTGCAATAATTGGTTCAAGAGTGAAGCAGTTGGATTCTAATGTGGCTGTCGGAGAATCAGAGATTTTAATAATAGAAGCAGATGAATATCAAAACAAACTTGCTAACTATTTTCCCTTTGGAGTTGTTTTGCTGAATGTTGATTATGATCATCCCGATTTTTTTCCATCTATAAAAGAATATCAAAATGTTTTTGTAGAGTTTGTTGAAAAAATTCCCAAGGAAGGATTTCTTATTGTTTGTGGTGATGATGCTGGTGCAATTGAGGTTGCAAAAAAAGCAAATTGTAATGTGGTAGTCTATGGTTTTTTTAAAGGAAGTAAACAGGTTAAGAAAATAGAAAAAGAACTGAGAATTGCTGGTGTGGAGAATTTGGAGTTTTTCCCAGTTCCAGTGAATTTGAATATGAAAGTTCCGGGAAAACATAACAAATCCAATGCTACTGCTGCTTTAGCTGTTTGCAAACAATTGGAGTTAGATTTCGACAAAGCAGTAAACGCCATTGAAGGATATATTGGGGTTACACGAAGATTTGAAGAAATCGGAGAGAGGAATGGTGCAATTATTATTGATGACTACGCTCACCATCCAGCAGAAATCAAAGCAACGCTAAGCGCTGCAAAGGAAAAATTTCAAAATAAGAATATTATTTGCATTTTTCATCCGCATACATTTACTAGAACAAAGGCATTATTTAGTGAATTTGCCGAGAGCTTTGTGGATGCAGACGAGGTTATTGTGTTAGATATCTATGGTTCTGCTAGAGAAATACAAGGAGGTGTTAGCTCGGAGGAATTGGTGACTGAAATTAAAAAATTTCATAAGAAAGTAAGTTATGTTGCGACAATAGAAGAGGTTTTTTTCGAATTGAAAGATAGAATATGTGAAAAGGACATTGTTTTGACGATAGGTGCGGGAGATGTTGATAGATTAGCAAAAAAATTGGTTACGAATAGTTAGTTTTTGAAATTTAATATATAGTTTCATTATAAAGTAAAAAGAATGGAATTCGAATCTTATAATTTAGATGATACAAGAAGGTTGGCGAGGCAAATCCTTGCTTCTTTGGATGGAGTTAACTTGATTTTATTGGATGGAGAATTAGGAGCTGGAAAGACAGTCTTGACCCAAGGAATTTTGTCAGAATTGGGCGCTGAAGGCCCTTTTACTTCACCAACTTTTGTGGTAATGAAAGATTATAAGTTAAGTGATAATGAAAAATTTGAGAAAGTTTGTCACTTTGATTGCTATCGTATTGGTGTTGAGGATTTAAAAGATTTGGCTTGGGAAGAAACTTTGGAAAATAAAAAAAATTTGGTGATTGTGGAATGGCCAGGGAGAATTAAGGAGGCACTGCCCGAAAAAGCCATTAGAATTGAAATTAAAGTAATTGATGAGAATAAGAGGAGGTTTATTATAAAAAATTAACTTAAAAAGAATGGAAATTAACCCAGGTATCTTTAAAGCGTATGATATTCGAGGTGTTTATCCTAGTGAGATAAATGAGGAAACTGTTTATAACATTGGTCGCGCCTTGGCTAGTTTTACCAAAGCAAAAACAATTGTGATTGGAAAGGACATTCGAAATTCTTCTGATAATTTGGAAGAAAAAATGATTGAGGGGATGACAGATGAAGGTGTCAATGTTATAAAGATTGGAATTGCAACAACCCCAATGCTTTATTTTGCTTCTTGGAATTTAGATGTTGATGCAGGGGTTATTATCACAGCTTCACATAATCCAGCAGAATATAATGGGATGAAATTTTGCTTCAAGGGAGCTGTGCCGATTGGAGAGGGCAGTGGAATGGAAGAGATTAAACAAATGGCATTAAAGGGTGATTTTAAGCCTTCAGAGAGAAAAGGAAGTGTCATTGAAAATGAAGAGTTAAAGCAAAAATACCTAGATTATATTACAGGATTTTTTAACAAAGAAATAGCTGTAAAAAAGAAAAAGATTGTAGTTGATTTTGCGAATGCAATGGGTATTTTAGATAAAGAGGTTCTTGAAAATATGGGAGCTTCCGTTGAAAAAGTCTATATGTATGATCAATATGATGGTTCTTTTCCAAATCATGAGGCAAATCCTTTGAAAACTGAAACACTAGAAGCTTTGCAAAAAAAAGTTTTAGAGGAAAAAGCAGATCTTGGAGTTTCATATGATGGAGACGCTGACCGTGTGGGATTTGTTGATGAAAAAGGGGAGATTATCCCAATGGATTTTATAACTGCACTTTTGGCAAAAGAAATTTTAAAAAAGCATCCTGGAAGTAGAATTCTGATGGATCTAAGAGGCTCTGACTCTGTTAAAGAGGTCATTGAAGAGGCTGGTGGAGTTGTTAATCGTTGTCGAGTCGGTCATTCACTGATTAAAAAACAGATGCGTGAAGAAGGTGCAATTTTTGCAGGAGAACTCTCAGGGCATTATTATTTCGAAGAGAACTCAAAGGCTGAACTTGCAACGCTAGCTGTTGTAACACTTATAAATCTTTTGAATGAAACAGGCAAAACAATGTCTGAATTGTCTAAAGAGTTGAAAAGATATTTTCATTCAGGTGAAATTAATTCTCAAGTCGTTGATGTTAAGGCTGTTTTGAAAAATTTAGAGGAGAGATATTCTGATGGAGAAATTGACAGGCTAGATGGGATCAGAATCGATTTCAAAGATTGGTGGTTTAATGTGCGGGCTTCAAACACGGAGCCAGTTTTGAGATTGAATCTTGAAGCAGAGACGAAAGAACTAATGGAGGAAAAAAGAAATGAATTGTTGTCGATTATTCGAGGGTAGGTTGTTCTTTTATAACAAAAAACAGACCTTTGACGGTCTGTTTTTTGTTACTTTATTTTTTATCCAAATATTATTTTAGGGTATATTTGATTGCCTTAGCGACAATTTTGTGAATCTTCTTTTTGTTTTTTTCCTTTAACTTATTGGCATTGCCAAGTTTGAATCCTTTTGTTTTAAGTCCACAGAAGCCCAGTATTTCTTTTGTAACAACTCGTAGAGAGCAATTTCTTCTAATGAATTTTTCAATAAATATGCGACCACCAGTCGTTGTGATAACCGAAACCCTTCCTTTTAGATGTCCTTTTGGAATTCCAAAAACATTAAAACTAAAAGCAAATTTATTAGTTAGTATTCTATCAAAAAAGCCCTTTAGAATTGCAGGGGTTCTATCCCACCAAGTGGGATAGATTATAATAAAACGCCGTTCATTTTTAATTAATTCTTGATATTTAAGAGTTTCTTTTGCGAGATGAAAATTTCCAGAAGTGTAATGTTCTTTTTGTTTTAGTATTGGGTCATATTTTTCTTCATATAAATCGAGAACTCTATATTCAACTTCCTTTAAACTAAGTTCTTTTTTTATTTGTTTTAGAATGTAACCACAATGACCGTCGTGATTTGGATGAGCGTAGATAATTAGCATATTTTTTGGATTTAATTTTGGTTAAGTGTGACTTAGTTGTTATAATATTTTTAAATCGAAATCTTCTTTGAGGATTTTGGCAGTTTCGAACAGTGAAAGCCCTACGGCATTAAAAAAGTCTCCTTCGATTTTTTTAATCAAAATGGCCCCAAGTCCTTGAATGGCAAAAGCGCCAGCCTTATCAAGAGGTTCTTTGGTTTTTATATAGGCTATTATTTCTTCCTTTGAAATTTTTTTTATTGAAACTTTAGTTGCCTTAGCTTTGGAAATGATTTTGTTTTCAGACATTCTTATGACGGCTATGCCAGAAAAAACCTTCAGAGTTTTCCCACTAATTTGAGAGAGTATTTTTTTTGCTTCTGTGCTATTTTTTGGTTTACCTATAATCTTGTCTCCTAGCATAATAAGAGTGTCTGCTCCAATCACGATATTTTCTGGAAATCTCCGAGACACCTCTTTTGCCTTTTGCAAGGCTAAAAACTCCACTAGTTTTTTTGTGGATATTCCCGATTTTTTCTTTTCTTGGTAATTGCTACCAACAACACTGAAAGGGATTCCTAATTTTTCAAGAAGCTCCTTCCTTCTAGGTGATGTTGAAGCTAGGATGATTTTTTTCATATAAGTCTAAGTTATTTCCCAGTCAATTTTTTTAATATTCTTTGAGGATAAAAAATCGTTTGTTTTGCTGAAGTGTTTGCAACCAAAGAATCCTCGATGAGCTGAAAGTGGGGAAGGATGAGGTGCTTTTAGAACTAAATGTTTTGAAGTATCAATTAGCGGTAATTTATTTTGAGCATAAGCTCCCCATAACAAAAAGACTAAATTTTCTTTTTCATCTGATAGTATTCTTATAATTTTATCGGTGAATTTTTCCCAACCTTTTCCTTGATGAGAACCAGCCTTATTAGCTTGAACTGTTAGCGTTGCGTTTAGTAATAAAACTCCTTGCTTTGCCCAACTCGTTAGGTTTCCAGAATTCGAACTCTGTATTCCCAGATCGTCTGCAATCTCTGTGTAAATATTTCTAAGAGAAGGTGGGATTTTGGCATCAACGGGAACCGAAAAACACAATCCGTGAGCTTGACCCGCGTTATGGTATGGATCTTGACCGATAATTACAACTCTAACTCTTTCAAAAGGACATTTATTGAAGGCATAGAATATGTTCTTTGAATCAGGGAAAACTTCTTTGGAAAGATATTCTTTTTTTACAAAATCATAAAGAATTTTGAAATATGGTTTTTCAAATTCTGTTGATAAAATATCTTTCCATTTTTTTTCAATATTGATGTTCATCTTTTGATTCCCGGAATTTTTTAAGCTAGAAATAGGGATTAATCTAGTTTAACACAATTACTTTTTTTGCAAAGCATTTTTAATTTGATATATTTCATTAAAGCCTATAAACTGAAAGTAGAGAAGTTCTAATCCATAAAACATAAAAATATGAAAGATTATGCAAAAGTTGGAGGAAAACCCGGAAAACCAGGCTATAGAACACCAAGATCATTTCTAAATAAGTTTGTTGGAGTTTTTCAAAAAAACTCGAGAAGAAATTTTTATAACAAAACTAAAATTAAAATCAGGGGTTATTTTGCAGGGAAGTCTGAAAATGAAGAAAAATAACTTATAATCAGGGAAAAAATAAATAAGCACCAAGCTTCGCGTTTGGTGCTTATTTTTTATTTTTTTAAGATAAACTTATAAATTTTCATTCAAGAAATCTTGCAGACCATCCAAGTCTTTTATATCCTTATCATAATGATAAGTTTCTATTCCAACAGATTTTGCACTTTCCACTGCATCAATATTGTGCTCAAAATAAATCACATCTTCAGGAGTTAGTTCGTAGTTATCGAGCATCATTTTGAAATAATCAGGGTCAGTTTTTTCTGGTTCGTGTTTAAGTGTGAAAACTTCATAAGGCATTTTATCTAAACCGAATTGAGTGAATTGTTTATCGTCAGCACCAGTGAGGATGATTTTATTGTTGGGGTATTCTTCAAGTAAGTCATGCATTGCTCCAAAAATATTTCCAGCAGTGTCTACAAAAGTGTTTACTGCATCTACTAAAATAGTTTTCATTGTTTTGAATTTAGAATTAATTTTATTATTAATGATAACACACAAAGTCCTAAAGAGATAAGTTTTTTATAAGAAATGGATGTTTTTTAATGAATCTTTAATTTTCCATGTTCAGTTGTTTGAATTTTGAATTTAGTTAGCCTAGATGGTTAAATAAAAAGGCCGTTTCCCAGTTGGGGCGTGCCTTTGTTTTTTGAATAAATAAATAAATAAATAAATAATTTTTAAAGAAGTATTTTTAATTCCATCGTCATAATGAAATAGGTTATTAAAAAGGATACCACAGATGCTATTATTAGCAATGAGACTGTTTCCTGAATATCTTTTTCCCAAGCTTGTAAAAATTTTGAAAATACAATGACAATAACAATTAGTGTCAAAGAAAATATCAAAATTGAAAAGATGATCTCTCTTTTGTGTATCAGAATAAGTTCCATTTTCCCTAAAAAATTAGGGCTGTGAATCCATAAATTAAACGAATATACAAGTTCCCTGATAATTTGCTGGTGATTTTCCAGCAGTATGTTCCAGAGAATTGTGAGTAAAATGCCAAGGATGAAAAGTGTCATTAAAAATCTTGCCATTATCACAAACCTTTTTAACAATGCTTGCCATAAAGTCCTAAAGAACAAATTCATGCAACCTCCCTGTGAGTTTTAATCTCAGCAAACCTATTGATTTTTAGAAAAAACTTCTTGGTATCATTTTTAACAATTAGAACCGTAACAATAATGGCAAGAATGTTTGTTTAGGGGAAGTCCCCATTTCCCTTTTTCTTTTGCCAATTCAATAATCATTCTAATTACCCCCTTCTTTAAATTATTGTAGGTACATTTGTTTATTTTTACATTTACATATAGCATATTTATGTTATATGTCAATAGCATAAATTCAAAAAATTCCAAGGTAGCAAAATCCTATCAAAAAACATCCTACTTTGTAGGGTGTTTTTTGTGTGTAGGGAATGTGGAATAATGTTGAAACTCTATTTAACAGGAGTTGATTAGTTTAGTTTATTTCCTAATAACTCAGTCAATTCTTTTTCATTTGCAACTCTTGCTACAGAAAATATTTTAGCTTTATGTTCTGGGTCATCCTCGATACCCTCTTCAATTAAGTCCGCTAATTTTCTTGTATTTTTCGCTTCTTCCGAAGTTATTCTTCCTTGTAGCATTAATTTTTCAAGTTCTTCGTCTAAAGTTTCCATGAAAATTTCTTTGGGAGCTTTTTCTTCTTCAGTATTTTCTCTACTTTGATCGCCTATATTTTCTTTGCTCACATCTGCCCTTAAAAAACTCTCTTCTTTGAACAATTTAGTTATTTCATCTTCCCCTGCAATCCTTATTACAGAAAACATTTTAGCTTTATGTTCCGGGTTCTCATCAATACCTTCCTCAATTAAGCTCGCTGCCTTTTTTGTACCTTCTGCGTCTTCTGGGGTTATTCTTTCTTGTTGTATTAATTTTTTAAGTTCCTCTTCTAGAGTTTTCATAAAAATCTCTTTTGGTGTTTCTTTTTTCTCAAATTTATCATTTTTAGGAAATTCAAAATTCATTTTTTATTTTTAATAATTAAATTTATTTAATTATACCACTAAAAATTCTAGATTAATAAACTCTTATCAAAAAACACCCTACAAAATAGGATGTTTAATGATATTGCTTTCGCAAACCTTGATGGACTGTGTCGCACCGAAGATTCGCTTCGGCGGACCAAAGGCGGGGAGTGCGGGACGAAGTTGGAACTTTATTATTATTTTAATAGGTATTTTCTGCTATAGCTTTTGAAATTTTAACAATTTGAGTTTCTCCGTATTTTTTTTCAACTTCTTTTGCTAAGATGAGAATTCCTTTTTGCCACATTTTTTGTCTTTTTATTGGACCGTCTACATGTTTTTCATATAAACTCCAAAACGCATCATATAAAATAAGTGTTTTATAAAAAGAACTCTTATTCCAAACCCATTTTATTTTATTTTCAAGGTTTTTATCTTTTAAATAAGTCATCTCATTAATACCTTCTTTGACTTCTTTTTCAATCCAATCTGGTAATTCTAAAGATGTATCCTCCAAAACATCATGTAAAATTAATATTTTAAAACCCAATTCTCTTTCTTTATAAGGTATTTTTGTATCAGCGATAAGAAGCATTGCTGAGCCCAGAGGATGTGTTATGTATGGAACTTTACCATTTTGACGATAATCTTGGTCTGTAACATTATTTTCCTGATAGGCCTTGTAAGCAAAATCAAGATATTTTTTTAGTTCTTCAGAGTGAATCATTTGTTTTATATTAAAATATATTAAATTAATAATATCACTAAAAGTTCTAAAGTAACAAACTCCTATCAAAAAACACCCTATAAATAAAGGTGTTTTTAATATGCGGAGAGTGTGGAACGAAGTTGGAACTTTGTTGTGTGAAGCTATTCTTGAAAAAACAATTGTATAATGAGTTTTATTTTAGTTGGTTTAGCGCGAAGTTTTATCTTGAGATTTATGAAAGCAGATTCTTTTATTTTTTCAATATCATGATTGATTTTAACTTGGCTTAAAATATATCTAAAAATTTCAAGTTTAATTTTTCCATTAATATTACAATCTAGTATTAATAGGAGTAGTATCTCCGATAAAACCATATTCAATGATTCTGTACTTGTTTCGCTTTTAGCAAGAATACTAATTACATTTCTTATCTCATCTGTTGAGTAATTGTGTGATTGCAATTGATCATAAATGAAATTCGCATCAACTGAAATATATTCGTAATTAAGATCTATTAATTTTTTTTGTAATTTATACTTTTCATCTAAAGACAATTTTTTGCTCTGCTGAGTAAATGTGAATAGAGTTTGAGAAGAGAAGGAAGAAACTCCATACTCAATATGTGCAAGTGTGCGCAATATTCTATCATCACAAAGCATTGGCTCCTTAATTTCTTGGGCTAATAAAATACTATCTGAAGTGCTTTTATCTAAAAAATTATTTATATTCTTACCCTCGCTCTTTTCTTTGGAAAGTCCATGTATTTTAACATTTTTATTTGAACTAATAAATGTTCTTATTTTTTCCAATAGGTCTACTAATTTCTGTATTTGCTCAGGAGAAATTTCAAATATATGATTTTGTCCTTCGGTTTTCCCCAAAAGCTTTAAACCTTTTTTGGTGGAAAGTTTTCGTTCCTCAATGGTCTCAGTTATGTCATCCATAACAGATTGATGTATGTAGATCTTGCTAAACATTCTTGATAAAAAATCTAATTGATCTAAATGAGCAAAAAGAAATAATGGATAAATGTCCATAACTATGGATTTCTCAAGACATTTTTGAACAATTTCTGTTTCCGATTTAATTTCATCTGGGGATCCAAATGAAATTTTTATTCCAGCTTCTTCTGTTTGAATAAATGCTGTCCATACATCAAAAGGTTTTTTCCCTGTTATTCTAGGAATAGATGCTAATGGAGCTTTTGATTCTCGATAAAGATTAGTTGCGTTGTCGGTGGTCTCGGCAATTTTATCAACTACATTCATCATTTTACTAAAATCTCCGTTTTTTACATTAAAGCTTTGCAAGGCCTGTTCATCTGGAAATCTATTGCTGAACTCTGCAATAGATTTTTGAAATGCTTTTATGTGCTTTTTCTCCGGTTCTTTTTCATCAACTTGTTCTCGTTTTAAAAAGGTAGAAATGAAAGTCAAATGAGCCATGGGATTATTTGCATCATTTTCCAAAGCCTTGAAAGTAAGTTCAACAGCAGTTCTCCATTCCCCTATAAAAGAATAACCACCAGACAGAATAGCAAGGTCTTGTGTCTCAGTGATCTTGCCTTTCACTTTATCAAAAGCAATCTTTGCTTCATTTTCTTTGCCCAGTCTAAAACGACACATGCCATAATAAACAATGTATTGAAAATTTTCAGGATTAATTTCAAATAAATCCTTAAACATTCTTGAGGCTATGTCTAGATTTCCCAGATACAAATTAGCATAAGCACAAACTTGTTTTATAAATGGTCTGTTTTTTACTGCCTCTTGCAATGTATTTACCCATTCCAAGAGATTTCCATATTGACCAGAATTATAAAGACACTCGGCATATCTCAGTGTCGCATGATTTCCTTTTTGATGGTTTAAATATTTTTTGTATATTGCTTCGGCAGCCAAATAATCTTTTAAGCCAAACTTGATATCAGCGAGTTCTAGGTTCGCCAGCATCTTTTCTGTTTCTGTTGTTGCATTTTTTAAAGACTCATTTAATAAATCTTCTGCTCCTTGTAAACCATGTTGATGTAAATAAGAACTTCTCATTCGAAGCACCTGGGAATTATGAGGAAACTCATTTTTAAGTCTTTCCAGTAAAGCGTTTAATTTGGTGTTTTCTAGTTTTCTTGAATAAAGATTAATCGCTAATTCAGCAATATTAATATTAAGTTTGTCGTCTTTATCTAATAGCTCCTCGATGATTTTTTCAGCAGTGGATAAATCTCCCACTTTAAGAGAACAATAAGCTATATTACAGTCAATTTCGGGGTCTCTACCTCCACGTTTTTTGTATTCTCGAAAACTACTAATCGCTTCTTTGTGTTGCCCAAGTTTTAACTGAGAGATTCCTTTATTTAAAAAGGGTATCTCTGACTTTGGGTTTATAATCGTTGCAAGTTCTGCCGATGCTATGGATTTATCATATTGACCAAGAACTGTATAACAGCCAGAGAGGTTTGTGTAAACAGTTTCTAATTCATACTCCTGCTCAGTTTCACTTAAAATATGAACTGCCTCATTCAAGTGCTGGATAGCTCTATCGAATTTATTTTTTATTTCGGAAGGAATTCTATCGGGAGCAAAGGGATTATCCTTAATTATTTTTTGCATACCAATCATTGTGTTTTGAGCATTCATCAAGAGACCTCTTAAATTTTGCGGTTCAAGACTAAGTAGATTTTCGAAAGAAGTAGTAGCACCATCAAAGTCTTCCTTTGACATTTTCTCCATTCCTTTAAATAAATGCACAAGTGCCATTTTGTTTTTATCTCTAAGAAAAGAATATAGCTCCACATAGTTTTTCAGATCATAGAGTATGTTAGCCTTAATAGAAATAGCATGTTCATTATCAGGATGCTTTTCTAATAGATTATTTATAATCTCCAATCCTTCAAATGAAGTTCCTTTGAGCATTTTTGATAAAGCATAATTAACTACAGCCATGGGAAAATCTGGCTCTATCTTGTAAGCTTTTTCAAAAAAATCTACGGCGACTTGAGTATTGCCTAAATTTAACTCACATACTCCAAGATTATTATAAGTTCTGAAATAAATATGAGAATCAATTATAATAGTTCCAGAATCCAAATCATTTAAAATCAATTCATACTCTTTCTTTGCTGTTTTATATTTAGATTGACTCATTTTGTCTCTTGCCTGGTCAATTTTTCTTTGATAATTTTTCTCGATTACTGTATTATATTTTTTCGTCACATCTTCTATTGAATTTAAATGACCAAAGACGTCGGTTATTTGCTTTTCAATGTCTGGTTGTATGAGATCTGGATATTGACTTCGTAAGGATGGGTGTTTCGTGAACAGCTGAGTAAGTTTTGGACTAGACCATGAAATACCGACAAATCCACGAGAGGATGCTTCTTCTCTAATATATGTTTGCACTGGCTCTCGAAGTTCACGGGGTGTTAAAAATATCCAGTTCTTTATCTGGTATGAACCTGAGTCAATAAGGTTTTTTGCCTTGTCTAAATCATTCTTAATTTTTGTTTTATAGACAGAATCATTTGCCTTTTCTGGTTTTTCTGGACAATATAATTGAAAGAGAATTTTATTTTTTGGCGAATATCCGTCATTTCCACCATCACCACCACTATCATCAATTGTTTGGAAATCAAGATATTCAGCACAAAGTAAACTTTTGCAGATACTGGTAAATAAATCATTAGAGGTTATTTGACTAATTTTATCCATGGGTATTTGAATTTATTTTTAGGGAGAGTTCCTTTAATAGTAATACTTAGAGTGCAGATTTGCAATATTTTCCCATTTTTCTTCTTATTTGTCTTCTTGTAAATTCCCGCATGCAGTCAAGGTGGAGACTCCGTACTACCTTGAGGGCAGAAAGAAATTTGCTAAAAAAGAGGAAGAAGAAAAAGATTGTTTTTTAGTAGAAAATAGTATTTTTTATTGAATTATCTTATACTTAAACTATGTAAAATAATTTTTGTAAAATTAAAATATGAAAAGTAAGACTAATAATTTAGATGTTTATATAAAAATTAGCATAACAATAGGAGTATTGGTCTTATCTTTTTCAATCGCATATTATTTAATTATCTTTTTACCACAGAAAGAAAGAATAAGAGTTGAGAAAGAAAAGCAGATTCAATTAGTAAAAGAAAAGGAAACAAGCGAGAAAGAGGCCAAAGAGCGAGAAAATGAATTGCAAGTTAAAATTACTAAATGTTTTGAAGATGGAAAAAAGTTTCATAAAGAATATGTGGACTCGAATAAGGGATACTATTTTGAGCCAAAATATAATTATAATAAAAAAATAGAAAAATGTTTGTATAGTGGTGGCTATGGAGACTCACTAGTTCATTCTTGGAAAGAAGCGAATTCTGGTAATAACCATTGGGATAGAATTGTAAAAGATGTATATACTAATGAAATGGTCTTATATGCTTCAGATTTTTACAATACTGAAGAAATAGAAGAATTTTGGAAAGAGCATAATGAATTAATGAGTAATTAGATGATTTCTAGATTTACCTCTAAAGACAAAGTCTATCAAGAACTTCTTCTACTCACCGCTAACGATGAGTTCATGAAAGACGTGAATAAACTCAGAAAAAAATGTGAAAAAGAATCGGAGTATTTTTTGGATGAAAATAAGGAAAAATTTTTTGCCGATTACTCTCAAACAAATAACTATCAAAAAGATGTTGAGGAATTAAGAGATAAATATAAACTTTCTAGACTTTATCAATTTCCTTTGTACATGTTTTGTGATGGAAAGGGTGAAATGCCCGACTTAAGAAGCTTGAAAGGTTTATGGAAAACTGACAAATTGGAACGAGTCTATACATTAAAAGATCCTGGAGTTTTGATTGATTGGGCAGAAATAGACCCATCTTTTCCATTGAAAGCGATAGAAAGTCAACTTGAAAGTCATGTTGTTTTGAAAATTTATCCTGAAACTACTAAAAAAGATTTTATTGAAGCTTGGCCTAAAATTTCCAAAGAAAGAGATAGGCTTTTTGGCATTGAGTCTATCCGAAATTCTAAGAGAGCTAATCTTACTAGAGATTTATTTATTCATAAACTCAAAAACAAAGGTAAAACCTGTGTGGAAATAACTAAAACAATCAATGGAGATGAAAGATTTAAAAAGCAAAAAATATCTTATGAAGAAGTCTCTAAAATAATACAAAGACTTAAAAAAAGAGCAAAAAGATTAGGGGCAACCAAGAAAACCTAGGTCGCCTTATATTAAAAATACAAACTTAGCTAAATTAACACTATTAATAAGTAGTGTTTTTTTGTGACTTACAAATTTAGTCAAAAATTAAGAGAACGATTACAAAGACATCTTGAAAAAGATTGTTCTTTGGTCGTTTCAGATGAGACTGCCGATGAATTTCTTAGTTCATACAGTGCCTTATATCTTAGTTTTAATGAAATAGAGCGGAAGCGGAATTTGCCGAAGGCAAAGACGCATCGCTCTATTCCTTTACTTGACTATAAGCACACATCTAAGGATTTATGGTAGAACTATACAACGACAAAATTATACTATCTGGGAAAGAGTTGGAGCATTATCACTATAAAGATAAGCCCATTCTTAAAGGATATCGACGCAGAAAAAGAAGGGTTGCTACAAAGAGGACTGCAAAAAAAGAAATGACTGCAGTAGAGCAACGCGAAAAGACAAAGTTTTCTGTTAATCGTACTAGAACTCAAATTAGAAGAATTGTGAATTCTAATTATAAGTTGAATAAGTTTTTAACTTTAACCTCCAGAATAACAGATATCGGAGAATCAAATAGATGTTTTAATCTGTTTGTTCAAAAAATGAAAGATAGATTTCCTGAATTTCAATATTTTGCTGTTCCAGAGTTTCAGAAAGATGTTGATTTCAATGGGGTGGCTAAAGAAAATGGGGGTGCAGTTCATTACCATTTAATTTGCAATCTTCGTTATATTAAACAGAAAAAATTGGAAAAGATTTGGGGGCATGGATTTGTTTGGATTAAAAGAATCGACAGGGTAAAGAATTTAGGCGCTTATCTTTGTAAGTATTTGCAAAAAGAAATGTTTGATAAACGAATGTTTGGAAAAAAGAAATTCTTTTGCTCCCAAGATCTAGCAAGACCCATTGATGTTGTTGGGGAAACTGCCAAAACCTTTCTAGCGGACGGCAAAGAAAATCTGAAACTTATTAGGGAAAGTGAGTATGAAAATGAATATCGTGGTAGAGTTGAACATAAATTGTATAATTTCAAGAAATACCTCTAATTGATTTTATCCTAAAATTTGGTTATTATTGGAAACCATAATAAAAAAATCTATGAAATATATAATTTACGCTAGAAAATCTTCAGAGGGCGAAGACAGGCAGATTCAGTCAATCGATGATCAGATTGATTTTGCAAAGAAACTGGCTAGGGGAAAATGGTTTGGATGTAGTTGAAATATTCTTTGAATCAAAATCCGCAAAAGAACCTGGCGGAAAGGTTTTTAACGAAATGTTGGAATTTATAGAAAACCAAAAAGAAATTGGAATCATAACGTGGAAGTTGGATAGACTGACTAGAAATCCTTTAGATAGTGGAAAAATTCAATGGCTTTCACAAACTGGAATCATTAAAGAAATTAGAACTTCCGATAGAACTTATTATCCAGAAGATAATGCTTTGATTTATGCCGTAGAGTCAGGAATGGCAAATCAATATAGCAGAGATTTAAGCAAAAATGTTTTAAGGGGAATTCAGTCAAAATTAGAAAAAGGGATTTGGCCTAATCGTGCCCCAATGGGTTATTCGAATAAAAATAATCAAATTGTCATTGATAAAGAAAATTCAAAATATCTTAAAAGAGCTTTTGAATTATATTCAAGGGGGGATTGTAGTCTTAGAGAGGTTGCTAATATACTTTTTGCTGAAGGGTTTCGTTCAAGGGCTGGTTATAAATATCACAAAAGTAAACTATATAAGATTTTTTCAAATCCATTTTATTATGGGGTGATGTTTATGCATGGAGAATATTATTCAGGTATACACGAGCCCATTATTTCCAAAACCCTTTTTGATAAAGTTCAACTTGCAATGAACGGAAGAAGTCACAGTAAAAAACAAAAACATTTATTTGCTTTTAGGGGAATGCTACATTGTGAAAAATGCGGTTGTCTTTTAACTGCTACTAAGAAAAAAGGTTTTACTTATTATTATTGCACCAACGGAAGAGGCGAATGTGAAGAACACAAAAAGTATTTACGAAGTGAAAAAGTTGAAGCAATGTTAGCTGATTCATTGGGCAAGTTGAATCTTAGTGCTGAATCAGTTGAAATTATGTACCTATCCGTTAAAGAAGCAATTTCACACAAAAGAAACTATAAAGAGGAGCTGTTAAATACACCCTCAAAGGAGCTAAATTTAGTTAAGACGAAGAGGGAAAGGCTTTTAGACCTATATTGTGTTCATCAACCCTTTCCGCAGAGGTCTACAAACAAAAAGAAGGTCTTTTTAAAAAAGAAGAAGTTGATTTGAATGTTCGGATAGCTAAACTCAAAGGAAATCTAACCAAAGAGGTTTCTACTTTGGAACAGACAAAAAAAGTCTTTTTAAAGGCTTGTAATGCACAAAAAACATTTTTAGAGGCGACAGAATTGGGCAAAAGAAAAACGCTCCAAAATCTACTTTGGAACGTTACTTTTCAAAATCAAAAATTGTCTAATATAAGCTTCAAACCAGAGTTCGAAGTCATAGCTAAAGAGCCTAATTTGAATGATTTTGACAGACTGCGGAGAGAGGGAGATTCGAACTCCCGGGACTCGTGAAAGCCCAACACCTTAGCAGGGTGCCCCTTTCAGCCACTCAGGCATCTCTCCATTTGTTATTCTTTTTTCAAGATTTCAACTTTCTTAACTTATCATTTTATTATTAATTTGTCTAGCAGAGAGAGTCTGTCCAACATTAGTTTAGATGTATCTGTGGAGGCTTCTATAGATGTATCTAAGGAAGCTATTAAAAAATCGGCTTTTGCAAAAGAGCGGTTATATTCTCCATTGAGGAGGGTGGGGGGGGTAGGTTTCTTTTGCGGAGACCACATCTCATCCCATCTATCCCTTAAATCAAGAGACAGAACGAAGCTTTGTTTGCAACTTTGCAACCTTTGATGATATTATTAGTGAAAATATAACAACTTTCATGATTATTGAAAAAACACATAAATTTTCAAAAAAATGGTATGCATCAATTGGAAGTTGGGAATTATTTTTGACTATTTTGTATTTTCAAAAAGGATAATCGTTTCATCTAGTGGACATCCTTTTTAACAGAAAGAGGGGAGATGAGAAGATTGGCCTTCGACCGATTCTTAATAAAATAAAAAGAAAAGAAATCAAAAAATGCCCCCTTAGCAGTGTTTTTAAATTATCCCTCTTTATTTTTCTATAATATTTACTAGTATAAAAAATGAAAACATTAATAACTAATAAGAGGGCATTTATCATCCTTGTAGTATTTCTAATTTCTCTACTGGTCTTTTTCTCTAGTTTTAAAATAACTAGTAAGAAGGTGTGGGTTGATGAGAAGGAAGATATTCAGGAGCGCTTAGATGTTGAAATTACAGAAGAAAATGAAGACCTCGAAGAGGGTTTGGAGAATGAAATAGAGGCATATATAGAAGAAGATATCAGTGAATTGGATATTATCGAAGAAACGGAAATGATTGAAGAAGTTGAATCCAAAGAAGAGGTTGAGGAATTTGAAGAGTCCGAGGAAGGTTTCTTGGAGGCATTACCCCTTGCTAGTAAGGAGTATGGAGAAAATGAACTTAAAGTTGGCTTTATTACGGATATTCATGCAAAATCAAATGCGGGAAAGAGCAGAGACATGAGAATAATCAAGGAAATTTTTAAAGAGAGAATAAATCATTTCACAGATGAAATGAATAATAATTTTAATCCTGACTTTATAGTAATTAATGGTGATGTCATAGAAGGAACTGGTAGGGATGGAGAAGTTGGAAGTGGAGAATTGAGTTCGGTTAAGAAACTTTTTGATAAAACCCTAATTCCTAAATATTGGGTCTTAGGAAATCACGATCTGAGAGCAGTTGATAAAGATACTTGGAAAAAGTCTTTGGGGATTGATTATTTGGTGAAATCTTTTGATGTTAGGAATTACAGAATAATCATTATGGATAGTAACTATGATAAAAGTAATAATGATATTAGGCCGGGGGAATATTACACTCGTGGGAATGTTTCTGCAAAACAAATTGAATGGCTTAAAAAAGAGCTTAAGACTGACAAAAAGAAAGTTGTTTTTATACACCACCCGCCAATCTGGAGCGTTGATGTTCATTCTAATAGTGGATTGCCACTTAATGCCCTGAAATTGCAAAAAGTTTTTAAGGATAACAATGTTACGGCCGTTTTCTCTGGACACATTGAAGATTTTTATTTTGACAAAATTGATGAGGTTAAATATTTTGTTTTTCCTGGAGTTGTGAAGAACGAAAAATATCAAGGAACTTTTGCTGAATTAAATTTTAAGGATGAAGAAGTTGAAATTAATGTTAGTTATATAGGGGGTAATGATAAATATAGAAAAATTAATCTTAAAGAAATTATAGAATAGAGTGTTAATAGTGATTCACCACCACAGTACTTGGAGTCCCAGCGGTAACCTTCAGAGCCCTTTGAGTTTCTGATAGACTTGGATTGGTGACTGAGAATATATATTCAGCATCACCGCGGGTAAGGTTTGTGCAGCCTGAACTTTGCTGACTCCCAAATTTATCATGCCAATAAGTTCCATGAATTGCGTAGGAGCCAAAATAGAACATAGTGTGTGGGACATTAGGAAGATCATACGCACGCGGCACTATTGGTGGGGCAAGATTCATTCTTATGCTACGCGTCTTGTACCACACTCGAAAAGTTCCTGTGATTGTCGGTGCATCACGCCTTCCCGTTGCTACATAGGTTGCAAATACAGGGGTGTCCCCTTGCGAGAGGGTGAGCACCTTTTTAGTCAAATCAACATCAATCCAGTATTCGTTTTGAGTGACCCCATTTGGACGCACTAAATTTTCAGGTGGCGTTGGTTGATCAATTTTGCTCACAAGTCCTGAAAAAACATATGCTCCTGGATACGCCCCTCCATCAACTTGGTACCATTTATCATTTCCGTCTATATTCTCACCACTTACGGTTTTTAATACTTTAACTCTATTAATAGAATTAAAGGCCCCTAATTTTTGTGATTTACTACTTGGTTCCTTGCGTGCAATCACGGAGTTGTAGTCAATTTTTCCCCACCAAGCACCTCGCTGAAGGTCAGTGCTTTTTGCTTTTGTAATTAGAATGTTTGAAATAAACAATCCAATGATTAGCAAAACAGCCAATAATATGTGAATTTGCTTTTTCATAATTTTATTTTTAATGTTCATCTTTACCTTAATTAAAGCATAAATTTAGCTTTTTTTCAACGGTGGTATTTGAAATTCTGTTTCAAATTTTAATTCAATAAAATAGAGATGCGCAAATATGATGAGGTAGAAATAAAAAAATACCTTTTGTTTTAATGCTTTAGCTCTGTCTTGCTAACACAATCGCTGAAATTGATTTAGGGTGTAATTTTCTTAGCTCTTTTGCGCATTCACCTATAGTGGAGCCGGTTGTGCAAACATCGTCCACCAAGAGAATCCTTTTGGTTTTGATTTTTTCGTAAAAATCTTTGTTTGCCACAAAGCAATCTTTTATATTTTCTTGTCTTGCTTCATAATTTTTTACTTTCATTTGAGGTTTTGTAAAATGTTTGCGTTGAATCGCGTTTGGCAGTACTTCAATTTCTATTCCTGGAAGGAGATTTTTAGAGATAATATTTGCGAGTAACTCTGATTGATTAAATCCTCGCCAACGCAATCTTTTGTTGTGTAAAGGTATCGGGATTATCACATCTGGAGCAGGAAAACTCCCCAAATGTAGCATTGTTTTGACAATTAACATTCCTAATGGATCCGCTAAGTCACTTACAAAATTATATTTAAAAGAATGAATGGCCTTTGATAATAGCTTGTCTTTATAATCAGAGACTACAAAAAGTCTATTAATAGGAGAGTCCCAGGTTTCTTTGCAAAGTTTGCAAATATCGCCATTGGTGATGATGGTTTTCTCGCAGATAGGGCAAACTTGAAAAGAATTTTTAGGAATTTTCTCTAAGCACTTCTCGCAAATAAAAGCACCTTCTTTTCTGCAATGAAGGCACTTTATGGGAAAAACAATGTCGGCGAAAAAATCCGATAACTTAGATAGACTGTCTGTTATTTTATTTTTTGATGATATCTGCAACAATTTTTTCTTTTTTGTTTGAAATTGATATTTTGGCGATATTTTTATTTGAAACTATTTTGTGAGCAATGACAGGTTCAATAGAATCTTGGATGTGCTTTCTGATTTGTCTTGCTCCTAGTTCTGAGAGTTTACTTTTTTTGGAAATGAATCTGATAATTGATTTATCAAAATCAAACTCAATTGAACGCTGTGCCAATCTTTCTTTTAGAGCTCCCAGCTCTTTTTTTATAATAGCTTCAATATTTTTGCTTGAAAGTGTGTTGAATGGCAAAATGTGATCTAAACGGTTGACGAGTTCTGGTGAAAGAATTTCCTCAATTTGCTCAATGATAGAATTTGTAATTTCCTCATAATTAGATTTTTTGGGAAGATTTTTCTTGTTAAAGCCTAGTTCTGAAATTTTATTTAGTTCCTCAACACCAATATTTGATGTCAAAACAACAATAGTATTCCTGAAATTAATTCTTCTTCCTTTTGAATCTGAAACTTCACCTTCTTCAAGGATTTGTAACAAAATGTTTAATATTGAAGGATCAGCCTTTTCAATTTCATCGAAAAGGACAACACTATATGGATTGCGTCTTACTTTGTTAGCGAATTCGCCACTTTCTTCATATCCAATATAACCAGCTGGTGCGCCAAGTAATCTTGAGACAGTATGTTTCTCCATAAACTCACTCATATTGATTTGAATCAATCCATCTTGGTGTGAAGTGGGAGAGATTGCAGATGCTAGTAGTTTTGCGCAATGAGTTTTTCCAACTCCAGAAGGTCCAACAAAAAGAAATGACCCTAATGGGCGGTTGGGGTTTGAAATTCCACTAACTTGTCTTAGGATTGTATTTGAAATATGCTCTCTAACTTTTATTTGTCCAAATAAACCCTGTCTAAGCGTGAGATTAACTTTTTTAGTTATCGCATTATTGTCTTGTGTTAAAATTTCCTTTGGGATTCCAGATAGTTTAGCTAGTGTATTCTTAACTTCTTCGGCAGTTACGATGACCTTTTCTTTTTCGGTTTGTTTTGCAAGTTCTTTTTTCAATTTTTCCAATATTGTGATGTTTTTGTTTTCTTCAGCCCTCATTCTAATGGCATCTTCGTAACGATCGCCGATTACTAGAAGTTCTTTTTCTGATTTAATTCTTTCAATTTTTTCCTCTATTTTTTTAATTTTTCGATAAATTAAATTATCAGAATTTATAGAGCGTAAACGAGAAGCTGTTTCGTCAATCAAATCTATTGCGCTATCTGGAAGATTTCTTTCTGGTAAATATCTTTTTGCAAAGATGGCCGCAGTTTTATTTGCATCATCTAATATTGATACATTGTGAAATTTTTCATATGATTTTTTAATGCCATCAAGAATCTTTTTAGTTTCCCCTATGCTGGGCTCTTTTACTATAATTGGTTGCAACCTTCTTTCCAATGCAGCATCTTTTTCAATATGTTTTCGATATTCTTCAATCGTTGTTGCTCCAATTAGTTGAATTTCTCCCCTTGAAAGAATTGGTTTTAATAGGTTAGCAGCATCCATTCCACCAGCGGAATTTCCAGCCCCAATTAGGTTGTGAATTTCATCAATAAAAAGAATGATGTTCGGATTTTTTTGAACTTGGTTTATAATATCTTTCAATCTAGCCTCAAATTCACCTCTAAAGGTTGTTCCAGCGATTAAAAGTCCAAGGTCTAGACTTAGAATTTTTTTGCCACACAAGTAGTATTCAGCAGTTCCTTCTTGAATTTTTTTCGCTAAACCTTCAACTATTGCAGTTTTTCCAACGCCTGGGTCACCAATTAATACAGGATTATTTTTCATTTTTCGTCCCAATATATGTGAAATTCTTTCCAGTTCATATTCTCTTCCAACCAGGACATGATCCTCTTGAGATTTTGCAGTTAAATCTGTATAGAAATTTTTATCAGAAGATTGTCTCTTGATGTTTTGTGGGCTATTTGGGTTGAAAAAGTTTTCAATAATGGCATTGAGTTCACCAAAAAAATCATTTTGTGAAGGATTTTTCCCGGTTGGGGCATTGGAAATTGTAGCACCATTTTTTTTGGAGGATATTTTTACTTTTTTTTGTATTACATTTTTTGATATTTCCGGGATATCTAGGATTTCATTTGCTAAGTGTTCAGTTCCAATGAAAGAACTTTTCGTTATAAAAGCAGTTTTTATTGCTCTATTGATTATGTCCTGAGCAGTTAAAGAATTCTTTTTTAACGGTAGTTTTATTTGATTTTTCACTTTGAATTTTGTTAAAATATTTTTTGGTAATGTTGTTTCAAGAATTGTTTTCCCAAAACTCCCTTCTTGTTTTAAGAGTGCTTGTATTAAAAGTCTCGCATCAATTGATGTTAACTTTTTTGAAGAATTAATTCGTTTCAATTTGGCTATTGCTAACTGAGCTTTTTTGGTAAATCGCTTGCGCATTGTTCGAACCGTGATATAATTAAATTAACTTTATGTTTATAGGATATTGTATCACTTTTTTATTTGAAAGTAAATATAATAATTCTATTTTCAATTAAGCGGATATAAACTTTGAATCTTATCTTGAGGATTTTTAGCTATAACTATCGAACGAAAAATAAAAAGATAAAAAGAAAAAATGGATAGTGGTAAGATTTCTATTTTTCACAAAATGAAGGATGGTTTGTTGAGTGGATTATTGGGCGGGGATAAAAATGTTTCCGTTGGTGTTGATGTAGGCAGTGCTAGTATCAAAGTTGTTGTTTTGGAGAGAATTGGTAATGCAATTCATTTAAAAAATTATGCTATTGCTAAAAGTAAGGAAGAAATAATAAAACCAGGAACAGTTGGTGTTATTAGTGATGAGGCAAGTGAATTGATTGAGAAGACGATGAAAGAGGCTGAAGTTACGAAGAATTATGTGCAGGCGGCAGTGCCTAGTTTTTCTTCTTTAATAACAGCAATAGAGATACCTAGAACTGCTAAAAAAGAGATTGATGAAATAATTCAAAATGAAGCACCAAAATACATCCCGGTTCAGTTGTCTGATGTGGTTTAT
Source organism: Candidatus Moraniibacteriota bacterium (assembly GCA_041583775.1). Taxonomy (GTDB): domain Bacteria; phylum Patescibacteriota; class Minisyncoccia; order Moranbacterales; family DUUL01; genus UBA2772. The sequence goes on from JBFHFF010000006.1 coordinate 63,956, forward strand.
GGTTGGCAATTAATAGATGAAGGAAATGAGGATATTGAGGAAGATGCAATTCCTGGCGTGAGAAGAGATGGGAATATACACATCTTATTGGTAGCAATTATGCGCGAAATTAGTACTCAATATGAAAAAGTTTTTTCTGCGGCTGGTTTGAAAATAGATTCTTTGGAAATTGATGCATTTTCTCTGACGAGAGCACTGGTTGGCGACAATAAAAAACCTCATTTGATTTTGGATATTGGTCATAAGGTTTGTAATATTGTTGCAGTTGCGAATGGTAATGTTTTGCTCAATAGAACGATTGATATCGCAGGTGACAGGATTACCAAAACAATAGCTAGGAGTTTGGGTATTGATTCTCAAAGGGCTGAGAAAATTAAATATAGTCAAGGGATGAAAGCAGGCGAAGCCCAAGGTGGAACAGAGATGATTGGTCAGATTATGGATACTGTTGTTTCTGAGATTAGAAAAACTAATATGGCTATCAAGAAGACATATGAAGGTATAGAGATCAGTGAAATTGTTTTAACCGGAGGAGGAGCAAAATTAGTGGGGATGCCAGAATATATTCAAAAAGAATTGAATTTGGAGACAAAAATTGGTGATCCATTTAAGAATATTAATTATCCAGAGAATATTCAACACATAATCGATGAACATGGTTCTGAATTAGTAATTGCTGTTGGCCTCGCGCTAAATTCATTTGAAGATAAAAAACAAGCATAAAAATAAAAATAAATCCAAAAAAATGGCAAAAATAAACCTCAAATCGAATGAGATGACAAGTAGAAGGCCTAATAGCCAGGGTAGTAATAAATCTTTGGTTCTGGGAATTTCAACGCTTGCCCTTGGTTTGATAGCTTTCGGGTCGGTTAAATATCTCGTTATTCAATCTGATACTAAAATTGAAGAGAATAAAGAAGAAATTGAACAATTGGAGAATCGAATGAATACTGCAGAAGTGAAAAAATTATATGATTTTCAGGATAGATTGATTGAATTAGAGGGACTTATGGAGACAAAAACAAGGCAAAGTTCTGTTTTGGAGAAGATTGCGAGGTATACACTTCCAAATACAAAATTTACGAAACTGAATTTAGAAAATCAGGTTGGGAAAACTAAGATAGATGCTACACTGATAGTTGAAAATCACAACGAATTAGCAAAACAAATTGAAGCTTTTAGTTTAATAGGGGAGCAGGTGGATACTGTATTTTTAGATTCGAGCAAGGTTGATCAAACAGGCATAGGTATTGAAGGGCAAGTTGTGTTTTATATCAAAGAAGAAACTAAAAAATAAAAGTCTTTATTTAAAATAAGAAATTAAGAAACAAAAATGAAATTAAAAATCCTTTTCTTCCCAATCGCACTTATTGCCGCTTTTGTGATAACAATTCTTTTTACAAAGCCAGAGTGGGATATCTATAAAGACAAACAAGAAGAATTAAATACCCTGGTTAAAGAATTAGGTGATTTGGAAAGTGGACATAATTCTATTTTAACTGCCACCAAAAAACTTGACACATTAACCTCTGATCAGGAAAGTTTGGTCTTAAACACTATACCTAATAATAACAATGATGATGATTTCTTGGCTGAGGTTCATAAAAGTGCCGAAAGAAGTGGCGTTTTTATTATTTCTACTAAGGTAAAAAATGATGATTTATCGAAAAGTTCGAAATCCCTAAAAGCATTGTCTGGTGAAGCTAAACCATCATTAAAAACAACTAATGTAAAGGTGACCATTATGGGTTCTTATACTGATGTTGCTGAATTTATCAAAGAAGTTGATTCTCACAATAGAATAACAATTCCAAAGGAGCTTTCAATTGTAGCTCAGGAGGTGAGTTCTTCATCAGGAGAGGGTGACCCTGAGATGGTAACATCAGGAATGTTAGTTAGATGTGATGTGGATTTTGATTTTTTCAATAAAGCTGAAAATCAAAAATTGCAGATAGCTAGTCTGATTAGAACTGATGACCCTGTTATTAAGAGTTTATTGAGTGGACAGTTTAAGACTGATGTTATTGAAAAATATAAAGAGGATATTACTAGTGAAATATTTAGACCAGTAGGTGCTGGAAATGCTGGAAAAAATGATATTTTTTCAAACTAATTTTTGAAAATAATTTAGGATGAATAAGGTGAATTTAAGAAATAAAAATATCTAAACCAAAATGGCTTCAAATAGTGAAAAAAATCTTATAAATTGGGAGGAGATTAAAATTGATAAGAATCTTATCAGATTGCTTCCAATTGATTCGATTAAGAAATATAAATTCATACCATTTGAAGAGACAGTGGATAGTATAAAAGTCGCTGTTGTTGATAGAACTGATGTAAACACACAAAATGCATTGCGTTTTTTTGTGCAGAAGAATAAAAAGAAAATTGATATTTTTCCAATTGAAGAGTCTGCTTTCGATATTCTTTTGGGAAAAATGAAAAGTTCTTCAATAGAGATTAATAAGTTTCTTTCTGCATTTGAAGAGTCTTCACAAGTAGAAGAGGATGAAAAAGCTCGGATTGATAAAAAAAAATCTGAAGGTGGGGCAACAAATATTCTTAAAGATGCACCGGTTGCAAAGATGGTTGAGGTAATAGTCAAGAATGCAATTGACGGTAGAGCCTCTGATATACATATTGAGCCAATGGATGAATATGTGAGGGTTAGATATCGTGTTGATGGGGTTTTGTATAACAGTATTTCCTTGCCTCAAAAAATTGGTCCAGCAATTGTTTCCAGGATTAAAATTTTGTCTAATTTGAAAATTGATGAGAAGCGAAAACCACAAGATGGTCGCTTTAGAATTAAGGATTTGGGTCAAACAATTGATTTTCGTGTTTCGACATTCCCAGTGTCATATGGAGAAAAAGTCGTAATGCGTATCTTAGATACGAGAACTGGGATTATCGGATTGGATAAACTTGGTGTTGAAGGGAGAGATGATGAATTGATTCGGAGAATAATTGAAGAGCCACATGGAATTATTTTGGTTACTGGACCAACAGGAAGTGGAAAGTCAACAACTTTGTATTCGATTTTGAATATTTTAAATAAAGAGGGGATTAACATCGTTACCCTTGAAGATCCTGTGGAATATGTTTTGGAGGGTGTTAATCAAAGTCAGGTTAAACCTCAGATTGATTATACATTTTCATCGGGACTAAGGAGTATTTTGCGTCAAGATCCAGATGTTATCATGGTTGGAGAAATTCGTGATGAGGAGACAGCAGAATTGGCTATTCACGCTGCATTGACAGGACATCTCGTTCTTTCTACTTTGCACACAAATTCTGCTATTGGAGCAATTTCAAGACTTGTGGATATGGGAATACAACCATTTCTTTTAGCGTCTTCATTGAAACTTTTAATAGGACAGCGACTTGTCAGAAGAATTTGTCCAAAATGTAAAAGAGAAGTTCCTGATTTGTCCTCTGCTGCAGAAGCTGTCGTAAGATCAGAATTAAGAAATGTGCCAGTGAAAGCTTTTGAGAGAATCGGAATGAATAAATTTAGTGATTTGAAAAAAGTCACTGCATATGAAGGTGAGGGCTGTTCGGAATGTCAAAACAAAGGAACAAAAGGACGAGTCGGAATTTATGAGATGGTTGAAATAACGGAAGAAATTGGAAAGATGATTGGCAATGGAACCTTGGAATCTGACATTGAAAAAGCAGCCAAAAATGATGGATATATAACAATGAAGCAGGATGGCGTTCTTAAAGTGCTGGAAGGTGCTACAACAATTGAGGAAGTCCAAAGAGTGACTGACGAAAAATCTAGTGATACTGATCCGGAGCTTGAAACTACCGGAGAAGCGGTTTTTATTGAAGGTGAAAACAAAGAAATTGAAAAGGAAAGTGAAATTTAAAAAGGATAACCAATAAGTTTGAAAAAATGAGTGAAAATGAGATGATTAAAAAAATTCTTGTAATAGAAGATGATAAATTTATTTCAGAAGTTTATATTGCCAAACTTTTAAAGGAAGGTTTCGAAACCATCCTCATTGGAGATGGGGAAACGGCTCTTGAGCGAGCGAGAGAAGAGAAGCCAGATTTGATTTTATTGGACATCTTTATGCCTAAAATTGGAGGAATGGATGTTTTGAGGGTTTTGAAAGAAAAAGATGTGACAAGAGATATACCAGTTATTATGCTTACGAATGCTACAGAAGAACAATATGTTGGTAGGGCAATGGAGATGGGGGCAAGAGACTATTTAGTTAAATCTAACTATACTCCTGAAGAAATTGTTAATAAGGTTGCGGAATATTGCAATTAGAGAGAAAAATTAAAACAAAATTATAAAAAAATAAAAATGAAAGAGAGTCAATTGGGGCAAAAGCTCAAAAAATATCTTGCAAATGTTGTTCAAAACAATGGTTCAGATCTTCACTTATCTGTTGGAGATTATCCAATTATGAGAATTGACAGTGTTTTATATAGATTGAGCAAAGAGGCGATTATAAGTCACGACGACATGCTTTCACTTTCTGAAACTCTATTAAACAAAAAGCAGGCAGAAAAGTTCGAAAAAGAAATGCATGCTGATTTTTCAATAGAGATTGATTCCCATGATCGTTTTAGAGCAAATATGTTTCATCAGAAAGGTAATATAAGCTTGGCGCTTAGATATATTCCAAAAGAGATAAAGCAACTTTCCGAATTGGGTGTTCCAGAGATTATCTATGATTTTATTAAAAGAACACAAGGTTTGTTGCTTCTAACAGGACCAACTGGACATGGAAAATCAACAACATTAGCAGCTCTTATTGATTATATAAATCGCAATAGACAAGATCATATTGTTACGATTGAGGACCCAATTGAGTATTTGCATCACTCGGACCAATGTTTAATAGAACAGCGAGAGATCGGACGGGATGCAAATGATTTTCATAGTGCATTAACCGCTTGTTTCCGTGAAGATGTTGATGTTGTTTTAGTTGGTGAAATGAGAGATCTTGAGACTATTTCTACTGCGATTACAGCAGCTGAAACTGGACATTTGATTATGGGAACTTTACACACCAATGATTCTGTTCAAACAGTTGATCGTATCATTGATGTTTTTCCAGCATATCAACAAAATCAGATTAGATTTCAATTAGCAAATGTTTTGTTGGGAGTCGTTTCTCAGAGATTATTGAAAAAAATTGGAGGGGGGAGAATCCCTGCTGTTGAGGTTTTGATTAAAAATCGTGCAGTTGAAAATTTGATTCGTCAAAATCAAACTCATCAAATTGGTGTTACCATCGAGACTTCGTTAGAAGAAGGGATGGTTGGAATTAATAGGGCTTTGGCAGTTTTAGTAAGAGATGGCCAAGTTACACTAGAGGATGCAGAGATGTATGCCACAGACATCAATACTTTTAGAATGTTACTCGAAACAGTTTAAGTTTATTAAATTTAAAAAATGAAATTTAAATACAAAGCTCAAAACAAAGGGGGTCAATTGCAACAAGGAATTGTGGAAGCTTCTTCCACACGAGCTGCAAGAGAGTTGTTGATCCAGAATAGTTTATCAATTGTCTCACTGGAAGAGATAAAAGAAATTCCTTTATTTTCAGGACTTCTCAGGCTCTGGGAAGGTGTTCGTCCAAAGGAGTTTGTTATTTTTTCAAGACAGTTGTCAACACTTATTGATTCCAAAGTACCGTTATTGTCAGCTTTGCATTCAATTGCCAATCAGACAGAGAATAGATATTTTGCATTAAAAATAAATTCAGTTATTGTTGATATTGATGGAGGTTCTTCGTTGTCAGAAGCAATGGCAAAAAATTCTGATACTTTTACGCCTTTTTATGTGAATATGGTGAAGGCTGGTGAGGCTTCTGGAACTCTTCAGAAAGCATTAAATGATTTGGCGGATAATACTGAAAAAAACTATGAATTGACAGCAAAATTGAGAGGCGCAATGTATTATCCAGGCTTTATTTTATCAGCAATGGTAGTTGTTGGTTTTGTGATTATGTCTTTTGTGATGCCGAAACTTCTTGTTATTCTTAAAGAGGCCAACACTGAACTCCCTATTCAAACGAAGGCTTTGATAGCAGTTAGTGATTTTATGGCTAGTTATTGGTGGGCAGTTGGAATTGCTTTAATTTTTGGAGTTGTGGGAATATCATATTATATTAAAACAGACGAAGGGAAAAAGGAATTTGACCAATTGTCTTTGAAAATTCCTATTATCAACAAGATTTTACACAATGTTTACATTGCTCGTTTTTCTGAGAATCTTTCAACCTTAATCCAGAGTGGTTTGCCAATTACAACAGCACTTATGATTACTTCTGATGTTGTTGGTAATTATGTTTATCAACAGATTATTCGTGAGGCTGCAGAAGAGATTAAGAAGGGTGGCGGAATTGCTGATGTTTTGAATAAGTATGAAATTATCCCCCCAGTAGTGGTTCAAATGGTTAGAGTTGGTGAGCACACGGGGCGAATTGAATTTACGCTTGGGAGAGTAACGAAATTTTATTTAGCAGAAACAGATAGGATGGTGAAGAATTTTTCATCCTTGATAGAGCCTGTTTTGATGGTATTTCTAGCGATTGGTGTGGGTATTTTAGTATCTGCAGTGCTTTTGCCAATCTATCAAGTTGCCACATCTATTACATAATTTCCCCAAAAAAAAGTTTTGTGCTAGAATAGCAAGGTATCTACCTGAAAAGAAAAAAGGAATTAATTTGTATAATATAAAAAATGAAAATAGAAAGGCGGGTGAAAAAATGAAAATGAAAATGATAAATAAAAAAGAAGAAGGGTTTACATTAGTTGAGCTTTTGCTCGTAATCGCAATTATTGGTATCTTGGCTGCTGTTCTTTTTGTTTCACTAGGACGACAGCGTGAAAGAGCAAGAATAACTGCTTTTAAACAACAAATGAGAACACTAGTTCCTTCTATTACCACATGTATTGATGATGGTGGTGAATTACAAGACACTGTTTCGACAGCGGGAAGTGAAGAGGATATTTGTAGTACCAGTTCTAATCATGGAGTACATCTAGAAGATACTCAAATGGTAGATTGTGATGGTGAAGGTTCATATACAATTACAGCTGACAATACAGCTGGTAGTGAATCTTTTACTGGAGAATGTAATCTAACTGGTGGTGGTATTTGTACCGCTGTTTGTGATGTTCAGGGTTGTGAATATACTGATTGTAACTAGTTTTATTTGAAAAATTTTAAAGATCTAGGTCTTTAAACAACTGAGTTTTCAAAATTAATTTTTTGAAAATTCAGTGTTTAAATGTCTCTTGCCTCGTTATTTACTGACTGAAGGAATAATATAAAAAATAATAAAGATATAGCATGATAATTTCACAAGAATTTTCGAAAAAAGGATTTACTCTGGTTGAAATTTTGCTCGTAATTGCCATTATTGGTATTTTGGCTTCAACAATCTTCGTGTCTTTGAATGGGCAAAGGAATCGGGCGAAGCTTGGTTCTGCGATGGAAACAGGTAGAAGTATTATGCCATATGTAGTTGAATGTTATTTGACCGATAAAACTCTTACTGCCTGGACTAATACAGCTACTGGCGCAGGAACTATTTGCGCTGGAAGTGTCGCAGAATGGCCAAGTTTGGATAAAACTGGGTGTGTTTATGAAGATCTTGATGACACAAATAAAAGATGGAGAATAAATTGTAACAGTGGTGAATCATACATATCTTGCTTTGCTAAGGATGGTGGAAATTGTTGTCAGTCTAATGATGCTTATACTTGTAATTAATTTTCTTCTATGTTGAATAAATTTAAATTAAACAAATCAGGAAAAGGATTTACCCTAATTGAGTTGTTGTTGGTTTTGGCAATAATCTCGATTCTTTCTGGGACAATCTTGGTTTCAGTTTCCTCTCATAAAAAGAGAGCTGAAGAGGCGAAAATGCAAGCTCAGCTATCTGGTGCAATTCAAGATATGGTTGTTTGTAGAAGTGATGAAGGCGCTATTAATGAGCCAAATGGAACTGCAGGTGGTGGAAATATTTGTAGTCTAAGCGGAGATTATGGGGCATGGCCAGCAACGGGTGGATCGACTGATTTTGGTGATTATGTTAGCGATACAGACTTTGAGGATGGAGTTTGGTTTGTTCATACTGATGATGGAAAGGCTAGAATCTGTTGTAATAGCAGTAGTAATCAATGTCAGCATTTAGTAAGTGGTGCAGCTTGTACGGCAATAACACCCTAATATTAATTTAAAGTAGTAATGGAGATTCTATTTTTCTTGAAAGCTGTTTTTTTATTTTTATTGGGAACTATTTTCGGCAGTTTTATGAATGTTTTGGTTGATCGTGGTGAAAAAAAAGAGAGTTTAATGGGCTCTTCCCATTGTGATTTTTGTAAAAAAGAATTGAGGTGGTTTGAGAATGTGCCGGTTTTGGGATATTTTTTGGTAAATGGAAAATGTTCAAATTGTAATAAAAGCTTATCACTTCAATATCCATTGGTAGAATTTTGTGTGGGATTATTGTTTTTGGCTGTTGGTTTTAAAACTGGAATAATATTGTCTTGGCATGTTAATGTAGGAATGTTTTTTGAGACAGCTTATTTTTTGGCTGTTGTTTTTATTTTAGTAACAATTTTCATTTGGGATTTAAAATATATGATAATTCCAAATGAATTAATTATAAGTGGAGTTTTTTTAACTACGATTTATATTTTTGTCCATTATTTTTCATCTTCTTGTTCTATTTTTTCAATAAGTTGTTATGTGACGGAAAGTGCGATAGGAGCTTTTTTGGTCAGTGGATTTTTTTATTCCTTATTTACAATCTCAAAAGGGAAGTGGATTGGTGGTGGAGATGTCAAGTTTGGTTTTTGGTTGGGTTTATTGATCGGTTGGAGACATGTCTATCCTTTTTTGCTTGTTACTTATGTTCTGGGCTCAATAGTAGCTTTGATTCTGGTGAATAGATCGAAAAAAGGTTGGAAATCTCAAATTTCATTCGGGCCATTTCTTGTTATTAGTAGTTTCGTTTTTTTGTTTTTTGGTGAAAAATTGCTATACTTATATAAGATACTATTTTGACTTTGATTAAATGAAAAATAGAAAAATAAATAAAAAACTAAACGGGGGATTCACACTTATCGAATTGGTCGTTTCAATTGCGATAGTTATTATTTTATCGGGAGTAATTGTAAATATTTCTCGTTTTTCTGATACACACAAAAGTTTGACATTGGCTCGAGATGAAGTGCGCGTTGCTATTAGGTCTGTCCAAAACTCCTCGCTTTCAATTCCTAATCCAGAAAAAAAACATGTTTGTGGTTATGGTCTCTATTTGGAAAGCGATAAGGTTTATAAAACTTTTTATACTTTTGTGAGTGACAGTGATTTTGAAGATAATCCGAATGCTTGCAGAGATGAGGTTAGTTACAGTTCTTACAATCTAGTAGCAAGTGGTCAACGGGAGGATATTAGTAGCAGGAAATTGGGAGATGCTCTTCAATTTACTTCACATATTGGAGAAAGTATTTTTTTTAAAGTCCCGTATAGTGAAGTTTTTGGTGATGACGGACAAGTGTTAATGACTGATTATAAAATTGATATTAAAAATACAAATGTCAATGCACAAAAATCAATTACAGTTAATACTATTGGAAGAATAGAATGATTTAGTTTTTAATCTTGACAAATGATTGATATTTCAAAAAAACGACAAAATAATAATGGGTATACCTTAGTAGAGGTTATTTTGGTCATTACCTTAACAGGAATTACTTTTGTAACACTGTATGCTTTGTATGCAAGTACAGTTAAGAGAAATGTTGATAATAGGTATGAAGTCATTGCTTCAAATTTAGCACAAGAAGGTGTTGAAATCGTCAGAAATATTCGTGATGAAAATGTAATGTTCCCAAAACCAATAAATGATGGTATATCGGGAACTTGTTTTCCTTATTTTGAAAAAAATACTCCAAATCCAGAATGCGATAATACTAGAATTGGTGATGTAGAATTGAACGATGGTGTTTATAGAAATTGTTCGTTGGGTGGTTGTGTTGATCCAACTAGAACCGTTTTTGAGAGAACTTGCGATATTGGAGGTGATGATGAACGCATGGTTGTTACATGCACAGTACAGTGGGATAGTTTTGCTAATCCTGCAATTAGAAGAAAAGCTGAGGCTACAGTAACATTAACAGATTGGCAAGAATAAATGAAAATATTAATAAAAACAAAAAAAGGTTTTTCTTTGATCGAGGTGCTTGTTTCGGTTGCAATTTTTTCAATTATAGTTGGTGCAATACTTCTTTTTAGTGTTAGAACAATTGAAGCACATACGAAAACTCAGGCTATTGAGAATTCTATAGAAAATGCTCGCTTTGCGATTGAAAAGCTTAGTAAGAAAATTAGAACTAGTTCCGATATAAGTGGCGATGATGGGATGGTTACGAATTTGACAGAAAGTAAAGAAATCTTTTTTGTTGACAATGTAGATGCTACAAAGCAATGTTTTAAGTTTGAGAACGACAACCTGCTTTTTGATTCAGTTGATGCTGATAGTGTTGCAACTGATTGTTCTGATGGTGATTTTAGTGATTTTAAGACATTGGTTGGATCGACGGACGGCAAGATTAAAGTTGATGGGAGTTTCTTCTTGAGACAAACAAATGAAACGCTCAATGACCGTGGTTTTGTGAAGATGGTCGTTACAATTAAATACAATGACTCTTCAGCTATAACAACAGAGAAAAGTGAAGTTACAATTCAATCGGGAGTTTCACTTCGCGATTATTGAGATTGATAGATTTATTAAAAGAAACCTAAAAATGGAAAAAAGGGAATATCTTATAAAAAAACAAAAACAAAACCAAAACCAAGAAGGTTCAGCTATTATTTTAATGGTATTGGTTCTTTTGAATGCGCTTATAATTGTTTCAGTAATAGCATCAATTTCTTTGGTTGAGAGTAGAATGAGCTCGAATATTAAGAATTCTACTCCAGCATTTCAAGCTGCTGATTCTGGAATTGAATGGGTTTTAAAAACAATCGCTGATGAACCAGATCCAAGTAAGAAGATCTCAGAAGTGCTTGGGACTTTAAGCTCTTCTGGGAGTTTAGATTGTCCCTCTGGAGATGTGGGAGGAGTTGAATGTGAACTTTATTTCATTGATTTGAGTGGGGGAATAATTATTGATAGTGACACGGAGATTTATGAAATTGATTCTGTGCGTTCAGTGGGTAGAAAAGGTACTGATGATGAGAGAGTTAGTCGTGCAGTGGAGGTTTCCTTGACTATATCTGGTTGTCCGAATGGATATGTGAAAGTTTCTGATTTTTGTATCGAAACAGATGAGCATCTTGACGAAGATGGGAATCCTGCTGAATACTCCTTTGAGAAGGCTGCTGATGCCTGTTTCGCTGTTGATGCTAGACTATGCTCTGCTGATGAATGGTTTTCTGCTTGTCAGATGAGTGGAGTTATCGGACTAAATGATATGGAAAATAATTGGGAGAGGGTTGATGATTTGACTTCTATTGACGAAGCTATCGTTTTTGGATTTAGTGATTGCACTGATAGTTCAGAAGAGTCAATAAATGATTCTTATAAAATTCGTTGTTGTTTAAATACAAAATAAAAATATTTAAATGAAAAAAAACATTACAGAAAAGTTAACAATTACGACTTTTATCGTTTGCATTTTGTATATTTCTATCTTTTTCTTTTCGAGGATTGATTTGATTCAAAAGCAAAATGGAGGTGATATAAGTGAGAAAGCAAGGGCTGCATTTACATGTCCATCAGGTTACATCGAAATTGCAGATTTTTGTATTCAAAGTGCTTTATCAAGTGATGAATCTTGGGTTGATGCTTCTGAGGCTTGTTCACAAAATGGTAAGGCTAGATTGTGTAAAACTCAAGAGCTTATGGCTGCTTGTCAAGCGGAAAAGAATGATGGAGTTTTTTTTGATGATGATATTGATGGTCCAGATTGGGAATGGGTTGATGATTTTGCAAATAGTGGCCAGGCAGTTGTGGCTTTTGGAAATTCTAATGGGTGTAAGGATATTGGCAAAGATAATATAATCACAGATTTGAATAAGTTTCGTTGTTGTATGAATAGGTATTAAATAACAAATATGAAAAAAAATAACATTGGGAATGGAATTGTATTGCGAGAATGGCCGCTTAAAATAGGTATGATTTTTTTTATTAGTATTTCAATGGTTGCAGTTATTGGTTTTGAATACTATAATAAGGATATTGGTAAAAATGTGAAGGCCGCTTCAGAAGGTTGTCCCTCAAGTGAATGGATTCCTGTTGGAGATTTTTGTATTATGGATGATCTTTTAGATGATACGGATGAAAATTGGGGAGAATCAGTATATAGTTGTCTTGATGAAAAGGACGCAAGACTTTGTTCTGTTTCGGAGTGGGTAGAGGCGTGTCGATTAAATGAAGGAGGCTACATTTCAATATCTGATATGGAAACAGATGGTACGGATAATTATGAATGGGCTGGTGAGATTGAAGATACTGATAACCAAAAAGCAGTAATAATTGGAGAGAGCGGATGTGGCGATATTGATAGTGATGATATTAAAACGGGTAGTCAAAAGAGAAGATGTTGCATCAACAGAGAAAGGTATTAGCAATGGTTTTTGTGAGAAAATTAAAATAAAACAGAAAAAGGGCTAAATAATTAAAATAAATAAAAAGATGATTCTAAGCGAGGAGGTGACACAATGAAACAAAATAAAGAACAAGGTTTTACGCTTGTTGAGCTTTTGGTTGTAGTAGCAATTATTGGTATTTTGGCTGCAATCGTGTTGGTGAGTTTGAACAGTGCAAGAGACCGAGCGAGAGTTGGAGCTTTGCAGGCTACTTTAGCATCAGTTACAACATTAGCATCATTATGTGTTAATGATGGAGCAAATGTTTCAGCACCAACTAGTAATGATACAGGGGAAGGAGCTATCTGTAATGATACTTCAATTACAGCTGAAGTTTGGCCTTCTTTGCAAAGTCAGAGTTTAGGAGGAACAAATTCTCCTTATAGCTATCACACAACAACTGGTGATTTAACAATTACTGCTTGGGATGGTACTGCGGATGTTGTTACCTGTACAATTGCAACTGGAAGTTGTGTACGAAACTAATTTCGTTACGAGTGTTTATGCGCTATAGCGCGTAATGAGAAAAGTATAAAAAAGACTTCGATTTTCGAGGTCTTTTTTATTTACAATATTTCCAGTATAGTGTATTGTAAAAGTGTGGAAGTCTTTAATAATTTAAGAAAAAAAATGGGAATTTTTATCTTTTTAGGCATCATAATAGTCGTTGCCATTTGGTTTGTAGCTGTGTATAATGGGCTAATTAAATTCAAAAATAGAGTTGACGAAGCCTGGAGTGATATTGGAGTTCAGCTTAAAAGAAGGTATGATTTAATTCCAAATTTAGTTAATACTGTTAAGGGTTATGCAACTCATGAAAAAGATTTGTTGGAAAATGTAACAAAGGCTCGAACAGAGGCTATGGGTGCTCAAAATCCAAAGGATAGTGCTCAGAAGGAGAATATGCTTTCTGATACCTTAAAATCTCTTTTTGCTGTGTCTGAGAACTATCCAGACTTAAAAGCTAATCAGAATTTTTTGGAGTTACAGAGAGAGTTAACTGATACTGAGGATAAAATTCAAGCTTCTCGAAGATTTTATAATGGAAATGTGCGTGATTTTAATACTAAAGTCCAAGTTTTTCCAACTAATTTAATTGCGGGAATGCTGAATTTTAAGGATTATGATTTCTTTGAGGTCACAGAAAAAGAAAAAGAAAATATTGAAGTAAAGTTTTAGTTTTTGAATTAAGATAATTTTATGGCAACTCTATATACACATAAGGACAGAAACACAAGACTGACCTGGATTTATTTAGTGGGTTTTTTGATTTTTGTTATTTTTGTGGGTTGGTTTTTTTCGATGGTAATGGACAGTCCTGTAATTTTGTATGGAGCTATTATTTTTGCTATTGGTATGAACTTCATAAGTTATTGGTGGAGTGATAAGATTGTTCTTGGAATTTCTGGAGCCCAAGAAATCGGAAGAAAAACTCCGAATGAAAGAGAGATCTATCGATTAGTGGAAAACTTGTCTATAACGGCGGGATTGCCAACTCCAAAAATTTATTTAATTGCAGATCCAGCTCCAAATGCTTTTGCAACTGGGCGTGATCCAGAGCATGCAGTTGTAGCATTAACAACGGGAATTGTTGAAAGTTTGAATAAGAAAGAATTGGAGGGTGTGATTGCGCACGAACTTTCGCACATTGGGAATAGAGATATTCTTTTGAGCACCGTTATTACAGTTTTGGTTGGTTTTATTGCTTTACTTGCAGACTGGTTTATGCATTGGACTTGGTTTGGTGGAAAAAGTCGTGACAATGAAGGTAACAATCAACTTCAGATAGTTATGTTACTGGTGGCAATTGTTTTTGCAATTTTAGCTCCCATAGCAGCGACTTTGATGCAAATGGCCATTTCAAGGAAAAGAGAGTTTTTGGCTGATGCTGATGGCGCTTTACTAACTCGTTATCCTGAAGGTCTGGCCAGTGCGTTAGAAAAAATTTCTTCATATCAAGGGGAATTGGCAGTTGCCAACAAAGCCACTGCTCATATGTATATTGCAAATCCTTTTCGTGGGAAAAGAGCAAAAAAAGCCACAAGTTTTTTTGCAACACATCCCTCAACAGATGAGAGAATCAGAAGGTTACGAGAACTGAATATTTAAAAAATAATTATTAAGAGCAAAAAAATGAAAGATGAAAAAATAAAAGAGGCTGAGGTTGTTGATAAAGAAAAGAACGGCAATAAAGACATAAAAGAGAATAAAAATATTGCTTTTTTGAGTTATCTAAGTTTTCTATGTCTAATTCCACTGTTAATGAGGAAGGAAAGTAGATTTTCCCAATTTCATGCGAAGCAGGGCTTAATACTTTTAATAGCATGGATTATTGGTGGAATGACAATTCCAATCGGAATAGGTTATGTTATTAATGCAGGAGTCATTATACTTTCGGTTATGGGACTTTTTAATGTTAATGATGAAAAAATGGAAGACTTGCCAATCGTTGGAGATTTGGCAAAAAAGATAAATATCTAAAATATATAATTGAAATAAAAATAAAAATAAAAATAAATGAAGAAGACAAAGATAGTTGCTACCATTGGTCCTGCCTCTGAAACAATAAAAACTCTAAAAGAGATGACTGCTGTAGGAATGAATGTTTGTAGGATGAACTTTTCTCATGGAGACTTGGAATGGAATTTGCGAACAATTAAAAGAATTCGTCAAGTTGAGAAAAAGATAAAAGGAAAAATTGGAATTTTAGCTGATATTCAAGGTCCAAGAGTAAGAATTTCTAATAAAAATACTGTCAATATTCAGGAAGGCGATTCTGTTTTTATCGGTGATGGAAATTATCCACATAATGATAACTATAAAAAACATCTTAGTTTGGACTGGATAGGTTTTTATGAGTATTTAAAAAAGGGGGATATTATTTTTATTGAAGATGGGTTGATTCAATTAGAGGTTTTGCGAGTTATAAAATATGGATGTGTTGCAAAGGTTCTTATTGGCGGTAAGGTCAAAATGCATAAGGGTGTTAATATTCCTGCAATTTCAAGTCATTTGGGTTTTTTGACAACAAAGGATTTGGCAGACTTGGAAGTTATTCTTTCTCATGACATTGATATGATTGGAGTTTCTTTTGTTTCAACGAAAGAGGACTTGAGAAATTTGAAAAGAGTTATTAGAGTGATGTTGGAGAAACACACAGAAAAGAAAGAGGGTAGAGGGCGAAAGAAGTCACTGCGAATGCCTTGGATTATCTCGAAAATTGAAAGAAAGAAGGCAATGCGAAATATTGATGAGATTATTGACGAGTCAGATGGTATTATGGTTGCTAGAGGTGATTTGGCGATTGAAATTCCTCAAGAAAAGGTTACTATTTTTCAAAAAGATATTATCAAAAAGTGTCGTAAGAAGGGAAAACCAGTAATTGTTGCTACTCAAATGATGGCGTCAATGGTAAGTAGTGCTAGACCAACTCGTGCTGAAATTTCTGATGTTACAAACGCAGTAATTGATAATGCTGATGCAGTGATGCTTTCAAATGAGTCTTCTGTGGGAAAATTTCCGATAAAATCAGTCGAGACGATGTCTAAAATTATTGAGGCAGCTGAAGCATCCTCTTACAATGATGTTAGTTTGAGGAGTATAGGAGAGTTTGCAAAAAAGATTTTTCGAGCAAAGCAATCAAGAAAACGAACTAAGGTTGTTTATGCTGGAGGTATTGATGATGGTTTGAAATTTTCAGCTTTGCGACAAGAAAGTGTGAATGTTAGATTAAAAACGAGGAATGAGGATGATAAAAGAAAGGCAACATTGGTTTGGGGTCTTAGGTAATTGTTTTTTGATAAAAGTTTATATTTTTTGAAGTATTTGTTTTGAAATTAAGTTAGTTTATTAAAATACTTGATAAAATGACATAAAATAGTGTAGAGTAGAAACAGGTTTTTTGAAACCTGTTTCTATATTTTGGAGAGATGTCCGAGTGGTTTAAGGAGCACGCTTGGAAAGCGTGTGTGCGCCAAAAGCGTACCGGGGGTTCAAATCCCCCTCTCTCCGCCATGGTTTGTTCGCAAGTCTTTGTATTAGCGCAAGATTTTTACTACTAAAGTAAATTCCTGACATTAGTTTTTATTTAAGGGCATTTTTTGCTTTGTTTGTTGTTGGGTATTATAATTAAAACATTAAGTGATTAAAGTTTTTTAATTATAAGGATTTGTAAATAAAAAATAAACAAAAAAGATGAAATTAACACCGGAGATTCAGAAGGCTATTGATAAGTCTGCTAAATTGCATAATAAGCAAATGCGTAAAACTGGTAGAACACCATATATTGTTCATCCTTATAGTGTTGGAGCTATTTTATCAAATTATACTGAGGATGAAGATGTTATTGTTGCGGGATTTATGCACGATACTCTTGAGGATGTAGAAGGGTATAATGTTAGTGATTTACGGAAAGATTTTGGAAATAAAGTGACAAACATCGTTTTGTATTTAACGGAAGACAAAAAACCATCCGATAGTGATGCAAAAGCAAGAAAGACCTGGCTTTATAGGAAAAATAAATATATTGAAAATCTGAAAAGATCAACGAGTCAAAATATATTATTAGTGGCTTGTGCTGATAAAATACAAAACTTACAAGCATTTATAGAGGCTTATGAAACCGAAGGTGAAAATATGTGGAAAACATTTAATGCTCCAAAACCAAAAGCAACTAGCACAATGTGGTTTCATAAGGAACTTTTGAAAATTTTTAAAAAGAATTTAAAGAGCAGTATTGTTGATGAATACGAAGAACTTGTTGCTATTGCCAATGAAAGGTTTGGGGAGTAGATTGGTTCTTGGATAAAATATTTACAAGCTTAATTAGCTTGAGACTTAGGGATTTATAAATTTTTAAGGAAAGGTTTTGTTTATTTGGGTTTAAATATTGATAAAAAATTACAATTAGTGTATTTTACAAGTGAAGGATGAAGAATTAGGAAGTCAAAAAAGAATAACAAATGGATGTAAAAGATAAAATAAAAGAAGGAATTACAGTCGCTGAACTAGTTGGTGAATATGTGAAATTAGAAAAAGCAGGTGTTAATCACAAAGCACTTTGTCCTTTTCATAATGAAAAAACACCATCTTTTATGGTAAATGTCGAAAGAAATTTTTGGTATTGTTTTGGTTGTCAAAAGGGTGGGGATATATTTTCTTTTTTGATGGAAATTGAAGGGCTGAGTTTTCGAGAGGCACTTGTTCGTCTGGCTGAAAAAGCGAATATTGAGTTGCCAAAATTTCAAGGTAGGGTTGGTATTGAAAATCAAACAAAAAAACAAAAAGCAAATGAAATTTTGGAGATTTCCACTGAAATATATTCGAAATACTTAAAACATCCAGAAATTGGTAAACAGATTCGAGAATATTTAAAAAAGAGAAAAATAGATAAGCAATTAATTGCCGATTTTCGTATTGGTTATGCGCCCAATGAGTGGCGCAGAATGATAATTTATCTTGAAAATAAGGGCTATTCGAATTCTGAAATTGCTGAGGCCGGATTATCTATTCCAAAGGATAGTGGTGAGGATTATGATAGATTCCGAAATAGAATAATGTTTCCAGTTATTAATGAGGCGGGAACTGTCGTGGGTTATTCTGCTAGAGTTATGCCAGGGGATGACGAGAAGAATGCAAAATATATAAATACACCACAATCTATTGTTTATGATAAAAGTAGGGTTTTATATGGTCTGTATCAAAGTAAATCAGAGATCCGTAAAGAAGATTCTGTGATTGTAGTTGAGGGCAATGTAGATGTAATTGCTTCCCATTATGCTGGCGTGAAGAATGTTGTTGCAATTTCCGGAACAGCGCTATCAGTGGAGCAAGTTAGGATTTTGAAGAGATTTACTAAAAATATTAAACTTTGCTTGGATGCTGATGAGGCTGGTCAAAAAGCAACAGAACGGAGTATTCAAATTTGTTTACAAGAGGGGATGGAAGTAGAGGTAATTTTATTGCCTAAAGGAGTTAAGGATATTGGAGATTTAGCTATAGAGGATACTTCCAAGTGGAAAAAGCTTTCAAAAAAAACAACTCCTGTGATGCAGTATTTTTTTAAAAATTCTTTGGCAAGAAACGATCAGAATGATGTTCGAGGAAAGAAAATAATTGCTAAAGAACTTCTTAATATAATAAAAGATATAGCAGATCCAATAGAACAAAGTTATTGGATTAAGAAATTATCACTCAAAATTGACATTGAGGAGGAAGTGTTGACTAATGTTTTGGAAAAGGTTACTCTAAAAAAAGATAGTTCTAGTTATACTAGAAATGAAGAGAATGGTCAACGATTAGGACAAATGGATGCGACGGAAAAAATAAATAAACCCAAAGGAGTTGTTTTAGAGGAAAGATTCCTGGGTTTGTTTGCTTTATTTTCCAACGAATTATCGAAAGAGTCGATGATATTTGATATTGAGTTGTTGAGTGAAGAAGGGAAACTAATTTTTGAAAAAATTCTTAAGAAAGAGGTTGATGAAGAATTAAGTCAACGGCTTAATAAATTTATTTTGCGTATAAAATATAGTCATGATAGGGTGCAGGGATTTATTGAGAATGAAATTGAGCCAAAATTGGAATGGGGAAATATTGTAGCTGCCCTCGAAACGGAATCGATTGACAGAAAAATGAGTCTTATAAAAAAAGATATCCAAAAAGCGGAAGAGTTAGATGATGATTCTAGTGCAGAAATTCTACAACAAGAGTGGACAGCTCTAGCTAGAAGGAGACAAGAGTTGAAGGGTTTTTAGTTTTAATTATTTTAGTTGAGCATTAAAGATCTTTGTTTGTGTTTTATTTACTTTTAACTTTCATTGTAATATGACAAAAAGTGTTAATGATGCTGAAAGACCAGCAATAAAAGTGGCAAAAAAGACTGTTAGGAAAATGCCAAGGTCTGCCAAAGAGAGAAAAGCGATGGAAGCAAAAAGAGCACCATTAAAGAAATTGCCTCAGAAAATGAGAAATGCAAATGAGAATCTAAGTGAGATGGAGGTTCTGATCGAGAGGGGCAGGCAGAGAGGGTTTATTACGGAGGATGAAATTTTGCATTCAATGGGAAGTGTTGAAGAAAATCTTGAGGGTTTGGAAGAAATTTATGATAAATTGGAAGACCTAGGGATAAAATTGATAACATCAGAAGATATTATAAAATCTGAAATTGAACGGGAAACTGAAGAGGACCCAAAAAAGAAGAAAAAAGCAGAAGCTCAACAACGACAAATGACACAAAGTAATTCCTCAGACTCTGTGCAGATGTATTTGCGAGAGATCGGAAGGGTGGCGTTGTTAAGTGCTGATGAGGAAGTTTCTCTTGCGAAAAGAATTGAAAAGGGTGATCAATCAGCAAAAAAGAGATTAACGGAAGCCAATCTTAGGCTTGTTGTTTCGATTGCTAAAAAATATGTAGGAAGGAGTCACAATCTTTCACTTTTAGATTTAATTCAAGAGGGTAACATTGGCCTTTTTAGGGCTGTTGAAAAATTTGATTATCGACGCGGATATAAGTTTTCGACATATGCAACTTGGTGGATTAGACAAGCAATTACGCGTGCAATTGCTGATCAATCAAGAACGATTAGAATTCCAGTTCATATGGTTGAGACGATTAATAAGTATATCCAAGTAGTAAGAAGGCTTGTTCAAGAGCTGGGAAGAGAACCTTTGCCAGAAGAAATTGCAACTGAAATGGATATTGAAGTTGATAAGGTTAGGCATATTATGAAAATTTCACAAGATACGGTTTCTTTGGAATCATCAGTTGGTAATGGTGATAACGAAAGTGTGTTAGGTGACTTCATTGAAGATACTGAGTCGATAATGCCTAATCAAGAAGCAGCCAGAACATTATTAAAAAACCATATTAATGAAGTTTTGGAAGATCTTACTCCCAGAGAGCAGAAAATTTTGCAGATTCGTTTTGGTTTAGAGGATGGTGTTACTCATACCCTGGAAGAAGTTGGACAGGAGTTTGGTGTAACGCGTGAAAGAATTCGTCAGATTGAAGCTAAGGCACTTGAGAAAATTAGGGAACAAAAAGGAATTCAAAAACTCCGGGATTATTAGGCTTGATTTTATATAAAAATTTGACAATTTTTTGATTTTAGTCTTTCCAAGTATTTTATTTGGAAAGACTTTTTTCTTTAATTTTTGTAACATAATTTAATGCTATTTTTAAGGCTTTTTTTGTTTAAAATTTAGTACTTGTGTATCTAAAAAAGTGTTGCTTGGAAAATGAAAAAATGTTATACTTAGTTCAAGTTAAAGATACCAATTTTTTTGTATGGCATTTCAAAAAAAACAAAAGGGAAACAGAAAGTTTTTCAGCGGAGCATTTGTTGCTATCGTTGAGGTTTTTGTTATCTTCATTGTTTTAGTTTTTGGAATTTCATTTACAGAAAATTTCTACAATAGATATAAAGAAACAAATAGCAATTCGATGGAGATGGGAGCTAGCTATCCTAGACCAATAAGCCTTAAAACTGTTGTTTTAGGTGAAGTAACTGAGGCTAATAATTCTAAAGAGCCAGTTTCGAAGAGCGAAAATTATCAAATAAAACAAGTCACTTTTGGTGGAGACATAACAATTCCACTTGATGACTCACAAAATAGAAATTTACAAATTGAAGATGTGATAAGCGAGCTTTTGACAACGAGGGATCAAGAGGATGTTAAATTGGTTGTTTCTTGGAAAACAAATAAACCCGCAATTTCAACTATAGACTATGGAAAAGATTTAAATAGTTCAAAGGAGACTGTAAAAGAAGATAGCTACGGATTTGCACACAGCGTAGTTTTGTCTGGTTTGGATTATTCATCAGCTTATTCGTATAGAATTAAAGCTAATGACAGGTGGAATAATGAATTTGATTCAAAGGAGTTTGCTTTTTATACTGGAGCGCCGAAAGTTTCTCTTGTAGATTTATTATTTGGGGCATTTTCGGATGTGTTTAGTTGGGCAATTGAAAAATAGAAATAAGGAAAAAAATATAAATA
Organism: Candidatus Moraniibacteriota bacterium; assembly: GCA_041583775.1. GTDB lineage: Bacteria > Patescibacteriota > Minisyncoccia > Moranbacterales > DUUL01 > UBA2772. Next base: position 85,590 of record JBFHFF010000006.1, read on the forward strand.
ATTATTAAAAATAAAGCTAAAATGCAGGACAAATCATCAGAAAAATAAAGCCAAAATGCCATACACGTTTTATAATATTCTGAAGGTTCGAAAAAATAAAAAAAAGAAAAAAGAGTAAGTGAAGATATTTAGAAATAAAAACAATTTATTTTCGTTCATTGCATACGCAACGTTCATTGTTGTGGTTGTTTTGTGTTCCTTATTTTCTTTAATGTCTTCTACGAAAGCTCAGACCAATGGAAATTTAGATGTTTCAGCCTATCTTCTTAATGCAAATAATGAAATGATTCCCAATGGGGATTATGAGGTTAGATTTGCATTATATTTGGTAGACAGAGAAGTTACCGATACCTATCCTTCGGAAACAGATACAAGAGTTTGGGAGGAGACAAGAACAATTACTGTATATAACGGTCTTTTGAAAGCATATCTTGGTGAACAAAATTCTTTGCCAACATCTATAAATTTTGCAGAGAGACAATACTTTTTGGGAATTAGAATTGGAGAGGATAGCGAGATGGTTCCAAGGAAGAGAATTGCTTCAGTTCCTCTCGCAAGAAATTCAATTAATTCCTTAACAGCAAATAGTGCTCTTTCCCTAAATGGTTCTGTTACTGGGAGTTCTGCTGGTAATATAGTTGTTTTGGGATCTGATGGAAAAATAGATTCAAATCTATTTTCAATTAGCGAATTGGATAACAAAGCTGATGTGTCACACACTCATTCGATGGATGAGATTGATTTAACGACCGGTGGCTCACTTTTAAGTCTAAGTGGAGATACCATTTCATTGAGAGAAGGCTCTTTAATTGATGGGAAACTTTGTGTATACAGCTCCTCTAATGGACTGGTTTGTGATACAGAACCAACATTACATGATCATGAAGCACTTTCTGTTAATGCTACTGATAACGGATTGTCAGTGGATGGCTCACAAGAACTTTCCTTAGCACTTTCCTCCGCCACAACTAACGGTGCCCTTTCCGCAATTGACTGGAATACTTTTAATAATAAACAAGAAATAATCGGAGTTTCTGGGACATTATTGGATTTGTCAGGAACGACA
>JBFHFF010000007.1:0-71013 GCA_041583775.1 Candidatus Moraniibacteriota bacterium
AAAACCAGTGCTTGATTTGAGTTTCAATGAAGGTCAAGGATCAACTGCCTATGATAAAAGTGGTAACAATAACAACGGAACACTAGTTTCTGGAGCCACCGGCACTAACACAACCACCACAGCAATGTGGGACAAAGGTGGTAAGAAAGGTGGAGCAGTTGAGTTTGATGGAATGGATGATTATATACGATTGGAAGATATTGAGTCACTACGAATGAGTCAATCTGAATCGATGTCATTTTCTGCTTGGATTAAGACGAATGGCTCAAGTAATCATCAGAACATTATTCGATATGACGATAATGATGAAAAGGATGGTGACTATCCGGTTTCAAGGAACCTTTATCTCTTTCGGATTAATACTTCTAGTCAAATAGAGTTTGCTTATGGACCATCTAGCGGACTCTCTTCGATTGTTTCCGATACGACCATAGACGCAGGCACCTGGCACCATGTGGTTGCGATCCGTGATGTGAGAGCGGATAGCGAAGCGATCTATATAGACGGTAAGCTTGAGAAGCGGGAGACTGATACAACTACTGGTACATGGGAAACGACTGGGCAGTATCCATTAATTGGCAATATGAAGACAAATATAGCCAGTGCAGAAGTTTTTAATGGAAAAATCGATGAGGCAAAAATTTATAATTATGTTCTCTCCGAAGATGAAGTAAGAACCCTTTATAATGACACCTCGTCAATGGTGATGGGTAATGATGAATCGAGAAATAATAACGGCACAGCAGTGACCGGTGCTAATAAAGATTATTGCATCCCCGGAGACACAGCCAAATGTGACAAACCTGTTTTAGAATTGAAAATGGATGAAATGAGCGGAGGAACAGTTAAGGATACAAGTGGCAATGGTAATAATGGTACAATTAGCGGTGCAACCTGGAATCCCGTGGGTAAGATTGGTGGTGCTTTGGATTTTAACGGAATAAATAATGCAGTTGATTTAAGCAATGCTTTCGTGGGTGATCAGACTAATACTTTTGAGTTTTGGGCAAATCCAGTTGCGAGTGGGACTGCTTTGGGTATGCTTGGTGATGCTGATGATCAAATTATTGTAAATTCAACTAGTATGTCTTATCGTGTTACGGGTGGAGCTCAAATTAATTCAGCAGTAACTAGCAATAACTTAAATACTTGGAATCATTATGCATATGTAAGAAATGGTTTAGATATTTCATTTTATAAAAATGGAATGCTAGTAAGCACTGGTACATTTGGTACTACTAGTGATTTTAGGACCAATAGGATTGGAGCTAGATCTAATCAAGAATATTTCAATGGTTCCCTGGATGATGTAAAAATATACGACTACGCTCGTACCCCCGCCCAAATTGCTTGGGACTATAATAAGGGCAAGCCAATTGCTCATTGGAAAATGGATGAAGTCGATGGTGTGACAGTTTATGACCACAGTGGAAATGGAAACAACGGCACAATGACCAATATGGATCCTTCTACTGATAGAGTAGCTGGAAAAGACGATAAGGCATTAAGTTTTGATGGAACGAATGATTATGCAGTTTTTTCTAACAACCCATCTTTTGATAATATGTCAACAATAAGTTTGTGGTTTAAGACAAATGGGGATTGGAATGAGGATGGTGGGTCATTTGACAATATTGCAAATTTAATATCTAGACACAGCACAACCAGTAGCTTAAATGGAATTAATTTAGGCATAAAAAAAACAACCGGTAAGTTTTATTTTGGTATAAAAAATGATACTATAGGTGTTTTGTCTTATAATGAAAGTATAACTCCAGTTATTGATAATTCTTGGCATAATGCAATTTTAGTTTTCGGAAAATCTGATGGTTTTAATAATAAGCTTTACATTGATGGTAAGCTAGAATTAGAAATATCTAATGATAACCCTTGGGATTTTAATGATCAAGATATATGGATTGGAGATAGTCCAGATACTTGGTGGGAAGAATATAAAGGCTTAATCGACGATGTAAAAATCTACAACTATGCTTTAACAGAAGAGCAAATTAAGTTGGACTATAATGGTGGGGCAGTTAATTTTAGATAAAATTACTATTATTGCGGGCTTTGAAAAATTGATTTTTACTGACTCTATTGACGAAAATAAAAATCCCTGTTAGGATGGACAAAGTTTCCCAAGAGACTGGTTTTGCATTTAAATTAGTCCTTGACACATAAGTTTAATTTTTTGTTTTGATACAAATGATCGCAATTATAAAAACAGGCGGAAAACAATACAAGATCGAAGAAGGAGACATCATCACAGTCGAAAAAATCGAAGGAGAAAGTGGAAAAAAATTCACTTTTGATGAAGTATTGTTTATGGGTGATGAAAAAGAAGTGAAAGTTGGTGAAGAACTTAAAGGGGCTAAAGTTGAGGCAGAAATTGTCGAACAGCTTCGAGCAAAAAAAGTCACAACAATCAAGCACAGACCTAAAAAAAGGTATTTAAAGAAGATTGGACACAAACAACACCTTACACAAGTGGAAATTTTAAAATTCGTCAAATAGCACAAGCTTGACGGAATGAATTTTGTAGTGTATTGTTGCTAGAGCTATCCATTAAGCGCTATTTTTTGATTATCGCTTATAATAGAAAAGAGATAGTCAAAAGTTAAATCCAGTTTAGAGATTTGAGTTTTATAAAATTTAACAATTGTTCGTTTTACATTCATGGCAAAGGACAACACAAAGAAAGAAGAAAAGACACGGATTAGAATTAAGATCAAAGCATATGATCACAAAGTGATTGATTTATCTGCAAGACAGATTGTTGATACCGCTCAAAGAACAGGTGCTAAGGTTATTGGTCCAGTCCCACTTCCTACGGAGATAAAGAAAATTACAGTGAATAAATCAACATTCGTCAATAAGAGGAGTCGAGACCAATTCGAAATCAGAACTCATAAGAGAATGATTGACATCCTTGAACCTTCAAGTAATACGATTGAAAGTTTGACTAATATGGATTTGCCAGCTGGTGTGGGAATTGAGATTAAAATGTAATTGAAATAACTTGATTTTAAAGTAACTCTTCGTTGAAGCTTGCGTTTTGCGCTTAAGATATAGCAATACCTAATCGCACAAATACTCAGCTTCGCTTCGATTTATACTAAAATAAAGCCATTTCGATACAAGTGATAGTGAATTGACAATTATATACAAGAGAAATTAACTAATTAAAGTCCCTCGGGATACTTGATTAGCAACAAACCGGATTTTTTTATTCTGGTGGATGCTTAATTAAGTAAAGGGATCCACTTAAATAAAAACATTCGGTTTTTAATTTATACAAGATTATACAAGACAAGATATGAAATTTTTACTAGCAAGAAAATTGGGAATGACAACAATTTACAATGAAGCAATTGCTGACAATGTAACTCTTTTGGAAGTTCCAAAGAATGTTGTTACTCTGATAAGAACAGAAGAGAAGGACGGATATAGTTCTGTGCAGGTTGGTTTGTTCGATCAAAAGAAAACTGACAAATTGAAGAAAGATATATATACAACAAAGAGAGAATTCAGATTAAGTTCAGCAGCTGAATATCAATTAGCACAAGAACTTGGAATTGATCAATTTGAAGTTGGGCAAGAAGTTGAGATTACAGGCGTTTCAAAAGGTAAAGGGCAGGAAGGTGTTGTGAAGAAATGGAACTTTGCTGGTTCACCAGCATCTCATGGACACAGACACGACGAAAGATCTCCTGGATCAATCGGTAGTGCTTTTCCTGAGAGAGTTTTTAAGGGAAAGAAAATGGCAGGCCGTTCAGGTTCTGAAAATGTTACAGTTAAAGGAATGAAAATTTCATTAATTGATCCAGAGAAAAATATTATCGCTATTAAGGGTTCTATTCCTGGGAATAACGGAGGTATCGTTGAGGTAGTAATTAAGTAAATTAAGATTTTTTTCTAAGATGAAAGTAGAGGTAAAAAATTTACAAGGTGAGAAAGTTGGAGATATCACATTGAATCAAGATGTTTTTGGTGTTGTGATAAACGAAGAACTTCTTCATGGTGTATATATTGCGCAAAACGCAAACAAGAGACAGTCAACAGCACATACTAAAACAATTTCTGATAGAGCTGGTTCAACAAAGAAACCTTGGAAACAAAAAGGAACTGGACGAGCGAGAACTGGGTCTGTTCGAAATTCAATTTGGAGAAAAGGTGGAGTTGTATTCGGTCCATCAAATGAAAAGAATTACAAGCAAAAAATAAACAAGAAAGTTGCTAAAAAAGCTTTTTGTATGGCACTCTCTGGAAAACTTGCAGATGGAGAAATCATCATTGTTGATGAACTGAAAATGAAAGACAATAAAACAAAGTCATTTGCAGAGGTGATGAAGGCGCTCGGAATTAATAAGAAAGCAGTAATGGCTTTCGTTGATGAAGAAAAGCAAACAGTTCTTGCAAGCAGGAATTTGGAGCAAATCACAAACACTCTAGTTTCAAACTTAAATGTTGTGAATATTCTAAACAATAAATTCCTACTCGTTAGTAAAAAAGGAATTGAAGTTTTAGAATCAAGATGTTTAGGGGCAATTGAAGAGGAGAAAGCTCCAGTGGAAGCTAAAGTAGAAAAGAGTAAATTAGAGAAAAAATAAGTTTATATAGATTATTTAATCAAGAAAGGTAACAATTATGTCAGCATTTTGGAATAAAAAGGAAGAAGAGCAAAAAGCAGCAAATCAAAGAGCAGCTGCCAAAAAAACTCTAGTTAAAGCCGAAAAGACTGAGAAGAAGGACAAGAAGTCAAAGCCTCAGAGAAAACTTACAGCTGTTCAAGCAGAATTGGTAAACAGAGTTATGAAAAGACCAAGAATTTCTGAGGATACAATGAATAAGCAGGCTGAAGGGAAATATGTTTTTGAAGTAAGTTTGAGTGCTAATAAGAGTGAAGTTTCAAAAGCAATTACAGCGCTATATGGAACAGATGTCATCGCTGTTAACATTATTAATTACAAGAAGCAAAATAAGAAATTTAGAGGACACTCTGGGCAAACAAAAGCTTTTAAAAAAGCGATTGTAACAATAAAGAAAGGTCAGAGCATTGAATTGTTTAAAGAAGCTAAATAGGTTTATCAATAATTTGGATTGAATTAAAATAGGATTATGGCAGTTAAAGTTTACAAAAGAAATACAGCCGGTCGACGAAATATGTCAGTATTAAAACCTGATAATTTGACCGACAAGAAACCAGAAAAGGCTCTAACAAAGTCAATTAAAAAACATTCTGGAAGATCACATGGAAAAATATCTGTTAGAAACAGAGGAGGTGGTGCAAGAAGAATCTATCGAGAGATTGATTTCAAAGTAACAAAAGCAGGAATTCCTGGAAAGATTACAGCAATTGAAAAAGATCCAAATCGAACAGCAGGGATTGCACTTATCTGTTATGCTGATGGTGAAAAAAGATATATCATCGCAACTCAGAATATGAAAGCTGGAGATGAGATACTTATGGATGCAAATGCTCCAATCAGAGAAGGAAACAGAGTTATGTTGAAAAACATTCCAACTGGAACAGGCGTTTGTAATGTAGAAATGGTGCCAGGAAAAGGAGCTCAAATGGCTAGAAGCGCTGGAGCTCAAGTAATTTTGCAAGCTATCGATGCAGGAATGGCAACATTAAAACTCCCATCAGGTGAAATCAGAATGGTGAGAGAAGATTGTTATGCAACACTCGGAAGAATTAGTAATTTTGAACACGCAAGTGTGAAGATTGGAAAAGCTGGAAAATCTCGACATATTGGAAAGAGACCAAAGGTTCGAGGTTCTGCAATGAATCCAGTTGATCATCCACATGGAGGAGGAGAAGGAAGACAAGGTGTGGGTATGAAATATCCTAAGACTCCATGGGGAAGACACGCACTAGGAAAGAAAACAAGAAGAAAGAATATTGCTTCTGACAAATATATTGTCAAGAGAAGAAAGAAATAAGCACGATTTAAGAATTAGTTACAATAAATTATGGCTCGCTCACTGAAAAAAGGACCATTTGTGGATGAAAAATTGCTAAGTAAAATCAAGGACTTGAAACCAGGAGGAAAAGAAGTTATTAAGACCTGGTCACGCAGTGCAACTATCGTCCCTGAGATGGTGGGATATACATTCGGAATTCACAACGGAAGAATGCACACCGCGGTTAGAATTGTAGAAGATATGGTTGGGCACAAACTTGGGGAATTTTCTCCAACAAGAACATTCAGCCGTCATGGTGGAAAGATTCAGAAAGATCTTGACCAAGCTAGAAAAATGAAAGAAATCGATGCTGCAAAAGCGGCAAAAGCTAAGTAATACGATTAATTTAATATAAGTGATGAAAGTTCAGGCACGACTCAACAGATATAGACGATCAGCTCAAAAAGTACGGGAAATTTTTCCTGTTATCAAGGGGCTGGACGCCACAGAGGCGCTTTTGCAATTAGAATACTCAAAGAGAGGTGATGCATTGGATATCAAGAAACTTCTTGCGAGCGCTATTGCAAATGCTACAAATAATTTCAAATTGAATAAAGCTGATTTGTTTGTAGAAAACATTCTTGCCGAAGAAGGGAAGACAATGAAGCGTTGGAGACCAAGAGCATATGGACGAGCAGCAAAAATTCTAAAGCGAACATGTGATATCATTATTACATTAGAGGAAAAAGCAAAAGAAGAAAAAACTGTTGCAAAGAAAGTAGCTAAAAAGGTCGTTGACAAAAGTGAGGTAACGGAGGGGAAAAAAGTTGAAAAGAAAGAATCGCTTAAAGTAGAGGCGAAATCAAAAAAGGCCGAAGTAAGCGAGAAGACAGATAAATAAGATAAATTGTAATTTCTAATTTTTTTCAAATATGGGACAGAAAGTAGATCCACGAGGATTCCGAATCGGAATAAATAAAACTTGGAGCTCTCGTTGGTACAGCAACAAAGGTTATGGGGCGAATCTTGAGAAAGATACGCTTATTAGAGAATATGTTTTGACAAACTTCAAGCACGCGGCAATTTCTAGCGTTGACATCGAAAGAAGTGTTGCAAAACTCAGAATGATTATCAGAACAAATCGACCAGGTGTTATTATTGGACGAGGAGGAAAGGGACTTGAAGAATTGCGACAACAACTTGAGAGAAAATTTCTTTTCAAGGAAAAATTGCAAGTCCAAATTGATATTATTGAGGTTAGATCAATTGAGGAAGATGCTCAACTATTAGCAAATGACGCAGCATTTCAAATTGAAAAACGAGTAGCATTCAGAAGAGTGATGAAGATGATGCTTGATAAGGTGATGCAAAACAGAAATGTTTTTGGAATTAAAATCCAACTTTCTGGAAGATTGGGCGGAGCTGAAATGTCAAGAGTAGAGTGGTTATCAAAAGGAAATATCCCACTTCACACATTGAGAGCAAATATTGACTATGCACCAGCAACTGCAAGAACTACATATGGAGCAATTGGTGTTAAGGTTTGGCTAAATAAGAAAGAACAGCTTGAGCAAGAACAAGGAAAAAGACGGGAAAGACAAGAGCGAAAGCCAAGCCATAGATAATTAGAACAGGTTTAGTTAGAATAATTTATAATGATTTCACAACGGACATATGTTAATGCCTAAGAAAGTAAAACATAGAAAGGTTCACAGAGGTGGAAAACTCAAAGGAGATGCCAAAAAAGGAGCAGAGGTTTCATTTGGAAAATATGGAATCCAGTCACTTGACTATGGAGCAATTAACTCACGAGAGATTGAAGCTGCACGACGAGCTATTACAAGATATGTACAAAGAGGGGGTAAGATTTGGATTAGAATTTTCCCAGATCACTCAATGACAAAAAAAGGAGCTGAAGTTCCTATGGGTAAAGGTAAGGGTTCCCCAGATCATTTTGTAGCCAAGATAAAGCCAGGAAGAGTTTTGTTTGAGATGGATGGAGTTGATGAAGCAATCGCAAGAAGAGCTTTGAGATTGGGTTCAGATAAATTGAGTGTGAAAACTAAATTTATCACAAGTAAATAGATAATTGATAACTTTTCCATAATAATATGAAAGCAAAGGAAATCAGGGAGAAAAACAAAGAAGAACTTGAGACAGAATTGAAAGATTCTCGAGCAAAGCTTATGCAAGCTCGTTTCGATTTGAATTCAAGACAACTTCGAGATTCTAGCGGAATCAAAAAATTAACAAAGGATATCGCAAGAATTATGACAATTCTTCATAATAAATAGTTTAGACCCAAGAAATTTTATGAATAAGGATAATAAAGAGAAAGAGACAATCAAGAAGCAAAAAGGGACTGTCGTTAGCATTGCTGGTGACAAGACCATTGTGGTAGAGGTTGTTACTCTGAAGACTCACAAGAAATATGTGAAGAAATATAAGTCTTCAAGTAAATTTAGTATTCATGATGAAAAAAATGAATATAAAATTGGGGATGTTGTTTATTTTAAAGAATGTCATCCAATTAGCAAGAATAAGAAGTGGACAGTTATTGGGAAAGTGGAGAACAAATAAGCTTTTCTCAAACTTTAGAGTTTAATTAAGTTATTATATAGACAATGATACAAGCAGAGTCAAAATTGAAAGTTGCAGATAATTCAGGAGCAAAAGTGATTGAATGTTTCAAGGTTCTTGGTGGATCTAAGAGACGGTATGCTTATGTTGGAGATATTATCGTAGCTTCTGTAAAGGAATCAGAGCCTCGTGGATCAGTGAAGAAAAAAGAGGTTGTAAAGGCTGTTATCGTTAGACAAAAGAAAGCGATTCAGAGAAAAGATGGGTCGACTATTAAATTTGACGAAAATGCAGCGGTTATACTAGATGGAACAGAACCTAAGGGGACACGCGTTTTTGGACCAATTGCAAGAGAGGTTCGAGACCGAGGATTTATGAAGATTGTTTCTTTGGCAGAAGAAGTTTACTAATTAAAAGTAAAAAATAGTTTTAAAGCAATGAATATTAGAAAAGGTGATAAGATTAAAGTTTTGAGCGGTAAAGATCGCGGAAAAACTGGAAAAGTTACAAAAGCGCTTCCTGCCGAAGGAAAAGTTGTTGTTGAAAAGATTAATGTTGTTAAAAAACACAACAAAGCAAAAGGAGCAACACCAGGCGAGAGAATTGCTGTTGAATTGCCAATTGGCATCTCAAATGTGCAATTAGTTTGTTCTAAATGTGGAAAACCGACAAGGGTAGGAAAGAAAAAAGTCGGCGACAAGATGGTTAGAATTTGTAAAAAATGTGAAGCTGAAATTTAGTAAGAAATTTAAATATACTTAACCCATCAGTTTTTGAAGATATATGAAAAAGAATGTATTAGAAGAAAAATATATAAAAGAGGTTGCACCAAAGCTTATGGAAAAGTTTGGTTATGACAATGTAATGGCAATTCCCAAGATTACCAAAGTTTCAATAAATGTTGGATTGTCAAAAGCGGCTAATAATCAAAATTTCAAAGAAGATGTAATTCGTGATTTGAGATTGATTACAGGTCAAAAGCCAATGTTAACAAAAGCTAGAAAGGCTATCGCTGGTTTTAAAATCAGAGAAAACCAAGAAGTTGGAGTTAATGTTACCTTGAGAGGAAAGAGAATGTGGGATTTTGTTAATAAGCTTATTAATGCTACAATTCCAAGAATGAAGGACTTTCAGGGGATAAAGAGAGAGAATTTTGATAATCAAGGAAATTTCAATTATGGAATTAAAGAACAATTGATTTTTCCAGAGATTTCAACTGACGATATAACTACAACCTTTGGATTGCAAGTTAATATCACTTCTTCAACAAGTGGTCGAGATGAAGGAATTGAATTGTTTAAATTACTAGGTTTTCCAATTCAGGAAAAATAGAGTAGATAAGATAAATATTAGTAAATATATCATATGAGTTTTGATCAAGTTTCAGATATGCTCACTAGAATCAGGAATGCACAAATGGCTGGAAATGCTGATGTGTCAATGCCCTGTTCAAAGTTTAAGCTTGCATTAGCAAGGGCATTATATAGCAATGAATATATTGAAGAAGTTTCAATTTTTTCTGAAGGAAATAAAAAATATCTTCGATTAAAATTGAAATATTTCGGATTAGTACCTGCTATTAAAGGAATTAGTCGAGTTAGTAAACAAGGACAGAGAATCTATATTGGAAGCAAAGATCTTCCAAGAGTTAAGAATAATTTTGGTGTTGCATTTATTTCTACATCAAAAGGGATTATGACAGATAAGAGTGCAAGAAAGGAGAATTTGGGAGGAGAATTTATCTGTAAGGTTTGGTAATTTTTATAAATTGGTAGAATAAATATAACGAAAATATGGCAAAAAAATCAGTTATAGCAAGAGCGCAAAAAAAGCCAAAGTTTTCCAGCCGTATTGTAAATAGATGTTGGAAATGTGGACGAAAGCATGGATATATGAGACAATTTGGTCTTTGTAGAATTTGTTTTCGAGAGCTCGCTGTTAAGGGATGTGTTCCTGGCGTTAGACGCTCAAGTTGGTAGAATTTTGTATAAAATGTTAAATAGTTAAAGAGGATGTCAAGAATTGGAAAAAAACCTATTTCTATACCTAGTGGCGTAACAGTAACTCTTGAGGACAAAACCGTAAAGGTTAAAGGTCCAAAAGGGGAGTTGTCTTTTGAGACAAGCTATGAAGTCGAGGTTGGAGTAAAGGACAATGAAATCGCTGTTACAAAAATTGGAAGAACTAAAGCTGCCCCTGCACTTTGGGGAACAACTAGGTCAAGAATTCAAAATCTGGTACTAGGTGTTTCGGAAGGATTTAAAAAAGGATTAGAACTTCATGGAGTTGGTTATAAAATGACTCTACAAGGGAAAAAATTGGTTTTAAACCTTGGGTTCTCTCATCCTATTGAACTTCAAATTCCAGAAGGTTTAACAGTTACGATTGAAAAAAATATAATGACTGTTGAAGGAATTGACAAACAAGTTGTTGGACAATTTACAGCAGAAGTTAGATCTCTTAAAAAAGTCGAACCTTACAAAGGTAAAGGATTTAGGTATATTGGCGAGACTTTTGTTAAAAAAGAAGGAAAGCGTGCTACTGCTAGTAGCTAGTAAATAGAGGTATAATCTAAATATTTTATGAAAAAAAGTAAGAATCAGATACGCGTTCACAGGAAGCGAAGAATTCGTTCTAAGATTTCTGGAACAGCAAGTATGCCAAGATTAAGTGTTTTTAGGAGTCTTACAATGTTAAGTGCTCAAATTATTGATGATGTTGAGGGAAAGACATTGGCGGCTGCAGACACAAGAGAATTGAAGAAAAAAGAATTTAGCGTTAAGGTTGCTACTGAGCTTGGAAAATTGGTTGCAACTAAGGCAAAAAAGGCAAAAATCGAATCAGTCGTTTTCGATAGAAGCGGATACCTATATCACGGGAAAATTAAGGCTTTTGCCGAAGGAGCTCGTGAAGGAGGATTGAAATTTTAAGTTATTAATTGTTATTGATTTTTTGTGATATGGCAACAACACAACAAGATAAAGGAAATAAGAAGTTTTCTCGAGGTAGAAAGAAGAAATTCCAAAAACGAGAGAAACCTGAATTCGAACAAAAACTACTCGACCTTGCTCGTGTAACTCGTGTAGTTAAAGGTGGACGAAGATTTTCGTTCAGAGCCTCTGTTGTTATCGGAGACAGAAAGGGGAAAGTTGGTTTTGGAGTAGCTAAAGGATCTGATGTTTCAGTTGCAATTGGGAAAGCATTTGCAGCTGCAAAGAAAAATATGATTTTAGTGAAAAGAGCCAATTCAACCATTGCTTTCGATATCAAAAAGAAATTTGGTGCAGCAAAAATTATTATGCGTCCAGCTAAAAAAGGAAGAGGAATCGTTGCCGGAGGAGCAATGAGATCAGTCTTTGAACTTGCTGGAGTAAAAGATATTGTTGCAAAGTCATTAGGTTCTTCAAATAAAATCAATGTTGCTCGGGCAACAATGGCTGCTCTTGAAGAATTGGGAATGCAAATGATAGGAAAGGGGATGGTGAAGAAATCTATTGCTAAAAAGGTTGTTAATAAAGTTGAGAGCAAAGTGAATTCTGCTAAAACTGAGACCGAAAAGGCTGTTAAAGAAAGTGTTAAAGTTGAAAAGGATACTAAAAAGAAAGCTGCAAAAACTGTAAAAAAAACAGTTGTGAAAAAAGCAGAAGTTAAGTAAGGTTAAATCTATTTTGATATGCAAATTAATGATCTAAAAGCTGCGGAAAGAAGTTCTAAAAAAAGAACACGCGGTGGAAAAAAGGGAACATATTGTGGTGCTGGAATGAAGGGGCAAAAATCCAGAAGTGGACATTCTCAAGCCGCAACATTTTCTGGAGGAAGCTCTTCAATTGTTAGACAAACAAAAAAACTTAAAGGATTTAAATCCTTAAAACCAGAAATGCAAATAGTTAATTTAAAAGAAATTGACAGAGATTTTGATAATGGTGCAGAAATAACTCCTGAATCTTTAAAAGAAAAAGGATTGATAAGTAAATTATCACTTCCTGTGAAAATTCTTTCAGTGGGTGAAATTTCCAAAAAAGTGTCTTTGAAAGATGTCGCTTTTTCAGCTACAGTGAAAGAAAAAATTGAAAAAGCTGGTGGAAGTGTAGCGTAATATTTAGTTTTTTGATATACACAATCACTAAATATTTTATATAACACTAGAAAAAAACAAATGTTGGAAAAAGTTAAGCAAATATTTAAAATAAAAGAGCTACGAAATAAAATATTTTTTATTTTAGCAATTCTTATTGTTTATAGACTTGCAGCTAATGTGCCTATTCCTGGTGTTGATACTAGTCAGCTGAAGGCCTTTTTTGAAGGCAATCAGCTTTTTGGTATGCTCGATATGTTTTCGGGAGGTGGTCTGAAAAATATTTCCATTGTGATGCTTGGAGTTGGTCCTTATATTACAGCATCAATTGTGATGCAGGTAATGACGATGATTTTCCCTAAATTAGAGCAATTACAGAAAGAAGAGGGTGAGGCTGGAAGACAGAAATATAATTCTTGGACAAGATATTTAACAGTCCCTTTTGCTATTTTGCAGGTGTTTGCGATGATATCCCTTTTCCGTTCGCAAGGAATTATTGGAAATTTAACACCAATGAATTATGTTACGATTATTATGACAGCAACTGCTGGAACAGTTTTCTTGATGTGGTTAGGAGAATTGATAACAGAAAAAGGGCTCGGTAATGGTGTCTCATTGTTGATTTTTGCGGGAATCGTCTCTGCGCTTCCAAGTTCTATTCAACAGTTAATTGCAACTTGGGATCCTTCTCTTATTTTAACTTATTTCTCATTTCTTGTGATTTCAATTGCGACCGTTGTGGGAATTGTTATTGTTAATGAGGGTCAAAGGGATATCCCGGTTTCTTTTGCAAGAAGAACTAGAGCAGGAACTGCAAGTGGTTCATCGAAGAGCAGTTTGCCTTTGAGAGTTAATCAGGCTGGCGTAATCCCAATTATCTTTGCAATGTCGATTATGATATTCCCAGGGATGATTGCTAATTTGCTTTTGCAGATTAACAATGAAGCAGTTAAAAGTGTTGCTAGTTGGATAGCTGATTTATTTGCTAATCAAACTTTTTATGGAGTTGCATATTTCTTTTTGGTCGTAGCGTTTACTTTCTTTTACACATCTGTAACATTTGATCCAAAAAATATTTCTGAAAATCTTCAAAGACAAGGAGGTTTCGTACCAGGAATTCGACCAGGTGTTCCAACGATGGAGTACTTGAATTATATTGTGAATAGAGTTACAACATCGGGAGCAATTTTTCTTGGTTTGGTAGCAGTTCTTCCTTTTATTGTTCAAGGAGCAACAGGGATGAAAACGCTAACAGTAGGAGGTACAGGAATATTGATCGTTGTCTCTGTGGTAATTGAAACAATCAAACAAATTGAAGCACAGTTGGTGATGAGGGATTATGAAGGATTCTAGAAGTAATAAATATTCTACTTCAGATAAAAAACAGTCGAAAGGCTGTTTTTTATTTTGAGTTATACTTGACAAAAAAGATTAAATATGCTTTATTTAAAATAGTAATTTTTTTATTATAAACCTTTGAAAGGGAGGTGTGTATGCTGAGACCATAGAGTTCTTGGGATCATTCAGTCTGGTCTTAAAATCAACCCAAAAGATCTTGGGAGACTGGGGGTGGCAAGTACATTTCATTTTCTTCTAATTTCTGGCTTGATAGGATATGTTCCATTATTGGTCGGTTAAAGGGGGTTGTGAAATTTCCCGAATAAGTGGCCTGGTAAACCACAAATTCTAAAGTGAGATTAGGGATCTTGCAAAAACTTGTAAAAAGGTCTTTCCATCGATATGGAAAGACCTTTTTTCTTTTGTCGTTGTATTTTACAAGGTTTGACTTTTTAGTCCCTTTGGAGTAATCTATATATTGTTAAGATGAAATTTGAAAAAGCGAGCGTCGTATAATGGTTATTACCCCAGCCTTCCAAGCTGGTGACGCCGGTTCGATTCCGGTCGCTCGCTCCAATTAAAAAACTCCCTAGAAGGGGAGTTTTTGTTTAAGTGACCCAATTATGCTAAATTAAAATAGAAGCTACTATAGAGGCTTCTATAGATACCTCTAAAAAATAAAACAAAATAAATGGAAAAAAATATCCACAAACTGAAAAAGGCCAGTAAATACAGCTACAGTATTACAATCCCAAAAGAAATTATTGAAAAATATAGTTGGAAGGCTAAGCAAAAATTAACTGTTGAGGATAAGGGGAGAGGAGTTTTAGAGATTAAGGATTGGAGGAGGAAGTAAGTTGTTTGGTTGTATTTAGTGTTTGACTTGAGGTACTTTCCCTTTTTGAAGAGGGACGCAGGGGTTTTTTGTTTTTAGTGTGACTGATTTAATTTATAATTTTCAATTAGTTAATAAATAAAAAACTAATTTTCAAAATTAGAAATTCAAAATTTGAGAAAACTCAAACACCAAACCGCTGGCACAGTCTGGATTCCTGCTGATGTTTACCCCACGAATGTTGGAGTAGGAATGGCAAAGGAAAAAGATTGAGAAATAAAATTTCATAAATAAATATAAAGCCTAAGATATGCCAAATCATAAAAAAGAAATAGTAATAGCCACTGAAAACAATGGCAAGATTGAAGAGCTTAAAAGAATTTTTGCAAACACTAGTTTTGTGCCGAGGTTTCTTAGTGAATTCACGGAACAATTAGGGGATACAAAAATCCTAGAAAATGCCAAAACTTTTGAAGGAAATGCATTGATAAAAGCAATTGTTGTGGGAGAAAAACTAGGAATACTAACTCTTGCAGATGATTCTGGTCTTTGTGTGGACGCTCTTGATGGAGACCCTGGTGTGTATTCTGCGAGATATTCCAACGAAGGAACTGATATTGCCAATTATGAAAAGCTACTAAAAGAAATGATAAATGTTCCAAAGGAAAAGCGAGAATGTTATTATAATTGTACAGTTGCTATCTATGACCCGGAAACAAATTTCGTTGAAACTGTTTCTGGAAAATGGCAGGGAAGGATAGCAAAGGAGCCACGTGGTAGCAAATCTTTCGGATATGCACCAATATTTTTGTCAGAAGATTCCAATTTCAAAAAAACCAATGCCGAATTTGACCCAGAGGAATTGACAAATATGAATCACCGAGGAAAAGCTTTTCTAGGAGCGATTAAGATTTTGGATGAATACTTTAACTTAAAATAAGAATATATCAAAACAAATGTTTGGAACTCTAGATATTTTAGTCTCTCTTAAAAATAAAATTACCAAAGAAGAGGAGGAAAATGCAAATAAATTTAATAAATATTTTATCAATAGGGGTGATGAATTGACAGTGCTTGGAATTGGCAGATTGAATCGCAAATATGATTTTTTTGGATAAATTCTTTTTTTTGCTTTTCATTATTTCGAAAAAAATGTATAATAATAAAGTAATATAAGTCGGTAGAAATTTGAAATGAAAGAAAAATTGGTAATTAAGGTTGAAGGCAAAGCAATTACATTAGAATTAGAAAAAGAAAATAGTGTTTTAGACACAAAAGAATGGCAAGAAGATGGAAATCTTTCCAAGACATTGCTAAATGAGATTGATACTATTTTGACTAAAAATAAACTTAAAATATCAGATATCGACCCTGATGTGAGGGTTGAGACTGATAATGATTCATATACTTCGGCTAGGATTGTAAATGTTGTGGCTAAAATAATGAAATATTCACTATCTTAACTTTTTTTACTTGACAAATAGGAAAACAGAGTGTAAAATGAACCTGTTAAATCAAAGATGGTTAGATGCAAAAACAATTGTATGTTTTTGGATTTTATCGTCTTGCGTGAGTATGAAATAAAATCACTAAAAGAAAATTCTTGTATTGATTTTGTTTGTTTGAAAAATTTACGGTTTTTAAAATGGGCCATAACTTGGCCTATATAATATGCTTGATCTCTTTTCCTCAGATGCCTAAGAGAAGCAACGATCACAAAAAATAGATAAATTTATATATTAATCAGTAGAACTGATTGTTTTTTGTCTACTCCAGGAAACAGTCAAATAACCAAATTGCGCTTATATGAAAAAAGTCAAAAAAAATCTCGTAGTAAGGTCAAAGTTTAGTTCTCATTCAAGTTTGTCAAAACGAAAGTTTTTTCAAAAACAACCAATGGTTTCTTTGCCAAATTTGATTGAGTCTCAAATTAAATCCTACCAATGGTTTTTGAAAGAGGGATTGGATGAGATTTTGAAAGAAATTTGTCCTATTGAGGATTTTACAGGAAATGAAATGGAGCTTTCGATAGGTGAGTGTTATTTAGACGAACCGAAATATGACGAATTAACAGCAAAAGAGAAGAATATTTCATACGATGCTCCACTTAGAGCTCAAGCTAGTCTTTTGATTAAGAAGACTGGAGAAATAAGAGAACAGGAAATTTTTCTTGCCGATTTTCCAATAATGACAGATAGAGGAACTTTTATCATCAATGGTGTTGAGAGAGTTGTTGTTTCTCAATTAATCCGAAGTCCTGGAGCTTTTTTCACAATGGAGTATACAAAGGGGCGAAAACTTTTTGGTGCTAAGGTTATTCCTAATAGAGGAGCTTGGTTGGAGTTGGAAACTGATATGGATGGAGCAATTTGGGCAAAAATTGATCGAAAAAGAAAAATTCCAGTAACTTCTCTTCTGAGAGTTTTTGGATTAGATACTGATAAAGATATTTTAGCAGCCTTTAAAGGTGCTGATAATGGTGAGGTTGCTATGGTCAAGGAGACATTAGAAAAAGATCCAGCCAAAAACACTGGAGAGGCATACAAGGAAATCTACAAAAGATTGAGACCAGGTGATCTTGCTACAACAGAGAATGCAAAGCAAATGGTTGATTCTATTTTCTTTAGCAATGAAAGATATGACTTTGGTAGAGTGGGAAGATATCGTTTGAATTTGAGACTGGAAATGGATAAAGATGAAAGTAAAGAAGAAAATAGAATCTTAAGTAAGGATGAGATTATATTAATCATAGGAGAAATTATTAGACTAAATAATGATCCTTCGGCTATTCCTGATGATATTGATCACCTTGGGAATAGACGCCTAAGAGGTGTTGGAGAGTTGGTTCAGAATAAAGTCAGAGTTGGTTTGGCACGAATGGTGCGAAACATTAAAGATAGAATGAGTACTTGTGATGTTACTACTGTTGTTCATGGACAATTGATAAATCCAAGACCAGTAGCAGCTTCAATAAAAGAATTTTTTTCTTCTTCTCAACTTTCTCAATTTATGGATCAGGTCAACCCTTTAGCTGAGCTTGAACATAAAAGAAGATTGAGTGCTATGGGACCAGGAGGTTTGACACGAGAGAGAGCTGGTTTCGAGGTTCGAGATGTTCACAATTCTCATTATGGAAGAATTTGCCCAGTACAAACACCAGAAGGTCCAAATATTGGTTTGGTTGGTCATTTGGCTTGTTATGCAAGAGTTAATGATTATGGTTTTTTAGAAACACCTTATAGAATTGTTAGGAACACAATTAAAAATAGTGGCGATAAATTAGCTGAAAATAGAATTTTAACTGAAGATGTTAAAGATTCTGCAGGAAAAGTTTTAATAGCTAGTGGAACAAAAATCGGAACTGCTGAATTGGAGAAATTGAAAAAATCAGCAAGTGAAAGTGTTAATGTTTTGCCATTTATGACAGGTGAGGTTAAATATCTAAACGCACTTGCTGAAGAAAAGGTTAGTATTGCACATGCCCGAATTGATATTGATGAATATGATAATTTAGTAGAACCAATTGTTGAGGCTCGTGTTCACACAGAGGCAACAAAAATTGATACTAGGGAAGTTGACTATGTTGATGTTTCAGCAAAACAATGTATTTCTGTTGCAACAGCACTTATTCCATTTTTGGAACATGATGATGCAAACCGTGCTCTTATGGGTTCAAATATGCAACGACAGGCAGTTTCTTGTATTATTCCAGATGCGCCACTTGTTGGAACTGGACTTGAGGACAAGGCAGCTGCTGATTCCGGACAAGTAGTCTTAGCTAGAACAGATGGAGAAATTGTTGAAGTGGATGGTGCACATATCGTG
This sequence comes from Candidatus Moraniibacteriota bacterium, assembly GCA_041583775.1. Taxonomy (GTDB): domain Bacteria; phylum Patescibacteriota; class Minisyncoccia; order Moranbacterales; family DUUL01; genus UBA2772. The sequence continues at coordinate 18,561 of JBFHFF010000007.1, forward strand.
CTTAAAGAAACTGCAGAAAAAGGTAAAAGATCAAAGAGACAAACCTATCCTTTACAAACATTCGCAAAATCAAACGCATTTACAAGTATGAATCAGGTTCCGCGAGTTTCTAGGGGACAGATGGTTAAAGCTGGAGATTTATTAGCTGACGGAGCTTCAACTGATCATGGTGAATTAGCACTTGGAAAGAATGTTTTGATGGCATTTATGCCTTGGGAAGGTTTTAATTATGAGGATGCTATTATCGTTTCTGAAAGATTGAGACACGAAGACGGATACTCTTCTGTGCATATTGAAGAATTTACGGTTGATGTTAGAGATACAAAACTTGGACCCGAAGTTGTTACAAGAGATATTCCAAACATCGGAGAAGATAGATTGAGAAATCTTGATGAGACTGGAATTATTAGAATTGGAGCTGAGGTAAGTTCGGGTGATATCTTGGTTGGAAAAGTAACATTAAAAGGTGAAGGAGATTTGACAGCAGAAGAGAGACTTCTCCGAGCGATTTTTGGTGAAAAATCAAGAGATGTTAAGGATACATCACTATATGTTCCACACGGAAAGAGCGGAAAAGTTGTTGACATTAAAATTTTCTCACGAGAACAAGGAGATAAACTTCAAGCGGGAGTTATTCAACAAATTCAAATTTCCGTTGCACAGCTTCGAAAAATTTCTGTTGGAGATAAACTTGCTGGTAGACATGGAAATAAGGGTGTAATCTCAAAGGTTGCGGCAATTGAAGATATGCCATATCTTCCAGATGGAACTCCTGTGGATGTTATTCTGACTCCGCTTGGTGTTCCTTCTCGTATGAACCTTGGACAGATTTTTGAAACTCATCTTGGATGGGCTGCTCAAAAACTTGGATACAAGGCAGCATCACCTGCACTGGATGGTGTAACTGCGGAAGAAATTAAGGGAGAATTGAGAAAGGCTGGATTACCAGAAGATGGAAAAATTCAATTAATAAGTGGAAAGAGTGGAAAGCCTTTCATCGAAAAAACGATGGTTGGTTATATGTATATTATGAAATTGAATCATTTGATTGAAGATAAGATGCATATGCGTTCTATTGGACCATATTCACTAATTACACAACAACCTCTTGGAGGAAAGGCTCAGTTTGGAGGACAGAGATTTGGAGAGATGGAAGTTTGGGCACTTGAGGGATATGGTGCAGCTTATACTCTTCAAGAAATGCTTACAATTAAATCTGATGATGTACTTGGTCGCTCTAGAGCATATGAATCAATTATCAAGGGTGAACCCATTAAGCCACCGAACATTCCTGCAGCATTTCATGTTTTGGTTAATGAGCTCAAGGCTCTTGCACTGGAAGTGAATTTATTAGAAGCGAAAATCGATACTAGTGAAAGCCCTAAGGTGGATGAGGAAACTGGTTTGGAAAAAGAAGTATCAACTGAGAAATAAATTTACTTATTATATCTTTAATAGCAAAATTCGATGACAGAAAACATAACGAGAATTTCAGATTTCAGTGCAGTGCAATTGAAAGTAGCCTCACCTGAAAAAATTCTTGAATGGTCACACGGGGAAATTACTCGACCAGAAACAATTAATTATAGAACTCAAAGATTTGAAAAAGACGGACTTTTTTGCGAGAAAATTTTCGGACCTTCAAAAGATTGGGAATGTTATTGTGGAAAATATAAAAGAATTCGATATAAAGGAATTGTTTGTGATAAGTGTGGTGTTGAAATTACAAAATCAATAGTAAGGCGTGAAAGAATGGGGCACATTGAACTTGCCGTGCCAGTTTCACATATTTGGTTTCTAAGAAGTGTTCCTTCTAGAATTGGATTGGCATTGGATATGTCAGTTCAAGAATTAGAAAGAGTAGTTTATTTTGCTAGCTACATTGTTATTTCAATCGATGAGGATGCTAGAGCAGAGGCATTGAAGGAGCTTGAAACTGAATTTAAATTGAACACGAAAAGCGCTACAACTGAATCAGAGAAGGAAGATATAAAAGCAGTTTACCAAGCCTCAAAAGAGGGCTTGAAGTCTCTTCAGAAAAGACAAACACTTTCTGAAATTGATTATCACAATATTTCAAGAAACTTTGGACATGTATTTGAAGCTTCAATTGGAGCGGAAGCCATTTTCCAACTTTTACGAGAACTTGATTTGAAAAAAGAGGTAGATGCTTTAAGTGAAAAGATTGTAAATGGAGATACTTCTGATAAGAAAAGATTGGCAAAAAGACTTAAGGTGTTGGCAGGATTTTTGAATGCAAAAATCAAGCCAGAATGGATGATGTTAAAAGTTATTCCTGTGATTCCACCAGATCTTAGACCAATGGTTCAATTGAACGGTGGGCGTTTTGCAACAAGCGATCTCAATGATCTTTATAGAAGAATTATTAACAGGAATAATCGACTTCGAAAGTTGATTGAACTTGGTGCCCCAGAGGTTATTCAGAGAAATGAAAAGAGAATGTTGCAAGAAGCAGTGGATGCCTTAATTGACAACAGTTCAAGAAGGTCACAAGCACAAGTTGCTGCCTCAACTGGCCAAAGAAGGGCATTGAAATCAGTTTCTGATATGCTAAAAGGAAAGCAAGGACGATTTCGACAAAACTTGCTTGGAAAGCGTGTTGATTATTCAGGACGATCAGTTATTGTAATCGGACCAAAATTGAAATTACATCAATGTGGAATTCCAAAAAAGATGGCATTGGAATTGTTTAAACCTTTTATTATCAATCAGTTGATTGAAAAGGAACATGCACACAATGTAAGAACAGCGGGGAGAATGGTTGATGCTGAAAGGGAAGAGGCATATGAAATGTTGGATAACATTATTGGTAACCACTATGTATTGTTAAATCGTGCCCCAACTTTGCACAGACTTTCAATTCAAGCTTTTCAACCAGTTCTAATTGAAGGAAAAGCCTTGCGAGTCCATCCATTGGTTTGTACGGCATTTAATGCTGACTTTGACGGTGATCAGATGGCCGTTCATGTTCCACTTACAACTGAAGCAAGAAAGGAATGTGCAGAAATTATGCTTTCTAGCAAGAATCTATTAAAACCCTCAAGTGGAGATCCTATCACAGTTCCTTCGCAGGATATCGTTTTAGGAGCTTACTTTATGACAACTTTTTGGGATGGCGCGAAAGGTGAAGGAAAAAGTTTTTCTTCAATGAATGAAGTTATCAGGGCATATCAAATGGAGATTATCGACTTAAGAGCTAAGATCAATTTGTATTATAATGGTGAGAAGTTAGAAACTTCAGCTGGACGAGTTTTGATTAACGACATTCTTCCTGAAAAACTTCGCTTTGTAAACAAGCAATTAACAAAAGGTGACCTTAAAGACTTGGTTGCTGGTTTCTTAAAAAACGATGGAACTGATGAAGCAGCTGTTTTTGTTGATGATTTAAAAAATCTTGGGTTTGAATATGTTACTCAATCAGGTATTAGTTTGGGAATGGACGATTTTCAAGAGCCGGCAGATAGAGAGAAGACATTTGAAGCTGCTGATAAGAAAGTTGAGGAGGTTCAAGCTCAATACGATATGGGTCTTTTAACGAATTCTGAGAGAAAGACAAAAGTGATTAAGATTTGGAATGAAACTAAGGATGAGATCACGAAGAAAGTTGTTGCTGCGATTGATCCAAAAGGTTCAATTCATGCAATGATTCATTCAAAAGCTCGTGGTTCTGAAGCTGTTGTTGTTCAGATGACAGGAATGAAAGGTTTGGTTGCTGGACCAACAGGAGAAACAATTGAACTTCCAATTAAGGGTTCTTTGAAGGGTGGTTATGATGTATTGGAATATTTCATTTCTACTCATGGTGCTCGAAAAGGTATGGCTGATACAGCACTTAGAACTGCGACTGCTGGTTATCTAACGCGTCGTTTGGTTGATGTAGGTCAAGATGTGGTTATTAGTGAAGAGGACTGTGGTGATACAGTGGGAGCATATTTATATAGAGAAGATTCTGATCAGATAGGGCAAGGATTTGCATCTCGTGTTGAAGGAAGAACAACTCTTGAAATTGTTAAAGATCCAAAGACGGGCGAAAAGATTGTCGGAAAGGGAGAATTGGTAACCCCAGTACAAGCTCAGAAAATCGAAGATGCTGGTGTAGTGAAAGTTAAGATTAGAAGTTTAGTTACTTGTAAGACTAGGAGAGGAGTTTGTCAGAAATGTTATGGTAAAGACTTGGGAAGAAATCGTCTTGTGGGTCTTGGTCAAGCAGTTGGAACGATTGCAGCGCAAGCCATTGGAGAGCCTGGAACACAGTTGACAATGCGTACTTTCCACATCGGAGGTGTTGCAGGAACCGATATTACTCAAGGTTTGCCTCGTGTAGAAGAAATCTTTGAAGCAAGAACTCCAAAAGGTGAGGCAGTTATAGCTGAAGTCGATGGAACAATTGAAAATATTGTTGAAAACAAGAAACAAAAGATTATTACATTGAGAAAAGCACAAACAGGAAAGGTTAAAAAGATTGAGGATAAGGACTATTCAATTCCAGCCGTAATGAATGCTAAAGTTGCAAAAGGAGATTTAGTTACCAAGGGACAAGTACTTTCTGAAGGGCATTTGGATTTGAAAAAGTTGTTTAAGATTGGTGGTGACGAGGCTTTGCATAGATATATTATCTGTGAGGTTCAAGAGATTTATCAAACTCAAGGTGAGGGAATTAATGATAAACACATTGAAATTGTTATCAGACAAATGTTGTCTAGAGTTAAGGTTTCTGATCCTGGAGATACAGAATTACTTGCCGGAGATATCGTTGAGAAAGCAAAATTTGTGGAAATGAACAATGAAATGAAGGCAAATGGAAAGACAGAAGCGATAGGAGAGCAATTGGTTTTGGGAATTTCTAAGATTGCACTTTCGACAGATAGTTTCCTTTCAGCTGCATCATTCCAAGAAACAGCAAAAGTTTTAATTGATGCTTCAACTCAAGGGAAGATTGATTATTTGCGAGGATTGAAAGAAAATGTGATTCTTGGAAAACTTATTCCTGCGGGAACTGGTTTTGCGAAAAGAAGAGCTGAGATGATTGCACTTGAAAACATAGAATCAACAGGAGATGATTTATCAAGATTTTTGCCAGTAGACAATGAGTAGAAATTGTAAATAATCACAGTTGTACTAAATAAAAAAACGACCTTTAAAGGTCGTTTTTTTATTTATTTGAGCTAGATTTTTATAACAAATTAAATCTAAACTCTTTTCCATAATCAATGAAGCCGATTTTTTTGTATAATCTGTGAACACTTAAGCGAGAATTTCTACTGGTGGCTATTAACTTGTAACATCCTAATTCTTTGGCTTTTTTTATTGCATGTTTTGTTATTTTTGTTCCAAGCCCCCTTCCTCTAGCAACTTCACTTACAAAAACATCTTCTAGAAAAGCAAATGGCTCGGTGTGCAAATTATTGTGCATTATATATAAAAAAGCTCTGGCGATTTCCTTGTCATTTTCTTTGATGGAAAATCTAAGTCCAGAAAGTTGTTTATTTTCTTCTGAAATTTTCATTGAAATTATTTGTTAAATTCTTTTAAGTCATCTTTAAATTCAGTTTGATAGATGTGTAGAATGGCTATAAACATAGCAATAATGACTGGGCCAACCAAGAATCCAATTAGTCCAAAAAGTGCCAATCCTCCAAATGTAGAAATGAAAATTAAAAGAGGGTGAAGTCCTGAGTCATTTCCAACTAGTTTTGGTCTCAATATATTATCTATTAGACTAATAACAACTGTTCCGACAATAGTGAGCACGATTGCTTGCCATAATTGACCAAGTAACAACAGAATTATTGCAACTGGCGCCCATACAAAAACAGGCCCAAGTATTGGAATAAGAGAAAAGAATGTTGCGACAACGCCAAGAAGTGCTGCTGATTGAACATCTAGTAGCCATAGCGTAAGACCGGTCAAGGTTCCTTGAATCAAAGCCACAACTAAAGTGCCTTTCAATGTGGCTCTTGATATTTCTACGAATTTTTCAATTAAGATTTTTTCTTGCTTGTTTCTCAATGGACTGATTTTCATTATTTCCTTGATAATTCTATCGCCATCTTTGAATAAGTAATATAGAGCAAAAAACATCACAAAAGTAAGAAAAGCTAGCTGACTGGTGCTTCGATAGGCGCTTTTGATAAATGTTGCAAAGAGATTACCAGCATCCTTAACGCTATTTATGAATTTATCTGTACCTATGATACTATGTAAGTCAGAATTGCTAATATAGATGTTTAATCCTGGAATTGTTAGTTCACTTCCGTTTACTTTTTCAATGAAATGATTTTTTTGAATAATTTCATAAAGACCATTTGCTTCAGAAACAAGCAGGCTTGATATAGAAATTAAAGGTATAATAATAATAAAAAGAATCATTCCACAGGCAAGGAAAGAACCCACACTTTTTCTTCCTCTGAAGAATTTAGTGAATCTTAGATAGTAGTTTTTGAATAACTGTGAAAGAACAAAAGCAACTAAAAGTGCCAATAAAAAGGGTTTAAAAACTAGATATGCGCCATATCCAGAAGCTGCTATTAATAAAAATAAGAATGTCGCATTTATGTGGCTTCTTGTCATTTGTTTTGTTATATTTTTTAGATTTATAGTTATTAATTTTTTCGGTATCTTTATTATAAAGGAAATATGTTTTTGAACAACCCATAATTATAAAAAATATTAAGCAAAGTTTATTTGAATTGTTTTAAGAAATGTTTGTTTTTTAATTTTGCCAAAAATCTTGCATTGCCTTAATTATGATTGGCTTTTTCGAAAAAAATTTATGATATGATAACCTTAGGATAAATACTGACCAGAAATAGGGGAGTGCTATTTTGGGATAGTGCTTTTTAAAGAAGTAAAGAGCATTTCTTGTCAAAAAGTAATCTTTTGTTTCAGATGATGTGGAATGTGATTCTTGATGGAAGCAAATCGCTGAACTTTCCGTGTCAATTTCAAAGCCAGCGTCCAAGGCTCTTCTTGAAAAATCGGCATCCTCATAGTACAGGAAGAAATTTGGGTCAAATCCTCCTATCTTCTCTATAAGCGAATTTTTTATAAGTAGGGCACAACCAGTAACATATTGCTCTTGAAATGTTTTTGGGGGATCGTGGAGGCTCTTGAAGCAGAGGAAATCTATACTACCTTTTTCAAAGATAATCTTCTTTGTTGACGGGTCGATTATTTTGCAAGACAAAAGTCCTATTTTTTTTCTTTTTTTTGCAGTTTCTATTAAATTTTCTAGTACATCCTTTTCGATAATAGTATCTGGATTTAATAAAAAAAAGAAACCAGAAGCATATTTTTCTTCCTCTATTATGGTGTTAATTGTTTTTCCAAAACCCTCATTGAAGTCATTTAGAATTATATTAGAAACTCGTGAGTCTTTGATAAATCTTTTTAAAATTTTAGGAGTTTTGTCTTGAGAGTTATTGTCTATAACAATAATTTTTTTCTTAAAACCGCTAAGTTTGTTTTTGAAAACAGAAAAAAGACAATTTTCAATAGTCGTTTCGTTGTTGTAGGTTATTATAATGATAGTAATAACCCTGGCATTGTTTTTATTGAGAATTTTTTTCATTTCTATCCTTCTTTAACAATAACATAATTTCTTCTTTAGAGATTGCTTTTAGAAGCACAGTTGCTGTGAAATAAACAAGTGGGCTTAGAATAACAACAACAAGAAACGGAAGATATATTTTTGATATTAATAGGAAAATGAAAAGAATAAATCCAGAAAGAAAAATCGAGAAAACTCTTTCAAATTTCGGAAAGAAATTGAGATTTTTATAAATCAAGAACCCTCCTATCATAATAACCAAGAGTTCTGTGAAAACCGAAGTATATGCTGTTGCGAAGTAAGAATATTTTGGGATAAACAAGAGGTTGGAGGAAACATTAAAAATTGCAACAAATAGCAATCCCCAAAGTAGCTCTTTTTGTAATTTTGCTGCTATTAAAATACTATTAAAAAGTTGACCAAAGAAAATAAAAACGAGCGATAGAATAACGATCCGAAGAATATCAGCTGAGATGATAAACTCTGGTCCTGCAATTAGAGTGATAATCTCTTCTGCCAAAACTTGCGTTCCAATAAAAATTGGGATTGAAAGTATGAGAAAGATTTTGAAATTTTTATTTACAATAATTTCAAATTTTTTGCGATTAGAGAAAATATTATAAGAGATGATAGGCATTGTGAGGCCAACAATCATCCCTGGAAAAAAGCTAAGATTTTCAATTACCTTGTAGGCAGCACCATATACACCAACATCAGCAGCTGGTTTTAACCAGGAGAGGATAATTGAATCAGCCTTGAAATATATAAAAGATACAAAAACAGAAAGTCCTATCGGAAAGGATTGGTAAAGGAATTTTTTCCAATAATTAATGTCAAAAGAAGGTTTGAATTTTATGAATTTTTTTGCAAACCAAAAAGTGACAAGGAAGTTGAAAATCATTGTTATCAAAAGTGTCCCAACGATAAAGTTGAATCCCAAATCTAATTTAACTCCAAGTAATGTAAGTGCTAATTGAAGTCCTTTACCAAACATATCCACAAGTGCGACTCGGTCCATCATTAGTCTTTTCTGGAAAAGCCCGATTAGCATTTGAGTAAATGATGAAAAGAAAAATGAAAAAAGAACAATACACAAAGAAAACTTCAATTCATTTGAATATGAAGAAAGATAAATAAAAAGAGGAGCAATCGCAATTACTATTAAGGAGATTGCAATTCTAAGTCCAACAGCGTTGTTAACTATTTTTTCTTCATCCGCATTTGGACGGGAAATTTCTCGCATAGTTGTTTGGTAGATTCCAAAATCTCCAAATGCAGTAAAGAATAAAAAAAATGCCAAAGCAACAATGTAATTGCCAAACATTTCTTGACCTAGATATCTCGTGATAACCCCAATATTAACGAGGGCAATAACTGTTGTAATTACCTTAGATATTGAAGATGCCGTAACATTATAGATTATTTTTCGAGAAACGGACATTTTTGTTGTGTTTTTAATTTTCTTTTTTAAAACTAGAGATCATAATCATCTCCAACTGAAGTTGGCTTGATAATGATTTTTCTATCCTCACCCTCACCAACGCTTTCAGTTAGAATTCCTTCCATTTTAGCAAGTTCAACATGAACTATTCTTCTTTCATATGCATTCATGGCACGGAGCATTGCAGATTTTTTCTCTTTGCGAACCTTCTCCCCAGTTTCAATTGCAAGTGTTATAAGCGTTTGTTTTTGATCTTCGCGATAATTATTGACATCAACGTTGAAGTTAATTTTTTCAGTTGTTTTTTTTCTAATAAGAACTCTTAAGATGTGTTGAAGTGCAGCAAGATTTACACCATATTTTCCAATTAAATATTTTGAATCGGCAAGTTGAAGTTCAACTGAGATAGGGGTTTCTTCAGAAATTTCCTCCTCTGAAGTTGAAGCGCTTGTTGCGATATAGATTGTTGCTTGAAAGCCCATTTTCTCCAAAAGTTCTTTTGTTGTTTCTTCAATCAGTTTCTTTTTCTCTTCGAGTTGCATATCAGTCTATAATTAATTTTTATAAATATTAAAATTATTTTTTACCAGACTCCTGATTATTTTTTTCTTTTCCGTTTTCTTTCTTTAAAATATAGTATTGTTGAATAATCATAAATAGCGTTGAGATTGTCCAATACAGAATCAGACCTCCAGCAAATTTCACCCCAATAACAAGTGTCATGATTGGTCCTAGATATACCATTTGAGTTTGTATCATTGTTGAGAAATCTGGCTCATCAGCGTCTTTTTTGTCAGAACCACCATTTTTCTTTTCTCGCTCAACCTTTTCTTTTTCGGTCTTAGCCATCATCATTTTTGATTGAATGAATTGCAATGCTGCTGCAACTATGGCAAGTGGAATACTTGGATTATTGAGATTGAAAAAGCCAAATGCAATAGGATTTAATGTGCCAGGGTTCTTTATGAAATCATACAAAAGTCCGGATAATTTAGCAACTTGATCCGGAGAAGTGTTGAGTGATAGACTTAATACTTGGAAAAGAGCTATGATGAAAATCATTTGAATTATGATTGGAAGGCACCCACCAGCTGGGTTAACACCATGTTTTTTGTAGAGCTCCATTGATTTTTGACCAAGTAGAGCTTTATCCTCCTTGTATTTTTTTTGAAGTTTTTTAAGCTCAGGTTGAAGGTCTTGCATGGCCTTTTGTGACTCAATTGACTTTTTTGTCAAAGGCAACATCGCAAGCTTTGTTATTATTGTGAATAAAATAATAGCTATTCCAAAATCAGGGATGATAATATAAAGAATAACCAGTAAATTAAGAAGTGGTTGAAATACTAATAATGAAAAAGCTGTTTTAATAAGTCCCATTTTTATTTTTTATTATTTTAAGAGTTTGGCAAATAAAAACGCTTTTTCTATACAGCGTTTAGTTTTTTCCAAATTAACACTTTCTGGTGCGATGTTTTTAATATTAACAACGATATCGAAACCAGGCTTCAATTTTTCAAGAAATTGCTCAGTTGCAGCTCGCAACAGTCGCTTAGTTCGATTTCTTTTTACTGCACTTTTTGAATGTTTCAACCCAACACTAAATGCTATGCGAGATTGCTGTAGATTATTGGGGCAAAACTTTAAAAATAAAAAACCGTTCTGTGCCGATTTTCCGTCTAAAAAAACTTTTTTTATATCAGTTGAATTTTTTAGGCGATTCTTTAGGGGTAGCATTTCCGTTTTCGTTGTTTGATTTTATAGCAATTGAAAAAGCTAGTTATTAAACTATTTTTTCTTAAAAACTACACAGATAGCTTTTTTCTTCCTTTCTGTCTTCTATTTTTCAAAACATTTCGTCCAGTTTTTGTTGCTGACCTTTTTAAGAAGCCATGTCTTCTAGATCGCCTTCTACTTTTTGGTTGATAAGTTCGCTTTGGCATATTATCGTAATATTTAATCAAATTAACTAAGTAATATTGTAGCATCTAAAGGCACAAAGTCAATGGTGCTTGTAGTTGGCCCAAAAAAGTTTTAACTCAACTAATGTTGCAATTTTTCCAAGAGAGAATTATGTTGTATAATACAGAGGTGTATTGTGGGTAGGAAAATTAAATAAGCAGAAATAATTAATTTAGAAAAATATGCTTAAAAGTACAAAAAAGAAAATTAGAATTCTTTGGATTTTTATTTCAATAATAGCTGCTTTGGGTATGGTGGCTTTTACGGTAGCGCCATTTTTAGAGACGCTGGGTAGATAAAGTTTAATCTTTTTGGAAGATCTTATTTAATGAGAAAGTCGAAAATAATAAAAACGCAAGGAGAGCATAAATGTAAAGCAAATAATGGAAGAAGGGCGTTTCTTTTCTTTACTTTTTTTGTCTTGTTAGGCTTTATAAGTTTTATAGTTTTTAGAATGTCTCATCAGGCAGAAAAACAAAACGGTATTAATGATGAAATTGCAAAACTTCAAATTCAGGCGAATAAGTTGGAGGGTGAAAACCAGGATCTAAAAGAGATGATTGATTATTTAAAGACGGATGATTTTAGAGAAAAAGAAGCCAAAGACAAATTAAATTTGATTAAGGAAGGGGAGCAGATGATTTTAGTTAAAGAGGATAGTTTGAATAGCGAGATAATTTCAGAAAAAAAGACAAAAGAGACGGAACTAATTGTTCATAGGGGAAATTATTATTATTGGTGGCATTACTTTTTTAGCATTAAATAAAAGTGAGAATGTTGTGATTAAATTTTGAAAAACTTAGATTTATAAAGAATCAGAAAGCTTCTTATGATATAGTATTGCTTGAAAAATCAAATGCTTTTTTGGAACAAAGATATGACGAGGAGGATTGTGTCTAATTTAATTATTTTTAGAAAATCAAAATGCTTAATTATAAAAATTTAGAGAGTCAAGATTTAGAGGTTATGAAAATAATAAGAGCAGAAGAGACTAGGCAAAAGGAGGAATTGGAATTTATTGCTTCGGAAAATTATGTGTCAAAGGCTGTTTTGGAGGCAATGGGAACTGTTTTGACAAATAAATATTCAGAGGGATATCCTGGGCATCGCTATTACGGTGGAAATGGGATTATCGATGATATCGAAAATATAGCAATAAAAAGAGTTAAGGAAATATTTCAAGCAGAACATGTCAATGTGCAGCCACTTTCTGGTTCACCAGCAAATGCTGCTGTATATTTTGCATTTTTAAAGCCCGGAGATAAAGTTATGGGGCTAAAACTTGATCACGGAGGTCATCTTTCACATGGTCACCCAGTTAATTTTTCTGGAATGCTCTATGATTTTGTTCAGTATGAGGTGGATGAAAAAACTGGAAAGATTGATATGGAAAAAGTAAGAAAGATTGCTTTAAAGGAGCGACCAAAAATGATTGTAGCTGGTTACAGTGCTTATTCTAGAGAAATAGAATGGGAAAAGTTCAAAGAAATAGCTGATGAGATTGGCGCTTATACATTCGCTGATATAGCTCATACGGCAGGATTAATCGCTGCTGGACAATTGAATAATCCTGTTCCATTTTTTGATGTTGTTTCGACAACGACCCATAAAACTTTAAGGGGGCCACGAGGTGCAATTATAATGTGTAAAGAAAAATTCGCAAAACAGATCGACAGAGCTGTTTTTCCGGGTATGCAAGGAGGCCCTCATGATCATATAACAGCAGCAAAAGCAGTTGCTTTTGGTGAAGCTTTGAGACCAGAATTTAAGGAATATGCAAAAAAAGTAATTGAGAATGCAAAACTAATGGCAACTGTTTTTATGGATAAAGGTTATCGAGTTATTTCCAATGGAACAGACAATCATCTTTTTGTTGTTGATATGACAAGTAAGGGGGTCAGTGGGAAAGATGTAGAAAAAGTTTTAGAAAAAGTGGGAATTTCTGTTAGTCGGTCAACAATTCCAAATGATCCAAATCCACCAATGAATCCTTCTGGTGTGAGATTTGGAACGCCAGCTGCAACCTCAAGGGGAATGGGCGTTGTTCAAATTGAAAGAATTGTTGAAATTGTTGATTTGGCTATTTTGAATAGGGAAAATGATGAAAAATTGGGAGAAATTAGAGAGGAGATAAGAGGAATGTGTGCAGAGTTTCCGATTCCTAGTTTGTAAAGTGTGAAGTACGGTTGGTGTAGAGAAATTTAATAAGATCTAAATTAAAAGGAATCTGATGGAAATTTTAGATGGAAAGGTTGTTGCTAATGTAATCAATGAAAATATTAAAAAGAAAGTTTCTTTGTTGGAGAGAAGGCCTGTTTTGGCAATTATTTTAGTGGGAGATAACCCTGCTAGTAATATTTATGTTAAAAAAAAGAGAGAAGCTTGCAATGAGGTTGGAATTAAATCAATTCAAATTAGTCTAAATAGTGATATTTCAGAAGAGGAGTTGTTGGTAGAAGTTGATAAATTGAATCAAGATTTAAACATTGATGCTATTATGGTGCAAATGCCCTTACCGAAGCATATTTCAGAAAAAGTTGTTTTAGATGCAGTTGCTGCGAAAAAAGATGTAGAATGTCTGAATAGTTCTAATTTTGGAAAGTTTAGTGAATATGGAGAGGATAGTGTGGCAGTGTCTCCCGTTACTGCAATGGCTGTGATGAAAATATTGGAAGTATATGATATTGAAATCGAAGGTAAGAATGCGGTTGTGGTAGGAAATTCAAATATTGTGGGAAAGCCAATTGCAATGCTTTTAACCGACAATGGGGCGACTGTAACTGTTTGTCATAATAAAACCAAAGATATTGCAATTCATACTCGATGGGCTGATATATTAGTTGTTGCTGTTGGAAAAAAACATCTTATTGGTAAAGGAATGTTTAAAAAAAATGCAACAGTTATTGATGTGGGGATTAATCGAGAAGGTAAGAAGATATTTGGTGATGTTGATTTTGAAGCAGCCAAGGAAGTGGTTGGTGCGATTACTCCAGTTCCAGGAGGAGTTGGACCAGTTACTGTGGCAATGTTAATGAAAAATACATTTGAATTATTTTCTAAAAACCTCTAAGATAGGAAGGCAAATTCAAAATAGCTAAAAATATATAAATGACAAGAAAAAAAACTATTATAATAGTTCTTATACTAATCGTTATCGTTGCCATAGGATATAAACTTTTTTTTGCAGACAAGAAAGATTTGATTACATACGAAACAGAGGAAGCGAAAGTGGGGTCAGTGCAACAAACTGTTTCTGTGACAGCTGATCTGAAATCCAAACAAGAGGTTATCTTGAATTTTGAGGCTGCCGGAAGGATAAATTCCATAGATGTATATGTTGGAGAAAAAATTGCATTGGGTGATACAATAGCAACAATTGATGATGTTGTTTTAAGACAAGATCTGATGCGTGCTGAGGCTGGGCTTACTCAAGCCATAGCAAATAGTGGTGCAAACAAAGATCTTATTAGGGAGGCTGAACAGAGAAAGGACAACGCTAAAGATGTTCTAGATGAGACGGAGAGCTTAGAAAAGCAAAGAGTTAATTCGGCCGAGAGAGCATATGAAGATGCAAAAAATAATTATGAAGATGCAAAAGAATATTACGAGCAGGTTTTAAATGACAATGGTATTGATAGTTCTATTACGAAAAGTGCAAAACTTACTCTTAATTCTGCAAATTCAGCAAAACACAGTGCTGAAGAGGCTGTTGAGTCTGCAAAAAAGGCAAGGGATTTGTCCTTAGTGTCAGCCGAGAATGCAGTCAAGAGTGCAAGAGAGGGACTGGAAACTGCTGAGTCTAGTTATGTGAAAATGAGCAAAGATGCTGCAATTGAGAGTGCAAAAGCTTCGCGTGAAATGGCTTTAGTAAATTTACAAAAAGCAACATTGAAATCGCCAATAAACGGGTTGATAACTCAAGTTAATTATAAGAAAGGAGAAGTTTTGGGAACGATTATGAATAGTTCTTTTGGAAAAATTTTATCTTCCGATTTCACATTAGAGGCTGATATTCCAGAGTCTGATATTGTGAAAATAAGACTTGATCAGGAAGCGACTGTAACTTTCGATGCCTTTGAGGAGAGTGAAAAATTTTCAGCAAAGGTCATAGAGATTGAACCAGCTGCAACTGTTATTCAAGATGTTGTTTATTATAAGGTTAAATTAAGATTAGTAGAATCTGATATTCGCTTAAAAGAAGGTATGAGTTCTGATATTGATATTCACACGGCAGAGAAGGTAGATGTTGTTGTGATTCCAAGGAGGGCTGTGAGGATAGAAAATGATAAAAAATATGTAGATATTTTAACTGGTGAAAATGATTTAAAAACGGTTGAGGTGGAAACTGGTCTTCGTGGTGATGATGGAGAAATAGAAATAATTTCTGGAATTAGTAGCGGAGACAAAGTTGTCGTTTTTGTTAATGACCCAAATAAGGAATAGAAGAGGTGCAAAAATTTAAAAATGCAGGATGTCAAAATTGATACAAGTTGTAGATTTACATAAAACATATAAAACGGACGAAGTTGAAACACTGGCTATTTGTGGTGTTTCTTTTGAAATTCAAAGAGGTGAATTTGTTGCAATAATGGGACCGTCAGGTAGTGGGAAGTCTACATTGATGCAGATGTTGGGATTATTGGATCAACCCACTAAAGGGGAATATTTATTGAATGACAGAAGTATTGGTAATCTCTCTGATGATGAAATGGCAAATATTCGCAATGTAAATATGGGCTTTATTTTCCAATCATTTAACTTGCTCCCAAAAACCACAGTATATGAAAATGTGGAGCTTCCACTTCTTTATGATCATCGGAAAACTAATATAAAAGAAAATCGAGAAAAGATTTTAAAAGCATTAAAAGCTGTTAATCTTGAGCACAGAATTGATCATTTCTCTAACCAACTTTCTGGAGGTGAAAAACAAAGAGTTGCAATTGCAAGAGCGCTTGTTAATGATCCGGATATTATTTTTGCAGATGAGCCAACTGGAAATCTTGATTCAAAATCTGGCACACAAATTATGAAAATCTTGCAAGAATTAAACGACGAAGGAAAGACAATTATTTTAGTTACCCATGAAACTAGGACTGCTAATCATGGAAAAAGAATTATCTATGTGGTTGACGGAAGGATTGATAGTGATAGACCAGTTACAAAGCGTTTGATTGCAAAGCAAGGGGAATTGTTAAAATAAAATATTTATCTAAAGATATGTGGTTTTTAAGCACAACAGTTGGTGCAATAAAAATTTCTTTAAAAAATTTGATCGCATCAAAAGTGCGGTCATTTTTGACAGTTCTTGGTGTTGTTATTGGTGTTGCATCTGTGATTATTATTTTTTCAATAGGTCTTTCTGCTCAGGAATTAATATTGGATCAAATTAGAAATGTTGGTTCAAATTTAGTGATGATTATCCCGGGAGGTTCTGATGAAGATGGGCCACCAGCAGCACTTTTTGGTATATCTATAACATCTCTTACATATGAAGATCTGGAACAACTCTTAAAGAAAAACAAAGTTGCTGGAGTTGAGAATGGTGCAGGTTATGTTATGGGGACGGCAAAAATTTCAAGTGATACAAGGGATTTAAGTAGGAGTTTTTCGGGAACCACCGCAAGTTATATCGATGTTGAAAACGCGACTATTGAAAGTGGAAGATTTTTCACGAAAGATGAAGAGCGAAATATGACAAGGGTTGTAGTTTTGGGCAGTACTGTTGCGAGTGAACTTTTTGATGGGCGTGATCCACTTGGGAAGGTAATTGAAATAAAAGATCAAAATTTTACAATCATAGGGGTTTTAAAAGAAAGAGGTTCTGCTGCAATGGGAATGTCTAATCAGGATGAATCAGTTATTATACCTTTAAAAACAGCCCAGAAATTACTTCTGGGAATCGATCACCTAGCACTTATTCGTTTAAAAGCTACTAATGAAAAATCAGTTGATTTACTCAAAGCAAGTGCAACTGCAACTTTGCGTGAACAGCATAATATTGAAAACGCCTCCAATGATGATTTTACCATTAATGATCAAGCAACTGCGCTTGAATTAGTTGGTAACATAACTGATGTATTGAGATATTTTTTGCTTGCAATAGGAACAATTTCGCTTATTGTTGGAGGGGTTGGGATTATGAATATTATGCTTATTGCCGTTAATCAGAGAGTTAGAGAGGTTGGTGTGAGGCGTGCTGTGGGTGCGAAGAAAGTTGATATTCTAATTCAATTTATTGTGGAGTCTGCAACCGTTTCTTTGGCGGGGGGAGTTATAGGAATTTTATTAGGAATTTTTATTGCCTTTATTACAGCCATCATCATTAATGCTATGGGATATAATTGGCAATTCCTATTATCGTTAAACTCTATTATTGTGGCAGTTATTATTTCTCTTGGAATAGGTTTAGTTTTTGGAGTTTATCCTGCAAGAAAGGCTTCGAAGATAAGTCCAATGGAATCTCTAAGATACGATTAGAATTTAAAAATGCGTGCATTTATAATGGCCACAAAGTTGGCTTCTAAAAATCTAACAACAAATTTAGCAAGAACAGCATTGTCATTGTTGGGTATTGTTATAGGTGTTATGGCCATTGTTTTTGTGATGTCACTGGGTGAGGGAGTGAGGCGTTTTGTTATGTCCCAAGTTGAAGTGTTTGGTACTGATGTCATTAATATTGAAGTTAAGACTCCAAATACTGAACATGAATCATCTCAAAATGCATCTTCACAATTTGGAGGTTCACAAATCACGACATTTAAAATTGAAGATGCCGAAGAAGTGTCAAAATTAGCAAATGTGAAAAGTTGGTATGCAGGTGGATTCGGTCAAGATGTTGTTAGTCGTGAGGGTCGAAATAAAACAGTAATGATTTATGGTATAACTTCTGGGATTGCAGATGTTGATAAGAATTTTGAAATCGAAGAAGGAGAGATGTTTGAGGAGGAAGATGATGAAAGTTTGAAACAAGTCATTATTATTGGTAAAAAGGTAAAAGAGGACCTTTTTGAAAATGAGAGTGCATTAGGGAAGAAAGTTAAGATTAATGATCAGTCCTATAAAGTTATTGGCGTTTTAAAAGAGCGTGGTGGTGGAGGAATTCTCGATTTTAATACTATGGTCTATATGCCAATGAGAACTCTTCAGAAGAAGGTGTTGGGAACTGATTTTATTTCTTTTGCAATTTTTTCAGTCAAGGATCCGTCAAAAATTGACCTTACTGTTCTGGAAATGGATGATGTGATGCGTGATCAACACAACATTGATGATTCTGATGATGATGATTTTGATGTTATGAGTATTGCTGAAGCCATCGATATGGTTGGAACCATTATAAACACAATGAATATTTTATTAATTGCAATGACATCAATTTCTTTGATTGTTGGAGGTGTTGGAATTACTAATGTTATGTATGTTGCAGTTGCTGAACGAACATTCGAAATTGGTTTACGAAAATCAATTGGAGCAAAAAGTTCTGATATATTTAAGCAGTTTCTTTCAGAAGCAATATTCCTCACTTTTGCTGGTGGTTTTTTGGGAGTTGTTTTTGGTCTTAGTTTTGCTAAGTTGGCACAATTTATAGCAGAAAAAAAAATGCCTGGAATTATTTTGGAATTTCCAATAACAACGGAAGCTATTGTTTTAAGTCTTCTTTTTTCAGTAATAACAGGATTAGTTTTTGGGATGAAACCAGCGGTTACAGCTTCTAAGCTTTCACCAATGGAGGCGATAAGAAAAGAGTGAGAAGCTTAGATTCAGTGATTGTGATTATCGAGGTTTTTATTTCTAAATGGATTTGAAATGAATTGTGAAAAAGTTATTCCTAAAAAGAATGTGAGGATGAAGGAGAAAAGGGTCTAAAGATGATATAAATAACATGCATCTTTTTAAATTGAAAAAGCTTAAAATTTGTGATATTCTCAAAATAAGATTGAAAGAAAGATAATAAAGAGAAAAAATAAAAATATGGGAAAGAAAAAGAAGAAGAAGGAATTGGTTTCGGAGAAAGTTTCTGAAGAACAATCTAGCGAAAAAGAGATATTAGAAAAAAAGAAAACAGCATTTGTGAAAAAAATAACAGATAAACTTAAACCGAAAATAGAAAAAAAGGGAAAGAGTAAAAATGATAGTGCAAGAGTTTTGAAGTTGAAAAGTTTTTGTAATAAATTTTATCTCAAAAAAATAGCTATTTTATTTGTGGTTTTATTGTTTTTGCTTTTAGTAATTGTTCCAGTTGGAGTTTATTTTTATGGACCACTTGGTGAAATCACAAGACCAATTTTTAAAAAAATTCCATATCCAGTTGCTTTTGTAGGTGAAGATAGGTCAATGATTTCAACAAAGCAATTGATTCAAAATGTCGATGCGGTGAGAAAGTTTTATGAAGACCAAGATCTTACAGGAAAAGGCTTACGAGTAGATTTTACTACCCCGGATGGGGAGATGCGCTTGAAAATAAAAGAGAAAGAAATTCTTGATAAACAGGTTGAAGATCAAATCATTAAACAACTTGGCAATGAAAATGGGATTGTGATTACCGTTGAAGATGCACAAAAGGAGCTAGATAGTACTGTGAAAAAAGCTGGAAGTAAAAAAGCAGTAGAATTAAAGCTCGCTGCTTTATATGGTTGGGGATTTAATGATTTGAGAGATAAAGTTATTATCTATCAAATGTATACAAATAAATTACTTGAGAAATATTCTGAAATTTCTAAAAAACAAGAAGCGTATCAAGAGATGGAAAAAGCGAGGAAAGAGTTGGAAGAAGATGGTTCAAATTTTGCCGAAATTAGCAAGAAGTATTCAGAGGGTGAAAGTGTTAAAAACGAAGGTGAATTAGGCTGGTTTCCATTAAATAAAATTGACAGTGAAGTTGCGGTTGAAATTATGAATTATAAAAAGGGTCAAATTTCAGGAGTAATTTCTAGTCGTTTAGGTTTTCACATTGTTCAACTTCAGGACTATCGAGAAACAGAGATTGTTTTGGAAGATGATGATGATGTTAATAATTTAAAGAAGGGCGATATAATCAAAAACAAGGAGGTTAAAATTCGGCAAATATTTAAGCCAGGGATCAGTTTTGTTAAATGGGTTGAGCAAAAAAAACAGAAAACAAAAGTTTCTGTTTGGATGAAGGACTATGAATGGGATCAAAGCAGTGGACATATTCGTTTTGCAGATGAGCAGATGCGATTGTTGGAGAAAAGGATAAAAAATCGTTCTCAAGCAGATCCTAGCATTAAATAATTTGCTATAATTAAAATTAAAGATATTTATGAAAATTTCAATTGATGAGAGTAAGTGTATAGGTTGTGGAACTTGCGAGGTTATGTGTCCTAATTGTTTCAAGATGGATGGAAATCTTGCAAAAGTTATTGATGAAATTTGCGAAGAGGAAAATATTAAAGATGTTGTAGCTAGTTGTCCAGTGGAGGCAATTGTTGTTGAAAAATAGAAGCAATTTAGATTCAAGGGAGATTTAAAAAAACATTCGAATAGTTTTTTTGTTTATGCTATAATATTTTAAAGTGATAGCATCTTAAAATGTCACTAACTTATTTACTGTATAATTTTTTGTAAATTTGTAAAAAATAAATGTATGAACGATAATTTAATAGAACAGGAAACTGATTTTGTCATAAAAGATGACGGGAAAAATATAAAAACAGAAAAGAAAAAGATTCCTCGGGAAATATTACAAACAATAGCAATCAGCATTTTAATTAGTGCTTTCATCGGTGGAATTGCTGGTTTTTTAGCTAGTGAAATCAGCACAGAAGGTATTAAGGGTGTTATTGATACTTTGGAAATGAAAAGAGGTACTCAAGACAAATCACAGAATTCGGCTGAAAATGAAATAAAAAGTGATAGTTCTAAATTGAGTGTTGTGGAAGAAGAATCTGCAACAATTGAAGCAGTAGAACAAGCTTCTCCAGCTGTTGTAAGCGTTATTGTCACAAAGGATGTTCCAAAACTGGATAGCTATTTCGTTGATCCTTTTGCAAATGATCAGTTTTTTAATCCTTTTGGGCTTAAAAGTACTCCAGCAGTAGAGCCAGAAACTGAGAAAAAGGAAATCGGTGGGGGAACTGGATTTATCTTAAGTGAGGATGGTTATATTATTACCAACAAACATGTTGTTAGTGACGATAGTGCTGAATATTCAGTTGTTACAAACAGTGGTGATAAATATGACGCTGTTGTTTTGGCAAAGGATACTATTTTGGATATTGCTGTAATTAAAATTGAAGCAGAAAAATTGCCGACAATAAACTTGGGTAATTCCGATGAATTAAAAGCAGGTCAAACAGTGATTGCTATTGGGAATTCTCTTGGTGAGTTTAGGAATACAGTTTCAAAGGGAATTATTTCTGGACTTAAAAGAAGTGTTAGTGCCAGCGATGGTTATGGTAAATCAGAGCTTTTGGATGAAGTGATTCAGACTGATGCAGCTATTAATCCCGGTAATTCAGGTGGTCCAATTATTGATTTGAAGGGGAATGTTGTTGGTGTTAATGTTGCTATGGCTCAGGGCGCTGAAAACATTGGGTTTGCAATTCCGATTAACAATGTGAAAAAGATTTATCAAAGCGTTAAATCGACTGGAAGAATAATAAGGCCTTATATGGGGATTAGATATATGGTTATCAATGAAGAGCTTAAAGAAGTAAATAATTTGGAATTTGACTACGGTGCAATTATTGTCAGGGGGAATAGTGCAAATGAACTAGCAATTGTACCAGGGAGTCCAGCGGATAAGGCAGGTTTGTTGGAGAATGATATTATTTTAGAGATTGATGGTGAAAAAGTAGAAAAGGAAGCTGACTTTTCTAATATCATTAAAAATAAAAATGTTGGAGACGAAGTAACTCTTAAGGTGTGGAGTAAGGGTGTAGAAAAAACAATTACTGTAAAGTTAGAAGAGTCTAAATAGGCGTCATTGAGATGGTTATAAATTAAAGAATCATCTCTTATGATATTCTAAACGCTATAATTAAGGTATGATGGAGAGGTTGAGTTTGTGGGGACGAGGGTCGGATGTGGTTTTTTGTTAGTATTGATATTTAGAAAAGAATGTTACTCAAGTTAAATGCTTTTTTGTTTAGTTTAATTTTTATGGGCGCCCTAGAACTTTCAATTCTGAGAGAAGCTTTGTTTTTTGGTGTACTTGCTTTTTTGGTGGCATTTTCAATTTTAGTTGTTTGGCCAATGGCTGGAAAAATGCGTTTTTTGGCAATTCCATTTTTTTTAAGTCTAGGCTCGTTGAGTCTTTTATATCTAATTGATGGGAGAATAGAAAGACAAGTTTTTGTTATTTTAAGTGGAGCTGTTTATTACCTAGCACTTCTTGGGGCATATAGACTGAAACTTTATGATTGTGATCAAACGGCTCAAGGGATGCTTAATTTAGCTACCCTAGCAACTGGATTCTTTTGGTTTGTTTCTAATTATGGGTGGTATTTGAATTTTACTATTAGTGCTTGGTCACTAGTAATAACTTTTATTGGTTCCACTTTTCTTATAGGTTTGCCATCCTTAAGAATAGTCTCTGAGGCTTCTAGTAAAATTAAAGAACGAGCTAAGCAGCAAGAGGTCGGGGTTAAAAAAAGAAAAAATTCGGAAGCTGTTGAAAAAACTAACGATTTTTTTTCAGAGCAGGATTATTTAAAAATTATGATGTTAAATTTAGTTATCTCTCTAATTATGGGTCAAACAATTTGGGCATTCTCACTTTTGCCATTTGGATATTTAACAACGGGCGTTATTACACTAATTGTTTATTTTTTAATGTGGGATGTTGTGAGGAGATACATTCAAGGGTTTTTGTTAAAGAAGACAATTGTGTTAAATATTGTTTTGTCTATAATAGCAGTTGGCGGGATTTTATTTTCCGCACAATGGACGCTTGTTGTTTAGTGTTATTTTATTTTTAAAACCATCAATAGTGAAAAAAATTGTAAAAATTACTACCTTGTGTTTATTAGTAGTATTTTTGGGGGGTCTTTCTGGAATACTAGCTGATCGATTTCTAATGCCCTGGTTGTCATCAAAAGAATCTTTAAATAAATGGTCTTTTTTTAAGAAACCTAAGGAAAATGTAACTGTTATAAATAAAACAGAGCAAGTAGTTGTTGGCGATGATTTTTCTGCTGCCAAAATTGCACAGAAAATTTTACCATCAGTTGTGAAAATTGTTTCATATGAAGAGATTGAAGTTACTGATAAAAAGAGTGATAACCTTAAAGACACCCTTAAGGAGATTAAATCCAGTGAAGATATTCAAAAAAGAGTTAAGACTGGATTAGTTATTACCAATGATGGGCTTATAATGAGTGTTAGTAGAGAAGAGACTGAGCAAAAGAATAAATCAAAAGTAGAGTTAAGGCATAAAATTTTATTTTCTGATGGTAAAGAGTTTGATGCCGAGCTGATTCTTTCTGATGAGTATTCAGGATTGGAGTTTTTTAAGGCAAATCAAGAAAATTTGCCTACTCCAACTTTTGGAAATTCAATGTATTTGGAATCTGGAGAAAAAATCGTTATTGTTGGAGACATTGCAGAAGAATATCAAAACAACCTTGCTTCTGGAATTATTAGTGAAGTTGATGAGAAATATACGCTATTAAACTCACAATTATCTTCATCTGAAAAAATTGAAGGTGCACTTTTGAGTGATATTAAAATTGATGAAGAAAACATTGGTGGACCAGTGTTTGATGTTAATGGAACTGTTATTGGAATTGCTAATGTTGTTGTAAAAGATGGTGAGAAGGAAGGGTTTATAATTCCTATAAATAGCCTAAAGAGCACCATTGACAGAGTGGTTAGAGGAGAAGAAGTGAAACGCGCCAAGTTGGGAGTATACTATCTATCAATTGATAAGGAGCTTGCGCTAATAAGCGATTTGTCAGTCTCAGCGGGTGCGTTGGTTTATTCTTTCTCTGGACAACAGGGCTTGGCTGTCAAAAGGGGTTCGGCTGCTGATTTAGCCGGTATAAAAATTGGAGATATACTCTTGACCGTGAATGGTACAGCGATTACATTGGAGAAGTCTCTTTCTAGTTTAATTTCGGAGATTGCTCCTGGTGACAAAGTTAAATTTAAAATTCTTCGAGATAAAGGAGAAGCGGTTGAAGTGGAAATTGTTTTGGAATAATAAATATAAAATGAGAATTGTTTTTGATCTTGACCACACCCTTTTTAAAACAAATTTGTTTAAGAAAGACTTTTTTAAGTTATTTGTGCTGGCTGGAACTGATGATTTTACAATAAGAAAAACTTACCAAAAACACCTTAAAGAAGAGGGTGGTGCCTATGATTTTAAAAAGCATTGCTCTGAGATTAAGAAAAGCAATGTGAAATTTAAAGAAAGTTTTGCAATTGCTCTATTTGAAAAATTTTTAGCGAATACAGATTTTTCAAGATATATAGAAAGGGGGTGTCTCAAATTTTTAAAAGAGCAGAAAACTGCTGGAAGCTATCTTGTTCTATTGACAAAGGGAGGGGATGAGCTTCAGCGGATTAAAATCGAAAAAACTGGTTTTTTAAATGTTTTCGATGAAATATCGATTTGTAAAGACACAAAATTGGATAAAATAAAAGAGTTGAAGCTCGGTAAATATGATTTTTTTATTAATGATTTATGTAAAGAAACGCTGGAAATAAGAGAAAGGTTTCCTTTATTGAGATTTGTTATGCTGGATATAGAAAATCATAAAAAAAGAGCTAAAAAATGCTCATCTTTAAAATTGGACGATATACCAATTATCAATTCGATTAGAAACCTGGAAAGTGTTATAGAAAAAACAAGAAAATAAATCATAGCAGTCGCTATGATTTATTGTTTAAAGTATGCTAAACATTTGACTTTTTTGCCACTTTGTAGTATAAAAGAAAGTTATAATAATTTTAGGTATATTGGAAAAATTTTTGAGATTTAAACACAGTTTTAAATACGATGAGTAAATTTGTTTTGGATGTAATAAAAAAATGGCAATTGGTTTTGTATATTTCGCTTATGTTAAGTGCGGTGACTTTTTTTGTATCCACTGCAATTGCTCCAAAATATAGATCAGATATAACAGTTTTGATAACTCAGAAAGATGCGGATGTGCTAACGGCATCTCAAAATGCTGAATATTTGAGTGATGTTTTTGAGAAAGTTCTTTATACGGAATCTTTTATGAGGGGTGTATTGAAGAGTGATGCTGAAATTAAAAGAGAATTTTCAGGGGATGCTAAGAAAAGAATAAAAGAGTGGGCAGCTGAAATTCAAACAGAGAAAGTTGGGAGTTCTGGAATCTTAAAAATAGTTGTTTTTGATCCAAGAAGCGAAGATTCCTATAAGATAGCAACAGGCATTGTTAATAATTTTAAAGAAAATAGAACTGAATATTTTGGAGAAAAAGATGAGGTTGAAATAAAAATTCTTGATGGGCCAATAAGTTCGTCAAAAGTTGCCTATCCAGATATAAAACTAAACACAGCTCTTGGTTTTTTTGTGGGGGTTATTGGATCTCTAATGATTATTTTGTTTTTTGAAGATTTTGATTTGAGACTCGTTAGGAAGTCTAAAAGAGGGATAGCTTTTTCGATAAAGTCTGCAGAGAAAGCAATTGAGCAAAAAATCGGCGATCAGTTGGTTCGACAACTTGAAAAGAGAAAGGATAATGTAGCTTTGGAGTATCTAGAGAAACAGTTTGAGCGAGGTGATGATTTTGCGACATCAGAAAATCCTTCATTTATAGATACATCCATAGATACATTGAATACATTGAAGCAAGATGTTGATAGTTCGAAAGAAATAGCGAAACAAAAAAATTCGATTATAAGTGAAGAGCTTGAATATATTGATATTCCAGAAGAGGATGATTTTGACAAGGAGGATGAGAAGTTTTTTTATTCTGCGCATAGCCAAGAAAGTGAAGTGGGTGAGTCTATTAATAAATCAGAAATTGTGCTGAAGGGTTCTTTTAGTAATAGGGGGGCAATAAAAGATTTGGAAAATACCAAAGAAAAAGAAGTTGAAATTGTAGACACAAAAAAGAGTAGTGAAGATTTTTGGGAAAATATGCACTCAATAGATGGTGTGGAAGATGATTTAAAAGATGATCACAAGGACAATCCTTTATTAGCAGATTCTATGGTTGATATAGATAGGTATCATGAGATTATTCAAGCTGGAGAAACTTTTAAAGGCTTTAAAAGGCTTCGAGAGCAATATCAATCAAAAGATTCGAGTGAAACTGATATTGAAAATAAAAAAATAGCTTTAAAAGAAGACTCTGAAAAAAAAGTTGATTTTGATGGTGAAAATGATGCTATCAAACAAGGAAGAGGAGAAGTTGTTGAATTGGAAAAAGAGTTGGATTTGCCAGAGCTTAAGAGAGGTGAGGAAGAAAAAGAGAGTGATGCAAAAAGAGAGATTGTTGCAAAGAAGGACGATAAAGAAACGCAAAAGGAGTTAGGACTAACAAAAAAAACGAAAGAGCAAGTAAAAGAAGAAGCCTTGGAATTAACTGCTGTTGGTTTGAAGAAGATTTTAGCAACTCAAAATGTTGCACAACAAGAAGATGAGAGTGATGTTGTAGTGAAAGCGAAAGAAGATGAAGAACAAAATATTTTTAAAGAAAAAGATGTTGATGAGGAAATTCTACAAGTAGAATCTATGAGTCCGATTGGTGACATTGATGAAATCGAAGAAATAGGGGAAATAGTTGAAGAAAAAGAGTCTTTGGAGCCT
This sequence comes from Candidatus Moraniibacteriota bacterium, assembly GCA_041583775.1. Classification (GTDB taxonomy): domain Bacteria; phylum Patescibacteriota; class Minisyncoccia; order Moranbacterales; family DUUL01; genus UBA2772. Next base: position 45,276 of record JBFHFF010000007.1, read on the forward strand.
TCCACTGAAAAAGAAGAAATTGAAGATGAAGAAGATTTTGAGGAAATCGTAGAGAAGAAGAAAAAGAAAGAAAAAGAGGAAATAGAAAGGTTATTGGAAGAGGAGATAAAGAAAAATGTTCAGATAGAGCAAGAACTTGTTAGTAATAAAATCAAGAAAAAAGAGGAAGATATAATTAATCAAACAAACGAGCCTGAGGAAATAGAAAGCATTGATTATATTGGAAGTGCTGACGCTAACGAGGATGATGAATTGGAATTAAACACAAAAGAGATCCAGCGTTCAACTCAGGAGGGTTCTGAACACGGGAATGCTTTTGCTAGGCTATATGAGAAATCTTTATTTAATGATGATAAATATAAAGAACAACAAGCTAAGAGAGTAACTCATCATATGGAAATGGACCCAGAAGAGTTGGAAATGATGCGGAAGATGTTGGAGGCCGAGGGAAAGAGCGAGGAGGAGTTTGTTTTGGAAAACGGGCTTGTTGAAATTGACGAGGAATCTGCAGAAAGTTTAAAAAAAGAGAATGTGAAGGATGTTGAGTTGAATGAAAAAATCTCAATAAAAAAATCAACTTTTGAACCAGTAGAGGAGTCTGTGAGGAAAATAGAGACGACAGAAGAATTGCAAATGGGGGATAAGAAAGGCGCTGCTCCCCACGGTTTGGCGATTTTTATGGAGGAAGAAGATGAGCAAGACACATTTGCCAGAAATTTGCTCAAGGAAAAAGTTCAAAATAAAGGGAATGAGCAATTAAAGGGACAGGCTATTGATAAGATTATTGATCCCAATAAGGAAGTTTCGGAGGAAGAAATTAAAGATAGATTAAATAGGCTATTACAAGGGGAATTGTAAAAAATCAGGAAGTGATACAAAAATACTTGACATATAGCAATTTATGTACTATTGTAGCATATTAAATTATATTCAAAGTAGTCATTAAAAAAATGGATTTAAAGTTTATTATCAGAAAAAGACAAACAATAATAGTAATTTCATTGATTGCGTTACTTTTGGTGACTATTTTTACGCTTTTACAGCCTGTTAAATATAGCGCTAAGGCCAAAGTTTTGGTTGTGCAAAAATTCAATAAGGATGTTGACTCATATGATATTGCAAGGTCAAAAGCTTATTTAGGTGAAATATTAGCAGAAGTTGTTACTACATATCCGATTTATGATCAAGTTGCAAAAAGTGAGTTTGGTGTTGATCGAGGGTATTTTGAAAAAAAACCAGAAATTGATAATGTTGTAAAAAAATGGAAAAAAACTGTTGATGCTTCAAGCTATGGCGATTCTGGAATTATTGAAATTGTAGTAAAGCATTCAAATGCTAAACAAGCAGAGAATATTTCAAACGGAATTTTGGAAGTGCTTGCCAATAAGCATTCAAAATATCACAATGGTGAGAATGTCAAATTAACAACAATTGATCCCCCAGTTATTGGATTGGCATCACCTAATATTAAACTGAATCTTATGATTGCTTTTTTTATGGGACTTTCTTTTGCTTTTATTTATATTGTGGTTTTCCCGGAGCCAGAACACGACTTGAATATTTTCAAAAAAAAGAAGAGTAATTTGCTTGAAATTAAAACGCTAAAAACACTTGACAAATAATTTTTATTGTGCTAGATTTGCTTAGTTAGGAGATTTGACATTTTTTCATAGTCGTGTTGTACCCTTTGTTATATATGAAAAAAAGTTTAGAAAACAGAGACGAAGTGATATTAATTTTGTGTCCGAAAGATAATAAAAAAATTCGGATACAGAAACGATACTCGTTTCAAGTACCAAGTACTTTGATTTTTTTATAATCTTAACCGTTCGACAAGGAGGGCTAACGGACGCAGAAACAAAGAAAATGAAATAGACAACAGGGATTTCCTCTGTTGTCAAAAAAACAAGGAGAAAAAAATGACGACAAAAAAAGTTTTTTTAACAAGTTTCTTTATTTTTTTCATCGCATTGCCCGCATTTGCCTGCGAGGGACCTGAGTGTTCGGAGCCAGTGGTTCCGGACTTGTCGGAAGGTTGTATCGGCAGCTGTGATGGTGCAATTGCCATCGGGGCTGCAAATGGAGACGTCTTCGCAAATGTGAAGGTTGAGAGAGGGGATCTTTTCGCAGAAGCCTGCGGAGACTTGGAAATGGTCAATATGGCCGGAGCTCCAAGTGATGGTGTTGTATCGGTTGAAAATAAATTCGGCCGAACAGCGCTGGTGGAGAAGATATCACCGGATGGAAACACCGGTTTTCAGTTTGCGGAAGCAATTTCTGCGCAACTTAATTCGCAGGCTGAAAACGGCGGATACACTGCCGGCGCAATTAAGGCCGAAAATACAGTTTCGGCAAATGGCAGCGCTGTCGCCTGGGAGAGAGGTGATTCTGTTGGGCTCAAAATGGACCTTAACCAGGCCGTAAACTCAGCAGCGATGTTTTGCGCAGCTGACGGAACGACTGGAAGCCTTAACTCGGAAGTTATTGCAAATAGCTTCCAAAATATTGAAACGGAAGCCATCACTGGCTTCCAGCAAAGTATGATATCAACAAAAATTGGTATCAACAAGTAGGAGGTGTAGGCCACAATAGGCCGATCAAAGCCCAGGAAATATTTTTTTCCTGGGCTTTATAACGAAAAATTAGTGAAATTTGAAAAAATAAGGCGAATAGAATGAAAACTTTTTCATCAGTAATTTGTAAAAATAGGTGGCGAAATTATTTTCTTAATTGGGTATAGGAGTAATTAAAAAAGACTTGACAAAAATAAAAAAAAAGTGTATAGTTCTTAGAATGCTCTTTAAGATAGTTTCTTATTAAAATAACCAAGTTCATCATTCATCGCATTGTGCAATGAGTGATGAATAGTTTATTTTGAGTATTTTGACAATTTAAAATTGCACATTTATTTGTGCAATAAAAAACAGTTCAGACGGAAGTCTGAACAAGGAGGAGAATATGGAAAAAATATGGATGTTAAGGTTAAGTTTGTTGTTGATGGTTCTGCTGTTTGGGTCTCAGGCTCAAGCGCAGACGAATTTTTCGGGAAATTCAAAGGTGTCGGTTGAAAATGACACCAGTAATTTTCTTAACACCCAGGTAGTTGCTGGGGGGGCCAATGTCTCAATTGACTTTGGAAGTGGAGAGGCTGGTGCTGACAAGTATCCAGGGGGATTATTGGGCGCTTATTATATGGGCGTTCCTGAAACTCCAAACATCCCCTTGCCACAGGCAAGCAAAGGTGGTTCTTGGAGGTTGCAGGCTGCAGATTTAGTATTTGCAGGTCTTCCGGCCGTGCTAACTCCTGATTCCATCAGGAGTTATGAGATGAATAAAACCATCCTTGTTGATGACAAGGATGATAAAAAGGAGCTTCGTGAGAAATTCGATAAGGCGAAGCGAAAGCTTCTTCTGAGTGCAAATGTTGTTTTGCCGGTAGTATTACCGGAAACCAACAGTATTCGTTTGAGTAAGAAGCTTCCGGCGCCCAATGGGATGCTTTTTGGAGAAAGTTATTCTCCAGCAGGCAACCTAACCTTTCATACAGTGGAAGAACTTGATGGATGGTTTCAGAAAGCGGATATGAAAAGTCTCTCTTCCGGTGATCTTGCCGTTATGTTGGCAAGTGCCGGAATGAAGTGCGGAGCATCATTGATGGTCCCGACCGGCCAAGGTGCTGAAAATATATTCAACACAACGGCCGGAAGTAAGAGCTTGAGCGGACTGCTCTCAAGCGTTACAAATCTCGCAGGACAAAACGCTTTGCCGTCAGCAGTGTCTGCTGGCGGAGGAATTTCCGGGACTGACGGTAACAACAATGTCGTCCATCAACCATATTTAACAGTCGCCTTGTTTAAAAAAGAGGCAGGACCTGTTAAAGGAAAACTTCAAAGAGATATTTTCTATGAACTGGTAATGTGCGCATTGCCAGTTCCGGAGCCAAATGGAAGACTTCGATTAGAGGTGGCGAATCAGATGCTTCAGAAATATTTCGATTCCGGTCGGAATAATGTGGAGCCACTGATTCATGCCCAGGCTAATTTAGCCCAATCCATCAAGGATGGAAAAAAGTCTCGAATCATAAAAGAGGCTTTGGCTGCCACCTGGGCTGAAAGAGTGATACTTGTGGGGCGCGGTTATAAGCAAGGACTTATGACTGAAAGAGAGTATAAAAACTCTCACCTACACAACCTTAAGAAGGCAGAAGGAGCAATGTCTTCTTATGGATTTAAGTCCATAAGAACGCTTGATCTCTGCGCAAAGGATTTGTCAAATCTAAAATAACCGAAACAATTCCCGCCCAAACTTCGGTTTTGGCGGGAACTAAAAAAACTCTTGAAAAAGAGGGAGGAGTCAACATGGCTATTAAAAGGATTGCTTTTTCATGTTTCGTCGTAGTAATTTTATTTTCTCAGCAAATCGTTTCCGCGGAAACGATTTCGCTTGAGCAAATAAGGCAGAAGATCCAGGCAGCGCAAACTGCCGGAGTTTCAATGGTCAAAAGCTCTGATATAAAAAAAGAGCTTAAGAATAAAAAACCCAAATCACAATTTGGGATTGCCCTTAGTAATTTTGGGCAAATTCCTCTTAGTGTTTTAAGGTTGAAAAAGGGAGAGACAGTTTCTGAGCTTTCGGCAGTGGTTTCAAAGAAATCATTCCGAAGAGTAATGTCTGGGAACGGCCTCTCTCCCAGTAAGTGTGAAAAATTGCCTGTGGGATTTGAACTTTATATCCCAACGGCATGGCTTTTGCCAAAGCTGAGACTGTCACCAGTCGAGATTGGTGTTCTCCAGGAAAGTCTTGCGTCTGCCAAAGAGGCAGCAGCAGACCTTACGGCGGAGGTTGGTCATTTAAAAGAGGAGATCGTCATTAAAGACGGTCAAATCTCTGAGTTGACAGGAAATCTTTTGGCTGAGCAGACCGCTCATGCCAAGACGAAGGAAGAGCTTTTGGCTGAGCAGACCGCTCATGCCAAAACGAAAGCCAATCTTTCGGCCCCGGCTTCGGTGGTCAAAGCCAAGCTTTCGGCTCCAGGAGGATTGGAATTTATGAATAATCCAATCTCTTGGATCGCAATAGCCTTCTTGGCTATTGCAGCAACAGCCTCTTTGGTCTTTTTGAAAAGAGGCAAAGGAAAAAAAAAGCCTGAGCAGCGCAGGACTGCTGATATAGCAGAGCCTGCAGTCAGCTAATAATGGTCCGGAATCTCGGACAAAAAGCGGTGGTACGCAATTTATGTACCACCGCTTTTAATTTGCAAAAAATAAAAAATACTAACTAATTTAAAAAAAGATAGTAAATAATATTAAAAATAATATGTTTTTGTTTAAAAGTTAAATTAAATTCTATAGTTTTTTCTATTTGTTCTAATTGCTAAAAGTCCACCAGCTTCTGCCCAGAAAGCCCATTGAAGTGCAGTTGCGTTAATGATGTTATCTCCAAAACTTGCTGCGTATAATCCTATTGTGAAACAAAGAAAAATCAAGAATAAAAAGGCTATTTCATCGTTGTTTTTTGATCTTGAGAGAAATTCTAATAACAATTCTTTTAATAGAGATAGAAAAATTATAATAAAAGCGACAAGACCAATTATTCCATTTCCTAGAAGAATTCTTAAAAAATCATTATGAGGGGCTGGAGAGCCAAGTCGAAGACCGCGTCTTTCTAGAATCAATTCCTCGGCAGTTCCAGTTCCATACCCCAATATTGGAGCTTCTCTCGAATATACCAAAGCATCTTGCCATAAATTGAATCTCCAAGATATTGAACTGTATGGCGAAAGTGTTGTAATAGAATTTATTCGTTCACGAATCGGAGAGATTATCAAATATACTGAAAAAAAAGCGATTATTGAAAAAAACAAAAGTTTTCGCAACTTCAACATTCCAGCACCAAGAATCATAAAAGCAAATAAAATCCACGCACCCCTAGTATAGGTCAATATCAGCAGGAAAAAGAATATTAAAAAAGAAGTTACATAGATCCATTTTTGGTAGTATTTATTTGTAAGAAGAAACATTTCAATTGAAAGTGCGATTGAAAGTGTTAATGAGAAAGCAAAGAGATTGGGATGTGCAAAGGTGCCAAAAAGTCTGTTGGGAATATCTTGATATGAAAGTGATAAGCCAGTGTTAGTTGTTAGCTGATAAAAAGCAACAAGTGAAGGGATTATCATTGAAGCAATTATGGTCACGGTTAACTCTAATAAATCCTTTTTTGTTTTTATTGCAATAAAACCAAGGATAAAAAATGAAAAAATTGTTGAAACTCTTACAAGCTCTGAAATGCTGGAAGTTTTGTTGAAGGAAAATGAAATTCCAAAAATTAAGATAATAAGAAAAATCAACCATTGTTTTAGAAGTGGATTTTTCTTGAGTTTAGCGAGTTGGTTGGGTAATTTTAAAACAGTTATTAGGATTAGCACTATGCCTAGAATTGAGGCAAGATTTATTGGATTGTTAAAAACCTTTAAAATAGTTATCTCTGAGGAAAAATCTAGGATTGGTCGTAACAATAATAATAAAAAAAACCCCCATTTTAAATCTATGAAAAAGACTAAAAATGTGAAAAAAATTCCAATGAGAAGAAGTGTGATAAGCAGTGGTGTCTTGAAAAAAGACAAAAACCCAACAAAAACAGTAATTGAAAGTATTGTGATGACGGCTAAAAGGTAGTTGTAGAAGTTTTTTTTACTTGACATACTAGCTTGATTGTGATAATTTTAATAGCTTTATATATGCACTTTGCTTAATTTTTTTTAGCATAAACATTTTTTATAATTATGTTTATGAAAAGTTATCTTAGCATAGGCATTAATTCAAATCAATAGAGCGCGTTTTTTAAAAGGAATTTAACTTTTATCAAAGAATCTATGAGAATTTTGGTTGTTAATAATAATTTTTTCCTTCGCGGAGGTGCTGAACGGGCGTTTTTTGATATGATAAATATTCTTGAAAAAAAAGGGCATAAGGTTGCACATTTTTCTTCAAAAACAAAAGAAGACCGACAATCCCCTTGGGAGAAATATTTTGTTAAATATAACGAACTTAGTGATTCGTCAAAATTTGGAACTTTTGAGAAGATGAAAATTGTTTCTAGAATTTGGTATAACTTCGAAACTCGGCGAAAACTAAGAGAATTAATAAAAGAATTTCAACCAGAAGTGGCGCATCTGCACAATATATTTCATCATCTAAGTCCATCGGTTATTGATGAGCTGAAGAAGCAGGGAGTTCCAATAGTATGGACACTACATGATTATAAAATGGTTAGTCCTAGTTATGACCTAAGTGTTCGTGGAAATATTTGGGAGGAAAACAAAAAAGGAAGAATGCATAAATGTATCACACATAAATGTGTCTATGATTCATATCTTAAAAGCACTGTTTGTGTGATTGAAAATTTTTTACATCGATTTTTAAAAACCTTTAACAAAGTTGACCAATTTATTTCACCAAGCAATTTTTTAATAGATAAATATGGAGAATTTGGTTTTAAAGCTCAAATAGAAAAAATTGTTAATCCTGTTTTGCCAAGAAAAGTTAATTTTGATTTGGAGCCTTGGAAATTGGGAATTGGTGAGCACAGAGAAGGTTTTATGCTCTATGTTGGGAGACTTTCTTTTGGGAAAGGAGTGCAAGATTTAATAGAAGCCTATGCTGGTCTTGATACAAGAACTTCCTTGCTTATTGCTGGTGATGGGCCAGAAAGAGAAGGGTTGGGATTGCTTGCGAAAAAATTAAATGTTTGTGGAAAGGTTAAATTTTTAGGAAAACTGGAAGATGATAAGCTTTTTCCAATAATGGCTCGTGCGGATTTTGTTGTTATGCCATCAAGGCTTTATGAGAATGCTCCCTATGGAATTTTAGAGGCAATGTTGTTGGGAAAGCCAGTGATATCTTCTAATTTAGGTGGTTCGAGAGAAATTATTAAAAATAGTGGTGCAGGCGATTTATTTGAAGCGGGAGATGTGGATGATTTGAAAGTTAAATTGCAATATGCGGTTGAAAATAAAGAGTTTTTCAAGGAAAAGGGATCGCAAGGAAGGAAATTCATTGAAGAACATTATAGTGAAGATTTGTTTTATGATAAGTTGATGACGATATATAGAGCTTTAATTTCAAAAAAGGCCTAGAGGTTATTTTAGATATAAGGATGGGGGCGAATTGGAACAGGTTAACAAAAAGATAATTAAAAATTATGAAAATAGCATTTATTGGACAAAAGGGAATACCAACACATCAAGGAGGAATTGAAAGGCATGTTGAGGAATTAGCTATTCGCTTAGTTTCTCAAGGTTGTGAAGTGATTGCCTATACAAGACCATATTATGTTGATAAAAATTTAAAAGAATATAAAGGAATTCAGTTGATTAGTTTGCCGACAATTCGCACAAAACATCTTGATGCCATTGTCCACACTTTTTTTGCTTGTCTTAATGTTGGAAAACATAAAGTCGACATAATTCATTTCCATTCAATAGGACCATCATTTTGGATTTGGTTGGCAAAACTTTTAAACCCAAGAACGCCAATTGTTGCGACTTTCCATCTTCAGTGTTATAGGCATAAAAAATGGGGAAAGTTTGCAAAGTTGTCTTTGAAAATAGGGGAAATTATTTGTTGTTTGTTGTCAGATAAATTGATTGTTGTTTCTAGAAATCTAAAGAGGATGGTTCATAGGAATTACAAAAGAACCGCAGACTATATTCCTAACGGTGTTCCAAGTTACAAAAGAGTAAAGGCTGACGAGATAAATAAAATAGGACTCAAAAAAGAAGGGTATATCTTGTATGTAGGAAGATTAGTAGAGAGTAAAGGGGCACACTATTTGATTGAGGCGTATAATCACTTAGAAACTGAGAAGAAACTTGTTATAGTTGGGGATGAGGCACATTCGGATGGATATGAAACAAAACTTAAGGAGATGAGCAAAGGAAATTCTAATATTGTTTTCACTGGCAGACTCGAAGGAAATAGTCGGTTGTTGGCAGAGCTTTTTTCTAATGCATATCTTTTTGTGCATCCCTCAGAAATCGAAGGCTTGTCAATTTCGCTTTTGGAAACAATGTCATATGCAAGAGCGGCTTTGGTTTCTGATATCCCCGAGAACATTGAAGCGGTTCAGTCAGCGGGATTTTCATTTAAAAATGGAGACTCAAAAGACCTAGTATTTCAATTGAAGAAATTAATGGAAATGCCGAGCCAGGTCCACAAAAAAGGATTGGAGGCAAAAAATAGAGCAGAAAATCATTATAGCTGGGAGGCTGTTTCATCAAAAACTTTGGTTGTTTACAGGGAATTGAAGAATAATAGAGATTGTAGAAAAGAATTTTTTCCTAGACTTAGATATATCAAAAATTTTTTAGGAGGGATGTTTTAGTTTATTGAAGTTAAAAAATGGGATATTTTATTAGAAAAATCAAGGAGAGATTTTGGAAGGAGCAATGGAGTATTGCTGTTTTTCGTGGAAAAGCTTCAGATTTGCTTGAAGGTCAAATTAATCAAAACGACTTACAGTGGTTATTTTCTGATTATAAAAAAGGCTTTTGTGCTGATCCTTTTGTGATAGAGGATGGAAAGTCTGTTTTTTTGTTCTATGAACAATTTGAATATGATAAACAGAAAGGAAGAATAATGGTTTCAGAACTTATCGAAGATGAGGATGGGAAAATAACAACCACTGAAAGTGAAGTGGCTATTGAACGAGATAAGCACATTTCATATCCATTTGTTTTTTCATTTAATGGAGAAATGTTTATGATTCCAGAAACTTCAGCAGAAAACGAAATTGCTCTTTATAAAGCAATTGATTTTCCTTTGAAATGGGAAAGGGAAAGAGTGCTTATCCCAAATTTTGCTGGAATAGATGCAACGCTTCATTTTGCAGATGGAAAGTGGTGGATTTTTTGTTCAAATGCCAAAAGTGGCGCAAATGAGAATTTATATATTTTCTATGCAGAAGATCTTTTTGGTATTTGGCAGGAACATAAAAAAAATCCTGTTAAAATAGATATTGAAGATTCTCGTATGGCAGGTTCCTTTCTCTTGTGGAAGGGAAAGACTATTAGGGTTGCGCAAAATTGCAAAAGAACATATGGAGAGGAAGTTGTTTTGAATGAATTGGAAATTCTTTCAATTGAAGATTTCAAGGAAAAAGAGCTTTATGCGCTTAGTTTAAGTAATAAATCAGAGTATTCTGAGGGAATGCACACGATTTCTGCAAGTGAGCATTTTGTTGCAATTGATGCAAAAAGATTTTTGGGAATTAGGAAATATTTAGATAAATGGAATTCTAAAAGGAAAGTCTGTCTTGTTAAAGTAGGGAAGGTGTTCCAAAAAAAGAGTCTACTTGGTATAATAAAAAAATGAAGAAAAAGGAAATAAAGAAAACATTTAACAATGACTAGAAAGAAAAAACAAAATAAAAAAGTGGCAGTCGGGATTGCAGAAAAATTTCTATCTTTAATGGAAAAACAAAAACGCAAATTTCTTTATCTTTTTGCTGTAGTAATAATCGCCAATGTTGTTTTTTTAGTTGTTTTTAAAGGGGTAGATTCAATTTGTGGCTTGATATCAGCAAGTGAAATTTATATCGAAAGTAAGATTAGAAATGAAAATGTGGATCATTTTGTAGAGGTTCGTAAAGTGATTTCTAATGTCGAGAAGAATCTTGATTACATTGAAATTGAACTTGGTTGGCCGACAGACGATGTTTGGTTGGATGGTGAAAAGAGGTTGGATTTATTGGCTTCATTAAGAAGATTAGATGAACTCTCTTATGAACTCGAATGGGTTGCAAATGGATATTTCACTGACTATTCCATTCAATATTATCCAATTGAGACAGGAAATTTGTCGAGCTATATTTACGAAACGAGATATTTGAAAAAATCAATTGATAGATTTGTGCGTGTGGCTGAAATTGCTATCGCACTAGATTCTTTTGATAAAAGACAAATTGAAGTTGTTCAAGTTGAATTGGATGAAATTGGAGAATATTTGAAGAATATTGATCAATTTGAACAAAGATTGCGTTTATTTAATTAGGGCGCTGAAATTCTGACATTAAAAAATTTAAAAAAATAAAAAAAGTGATAAAGATAGGAATTAATGCGTCATTCATTCGCAAACAGGATTCGGGAATTGGACAAGTAAGTATGAATTTTATAAAGACACTTGTAAATGAGATTCAGAAAAATCCCGATGTTTTTGGTGACATTGTCTTTGTTTTGTATCTAGAGAAGGATGTGGAAATGGAGCTACCTGATAATTTTGAGAAGTCAGTGATAAAGTCTTTTTACAAAAGGGATGATTTAGTGAGGAAAATTATTTGGGAGAAAATTTTACTTCCACGACAAATTGAGAAAGACAGTTGTGATGTGTTTTTGTCTCTTTATCAGTCCCCAACTGTATTAAAAAATACAAAACATATAATGCTTGTGCACGATGCAGTCTGGAAGAAATTTCCTCAGTACCTGAATAATTTTCGCAAGAAAATTTATTATTATCTAATCGGAAGGGGAATTGCAAAGGCTGATAAGGTTATTACGGTTTCGGAAAATTCCAAAAAAGATATCAAGAGATTTTTTGATAAAATAGACGAAGAAATTAGAGTTATTTCAATTGATTGCGATCAGATTTTTAAAGAAAAGCTTTCTGATGACAAGAAAGCGGAAGTGTTAGCGAAATTTAGATTGGAAGAGGAGGGATATATTTTTTATGTTGGGGGTTTTGATGTTAGAAAAAATGTTGATGCACTTTTGCGTGCTTATGGTGTTTTATATACTAGGCAGAGTAAAAAAATAGAAATGCCGCGTTTGATTTTGGCAGGATCATTTCATTCAAATCTAGTTCCATTAGTTACTGACATTCCAAATATTGCAGAGAGTGTTATGCAAAAAAATGGGATACCAAGAGGTTATATTGAATCAATTGGTTTTGTTTCACAAGAGGATTTGCCGTTTGTTTTTGCAGGTGCAAAAATGTTTTGCTACCCATCTTTATATGAAGGATTTGGCTTGCCAGTTTTAGAGGCAATGAATGTTGGTTGTCCAGTTGTGACATCAAACATTTCTTCTATTCCTGAAATCTTAAACGAAACAGAGGCTGTTCTGGTTGATCCTAAAAATGATGAAAAGATTGCAGAAGGAATGTTGAATTATCTTATTGATGATGATTTGCGGGAGGAAAAAATTCGTAACGCAAAAAAGAAATCAATCGAGTTTAGTTGGGAAAAAACTACAAATGAAATAATGAATTTATTAACAAAAATCTAAAATGAATTTCAAACAATATTTAGGAACTCTTCTTGTTGGTTTTGCAATTAGCATTTTTTTGATCATATGGAGCACTTTTTTGGAAGGGGAGATGCATTTTTTATTTTTTTTGGTTTTAATTATAGCAACTTTCCGTTGGTGCTTTAGGTTTCCAAAGAGAGCTTTTTTGGTTTTTGTGATGTTACTTCCACTTGAAAACATCATAATCACCCCGTCAGAGTTAGGTTTAAATCTAAGGCCTTTTCAATTTCTTGGTGCAATTCTTGCGATTACCATTCTGGTGCTTGGCTATAAAAAAAAACCAATACTGAAACTTCTCAGTTTTAGCAACATCTGTTTCTTTTGTAAGATTTTCAAAGCGAAAAATTGTAAATTAATTTCTAAAAAAGAAGCATTCAGCCCTCTTGATCGAATGGTTTTTGTTCTTCCAGTATTTGCTTTTTTGGCAATTTTAAATTCACCACTCAAAGAAGTTTCTACCAAGTTAGCAGTAATTTTTGTTTCATTTATAGTTTTGTATTGGCTTATCAGAAACTTTACTCAAACCAAACATTCGATAATTGAAGCACTCACTTTTTTTGTTTTTGGTTCAATTCCTGTGATTTTTTGGAGTTTTTATCAAGCATTGGCGAGACTTGTTGGTTGGCAAGATTTTCAAGTTTTTACAGCAAGAGTGAATGGGACTTTCACGGAACCTGATTGGTTGGGCGTTTATTTAACGCTTATGATGGCAGTGTTGCTCTGGTTTCGTCATCTAGCAAAACCAGATACTAGCAATCTAATGATTGGTTCTTTTGGTGTGTCAAGAATTTTTGGATTTTTTATTAATCTTTATTTTATCATTGCTTTTTCGGTATTAATTCTTACAGTTTCCAGGAGTGCTTGGTTGGGTGTTTTGGGTGTTTGTTTGGTTTATTTTGGTATTTTATTTATGGATAAAGTTTTTCACAAAACAATTTCATTGGTACAGATTTTGAAAAATGCTTTAGTAATTGGATTTTTGGCTACATTCGCAGTTGCTATAATTATTTTTACCAACCTTTCCACTTTTCATTTTGGAAATCGTGCAGTAAGTTCGGTTAGCGGAAAGCAATTAATTACAATTAGTTGCGAGAAGAATAATGAATTGCCAGACGAGATTAACGATATGGAGGAGTTGGAGATTTTTGGGTGTCGTCATATCGGATTGGAAGAAGTCGAGAGAGAAAAAATGAACAAAATGTTCGTGACAACAATTATGCGACCAGATCCAAATGTCGATATTAGAAAAGATATTTACACAAAAACATCTCAGCAAATTAAAAATCATCCTTTTTTGGGGCAAGGACTGGGTAGTGCTGTTTCATTTTTGGGTCAAGATGATCACGGGAGTGGCTTGAATACTTCAAATATTGTTTTGGAAATTTTTCTTTCTATGGGGTTTATTGCAGCTGTTATTTCCGTTTATGTTATCGGATTTTTGATGGTTTGGTCGTTTGATAGGATATTTAAAAATAAGGAACATATGTTTTCTTCTTTTATTTTGCTTTCTAGTGTTGCCATCATTATTCCGAATATGTTTAATTCAGGACTTCTTTTGGGGATGTTTTGGTTTTGGTTGGCTATTGTTATTTCGATTTATAATGTAGCTACGGCTAAGGAATAATAATTAGGCATTAATAATTCTTGACTAAGATAAAAGTCTTGCTTTTCTTAAGTAATCGTGTATACTTTATTTTGTTATGATATAAAGTTGTTTTAGGAATTAAATAGACATTATGGGGGCGTAGCTCAGCTGGTTAGAGCGATTGCCTGTCACGCAATAGGTCGCCGGTTCGAGTCCGGTCGTCCCCGCATACAGAAAACAGCACTCTTTGGAGATGCTTTTTTTGTTTTAGTTATGCCAAAAAAAGAAGGTTCGAAGGTTCGATTTATGGTGCTAAATCCTTGCATGTCTTCGTGAAGCCAATTGAAGGGTTCGGAGAGTACAAAACTAGTGATTTTTTGATTCTCTATGGTGACATTCGAGGATAGAATAGAGATGATCTCTTTTTTAATCTTTGGGGTTCCATTTTCGAAAATATCACGAGCAGATTTAACAAATTCTGCTATGAGCTCAATCTTTCCAACAATGTCCTTTTTGTGTGTTTTTACGTTTTGTAATTTCTCTTCGATTTCCGCTTCTTCACTTCGAAGCTCTGAAAGCCTGCGATTGTAGATTTCAGTTGGGATATAATTATCAATAAACTTTTCAACCAAGGAGTCTTGCTTTTGATTATTCTGTTTTAAGATTTCCGCAAGCTTTGTTTCTGATTCTTTTCTGTATTTCTGTTGTATAAGCCACTTTTCCTTTGTTGCAGAAACAATCAAATCCAAAACTTCTGCATCAAAATTGATATTTTGCAAAACGTCTCCAAAGGATAAAATCAATTCTTTCTCCCTTAGATATTTTTGGGAACAATTCTTTGCTCCTCGTGATTTTGTGCAATGATAATAAACATGACCTTTTTGTTTTTCCGCTGTAATTTTTAATCCACATTCTCCGCAAGTCATCAGCCCTCTGAAGACAAAGTTTTTTGATTCTTTTACGCTATGAAGATATTTGAAAGGGAAGAGTAGTTTTTGAACTTTCTCGAATTTACTTTTTGTAATAATAGGCAAATGACTGCCTTTGTGAATTTGTTCTTTCCAACGGAATAGACCGCAATAAATCGGATTGTTTAGCATACCTTGAATCACTGTTTTTCCAATCCTTTTATTTTTATTTGAGCGGAGTCCGTCGTTGTATAATTCATCAGCCAATTCTCTTATTGAAAATTTCTTTGAGCTATACAACTCAAAGGCTTTTTTGATATAAAAGCTCTTACTTTTATCAAGCTCTAATTTCTTGGTTTTTAGATTTCTGATGTATCCGATGGGAGCACAGCCAGGGTATTCGCCCCGGCGAATCTTTTCAGCCAAACCTCGTTTTACATTCTTGCTTAAATCTCGAATGTATTGATTCGCCATTCCAAACTCTATGCTTGCAATAACAACATTATCCTCGGGATTATAATCCCGTTCAAAAGTTTTAATTCTGCCAATGATTTCTTTTTGAAGTAGCCACTTGATCAATCCTTCATCAACTGGGTTACGAGCCAGCCGATCAATTTTCCAACACAAGACACCAACCTTTTTATTTTGCTTGATAAATTCAATCATCTCATTAAACACTGGCCTCCCAGGTTCTTTAGCTGATTTTGACTCTTGGAAAAGCTTGACCACATTTAACTTTTCCCGCTTAGCAATTTCTTTCATCTCAATGATTTGAGACTGGATTGAAAGAGCTTGGCGGTCTTCACTTTCTGTTGATTTTCTCACATAGATTACATAGTCCATTTTGTTTTATTTCTTATGTTTGAGATATTCAAAAAACTCATGAAAAAAAATTAAGATGACCAAACCAAAGAGCATTATAAGAAGATGAGGTTCGGCTGGGGTAGCATCGCTATAATATTCAAAATAGTCCATTTAGGCATCTTATTTTTTTAATAGCAAGGTTTTTGGATAACAAAAGGACGACCCTGCTTGGACACAATCTCCAGTAAGAAAATTGTAGCAAAGATCGTCCTTACGATCTCCTACTGGTTTATAGATTGTGTCCATCTCAACTTTAACATATTTTTTGTAATTTTTAAAGGAATTTAACCCACTCCACTTCGCTACAACAAATTGCTCGTCTTTGAATTTTTAAATTCATAAAAATTCACTTCCAACGCAACTTTGTTTCCGCTTCGTTCCGTTCGTACATTGCTTGTTTCAGGCTGTTCAAAATGGTAAGCGTCCGGAGGGCACGCTATCCTCGAGCACTCCTCGAGACTTTGTTTTTCGTTCCTGTGCCACTCCGAAAAACAAGACTTCTCCGAGATGCTCTGCGTCGCTTTGGCATTGTTAGAAATTAACAATGCGCATTGATTGTCACTGCATAAGCGCCAGCCTTCGGCATCCCCACCCGCCAGTATTTTATTGTTTGCCTGCTTGTTAAGGTTTCAGGTAGATTAGGGCAAAAGACGTAAAGGGATTCTCTCCATTCCACTCAACTCACAAAATCAAAATTCAGAAAAATCCAAAATGGATGAAAAATGAAAAAGTTTTTTCGCTGTGCTTCAAAACACTTTCATTTTTCCACAAAGGTCTTTTTTTTGTTTGGATTTTTTTCTGAATTTCGCTTTTGTTCGTTCAGTTCCATTCCGTTCACCCTCGCACAACAGAAATTTTGCGACATTCCAATTTTTCCTTCCTTCGCTTTCTGGCTTTTTTCTCGTGGGGACCCCCGCCCCTCTCCAAAAAATCTGAAATCGAAGAGGAAAAATGGAACATCGCAAGAATTTGTGTTGTGCGACATCTTTTGCGTGCGTTGATTATGCGTTGTCCCCCCAAACCTGCTAGCCAAGGGCAACAAGCTCCGCGTCTGTAAACAATTTCCCGTTTGATGTGGCATTGCTTCCTTGGAACTGCCAGCTACCACAAACGGACGGCGGAAAACCTTATCCCTTGGAAAGCGCGCTGAATAATTGTAATCGAAATTATTCAGCGTATGCTTCGCTTAATCAACTTATATTTCTGAAAAGAACTGAAGAATAATATTACCCGATCGAATTCTGAAGCTAGGGTAGCATGGAAGCTGTTTCGAAGTTTGTTGGTTTCGACTGTTCCGCAATTTTAGAATTCTAAAAAGTGTTCTTTGAAAAAACACTACCTTGTTTATACTTACTTATATATATACTTATACTTAAGTATAAGTAAGGTAGTTTAGAATCGATTTCTTACTTACACTTTCTTTTTGCTTCTTTTTCTTTGTGATTTCATTACCATCTCATGATTGAAATAGTTGTTCATTGCAGGGCAGTTAAGAAAATCAATAGTTCTGCAAAAAGTTTCTTCACCTTTTTTGCAATTAGATTTTAAACAGTCCCATTTAGAATCATCCCTTGTTAGCATTGGACATGTTTTCTTGTCCAATATGTGATCAAGAATTTTTTTGATGTCTACATCAATGCATTTTTCAATTAACTCTTCGCTGATTTCTTCTAGAGGTATCCCTTTGAGAATCCGGGCAGCTATTTTTTCTGCTGCAAGATCCTTAACATCTTCTTTTTCGCAAGCTTCTTTTTTTCGATTTTCTACAAATAGTTGCTTGTCTCTCTCTGATTTTTCCATTATTTCTTTTGCTGTCATTTTTTTTCTCATTTTTTTTATTTCTAATTATTAAATTATCTATATTTTTTTCAGCTGTCCTGATGACTTCGATAAGCCTTTCAAAACGCGCTGTGGCTTTTATAGCTCGATGTGGAGCAGTGCGCAGGTATTCTTTGGATAAAGATATTAAATCCTTAAAATATCCTTCATTTTGCCACGCTATGAGCCCCGTGCGCTTCTTAACCTTCCTTTCCAAGATAAAGTTGTTGTGGATTATCTTAATCCTGACTTCTTTGTCGATTGGAATAATTTTTTCCATTGGCTTTATTTTTAATTTTTAAGAGATTCCTAGATGAATTAAGAATCTTGACGGTTAGCATTCCCACATTTGCTAATTGATCCAATGCTAATTCAGCTTGTTCAGCGGAAATTCTCCCCCCAGTTCTTTTGTCAATTATTTTCTGACATTTAATGATTAAATTTTGGGAGTAGCGATTTTTCAAGCCATTGGATAAATAATTAACTATCCCTATATAAAAAAATCCTCTCCGATGAGTCAATGGAGAGGATTTGAGAGATTTTGATTTTGATTTTTTCCCTTAGATTACATAAAATAGAGGTCTGATTTCTCTATTTCTTGAAAAGTTGTTAGAAATTCAGCTTAATCGAATAGTATTTGTTTCTTTATCGATTATGATTTCGAATGGTTTAATCTTATTTCCTTTTTGTAATGTTTTTTTAGCGTTTTCAAGTGCTTTTAATTTCTCATCTTGGTATGATTTAGAATCATAGTGCTTCCCATGTCGTATCGCTTCATAAGCATCATCAATCGAAATATTTTCATCAACTCCTTTTGTAGTTAGAAATTTTAAAAGTAGGTAATGCCTGGAATTAGCATTGCCAATTTTTTTTCTTTGGGAACTATTCTTTATTTGAAAAAAGCCAATATTGCCACTCAAAAAACATTTGGGAGATCTTTTTCTCTTAGTTTTTTCTTTTAATCCAGTTTCTTCTAAAAACTTATTTTTCACTTCTAGCGCTATTCTGTAAAAATTATCATTCTTGGGGTTGTTTAAATTATAAATAACTTTAATTTCAAGATATTTTTGTTTCTCTAAAATCAAAAGACTCTCAAATAATCTATAACCATTTTCAATTTCGTTATCATTTAAAGAAAGAGTTGTGCTTATTTTTCCTGCTAGCTTCTGTTCTATTTTGGCAATAAAATATCTTTTTTGTTCATTGAACTGATAATAATCCTCATCAATTGGTATTAATTTTCCATCAGTAAAGCTTTTTAAATGTTTTTCTATCTCTTCCCAAATAACTTCAATTGATTTTTTTGTTATTTCAATTTCTGGATAATTATTTTTTATTAATTTTACTTTCAAACCAGTATCTCGCTCGAGGTTTAGAAGAAGATTGAGGAGCTTTTCAATTCCTAGTTTCTTGAATACAAGCCTTTTTAATTGATCAGGTTCAATTATGCCTGGAGTTTTTTCTGGATAATCAATTAATTTCAAAAG
This sequence comes from Candidatus Moraniibacteriota bacterium, assembly GCA_041583775.1. Classification (GTDB taxonomy): domain Bacteria; phylum Patescibacteriota; class Minisyncoccia; order Moranbacterales; family DUUL01; genus UBA2772. The sequence continues at coordinate 64,236 of JBFHFF010000007.1, forward strand.
CAAGAAGATGAAATCATTTGAAAATAAGCGATTTTGGAAAAGTGGCGTATTAGATTTTTTTGTTTTTTTATTCACCGCGATTTTTCTTGAGTAATTATGTACTTAATGATAACATAAGTAAAATTATAATTCTGCTCTATGGGACAAAAAATTTCATCTGTAATGAAATCAAGACGAGGAATTTCATATCAAGACAAGTACGTGTTACTTGTTTTTCTTGAAGGTTTAATAGAGGATTTAAATTGTGAGTCAGATATTTGTTTGTTGGAAGCTAATACGGAATTTTCTTATGGAAGAAACCTTTCCCTTGACATTAGAATGTTATTTTCTGAAAAAGAAGTTATATATGAAGTCAAGACAGGAAAAGCATACAAGGACGATAAAAAGGAAATAGGGAAGTCTCTCGATAGTTTATATGAATATGCGCAAGGAAGATTAGATTTAGGTGAACCAATCGAGATTAGACTTGTTATTACTCCAGAATTTCGTGAAAAGATCATGTCAGTTTGGTCTCAATTATTGCATATTAATGAGGCTCATAGCGTGACCAAAAAGAATTTTTATGGCAAAACAGTTGCTAGTTCCATAAAAGACTTAATAGAAAAACTTGATTTAAAGAAGCTCACCAAGAAAAATTTTGAAAGTTTTGTTAAAAAAATGAAAATTGAAGTTGGTCCAAAAGATGAATTGCGTGATGGTGGCTCTGAAATTGATGATAGGATACGAGGCAGGATAAGAATGTTATTGAAAAAATGTCGTTGTGAAAATAATGAAGTTGAAAGTCCTGTTGATTCTATTCAGCTTGAATTAATTGATGTGGTTCGCTTGAGTTCAGAGGGAAGAGTTACGGATTTTAAGAAATCTATGATTGATAAACTAATTCAGTGTTTTGCAAGAAAAAAAATACTCGAGAACGCAAGCTATAAACAAGAATTTATCTTTTCTAATGAAATAAGCGGATATGAAAAAGACATAAAGTCGCTTTTAACAAAAGAATCTGAGCCTGGTGAAGTCTCGGCGACTAATAGTATGGAAGGTAAACCTCTTGGAGAAAATAACCAGAATCTTAATGATATAATTCAAATCTAGTATGAAAACAGATCTATTAAAGAGAATAAATAACGTCATTAGTAAGTCTTCTTATAAAAAAAATAAGAAGGAAATTTTAAAATGGTTGAAAGATCAGAAATTGGCAGCATATTTAATAAACAAGCTTCAAAAAGAAAAATTAAATGATCTGAAATCGCTCGATTTTATTCTTGAAGAGGAAATTAAGAAAGAGAATATCTTTCCAATATTTCATATTCTGCAGGAAAATATCAGTGAGAAAAATTGTCAGTTTATCCTTGATTTTCTTTTTGATAAATTTCCAAGCGCAAAGGAAGAAAAATCACTACGAATAGATGATTTTATTGGTGGAACAGTTAATATTTTGGATATTATTATCAAGCAATATCCGGAAAAAATAGAAAGTGTGTATCTGTTGATCAAGTTGATTTTAAGGGTTCATCAAAAGCATTTTAGAGAACTAAGGACACCTCGAAGTCACGATAAACAAATCATTGCTGATTTGTTACAGAAAATATACTTTGAATATAGAAAGCAAAAAAACATTAAAAGGATTGATGAAATAATCAATCTAATTGACTTGGGGTTTGATTTGGTAAGTGATTATAGTGATATGTCTATGTATACTCCCAGTCATATTTTTGAAGTCCTTGAGGATTATATAAGTCTTGATTTTAAGGCGAACTTTGAAAAGATTTTTGAAATTATCTTAGTTCAATTTAAAAGCAAAGGCAGTTGGTTTGATGGTTGGGAAGGTTTTGGAGGAGGTATCTCGCAATTTGGAATAAAATATCATATTAGCGATAGACATTTTGTTGGAAAGGTATTATCTCCTGCCTTGGAAAAGTTTTATTCTGAATCAAAAAATAAACAGGAAACCTGGAAGTATATAAGAGAGTGTTATGTGTCAAGAAAGTCAGAAGAAGTCTCAAATAGAAAACCTGACTTTTTGACTCGTTCTACGATAGGTATTGTTTTGGATCGATATAAAAACTGTAGAGGCAAAAACAAAGAAGAGGCGTTTGAAATTTTGAGAGATTTTATGAAAATGGGGAAAGGAATTCCAAGTAAAACGGATCTTATTTTTCAGAAGTTAAAAGAGACTGACTTTAATCTTGATAAAAAATGGAAATTTATAGAAATTTCTTTGAGCTTAGAATGGAATAAAGACAAGCTTCCTGCGAACATTTTTGTTGAACAGCTCGTTGCTGATTTTGGAAAAGAGAACTATAGACCAGCTATTGAACTTCAAAATAAATGGCTCGAAACAAGAGAGAAGAGAAAAAAGAAAGTGGGATTTATGGATGATTATACTGTGGAAGCGATTAAGTCTCTTTTGCAGGGAGAAAAAACAAGAAAAGAGGGTCTGAAATTTTTCGAGTCATATGTTTCAAAGGATATTTTCAGGAATAATTTAGAGCGTTTTGACGTTTTTGATGTTGCTCAAATTTTGGGTGGAATTTTGGAATCTAACTTTGATTTTGGTCTTAAAATTTTAAACGAGATTTCTTCCAGAAAAAAAATGACAGAAAATGAACAGGTCTTGGTTTGTAATAGCATAAACAAGATTGACAACAAAGAGATTCTGCTAAAAATTTACAATAACTTTTTACTTCCTTTTCTTGAAAAGTTAGATAACAATATAGTTAGAATAGAAAGAAGAATTGATAATTCTCATGTTAGGGGAGCCCTTGTTGACTTTGGTGATTTACTTGCAAAAGCAGGATATTTTAAAGAAGCTCTGTTTATTGCAGAAATCTTTATTGATGACAAAGATCCGATTATTGAAAACGAAGAAGATGATCCAAGGGGAGAGCACAATCTACATAAAAGAGCACAAAAAGGTGATGATTTGAATTCAATAACAAGCGTTCGTGGCAAAGTTTGTTGGCTTTTGCATGAATTTCCAGTTTTGGGTGGTAGAAAATATATTCCTAAAGCTGTGTCTTTAGTTAAAAAGTTATCGAAAGACAATAATTATTATGTGAGAAAGCAGGCAACACTCCCTTTAGCAGAATTGGTTCGAGTGAGGAATGCAGTTTTACCAGAAGATAAAACAAAATGGTTTTTGAATAGAGAAGTCTCAAAAGAGATTGAAGAAATCGCTTTTGCTATGTTAAGGAGGAAAGACAACCAAAAAATAAAGTCAATAATGGTTGGACTTGCTCATGTTTTTGAATACATGAGAAGCTTAAAAGAAGAAGGGTCAATTGAAATGTTGAGTGTGTTTCGAAATTGCAAATTTGATGAAGCGAAAAAGGGTATGATGTCAACATTTTTGTTTTATGCTGAATTTAGAAAAACTGCATTCAAGGGTGAACTTTGGAAATCTCTTGGTTCGTTTGATGATAGCAAAACGAAGAAATTGCTAATTGATATTTTGAGGAACGGGACGGCCAATGATCGTGATAATTTTGCATGGCAGTTCAATAGTCTTATAAATGAATCAAGAACAAAAGACTCCACGCTTGCTTTTGAGGATGCTTTCAAAATCGCACATAAATATCTGATGATAATCGCAGAGATTTATGAACCACAGTCATACAAAGATATCTATAGATTTATTAAAGAGAATATAAAAGAAAGGTATGATGAATGTTTTGCTTTTTTCAAGTTTTGTCTTGCAAAGGAAAAGGCTGGTTTAATCGCTATAGAGAAAAACAATAAGCCAATTGATCGAACTTGGATTTCTTATTATCATTATGATGAGATTCTTGATAAAATTATGGAGACAGATAAAAGAAACGATTGTATTGTCGCATTAAAAACTATATCAAGTTTTCCGGCGGGAGCATTTATCTATCATGGAATGAGTAAGACTATAAATTATCTTAAAACTTTTCCGAACGATAATAAAGAAGTAGAAGAGATTTTTAACAATTTAATCGAGAAAGAACCGAATTTTTACGATGATAAACAAGAATGGCTAAATTCTTAAAATATAAAATGACAGATAAAAAAGAGGATCAAAATGAAGAGGCAATTAATTTGATTTATAGTCTTGCTAAGGAGAAATTGGAGCAGACTTCATCAGTTTTCGATTCATACAACACTAAGGCGACATTGCTCTTTATTGCAGTTGGTTTTGTTGTTCAGCTTTTGCCTAATCAGCCGTTGTTAATTCCAATTAAAATTACAGTTAGAGAAACAGTTTTATTGGATGGAAAAGGGGTGTATTGGATTGGTTTGATGTTAATACTAGCTGGTATCATTTATCTATTTCTTATATTTGATACTGTCGATAGAAACCTTCCTCCTAAAATAAGAATCCTGAAAGAAAAATATATAAACAAGAGCTCACTGGATATAAAGAAAGCTTTAATTGAAAGTTACGATACTGCGATTGAAGTAAATTCAGAAAAAATCAAGCAGAAGGCAAAAAATTTCAAGAATGCTTTTAGTGTTATTCTGCTTGCACTGATATATTTTTTAATTCTTAAATCTATTGTATAAAAATGGACGAAAAAAATGACGAAAAAGAAGATTTTCAGGAAAATGATCCAGAGCTGAATGACGTTCTAACTTTTGGTGTGGAGGAATGTGAAGAAAAATGATTAATGATATTACATTTTAAATTTTATCTCCATTAATTTTTTTAAAGATGGTTATCAGAAACAAACAAAATAATCAGAGAAGGTATAAGTTTTCCGGAGGAAGTCAATTGCATGCTACGAACTTCATATTTCCTCCTCATCTAAGAACTGAATTGATTGAATACTTCCAAGAAAGTTATAATATGAACATTTCTCATGAACAAGCAAATGAATGGCTAGATTCTCTTGTTAATTTGTTTAATTGTTTTAAACAGGAGTAATCACTATTTTTAAACAAGAATCATATGGATTTGATTGAAGTAAAGCGAAAAGTGAAGAATGCTCTAGATAAATTGTATTCAGAGAATCCTTCGCTTATTGTCCTAGAGCTATGCGAAAGATGTGTTAGTAATAGATTTGCTATGTGCCTTAGTGAAGAAGGATTCGGTGACGGTTATTTTGTTGACTGTGAATACAATAAAACTCATTTGGAAAGTGAAGCCGGCCCCAAAAAAGTATCAAGTGTTAACGGTAATTATATTGATATTGTAGTTACTACAAGAATAGGCAGAGGGGAGGGTGACTTGGTTTGTTTTGAGACAAAAAGAGAGAAGAATTATAATGGTAGAAAAAAAGATATAGAAAATCTAGAGATTTTATCGGGTAGAAGGATGTCAAAAGACGGAACTTATTTTAGCTATGATTATGGGATTTATTTAATTTTTGGCAAAACAAAAGAAAGAACGAAGATTGAGATTTATCAAAAAGAAATGGATTTGGAAAAGATAACTTATAATGATCTATAAAGCAGTTAAAATGAAGAAGGACAACGGAATGCAGTGGATTTTGGCATTAGAAGAATGTGAGAAAAATGAAGATAACCAAGAATATTTTGTAGAATATGAGATTTGTAGTGAAGCCAGAATACCAGCTGTTCTAGAATATGGTAATGGATTTTTGCAGTGTCATATATTTCAAGAGTTGGATGAAAAAGGTCTTTATACTTATCTGGTTAGAATTAAGCATATTCAGAAAGAATACAAATTTGATTGGAGTAGCTATTCCAAGAAAGGTTACTATTTTGAAAATGGCCTTATCGGTGAGATATTGGCTATATTTTCTGTGTATTTTCAGGCTCGCTTTTATTTGAAAGCACAAATAACAGGAGATTTAAAATTCAGACAACGTTCCGAATATAATTTTCAATACAAGAGGTCAGCCTCATTTTCGAATTTTGAAATGTTTTCCAAACAAGATAGATATTGGGCGGAAAAAGGAGGTGGGGTGAGTTTGTTCTTGGATAAAATAAGAACGATCAATGAGGATTATCATCAAAATTTAATCCAATCCTTTTTTTGGTATACTGAGGCTATAAAAGAAATCGGCACTGATCCTCAATTATTTTTTATTAAAATGGTTTCCTCAGCAGAAGCTTTGTTAAGGTTTATCAAAATATCTCCAGATGCTCTAGAAGAAAAAATAAACAAAGTAATAGAAGTTGGCTTTACAAAGAAAGAAGCGGATGAAATTAAAAATTGGTTCAAAAATAGGAAGATAGGGCAAAGATTCTTGATTTTTTTTCAAAAATATTCGACTGGGTTTTTTAAAGGAGGAAAAAAGAGAGCTTCTCATTGTTTTATTAAAAAACCAGAACTTAAAGAGAATGTAAGGAGAATATATCGTGCCAGATCAAAATATTTGCACGAAGGAAAGAATATGTATGTGAGTTCTGACTTAAGAGGTGACGATGCTAAATTTTATGATAAAGACCCATCAAGGGGTATGTTTATAGACAGGCGGAATATTCCAGAAGGAGAAAAACTTCCTAGAACAAGGTGGTTTGAACGCATAACAAATCATTGTTTGAAGAATTTTGTAGAAGAGTTGTCACAATCAACTAAATAACCTTATATAGTAGTTATGTTTGTTGAGAAAGAAGCATCTTAATTCTTTTAAAATCAACCGATTGATGTGAGTCGTTACTGTAGAGATTCTCCAATATAGAAAGCGAAAAAGTTCGAAGATTGTCCGGTCGTCCCCGCATTTTCATTAAAATGGCTTACCTGAGCCATTTTTTTATTATAAAATTTAAAAAAGATTTATTTATTGTATATATTTAAATGTTTATGAATAATGATTTTAGAAATACTATCCAAAATGGTATTTTTTGTTAGAAT
>JBFHFF010000008.1:0-60969 GCA_041583775.1 Candidatus Moraniibacteriota bacterium
TCTGATATTTTTCCATATGTGCCCTCCATCAACAAAGAAGTGAAGCCTTTGATAGAAGTTAGAGGTGTTCGTAATTGATGAGATGCGATTGATAGAAATTCTGACTTTGCGCGATCTAGTTTGTGGAGTTTTTCGTAGGCACGAACAAGTTTTAGATTTGCTTCAACTAAATCATTATTTGAATTTTCAAATTCTTCCACCGCAGCTTTGATTTCAACTTTCAAGTGTCTATTGAAAAGCTTAATTTCATTATACAATTTTGCATTCTCAATTGAAATTGCGACTTGTGAAGCAATAATTTCGATAATTTCAACATCATCCTTGGTGTATGGCTCTTGAGTTGCTTTAGAGCTGAGAAATAAAAACCCAACAGCTTTACGGCGGACTTCTAGTGGAACAATGATTTCAATATCATATTTTGAGATTTTTTTTACAACATCATTACTAACTTTTTTTTCATTAAGAAGCTCTTCTTTTGTTATTATATTTGATGATTTTATATATGAACTGAGTATTTCTCCATCTTTAGATAAGACTCTTTCTTTGATAAAATTCACTCTACCCCTATTTTCATTCAAGAGAATTACATTCATCTGTTTTTTTGATTGATAGGTATCCTTAATTGCAATATAAACATTTTCAGTGCCCAGAAGTTTTTTCAATTCTCCATTTAAAGTTGTAGTTAGTTGGCGCAAATCAATGACACCACCAATTTTAATACTCAAATCTTTGATTAATTGTCTTGGGTTTTGACCTTGAAAAAACAAAATATCACTAGACTTTTGGATATAAATCAAAAACGGCAAAAGTATCATAGCAAACACAGTCGTTGAGGATAAATCGAAAAAGGTCAATTGGAATAATGTTGCATCACCAGATAAAACAAGTATATGGACATATAGCATATACTGAAAATATATATAAACAAAAACTGCTATAATTAGATAGACATAAATTTTACTAAAAACAAACTTGATTCCCATCAAACCATGCTTGATAATTGAGAAAAAAATTGATGCCGCCATAAAAAGCGAGAGTATCTGGCCCAACCAATTAAGCCTAAAATCACCCCACCAAACCATTAAAAGATTTGTAAACATTGCAGTTGAATAAGTCAAAAAACATCCTACCAAAACATATGCCAACTGATGCCTAACCCTACCTTTTTCCCTTCTGTGCTTGCCATATAAATTAATAAGTCCTGCACTAGAAAAACCAATTTGATACAAAACATACAAAAAATAATACTTGCCCCAGATAATGATATTTTCTCCGCCAGAGACAACTTTTACATCAACTATTATCAAATCCGGAAGCAAAACCAAAGCAACCATTAGAATGTTTAACAAAAAAATCACAGTTGTGTTCCAAGCGGGAAGCATAATGTCCTTAGGAAAGGAGTATGAAAAAAATAAAAACATACTTGCAATAAAAGTTGGTCCTAGATATAGAATCTTGCAATACAAAACAGCATTTTCTGGCGTAGAACTTCGATAAAAAATCATACTCACAGTCCAGAAAATGATACTAAGGATGACCAACAAATAAAAATATGCATAAGCATTCTTACCTTTTCTTATTATAAGAAAAGCAAAAAGCAAGTAGACAAAAACTACTGAAATTAAGGCGATATTTATCAAGTCAAAAACAAACATTAAATTTCTGGTTAAATCAATTTTTTAATTAGAATATCATCCTCCTGACAAGATACAAACGAAGCACAACAAGGAACCCCTTGACGATAAGCGCCAGGAAGAGAAGGATAGACTCTCCCCTTCAAGCCAACAATGTGATAACAGCTAGCACCCCTTTGTTTTATTTTATTCAACTCATCTATCGAGGGTTCTGGATATACTTCATTTAGAATAATTGTTTTCGAATTAAAAAAATGAATATATTCATTTAAGGCCCTTTTTTTCGTTATGTTTAGAAAAACAACAGTTTTGTCTCCGATACTTTTCAAAACCTCGGGAACTTTGTTGAAATTATCAATATCGATAGAAAAAATATCTCTCTTCAAACTGCTCTTGTTTTCTTGTTTTTCAAAAAAAGACAACAACCCTTTCCCAACAAAACCTTTTCCTCCTAGAACAATAAGAGGAAAATTGTTTGACAAACCTTCTTTTTTGCCCAAAGCTTCGACTGCTCTGAATACTGCAGTTATGGTTGGGTCATTTTCCCTCACCACTTTAGAAATTCCTTTTTTAGCTAAAATTCCTGGCAAAATTCCAGCGAAACTTTTCATTTCTGCGCCAAGAATTATGCGCATTTCTTCCAACTTTTTCACCAAAATTTTTAAATTAGCAATATTACTATCATCTAAAAGTTCTTTTTCTTCTGCTGAAACAGAAAAAATTATTCCCACCTTTCCTTTTTGAACAAAAAAACCAATCATAAAAGGAGTCCATTTCATTTTTTTCCCAAACCAATCAAAAGTAAAATCTGTTACATATCTTCGCTTTGCTGGATACACCAGAAAAACACTTTTTATTTTATTGTTCAAAAAATGCTTATTTACAAAACCGATAAAACTAAAAAATAAACGATGATTAAATAAAAAATCGACTATCACGATTAAACTTCTTTTTATATTTTTTTGTAGATCCCTCTTGTTCATTTTTAGTATTTTATTTTTAAACCAATTCGTCTCCCCCATTAATCATTCAAGTCAAAAAAATGTCTCGGGAAATAGAGTTTTTCATTTTGCGCATCTTTTGTCTTTTTCTTTTTTAATTTCTCTTTTCTCCAAATCTCACTGATAAATGCTTTTCCAGATCATAAACATATGACATCACAGCCTTGTGCCTTGTGTCAGCAGGATATTTTTCAACAAAATATTCAGACTTAAAGATATCTCCAATAACAGCCCTGGCCTTACCCAACCTAACACCTGTTTTATTTTTATTTCTATTCTTATATTCCAAAAAAATTGGCAGAATATAGACATCTTTATTTTCTAGAAGACATGAAATTCCCTTTTTTGGCTCAGCCCCCTCATTATGCATCACTCTTTTTGCCTCTGGAAAGAAAATTATATTATCACCCACATCTATAATATCAAAAGTGGTCTCCATACTCTTAAGCAAGTCTCCTTTTCTCTCAATTAAATACACTCCAATAAATTTAAAAAAGGCTCTATAATACCAAGTCTTAAATTGATTAGACGAAGCAGGAAGTCTCCACGCTAAATGATTAAAAAAGAATTCTTTTTTAATGATTGAAAAAATTAGAAATGGATCCCAAGCAGAAATATGATTTGCAATTACAACGAGCGGTCTATCAAGCTTTTCTCTGTGAGGCTTTACATGAAGAACATCTGTATCAAAAAAATGTCGCACCCACTTAAGGAAAACATAATAAAAAAAATGTTGATTTTTAGGAAGAAATATACTATGCGCACCCTTTTTGCCCTTCATAATTCCCTCCGTCATAATAAAATCCATATTATCGAAATCGTTTTTTTATAAATACATTATAGCAGAAAAAACATTAATTGCTAAATTACACTTTGGTAATTTTTATAAATACAAAAACCTCGCAATCAACGAGGTTTTTGTATTATACGATATAAAGTCACTAGCTATTCTTGCAAACTTTTCTTTAGGTACTCTACTAATTCCAAAACAGCTATTCTGGTTTGTTTCATTGTGTCACGATCACGCACAGTAACCTTTCCATCTTCAAGAGAGTCAAAGTCAACTGTCACGCAATATGGTGTTCCAATTTCGTCTTGGCGACGATATCTCTTCCCCACATTACCGTTATCATCAAACTCGCACATAAATTGCGTTTTGAGTTCATCATATATCTCACGCGCCTTTGCAACAAGTTCCGGTTTGTTTTTTAAAAGAGGAAAAATTGCTACTTTTATCGGCGCAAGTTTCTTTGGCAACTTAAGCACTGTACGCTCATTACCATCACCCAAATCTTCTTCTACATATGAATCAGTCAATACAGCAAAAAAAGTTCTGTCTACGCCCACAGAAGTTTCAACAACATGTGGCACAAAAACTTCTCCAGTAACGGGGTTGCGATATTCCAATTTTTGTCCAGAAAATTTTGCATGCTGTGTTAAATCATAATCACCTCTTGCATGAACACCTTCAAGCTCTTTAAAACCAAATGGAAATTTATACTCAATATCCCAAGCAGCTTTTGCGTAGAAAACCAAATTCTCATGTTGATGCCATTTTAAATTCTCCTCTTTTAAGCCTAAATCTATATAATATTGCCATCTTCGCTCTCGCCAATCTTCATATGTCTTCATTGCGTCATCTGGATGGACAAACATTTGCATTTCCATCTGCTCAAATTCACGCTTTCTGAAAATAAACTGTCTTGCAGTAATTTCGTTTCGAAAAGCCTTACCAATTTGTGCTATTCCAAAGGGAACTTTCACTCGAGTCGAATCAAGTACATTTTTATAGTTTACATAAATTCCCTGACAAGTTTCGCCTCGCAAATAAGTTGGTTCTTTCTCCCAATTACCTGTAAAATTTCCCAGATTAGACTGCACAAGTAGATTAAAATTCTTTGCTGGAGCAAAGTCGTTACTTCCACATTTAGGACATCGCAATTTTTCTTTTGCATCAACCAAAAGAATGTTGATCTCTTCTTCTGACATTTTTTCGTCAGCAAATACTCCAGCTTCCTCCAAAAGATGATCCACTCTCACGCGTGCATGACACTTTTTGCACTCTGAGAGTGGGTCACTAAAGCCACCTACATGTCCAGACGCCTCCCAAATTCTAGGATGCATAAAAATACTGCTATCAAGTCCTACTATATTTTCATTTTCTTGCACCATTGCCTTCCACCAAGCTTCACGAATATTTTTTGCGAGTTCCGCACCATAAGGACCAAAATCATAAACAGCCGAAAAACCACCATAAATCTCACTTGAAGCAAACACAAAACCTCGCCTTTTAGCAAAGCTTGTGATTTTCTCCATTGTTACATTTGTTGCAACTTCCTTCTTCTCCTCTTCTGACATAATCTTATTTTAAAATTATTAAAAAAACTTCTTTAAAAAAATAAAAAACTCGTCCCAACAATTCCATTTAAAAAAATGAAATTATCAGGACGAGTCATTAAAACATCATTGCTCAATTGAGCTATAGATCTTGATACCCGCGGTTCCACCTGTTTTTTTCGCTCAAAAATACTCTTGTGCGAAACTGCTCTTTTATTGCTTTTCAACTCCAGGGATCCAATCCCCCTTCAATGTTGAAGTGAACTGAATAAATAATATAACATTAAAATATTTATGTCAAATCGCTGAATTGGCACTCTATCTTTAACAGTGATATAATTATTAAATCAATCATTCTAATCTAAAATTTATATTTATGGCCTTTTTTCCGTTTACTTGCAGGATAGCTTTTACACTTTTTCCAATTGCAATAATATCAATACCTTTTTTAAGAAAAATCTATTTCCTTGAAGATAAGCTCCTTGCAATAAAAGGAAAGCCCCCAGTTTCATCTGCTCAAAAAAGGGATTTGTTTTTTGATGTAATAAAAGGCATATCAATTCTGGCAGTTATATTGATTCACACTCAATATCTTTATATGCATAACTTCTCAGAAAACCTCTCTGAAAAAGAAAGTTTTCTTTTCATCTTCATAAGTAATCTAGGAAGATTTACAATACCAATCTTTCTGGTGTCATCGGGGGCACTTTTGAGTTATGGAAAAAATGAAACATTTTTAAACTTTTTTCGCAAAAGAACTTTGAAAATAATAATTCCATTCCTGGCTGTATCTGCATTGCTTCTAATTATTCAAAAAGTACCCCTCTCTGATTGGTTTTTTAAGATTATTACTGGCGAAGTTTCTTTGCCATTCTATTTCGCCATTGTCTTGATTCAGTTATATCTTTTGTATCCTTTTATCTTGAAAATGATGCGCTATAAATGGTTTCTTTATGCCTCCTTTCTCTTTTCTTTTCTGACCTATGCAACAGTTTTCTTATTTAACCTCGACATCTTTGGTATGGGAAGTTTTGCACCTTGTTTTTTCGGCAGATTTCTCTTTTTCTTTGTTTTTGGAATATATGCAAAAGAATATTATCTAAGCAATTCTCAAAAATTCTCTGTTGGGGAGATAATATTTTGGTCCTTAATGGTTTTTATTTTCATTATGGAAGCTCTTCTACTACAAGAAGTTTTATATAACGCCAGATTCCTCTATGGATTGGGAGTGTTAAATCTATTTTTTATGCTAAAAAATAAACTCTTTGGCAAAATAAACCCCCTAACAAAAATTCTTTCTAGATTTGGAAAATTAAGCCTTTGGATCTTCCTGTTACACTTTCAATTAGAAGAATTTATTTTAAATATAATCGTCAATTTCTCAAATAATGTCTATTTAAACTTTTTATTTGTATTTTTTGTAACAACTATTGCAACCTTTGTTTTGGCCAGTATTTGTGACTTCTTTTATAAAAAAATAACTCAAGAATAACTCTTAGCTTAATTTATGCAACCAATAAAAATAGACCTTCATTAATGAAGGTCTATTTTTTCACTTTTATCCAACAGTCTTTACTTCTGAAAAACGGTTCCAAAGAATAAATCTGTAGTAAGTTTTGTTTTTATTTCCAATGCATTCTCTTTTCCTTCAATGCCTTGAGGATATGTCCAAATTGGATTGATTCCAGCCTCATATTCAACCTTCGAAGAAAATTCTGAACCAAAAGATCCTGCTTGTTTTTGGACTAGAAGAGAGTAAGTATCAGCCGCTTCCTCATTTTTAGTCATATCCAATTTAAAAGGTAATTCATAGGAATATTCTATTTCTACTGTTTCTTTTGGAGAAACATACACCCAATTTGCAAAAACTGTTTTACCCTCTTCTTCATAGATTCTTGTCCCAGTTTCTTCATCAATTTCAATGCCCTCCTCCTCACTGACAACATCCGCATCTCTTTTGAAGCCAAGTTTTTCATAATCAAGTATAGGCTCGTTAATCTCCCTTGTTTGACCCTTAACACTCAAAAACTTACTTCCTTTAGGAACATACACACGCATATAATCACAGTTAACTTTATTCCACCATTCATAATCTGTGTCACCACCATTATGAACTCGCTTGATCTTTACAGTGTCAACAATTGTTCCATCTTCAGCAATCTTAGCATTATGAGTTATCGTTTCATCAACAACCCCATCAGTTTTAAACCCATTGATATTGGAGTTTATAACCATCAAATAGTCTTTCTCTGTTTGCAAAATTTCACCTGACCAACCTCTTTTAGAAATAGCTGCCTGAACCTCTTTGTTGGAAGAATTAATCATTATATTTCGCTCTTTTAACATATCTGAAAATATTTCTAAGATCTTAGAAGCATCCTCCGGGCCCCTCGCATCAAACAATTCTGTGATAATTTTTGGAGCTAAATCAGCCAAAAATTGTTTTGGTTTATTCTCTGTTTTATCATAATCAACCTCAACTTCATATTGAGTTGCTTCAACAAAATTTTCCTCATTAACCGTTGTGTCATATTCCTCCATTTCAATTGGTCCTGTAATAGCCAACATTCTTTGCAAGACTGTTGGAGTGATGGTAATGATTCCATCAACCGTTGGTCCTCCTGTGTATTCATAGAACATAGCAATTTTTTCAGCTGTTTTTGGAAAATGAGGAAACCAGTTTGCGTCATGCGTTGACCAACCAGCGGAAATCTTCTGAATTGGTAATGGAGGAACAACATTATACCTCAATTGACCATCGGGATTGTAAATTCCTTCAATTAAAAATTTCTTGATTTTGCCATTAGAAATATGCATCACGCCATAACTTCCAATAAAACCTCCTGTCGCTCTCATTTCTTGATTGTTTTGAAAAAGCAAAAGATATTTTCTTGGACCATTGTGACCCAAGAGTTCAAGAAAAATTTCTGAATTTTGCTCAAAAACATCAATCATTGACAAAATCATCGGTAAAGTTTCTTGGATTTTCTGAAATTTAGTTTGGTACTCTTGTGGTAAATCTGAGGTTTTTACCAAAGCAAGACTTTTTTCTGCCTGCACCAATGATTCATCCGCAATCTTCAATTTCTCCTGCATAACTAAAAGCGCTTCTAACATTGACTTTTGTGGTTCTTCGGCTTCACCTTCTTCGGAAACAAAGGGGTTCTCCAATTCAGAAAGCACCTCAATTACTCCTGACAACTCTTTAGCAGCTTTCGTCAATTCATTCCCAGCATCAACAACATTCTTTCCGCTACTGATTTTCGATAAGATAGGAAATGTGGAAAAAATATCCAACATATCACCGCCAATTAGATCCAGCTCTTTTTGTGCATCTTCAAATTCTTTCACTGCACTGGCGAAACTTGTTTTTGCGGATAGAAAATCCTGACCTTGAAGTTGATTTTTTGCATCATCAAGATATCCCAATGCTTGCTCTCCCCTCACTTTAACATTTTCTTGAATCTGAAAGCCATATGAAATAAAAACAATTGAACCAATTGCTAGAAAAGCCAAAAAAGAAACTGCCATAAAAGATAACATCGGTTTCGCAACAAATGCAGGCCAATGGAAAGCTTCACCTTTTTTTCGATAATTCAAAGAAAAAAATTTTCTCTTTTTTTTTGCTTTCACCTTAGGTTTTGCAATTCGCCCTGTGAATTTGATTTCTTTTTTGTTTGTTTTTAACTTTTCTTGCTCTTTACATTCAAAATTTTCTTCTGATTTTTCTTTAATAAAAGACTTTTCTGTACCTTCGGGACTAGATTTTGTTGGCTCCACAACGCCACAGTCAAACCAAGCATTGAGTTTATTGTCAATTGCCGATTCGTCAAATTTAGTATTTTTTCGCACAATTTGTTCAAAATCTTCGACTTCCCCTGTTTCCGTTTCAGATTCTCTCTCCAAAATATCAATTTTCTTCTCCTGCTCTGCAACTATATTTTCTTGCTCCTGATTGATTGTTTCTGGTTCCTTGCCTATCTTTTTTGTTTCTTGAATTTCATTAGCTCCGTTTTCTTGTTCATCAATATAAGGGTCCTGCACTTCCAATAATTCTCTGGTTAAAATACGCCCCTTGTCAACTTCCTTCCTAAATGCATCACTTTCAGTAAACTCTTCTATTGCAGCAATCTTCTTTGACTGAGTAACGGATCTTTCATCCTCAACGACAAGTTCCTCCAAATCTGGCATTTCTATTTTAATAAAATGCATTTCAAGTGCTTCATCGGGAGAAAGCAATTGATTAGCATGAATAACAGAATATCCACTCACTTCATATTCTTCTTCTGGTATAGCTTCCCTATCCTCTTCTCTTGATTGTATTTTCTCTGCTTCTGCTTTTTCTTGTTTTTGGATTTCTTGCTCTTGTTCTTGAGTTTGTCCTTCCTGTATCTCTTTTAGTTTTTCGTCTTCTCGTTCCTTTTCTGATTCGCTTGAATCAGCAATTTCAGTTTCTATTTTCTTTTCCTCGAAAGTTTTTCTAAATTTTTCCAAAACTGCTTCTGGTGTTTCATATTCTTCAACAGCCTCCCCTGATCCATCAACTCTCTCAAACCCAGGATGCTCGTTTTTTTCAACGCTAGCGTTTCTGAATATTTCTTGTTTTTTGAAATTTACGGAAGCATTATTAGTTCCAATATCAAAAATAAGTTTTTCTTTTAGGGTTTTTTCACGATGACTCTCAAAGCGTGCTAACATCTGAGCTGCCTTCTCCTCTCTTTTTGTGTTTTTAAGTTTAACCAAAACCTCCCTTTTTGCAATTCTTTCAACATCAAGATCACCTCTCTTGTCGACAGGTTTAATATCATAAGTTTTGCTAGTTCTATGGTCTAGAGCTTTAGGCATTTTTATTTTAAATTTTTCTATTTCAAAACTTTTTTATATATTTGCAATGTTTCTTTTGACATTCTTTCCCAGGAAAATTTCTTTAATTGATTAACAATTTCTTTTGAAATATGTTTTTCATCTTTGCGGTTTTCAAGCGCTTTATTAATCGCATTCTCCATTGAATCTAGGTCTTCTGGCTCAAAATAACTAACAACATCTCCCAAAATCTCTGGCATTGAAGTTTTGTTAGAAGAAACAACCATCGTATTTTTTGCCAAAGCCTCGAGTGGTGGTAGTCCAAAACCTTCATACAAAGAAGGGAAAACATAGAGCTCTGCATCCTTATATAAAACATCCAACTCAATGTCTGGAACATATCCAGGAAAAATAACTTCCGCAAAATTCCCGTCTTTCACGAAATCTTCCAACCTTTTATAGAAAAAATCCTTTCCTCCGACTAAAACTAGTTGAAGATTGTTATTTTTATTTCTGATTCTGCTAAACACCTCTATCAATCTTTCAAGATTCTTGTGAGGATAAGCATTCCCTACATAAAGTAGATATGGTTTCATTATACCATATTTTTTCAAAATCTCATCATCACCATTTTTATTATGAAAACACCACTGTTCACAACCTTCGTATGTAATCTCCACTTGCTCCTCTGGCACCCCAAGATTGGCAACAATATCATCTTTTGTAAACTTTGAAACAGCGATGATTTTTTTTGCTCTTTTTGCCGCACCTCGAATTGCAATTTGATATGCAAATAATTTGAAGAAGTAGAAATATTTATTCAGCGTTGTATTTTTCACAGTTGGATAGTGAAATAATATCAAATCGTGAATAGTGACAATGAATTGCTTGCAATACAAAAGCGGAACATTGAAATGGCAAAAATGTACTAAATCTAACTTCTGAGAATATAAAAAAACAGGGAACAGAAATTGTTCTCCAAAAGAATACCAGCGAAAATCTGCCAATTTCTTGCTGAAATTGTTATGTTTTGGTTGATATAAATCGAAATTATTTTTCCTTAAAAAAACTACATATTGTCGCTTTTTATTTCCTCCATCGACTTTTTCCAAATATTCAACTAATTTTTGCGCATATCTACCGAGACCCTTGCCCCCCGGTCCATAGAAACGCGCATCAATTCCAATTTTTTTCATTTTTGATTTTCTTTGTGATTTTTCCAACAACTATTTACTAGAATTTCAAATAGGGAAGCATTTTTTCTCTTGAATATCTCCTCTTAATTTTCTCACTGTGTTTCTTTCCCTTTTGGATAAAGTCATTATACAATACTTTGTCTTCCAGAAAAAGGCTCATTGCCATTGAAATTTCCGCTGGGCGATATGGGTCGATCAAAATTGCTGCATCTTGGACAACTTCGGGAAGAGATGAACAATTTGAAGTGATGACTGGAACACCGCTTGCCATAGCTTCTATTGGGGGGAATCCAAACCCTTCAAAAAATGAGGGATAAACAAAAATCTTTGCTAATTTATAGACAATAACCTTGTCTTCACAGCTCACAAAACCTGTAAGTAAAATGTCTTCTTTGTTTGGGCTAGAGTCAACTGCTTGAATGATTTTTTCATATGACCAACCCATACTTCCTGCAATTACCAACTTCAAATTTTCATATGTCCTTCCATTTCCGCTTCTTTTTAAATGCTCAAAGGCTTTAATAAGGGAGATAATGTTCTTTCGTGGCTCAATTGTGCCTAGAAATAGAACAAATTCGTCTGGCAAATTATATTTTCTAATCATTTTCAAAGTATTGACGCTGGAAACATTTGGCTCGCTAAAGCTTTTGATGTCCAATCGTGGATGCAAAATCTCGATTTTGTTTTTCTGAATACCATAGAGCATCACCAGATCTTCTTTTGTTGATTTTGAAACAGCAAGAATTCTATCAGCCCTCTTGCAAAGTTCTCTTGAATTCACAATAAAGTGCCACAACCTTCTTTTGCGAGAAAAATATTCTGGAAATCTTTCAAATGAAAGATCGTGAATAGTCAAGACGAATTTACATTTTTTTGAAAGTGCCAAAAAAGAAATGTTCGGGGCAAAAAAAACATCGACACCACCAAGTAGGATATCAATCTTTGGCCAACGAAAAAACCAAATCAAAAAATTTAAAAGTTTATTTGGGAAACCAAAGTCTCTAACTTCAACATTTGGATATTTTTCCAACCAAGAAAGGTCTTCTTTTACTTTTTTAAAAGAGTTAATAAAAAGCAGATATTCATTCTCTGAATCTTGCTTGAAAAGTCGTTTCAAAAAACCGATTGTATATTCTTCAACACCAGTCCTATTCCCCCCTGCTAAACATCTAATATCAATTCCGATTTTCATAAAATATTCATTCTAAATATCTTCTCAGCATCACGCCGAAAGAGGCAATAAAAAAACCACTACCGATCAAAATGATCAATAATGGAACTATGGAAATCTTGGTATCTGCGATGGTTGGGCCATTAAAAACAAGCTTAAATCTATTTTGTTTATTAAACCCTCCGTTAAACTCCGCCACTTTTTCAGCAAGAACTTTTTTTGTTGCTGAAAAAATTGGTGCAACTTCTTTCCTGTCTGATACCAAAAAACTAACTTTCAAATAGCTATTTGCCAATTTTTCTGCTCTAAAATCCGTTTTGAAATCATAATTTTTGAAATCATCATTTTCTTTTTGCGCCACAAGCTCAATCTGATTCACAATTGCCCTATCCCCAAACCATTGTACAATTGTTTTTCCAAAACGGTCATCTGCTTCCAAACGATAGAATTGATCATAGTCATATTCTTGAACTCCTTCTGCTTGAACATCTCTGGTGATGTCAATTGAAAATGTTGCTTTGTGTTTTTGTGAAAATAAAGAAGCTACCAAAAGACCAATCAAAATCACACTCCCCCAAACAATAATAAATGTTGTTCGATATTTTGATAAAACTTTTAGATATTCTTTTAGTTCCATAATTTTGCGTTTTTGAAAATCACAATAAGAATTTATTTCAACAGAATAAATCAGTCTCTTTTACTTGCAAGATAATATTCCTTTCTAACATATTCGAACCAAAAGGTCAACAAAAATCAAAGAAAAAAGGCACCCGCAACTTAGCACGAGTGCCTTCATTTTTTCAGAAAACTCACTTAGACCTTACTGGCCCTCCTTTTTGCAATTGAAGTTACAGCTCTTTGGAGAACAACCCTCACAGTTTCTTCTGTGAAAGGATATTCCAAGAAACTGGAAACTCTCTTGGAAATCTTCCATAAACTGAGCGGGAGAACTATGTCCATAAAGACTATTTCCATTGATGGTTTAATGGTATTGATTGAAATGACCTCGTGCAATCTACGGAAATCAACATCAACCAATTTTTCCACTGACTTTTGATACCTATACAAGAAGTCGGACTTGCTTTCTATTCCTTGTCTTCTTTTCACTTTTTTTCTGGTACTTCTTTTTCTTCTTGATGAAACAACTTTTTCTGGTTCTGAAAATACCTCCTGAACTCCCAAAAAAACAAT
The DNA here is from genome assembly GCA_041583775.1 of Candidatus Moraniibacteriota bacterium. Lineage (GTDB taxonomy): Bacteria > Patescibacteriota > Minisyncoccia > Moranbacterales > DUUL01 > UBA2772. The sequence continues at coordinate 13,334 of JBFHFF010000008.1, forward strand.
ATCCGCAGCACGAACAGCTTTTGTATCTATGTTCTCCAAGACAAGCACGGAAGATTCTGTTCCAAGGTGCTTTTCGAGAATGTCTTTAAGTCTAACGGCCTCCAGACTTCTTTTTTCAAGCCAATTTGGTAAACAGATATGAACACAAAGAGGGGGTGTTGTTATTATTTTCTTTTTCCTAGCCCTTCTTTCCATATTCGGTCTCATTACAAGCGGCCTTGAAAGAAACTGTTTGCCAGAGTTGAATAAATCGACCATTGCCTTAACTAGCTTGTTTAAGCTTACTATGTTAGAAAAAATTTGCCTTCTTCTTTCTGGAGATCTTGGGAGAAAAAAAGCCTTCTTTTTTCTATTACAAGAACTTAAAAGTTCTTTACGTACTTGCATACAAAGTCGTTTATCTTTCCCTCCGGAAACGACCATCCCATCGAGCACGATATAATCTCCTTTCTCAAGAAGCGTGTGGACATCGACTGATTCATCTAAAAAAAAGAATTGGCACTTACAAAAATCTTCATCCCCAGCAATCGCCTTAAACGAATCAAGGAAATTACTTCTATGAACACTCTCCTTGAAAGTAGAAGATAAAAGAATAATTCTTTTTTTTGATATTTTTTGGTAATTCAATGGATTTATTGTTTTTTTCTTCCCAGTCTCTTTCAACATTTCTCCCCGTCGCTCCCTTTTGGTTAAATATTTTGCCCAAAGCTTCAGGTGAAATCAAACTCCTTTGATTTCAGAAGCAATCCGGCAAATTTCCAGCGCAACACCCTCAAATGATACCGAAAAATGATTAGCGATATCAAAAAAATTTTTATTACCAATTCTTCCTTTGTGATTGCCGACGACAATCACTCGGTAAAGTCCAATTATGCGCTTTTTTAGGCGAAAGACTCTTTTTGCATTCGGGCCTCCGTTCAGAATCACAATAATTCTGACTGCAGTCCTCCTGGGATTGCAAGGTATGATGTTCTTATATGTCCTACGGAATTTCAATCCCTTACCAGCAGAAAGCTGATTTATTTTTACCTGACAATGAGCCATCGCCTGAGTCAACTCACTGCTTTCCCTGGTATCAACCACCAGGACTTCAGTCACTCTCATCATGCTTTTTTGACGATTTTTTACATCTGCACTCTTCTTTGTCATCTTCTTATCCTCCTGAAAGTTTTGATGTTTCCTTGAAAAAATTTGATAGGAACTAAATAACTTATCCTCAAGTTATTTGAATAATAATACCCATCATTTCAATGTTTGTCAATGATAATCCTTTACAATTGTTCAAAAATGTGCTATTACTTTATGTTAGGTGGAAAACTGCCTACCGAAGTTTATTGACAATCACAGTGTCACAAAAAGTGACATCAAAAGAAAAAAAACGGGAGAGAGAAATGGAAAATAATACTGCGAAAAGCCAACAGATGGAAACAGCAATAGTTCAATTATTAACGATTGATGAGACAATCGAGAAAATAGAAAAACTCAAAACCTACCCTGGTAATATTGCCAATCTGCTCTTTGGGGCAGATGACCCGGAAGATGCCTTATTCTTTCAATACATAGCGAAAGTTTCGGGCCCTGGCAGATGGGAAGTCGACACAATGTTCCTAAACAAAGTCGCAAGGTCGGCCGTAGTAACAACTTTTGAGGAACAAGCTGGGCGTAAAAAAGTCCTTTCCTACAGGATTTTCACTGCAATAAAATATTGCGGAATCGCAGCGACTGAGGACATTGAGTGCCCCGAAAGGCCTCAGATGTATGACCTTGCTTTCAAGGCACAGATTAAAAAAACGGGTGACAACACCCTCACTCTCCATCTTTCGGCAAAAGATATCTCCTATGAGACATCCTATGAAAAGACGCTTAGGTTTATTTTCATATGGAAATAGCACGAAAAACTCGGGCTAATAAAAAAACGAAAACCACCACATCAGAACACTGATGGAGGTGGTTTTTTTATTTTATTTAATTGATATTTTAAATAGGAATATTCAGATAATGAAGGTCTTGCGGTGTTTACCAATATATGATACAATTTATTCATATGAATTTGTAATTATTAGTCTCAAATTTAAATGAATGTACTAACTAAAAAATCCATCGGAACATTTGTTGTTTTGTTGATGCTTGCAAGTGGAATTGCTTATTCCACCACTTCAGCCGAAGCAAAGAAAGAAGTGATGGATAAAATCACCGCTAAGACTTATTCTGGTATTGTACAGGATTTTTCTCGCAATAAACTGACCATCAAAACTCATGACGGGAAAACTGTTCACCTAAAAACTGACAAAAATACAAAATTCAATGATGATATCAGTGAAGATGATGACATTGATATAGTTACCAGTGGAGATGGTAAGAAAGCCAAGAATTGTAAAAAGCACGACAAGCCCCGTTATGGACATGACAACCGAGACAATGACCACAACAATCGCGACCATGACAAAGACAAGGGAAAGAAAAATGGATATGATGATGGATACAAAGACGGACGCGACAACAAGGGTGACCACCAAGACAATGACGACTACAAAAATGGTCACAGCAATGATTACAAAGATGGATACAAAAAAGGTTACGAAGATGGATATAAGAAAGGTCAAGAAGATTACCAAAAAGAACACGGCAACAACTAAAACCAAAAAGAAGCTTTAGTAATTAAAAAAGTCCCCACTTGGGGGACTTTTTTTGTGACCGATTTAATTTTAATTTTCCCAAAAAACAATAGCTATTTCTTGATCTTGAATAGTGCAATTGAATCGGAGTCGAAGATATTTTCAAAATAATGAGAGTTCCAAAGACCGGAGAATTGCTCCCAGTCGTCTGTCTTGGCGATTGCGATATCAGTCACCCCTTTGCTTATCCAAAAGGCACGCTCATCTGGAATCGTCTCAAGTGTCAGCTCTGCGACATGCTCATCATAGACATTCTTTTGAGATGAAAGCATTAAAAGATTATCAAAATCTAGCCCAGTGATCATCTCTTTGGAGAAAAAGGCTGTGGCGGGATTGCCCACAATCTCTCCCCCAGCGAAGTTCAACCTGATATACATATGCCAAGGCAAAAACAAAACTTTTTGCGTTTCGCTGTCGGCACTCAACACTTCTTCGGCCTCGTACCATCCGTTTGGATAGGAATATGGCGCAACTTGTCCATATGCTCCAAAGAGCATGGTACCAGACCACAGAAACGGGATCAGTGCAACCAAGCTTGGTGCCAGCCAGCGCCAACTTTTCTCTTTTTTGGCGGACGCTTTTTTGCCAAGATATAGCAGCGTGCTTGAGACTCCGAGTGGTGTGAAAAAAGCATAGGCAAAAGCAATCAAACCAGAAATTTTCTCGGTGTCACGCAACCCACGAAAAAATGGAACAAATTTGAAAAGAAAATCAATAACAGGTTCCGTGAATGAACTACCATAACCAACCGAAAGGAAAAGTGCCGGGATAAAGATAATAGCAATTGCCAAGGCCAATGTGTTGCCACGACGAATTTGCAGATATGCTCCAAAAATAGAAAACATCATCACAACAAGCGCAATCACCCACCACCATGAGAAGAAATCTTTGAACTGCAAAAAACTGCTACTCCAAAAACCATAGAGCGAAAGAACATTGAACCAAATGCCAAATTCTGGATCGCCAATGGTGGAGAAAGCACGAAAATCATTTAGCGTGATAGCGGAAAAGGTTTTGCCAGCATCAAAAAATCCAATCAACCAAAAACTATTTATCACAAAAAACATCACTAAAAACACCAAAAACTTTTTAAAGAATTCTCTCAAATCTATAAGCTCTCTAACTTGATGAACTTTATAAGTCTTGATCTCCAAAATACCATAAACAAACAAAAATCCCGAAGCGATATACACCCAGTGCAAACTGATGATTGGATAGAGTGAGAAAGCCAAAGCAAAAACAAGAAAATTTCGCCAAGTTCGAGTCTCAAAATAGTGATTCAAAAGCAAAACGCTGATTGGAAAAAATCCATATCCCAGCAAAACAATCCAATGCCCAATTATAAAACGGTCATAGACATATGGATTCAACGCATAGAGCATCCCTGCTCCCACAGCCAATGACTGAGGCATATAGCGCAAGGCTAAGCGATACATTGCCACTCCTGGCAAAAATAAAACCCCTGTCAAAACAATTTTTTGCAAAACTTCCACAGAGAAAAGGAAGCTGAAGAAATAAAGTACCATCCGAACTGGAAAACTCGATCCGATTCCATCTCGGATGATGTCAGAAAAGTCAGTCCCTGGTCCCCAAACCATATCAACCAAAAAAACAAACCCTGATTTATACAAAGGTGCCATGATTAACATCGCCAAGAGCAAAAAGATTGCGATTGGATAGTGTTTTTTTGAAAGTATTTTCAGATGATTGTGCATTATTTTTCGAATTTTATCGATTTCATCGACTCCTCAACTTCTTTCACGCCTCTTCTCTTTCTTCTTCCGACTTCTTTCGACTTTATAGATACCAAGGTCTTCGACGGGGTAAACTTTCGGCTTTCCATCTTAAATTCAATCATCTGCTTTGCCACTCCAATCACCAAAAAGAAATAGACCCAGACTGCAACTTTTTCATCCCATCCGACAACAAAGCTTGTGCCCCGATTGGACATTGCGTTTAGAATTGCAACTATTATTAGTCCTACTAGAGCTGCTCCGATAGAAATTCGTGAGTCCAAGTTCCAAAAAACCAACACAAAGAAAAACAACCAAAAGAAAACTCCTTCAAAGGTGAAGTTTGCAAAGTGAAAAAGTCCAAAAGCAATGACAACAAAAAGCACTCCCCCAACCACGTCTCGCTTGGTGGATTTTTTGACAACAAAAAACAACTTGCGGAAGAGTTTCCACGCGTCTTTTGGCGTAAAAATGTAGTCTTTTAGTTTGAACATGAGTTTGGTCTGTGGAATTAAATACTATGTAATTAGAAACTATTTCTGCGTAATTATCTCTGTAGTTTCTATTTTGCGATTCTTTCGACGTTTTATGAAGTCATACCCCAGATATCCGAGGCATCCGGCGAGGGTTGTGCCTGAGATGAGGAGGCCTAGGTAGAACCAGCGTTGTGGGAAGAATTCGATGGTCATTTCCATATCATAACTTCCGTCAGGGTTTAGCGTACAAGCGGAATTTTCATTTGAGCAAAGTTCCGCTGGCTCCACAAACCAGCCATTTAAAAATCCATTTAATTCGAAATGCTTGTCATCAGCAATCCGATCAGGTTTCACCCATGGTACCCAACCAGCAAGCTTGCCGTTTATTTTGTCGTTGTTCATTTGTGCTTGCCATTGTGGATGATAACTTTCACTCATTGCCAAATAGAACGGTGTTGTTGCACCTTTGATGTGGACTAATTTTTTTGTTGGATTTAATAAATCAAATTCGATTGAATTTGGATCAACAAAGTTGGTCTGTGGATCGGAAACAACATAATAACGATTCTCTAAATCAGGTAATTGCACAAAATGGAAATTGTCATAACGAGTGATGATATTAGTTTTCCCATCTACCGAATAGGAATATACCGCTAGCGAAACTGATGACGCGCCCTGAGGAATTTTAATCTGTTTATTGAAAGTGTGCCATTCTTTATCATTAATTGACAAACGCTCACTAATAACAGTGTGGTTTGGATCATTGAAACCCAGATAATATCCAGCATTCTTTCCATTTGGTGATTGATAATCAAATGAGAAAAAATATGTCTTATCTTCAACTGCTGGTAAAACCCCTGGTCCAGTGCAAGCAATGTGCCTAGTGGCTTGCAGTTCCAGAGATTTGCTACCATCCAAAGCCACATCCGAAAGTGCAATTCCCACTTCTCCGTTATTATCATATGCGTTACAATCTCCAACCGTATCGCTCCATAGCCCATTCTCGAATGATGAATCATAAATCAGATTGGGAAAGTCATGATTCAAATCTCTATAGGTGAAATTATAAAAATCTTGCTTAGGCAATTCAATTTTTTGAAAATTTTGTTTATATTGCGGATCTATAGTAGCTACTTTTGTCAAGGGAATCATAGCAAAATTGCGATATCGAGTTACAATACTCGTCTTGTTGTCCAGCGAATATGAATATACCACTAGCTTGAATGAAGTCGCATCTTCTGGCACATCAACAGCTTTTTGAAAGTGTTGCCAACCGCTATTAGCTACGGATAACTTTTCATTTAATACGGTACCCTTATCATTATTAAAGGACATATAATACCCGGCTTGCTTGCCGTTAGGTGATTGATAGTCAAAAGAAAAAAAATATTTTTTACCACCATCGATCTTTTGTGCTCCTGGGCCAGTGCAGGCAATGTGACTAGTAGCTCTCAATTCCAATGCATTTCCCCCCTCATTTCCATCCTGCACCACGGTCATACCCAGAAGTCCTTGATCATCATAAGCATTGCAATCCCCCACTTTGTCCTGCCAAGCTCCTTGAGAAAAAGAGCCATCGGGAATCAAATTAATTGACTGATTAGAGGAAAGCAGATTAAAGGGTTTGGTTAAAACATCCAGTAATTTTTTTTTGCTCGACGACTCAAGCGAGACAAGACGTGAGCCAATACCGGCAAAATATTTTTCCTCTTGGTTAAATGAAACTGAAGCTATCTGACGCGAATCGGAAGATTTTTCAATCAAATTAGAATCTGCGAAAAGATTTTTTTGAGAATCAGAAAAGAAAGTAATTTTATTTTTTTGAGTAGTATATTCAATTACTCTTTTTCCAACATCAATATAGACACTGGAATCTTTTCCGTCTGATTGCACTCTTTGTGAAACACTGTCATTATCAAAACTTTTCACTTCCAGATTCTCAAACATAAGGTGCGTGTCTAATGTTGGAATGTTTTTCACATCTTTTTCGTTCGGCACAATAAAATCAAAACTTTGGCTAGAAGTGTTCAAGGAGAAAAGATATTTAGGATCGAGGTTTTGAAATGAATCGTATTGAAGAAGTGATGACATCGAATGAAAATGTGGTAAATAGTTTTGATTTTCATAAATCACCAAATCTTTTGTGCCTATTTCAATTCTTTTCAGAAATGGCAATTCATCAAGCTGGTCAATATACCATTGACGTACATTCGGATTATTTTTTTCACCAAAGTATTTATAGAAGTCTATATTGAAATTTTTCGAATCTATTATAGGGACTATAACATACCTTATTGAAGTACTATCTATTACTGCATCAGAGATGTCCAATGATAAAGACTGCATAATACCTTCAGCTCTGCCATCTGGATCAGAACTCCATGTTGTTGCATTGAGAACCTTCCGATAATATCTATCATTCATTGAAGCTATGCTCACTCTCGGCATTGTTTCATTGTATAAAGCCCATCTCTCAAAAACAGGAACCCAATATGTTCTGTAGTACCCAACTGCTTTATCATTTTTTAAATAATTATTATAAACAACATAATCATCAGGAATTGAACTTGAAACAAATGTTGTTTTAATTTTTTGACTTAGAAAAGGCGATAAATTTAAAAACGCAACTACAATTAATAACATAACCACAAATAAATATTTCCATTTTTTTTTCAACTGGGTCATATTATACTCTAAAAAAAATGCGATTAGGAATAAATATCCTAACGATGTTATTAAATAAAACTTCGAAGCCTCTCTAAAAATATTAAATGAAGGAAAATTTTTATACATCCAAATATAAAATCCTGTGAATGGGACTGATGACTGTTTTGTTAAAAAAACTCCCAGAAGTGTAAAAAAAATAAAAGTTATAAATGTGCTTGCATATTCTTTTTTTCTGATAATTCTACGAAAATATAACAGTGAAGAGAATGCAAAAAGTGGAATTACCCACAAATAGTTAAGGACGGGCATTCGTGTAAATGTCCAATCGGGAACGCCTCCTGTCCAGTTCCATTTCATAACGGTAAAAGCATTTATCAAGGAAAATAAATTATCACCAAATAAACCACGATCTGTGAGTGTTGAAATCTCGTTCATTAAACCTTTCAGCATAGGAAAAGCCCAGTATGAACTACCAGCTAGATATATTCCAACAATCAAAAAAGAATAGACTATATTTTTCAATGTAGGCATTGTTTCTCTAAAAATAAAATGGAAGAAAAATTGAAAAATCAATAGTGAACCTATTATTATTATTATTCTCAAATCATATGCACTGGAAAATAAAAGCAATAGAACCAAATAAAACCAATAACGGGGTTTACTTGTAACTAAATATTCATGATTAAAATAAAAAAATAAAGGCGCTATTGAATAAATAAAAGCAATGGGAAAATGACCAGTTTGAAGAATTAAAAAATATGGGCAGGAACCATAAATCAAAGCAGAGACAAATGAAGAAATTCTACCAAAACCAAACCTTAATAACACAAAGTATGGTACTAAAAAGCCACAAATTGCAATGGGAATTAGCAATGTAACTTTAGTTGCAATATCATATGTTAATCCCATTCTAACTACGATTGACCACAAAATGCCTCTTAAAGGATAACCAAAAACAATTGGATTTGGACTTCCGAAATCCTCAAACCCAATCCATGTCGACCACGATGTTAATCCTTGAATAGCATGCTCATCAGGACGATATTGCCAATCCCCGAACTGTATAATACTGTTAGGATTGAACCATGCGAGATGTGAAGATATAACAACTAATACCAGCCCTATTACAAACAAATATTTTCTTAACATAATTTAAAGTGGGAATGCGTTATTTTTTGCTGTTTAATTTTTTTCTGATTCTGTAAAAAGTATTCACACAAACAATAAACAAGAAAAACACCAAAAAAATTAGCATTGCGGGGATTATCTTGAAATATATAGAGGTAGCATATAATACAACGGTAAAGCCACCATCCCATTTTAAATATTTCATAAACCTGTCTAGATAATTTAGTTTATTAATGTTATTCTTTATACCATTAATTGTAGAATTCAACCCTAGAATATAACTAGTTTTATCTAGATACGCATGCGCCATAAGCAATGAAGAAAATAGGGAAATTAGAAATATAAAATAATATCTACCATCATTAGTGTATGAAAAAAAATAAGCAAACCCGACTAAAAGTGGCAAAAGTAAATCCAAAATGCGATCGAGGAAAGGGTCGAGGAAAGCACCAAATTCAGATTTTTTATTAGTCAATCTTGCCACCTCACCATCGGACATATCCAAAATGTGACCGCAAGCTATTAACAAAATACTATATGACATAAAAAAATCATAGTTTACTATAAGAAGTATTCCGCCAAAAACATTTAATAAAAATGCCATTAATGATATAACATTCGGATTAAAACCAAGAGTTGCTAATATATAAGAAAAGATTATTGATATCTTTCTAAATATAAAAGTATTTAGTAATCCTTCATTGCTTCCTTCTTTAATTATTGATTCTTTATGAACACTCACCAGCCTTGAAAAGGTTATCATATTTTTATTCTTACAAATTTAGTTGAAACATCAATTATATTACTTGGCAAAGTTTTTATAAATAAACCTAGTCATTGTGCTAGGCAAAATCCTAAAATAAATATAATTTAAAATAAGCTTAAGTAAACTACTGACTTTGAATATTGGTGCATATCCTTTAAATAAAGTTTTTTTAAGATATTTATAGTACAACTCCTTGTTCGGAGAAATACTTTCGTACGACCATGGCTTTGAAAATCTACTTGAAAAATGAATGATACTAGGATTGTTTTTTGATTCAAAAAATTCTTTTTTTAAATATGTCGTATTTTTAAAATTTTTTTCGATGCTCACTCCGGCAAGTTGATTCCATACTGGACTTATCATACCCCATTTATCAAAAAGAATTTTATTTAAAGCACCTTGATCATGTGAATGCGGTGGCAATTCCTGATTCTTTAAACTATGCTCGATCTTACTTGATATATTATTGTTCCTAAATTTTTCTAAATTAATCAACAAAACACCAGCATTAAAATAACCGTTCTTAAAACTTACATATTTACGATATTGTTGTTCCATTTCGATGCTAGAGTCTTTAACGGCCAATAAATAGTTTTTACCAAAATTCATATCAAAAAGAGGAGAAATGTCCTTAACGATAATCAAATCACAATCTAAATATAAAATCTTTTTAATATCGGGAAACAATTCTGGAATTTTTATTCTATAATAAGTGGCTTTTGTAATTTGTTTTGATTCCTTGAAAGAAGAAAAATCTAATTTATTTATAGAATAGAATTCAATACTATTTTTTTTATTATCAAAAGTTTTTACTGTTTTAATAATTTTTTCTCTATTTTCAGTTGATATACCACCGTCCAATACAATAATTCTAATATGCCTTTCCGGAGATAGGCTGTCAAGCAAGCTATAAATACTAACACAAAGATGCTGTGCAAAATTATTGTCTGATGAAAAGGCAACATTTATAAGTGTTCTATCCATGATTTAATTTATAATTTATAATTTCTTTCTATTTATTTTTTGGTTATTTTATCTTGGATGTTATCTTTCAAGGAAGTGGTGGATATTAAAGGCGTTCTAGGTAAATAAATAACTTTGCAACATCCTTTTAACTCATCAAACTTTCCCTCCCAGTCATTTCCCATTACGAAAATATCTATCTGATGCTTCTCAATGTCTATGCTTTTTTGTGCCCAATCTTCTTCTGCAATAACCTCGTCCACATATCTTATTGATTCTAAGACGATTTTCCTTTGTTCGAATGGCAAAAAAGATTCTTTGTGCTTCATAGCATTAAATTCATCCGTCGACAGAGCAACTACTAGATAATCACCTAATTCTTTTGCCCTTTTCAATAAATTTATATGTCCCTCATGAAGAAGGTCATAAGTTCCATAAGTTATAACTTTTTTCATATTCTTGTTACTTTAATTAAATATCCCACTCCCCCAAATCCAAACTCACAAGTCTTCATAAAAAGCATGCCTGGTCCTATGAACGGATGGCGGAAGAGTTTTTTAGGTTTACTTAAAAATAATTTATACCTGGAAATAAACCCTGTTTGATGACCTACGCTCTCTCTGTGCTTAGAATTTTTAGTATACTTTGCAAACTCCCCCGCATAGTAATATTTCTTCTTCACTGTCTTCCACAAATTAATCCGCCCCTCATTGTGATCCAAAAATTCTTTGGTTCTGCCAATCTTTCCTAAGTTTCCAATTCTTTGTGACAAATCCCAATCCTCCCCACTCAAAAGCTCTATATCATATCCACCAACTGACAAAAAATCTTCTCGTCTGAAAAAACGTGCCGCTTCCATCCAATCAACTCCCACATAAAAACTCTTCTCCAATGCCTTACATTTTGCCCAAAAACCTTCTCCAATCGAACGCTCTGGAACAATCACTGCTTTTATCCCATTATCAGATTCCATTTTTTCAACACAACTTTCAATAACTTTTGGCGTCAGCTCCATATCAGAATCAATAATAAGAACATATTTACCAGAAGATTTTTTGACTCCCAGATTCCTCTGTGCACATCGATGATCTCCTTTCTTATCAAAAACAAAAACTTTGTCTGTATACTCTTTGGAAATTTCTACATCATTTAATTTGCTATTTCCATCAACAACAACAATCTCAATGTTCGGATAGGTTTGATTCTTTAAACAATCCAAACAGCGTCTCAAAAGTTCTGAGCGGTCTCTAGTTGGAATAATAATAGAAACTAAATTTTTCTCCATTTTTCTTATCTACAGAGTCAACTCTGTATTTATTACTTATTATCTTTCTCCCAGTCCTTGATAATCAACCTTTTTCTCGCCTTATCAACCTCAACAACAAGCTTTTGCTTTTCTTTCCATCCAAATTCACGAATCGCGTCAATTGGAAGCGTGATTGCATATGTCGCACCACCACCAACTTTTGCCAATTTGCGAACATTCTTGTTTTCGATTTTTTGAATTCCCATATAAATTAATTTGTAAAGTAAAAAGTTTATCAGGTTTATAAAGTTATCGAACGACAAGTCGTCAATCCAAGATTTTTGTTACACTTTTGAAGTCTTGGTAGCTTCGGTCGAAGTTGATTTCTTTACTCCATTCCCACGCAACATTTCTCATCTTCTCATACTTCTCATCATTTTTCAACAAATCTTCAATATTCCCTGCCAAACATTCTGGGGTATTTTTTTTACAAACCAACCCTGTTTCACCATTTCGCACACTATCTCGCAAACCATCTACATCATATACTACCGCTGGCGTTCCTTGTGAGTTTGCTTCTGTTACAACCAACCCCCAACCCTCTTTGATCGATGTCACTGCTAAAATATGTGCCTTTTGCATCAACTCCAACTTCTTTTCATCTGAAACTTTTCCCAAAACCTCAATTGAATCTTTGTGGGGTGAATTTTCAATCATTTTTAAAATCTTTCTTCCAAATCTATCACTTGCATCTCCAGCAATGACAAGTCGGAGATCTGTAAAGTCGAAAGCAGAAAGTCCATTTTTTCCAGACTTTATCAGCTCAAAAGCTTTGATGATTTGATCTGTTCTCTTCATTCCCCTAACCGCTCCTAGCGACAGTATTGTTGGAACTTTATACTTTATAGACTTTACGGACTTTATGGACTTTAGACTATCCAGCTCTATCCCTTCACTAATAATATCGATATTCTTTTCCTTGAATCCGAATCTCATTAAATCTTTTTTTGAACTTTCTGAGACTGTGATAACTTCGCTTTTATTAAGCAGATGCAAATAGAAAATTTCTAATATATATCCAACGACATTCAACGGAAAAAACATTTGATAGAACCAAATCTCTCTACAAAGTTGATGGACAAACATAATTTTTCGCTCCTTTGCATAAAATTTTGTGAAAAATGGAATGGTGTTCATCTCATCAATCACCACATCTGCCCAACCTCTCAAATTTTTTCTATAATAACAGTAAGCATGCCAATAGACTGACCACCTTGTTCCAACTCTCACAATCTTGCATCCGTTAATAACTTCTTCTTCCTTAGCGCCCTTAAAACCACCCACCACAAATACCACTTCGTGCCCATCGAAAGCAAGCCTTTTCCCTAATTCATTAGCAACAACTTCTGCCCCACCAGCCAAAGGATTTTTTTTATCTTTCCATGTGAACCACAAAACTTTCATATCTTGAGACTTTTAACTTATTTCAAATTAGACTTTTCTTCTTTGTCGCTTCTATCCCTCAAAACATAGAGCGGGCGATTTATCACCTCTGAATGAATCCCAGCGATATACAAAGCAATCAAACCCAAAGAAGCAAGCACAATTCCCACCAGAAACAAAGTGATCACCGCCAAAATTGCTGGGCCAGAGAAAGAATACCCCAAAGAATCTTGCAAAATATATCTTTCAACAAAGATAAACAAACCCAAAGGTCCTGAAATTAGAATAATTATCACCCCGATATACCCTGCCAGCTTCAAAGGCAAAAGACTCAATGAAACCATACTATTAACTGCCAACCTTACCAACTGCCAAAAACCATAACTGGCTTCTCCGTTGGCCCGTTCATCAGCTACAAAATAGACATATTCCCTTCGAAATCCAAGCCAGTCAATTAGAGCTCTGGTCATTCTATTTCTTTCCGTCAAGAAATTCAGTTCTCTTACCACATTACAATCCAGTAAACGAAAATCTGTGGCGCTTGGAGTGACTTTTGTCTCTGAAATTGAATTTATCAAATGATAATAGACCCGCGAACACATTCTCTTGAAAAAACCAACACTTTTGTTGCTTTTGCGAATTCCAACCACCACCTCCGCTCCTTTTTCCCATTTCCGAATGAATTTTGGAATCAAAGCTGGCGGATGTTGCAAATCAGCATCTAACATAATCACCATATCCCCTTTTGCATTTCGCAAACCGGCACTTGTCGCTGCCTCCTTGCCAAAATTTCTGGAGAATTCCAAAAAACGAACCCTTCTATCTGCAAAATTCAGCTTCTTGATTTCTCGAACAGAATTATCCTTACTCCCATCATCAATAAAAACAATTTCAAAATCATAATCTTTCTCCCCAATCAAAGCTTTTTTCACAGCTTGGTACACTAAAGGAATGTTTTTTTCCTCGTTGTGCGTTGGAATGATGATTGAAATGATTTTCTTGGACATATATTTAACTGTATGAATTATTTTTTTCGATAGATGCCGAAAAACAACACCACCAAAACCACCACACTTCCAAAGATGAAGTTGTGAATGATTTGCAAAAGACTCTCATGACGGAAAAACGACAACAAAACAATCACAATTGGACCTGCCAATGAAGCGGCAAAAATGATTGTTCTTCGCAAGGCCAGAAAATAGAAAAACAAAAGATTGATTACTGAGACCAAGAGCAAAAGAAAACTCAATTCTCCTAAGAGCGATGAGGATTCAATATAGCGTACACCAATCAATGTTGTGATAACCAATTTTGAAAACAAAGAGAAAACCAAAAATCCCCCACAAGAAATTAGTAAAGTCATTGCCAAACCCTTTTTCAAAATCTTCCGGTTTTCCTCCCCCGTGTTTTTGATTCTAACAGCTGAAACAAGTACCGCCGAAACAGAACCAGAAGCAAAAATAATAATTCTCGCAATCGTGGCGATTCCACTATATAGCCCCGCCTCTTCTGGAGAAAACCAATGCTTGACCATCAAAACATCTGCAGTGTAGAGGAAAGTGACAGCTGAAGTTGCCAACAATATCAATAGAGCATATTTATATTCTTTTTTGATTAGATCCTTGACTCTATTTTTCACAAAAATACTTAAATTCAACCTCTTTTTGGTCTTATAATAAACATAGGCCATTGCCAAACCTTGCGCCACCACTAAACCGCTGATGGCACCCAAAGACCTGAAACCAAAATAAACAAAGATGACCGCAAAGAGAAGTTTGCCAGCCGCTTGAATGATACTCACCCATGATGTCGCCTTGAAATCACTAATACCTTGCAAGAAAGCCTTGCGAAAAATAATCGAAACACCCGTTAGTAATAAAATCCCCAAACTGATAAAAGGATATGGCGAAGAAAACTGAAAAAAATCCTCCAGCATCGTACTCATCAGCACAATCACCACAAACATAGTGCCGTTGATATATAGAAATATTTTTTTGAGAGTCGAAATCACCAAATCTCTTTCCTCTCTGTCCTCATAGTTCGCCACCACATTGATTGCAATCATACTAAAAACACCACCAAAGACACCAAGTTGCATCGACAAAGAAATGAGCGACTGTACCTCCCCGAAATCCTCCACACTCAACATTCTCCCCAAAATTGGATGGTAAAGATAGTTCAAAACAGCCACAATCATTGAGCCTGCAAAGAAAACTATATTATTTTTGATAAATTCATCTTTCGATAAACTCTTAATTTTTGCAATCATAAAAAAATAAACGGTATCATTTTATTGATAACCCGCCCTTTATTTTTGTTATTATCAAAACGCAAACTCAGTATAAACAAAATATTATATTTCTGCAAATAGACCCTTTTCTTTTCAACTAAGCATTGGATCTCATTTTCAGTTCCTCTAAAAATAAATCGCCCCCTTGACAATATCCCCCACTATGCTATATTAAATGTAATATTAAAAATATTAGTACTTTTACACGCTTAACAAAGCCTCCTACCCCTGACTATTTTCGCCGCATAATTCTCTCCCAAGAATAAAAAACCGAATTTAGTCAGGGTTTTTTTTGTTTATTTTTGCTATTTCACTGCTTATTATTCTCTTTTTTAGTTCAAGAAAAGGCCAGGGTGGATTTATACATTCATATTTTCCCATTGAGCTTCAAAAAACGCTACTCTCTCCCATCTTTCTATCAAACTATGTGGGGGGACAAAAAATATAATAATATATAAAAAAATCAAGTTGAAGTCAAACTGGTTTAGTTTGTGCTAAAAATTGCTATGGGAAGTCTAATGGATCCCCGCATCCGCGAGGATGACAGATTAGAACATTCACATATTCAAAACTAAACTTGTTTAAAAATTGATTCGAAATTCAAATTTGTTTCATTCAAACTCTTGGCTTTTTCATTCCAAGGGTATATCCTTAAACTAGGTTTGTTATTCTCATTTGGTCTAAGTTACAAAAAAAGGAGTTGGCGATGGAACGAGAAACATTTCAAGCAATACAAAGGGTTTTAGATGCAGACCCCGAACTTGCAAAAAAGGTGTTTGCGATCGAGAATATATCTGATCACACACCACAACCCGAAGAAGAAACTTCGACTCAAAAAGAGTCAAAATAACCAATTCTGCTGGCTATCACATCCGATGGCCAGCAATCTTTTTTTATTTCAAGCCATTTCAAAAACACTTTGTCTTATTTTTCAATAAATAAAAAAGCACGGGAGATTTTCAAAAGTTTCTTTGAAAATCGCACCGTGCTGTCAAATCCGAAACTTCACTCAAGCTCTTCTTCGCTTAGAATCTTGTCCATATTCCTTGCTCGCAAGATGATTATAGAAGCTTGTCTTGAAGCTTCTTTTTCGGCCAATTTGTAGCACTTGAGATATTTTGATTCCCTCTCAAGGTCAATCACTTGGGAAAAAACCTCTGCTTGAGCCATATAGCTAGCAACAACTATAGCTACAATAGAATCAGCGTCAAGTCCCGTCTCTTTCATCCTAAGGATATCTCCTTCAGAAAACCCAAAGACTAAATCCGGGCAAACGAGATTCTCCCCAGCAACAGACTGGGCACGCTTGGAATCAGGAGAGTTTTTTGCTTCTATTGAAGCTTGCCCTTGTGAATAACAAGGAACGGCAAAAAACAACAAGAAACCAAAAAACACTAACCAGAAACATTTTTTCCCTGCCCTGTCTTTCTTCATCACTTTCCTCCTCAAAAAAGTACTTGGGTTCACACAATGTGAACTTATATTTAATCGCAAAAAATTATTACGATTTGAAATAATCTCATATTTATGAAATTTGGTCAATGCCTTTGTATACTGCGGTTTGATATCATTAAAAAACTTGCCTCATCGCTCACAAACAAAGGGGCTTGACAATATTTTTGAGTATGCTATTGTATAAGTAATCTCAAAAGAGATCACAATAATAAAAGCTGATAAATCATTGATTTATCAGCTTTTCTCTTTTTTATTTTATCAAACTCTTTTAAAAACAAAACAATTCTTTTATAACAAAAACCTCGGTACTTTCATACTGAGGTTTTTGATTTATCCACAAAGAAATTTATTCCAGTTTATTTATGTGCTGGCGCTTTTTCCATTGTATGCTCCACTGCTTGCTTTGGTGCACTTTTTTGTTCTTCAGTTGGTGCTCCCAAGAAACCATGGAACAATATAATTGCAATCGTTCCCACGATACAAGTCACAATCATCGAAGAAGTTCCCGATTTAAACCAACTCTTGAAAGTGATAGGATTATCTGTTTGTTCTGATTTTGAAACCACAATCACATTCGCAGTTGATCCAATTGGTGAACCGTTTCCACCAAATCCAACTCCGAACACAAGAGCCCACCACAAAAGATTTACCTCCAATCCCTGTGCTTGCAAATGCGCAATCATTGGAATCATCGCTATCGTAAATGGAATATTATCAACCAAAGCAGACATCACTGCACTTGCCCACAACACAATAACTGCAGTCATAACGATATTTTCTGTCCCCCCACTTACTAGAAATTTAGCTAGATACTCCAAAACTCCTGCATGCTCCAAGCCTCCCACAATCACAAAAAGTGCTGCAAAGAAACCTAGTACTGAAAGTTCCAATTTTGCAAAAATTTTCTGAGGATCTTTCTTTGGCGAAACAAACAAAAGCGTCAATGCTGCTCCGATAAGAGCCACGGTAGAAGGTGCAATATGCAAACTACTGTGCAAGAAAAACAATGCAACTACAAAACAAAGAATTGAAACTATAATCTTCAGTGTTTTCAGATCAGTAATGGCCTCTCTCTCATCCATCTTCATCAACTCTTCAATGTTTTGAGGTTTTTGCTTAAGCTCTTTGTTGAAAACAACTTTCAAAACAAGTAGCGTAGCAAGCCAAGCAAAGATAACTACTGGCATTGAATGCGTCAAAAATGTATTGAATCCAATATTAGCAGCTGACCCAATCATAATATTTGGTGGATCTCCAACAAGTGTTGCCACACCTCCTGTATCAGAAAGCAAAGCCTCTGCCATCAAAATTGGCATTGGATTGATTTTCAAAATCTTTGTCACGATGATTGTAACAGGCACAATCAGGATGATTGTTGTTACATTGTCTAAGATCAAAGAAAGAAGTGTTGTCAAAGTTCCTAGTGCTATTACTAGCAACCAAGGGTTTCCTTTGGTTTTTTTAGCAGTATAGATTCCCAGATATTGGAAAGCTCCTGTTTCCTCTAAAACAGCAATGATTACCATCATTCCCATCAACAACCCAATAGTGTTGAAGTCTATCGCACCCAAAGCTTGTTCTGGTGTATAGAAATCACCAAGCATTCCTGCAACAAGCATCACCATTGCACCTGCAATTCCAATCACAGTACGATGGACTTTTTCGGAAATTATCAATCCGAAGGTTATCACGAAGATAGCCAAACTAATATAAAATGGATAATCCATAATATTTAATTAATTATTTATAAATTAAAAACTAAAAAAACAGACATCCGTTTTAAAGGAGAACTGTTTTTTAGCAAACAACTACTCGCAAAAACAACCTTCGATTCCCAAAAACACACCAATAACCTGTTTAAGTTCTGTTCTTGTCAACATTCCAATTGGTTTTGATTCTTCATCCAAAACAGGAATTCTGATTTGATTTCCTGAAGCCACAATTATGGCTGCTTTTATCAAACTTTCATTCTCTTTGATAGTTTGAACATCTTCGTCCATAATTTTGCTTATTGGTTCATTTGCAATCTTCGCAACCTCTTCTCTGAAAATCTCTTCATTTGCAAAATGTGCAGCCGTAGCATCATCTCCTAAATAACTTGGAATCGTTCTGTGAATCAAAGTTCTAGCATTTACTACGCCAGCAAATTTTCCCTCATCGTTAACTATTACTAGAGAATTTGTTCTTTCGCAAATCATTTTTGTCAAAGCCTCTTTGAATGTGGCTTTGTCGCTAACTGTTTGCACATCTCTCATAACATCCTTAACGACCATGTTTTTACCATTTAACACCATACATTTTTTTCTTTGCAATTCTAATAAAAAAATTCACAAAGGTTGATTATAATTTATTATCTTTTAATTAAACCTCTCTCTTAACAATGAACTTCATCACGAATTTGGCAGCCATTAACCAAAGCCGTCTTTTACAATTTTCATTTCAATTGAAAAGTTTTGGCTCATTCAAAGATTGAGATATTTTAAAAACTCATTTCATTATAATTACACAAATAAAAAAAATTTTCAAGAGGCAAAAAATAAACATTTATCCCCCATACCTAAAGCAGATTTAAAGACAAATTGATTACACTAATCACCCCTTTTTTCTTTGACAAAATAAAAATAATGTGCCACGATGTAACATTATGAGAGTGTTTCTCATAATAAAATCAACAAAAAAGGAGGATGTGATGAGTGAAAAAAGAGTGGTTATTAAACCTTCTAGGAGAAAAATAATGGTGGATGCAATTTCAACATTCATCATTACGATCGGAGTATACCTGGTGATTTATTTTTTCATATTGCCAGCGTTTCAAGTGAGCCTGAGAGAGTTCTTGGGCACAAACAGCAATTTTTTCGTAAAAGTTTTTGACATAACACAGTTTGTGTCAAGAAACTTTGTGGCAACGGGGATTTTTCTTGGGGGATTTTTCGCCTTCATCAGAGTCCAGCTGGGGATAAGAACCAGCTATATAGTGGAAGAGGAAAGGCTTATAATCCGCACTCCCTTCAAAGACGAGGAGATTCTTTTTTCGGAACTAGAAAACGCCTTTCTCTCTCACTCCAGAGCTGGGAGTATCCTACGATACTCCACCATAAGGCTGATGCCTAAAGGGCTTTATAAAAAAGAATTCTTTTTGGTTGGGGTAGAACAATATTTTTCCCTTCTATTAAAAATCGGGGGCAGAATGAAAAGGGCAGAAATTAGAAAAAAACTAGAGGGGGAAAAAATTCCAACTCCTTCAACTCCCTGCGAAAAAATAATCGGGAACTTGGCAAAAAAATAACCTACCGAAACGGAAAATCTGCTTCGGTAGGTTTTCTGTTTTTTAGATCATAAATTAAAAAACCGTATCATCAATAGTTGTTCACTGCCACCTTTATGTTGTGAAAACTCCCCTTGTAAAAAACTCGTCTTGTCATTCATAAGCACTCACAAACAACAAGGCTTGACAATATTTTTGAGTATGCTATTGTATAAGTAATCTCAAAAGAGACCACAATAATAAAACCCCGTAAATCATCTGATTTATCGGGTTTTTTCTTTGTGCTAAAATTTCCAAAAAGCATTTTTTTAAAAAACCATCTATACACAAAAATTTTCTATTTTTCTATAATGCATCACTTCTTTTTTGATAAATAAAAAAAGCACGGGGATTTTCAGAAATTTCTCTGAAAATCTCACCGTGCTGTTGGAAATTATTTTATCCCCCCTTCTTTGATCTTTGCGGCGAATTCGTTCGCCATTTCTAAAATCTTCATGGCTGAGTCCAGAAAAAGAAGCATACTTTCTGCGTCCTCAGCTTCTTTCGCAATTTCCATATTCCTATGGAAATCTCGAATGTACCCCTTCCAGATAATTTTCTGGATCCTTTCTTCGGTATATCCGAGGTCCTCCAATCGAAGGACTTGGAAATCGACTAACTTCTGTTGCGGACACTCCGGTTGAAGTGTGACCACTACGGTCCTTCCAAAATCCTGCCCCGTCTCTGAACTTCCGCCTTTCTGGAACACAAAATAGTAAAGTCCCATTAGAAAAAAGACGCTCATAAAAAAACATAGAAAAAAACTCCGACTTTCCTTACGCATAATTCCTCTCCCGTGAGGTAATTTTTCAAACCTACACCATGCAGGCTCATATTTTATCGCAAAAAATATTACGATTTTAAATCATATCATATGTTTATGCTTTTATCAACGCCACAAAAATACTTTGTAGTTCAATATCCTCCAAAATACTTGACAATATTTTTGAGTATGCTATTGTATAAGTAATCTCAAAAGAGACCACAATAATAAAACCCCGTAAATCATCTGATTTATCGGGTTTTTTCTTTGTGCTAAAATTTTATTCGCTAAGTCCAGAGATTTATCGGAACTTTTCTATCTAAAAAATAAAAGGATGCCTCCCTTGTTCCATAAAACCCGCTTCCAATGAGCGGGTTTTATGGTTTTGTGCTGCTTCCATTCAATCAGGAACCAATCACATCTCTTTTTTTGTTTGTGTTTTCTTTAAACACTTACTGAAATATTATACACCAAAAAATTGCTTTTGTTAATAGATCTTCTCTATGCTAATTTTAAATTAGCATCTGATAAAGAAGTGAAAGAGGACAACCATAGTATATGATTGCCCTCTTTTTTGACCTTTTTCTAAAGGTCTTATATTTTTTCGATTGACACTTCTCCCGTTTCTGTGTCATAGACAAGAATTCCGCCGCCGATCCCAAATGCACCATCTGGCGCTGGGATTGTTATTGGGTTGAAAATTTTAGCCAGTCTTAATATTGGTTTTCTTGAAACATAATATTTTCGAATCTTCTCAAAAAGCATGAAATCTCCATGGAACAAATAGCCACCCAGCATAGCAAAAGGGATGGTCACCAGGAAAATCGGCATAAGCCAAAGACTGCAAAACATTTTGATTAGATTCTGATCAACAACAAATTGCCATCTTGCATGATTGTGACCACAAAAGATTTTTTCGATCTTTCCAGTTCTCAAAAAAGATCTGATCGGCATCTCTAGGCGATGATTCCGCAGGGAATCAAAATCGTGAGCAATAATAATCACCTGTTCCTGAGAATTCTCAATCACCTTGCGAAATTGCTCAGCAAATTCATTCTCAAGATTTTTCAACCAATCTTTTTTATCCTTTTCGACAAATAAATACGGAACAAGAATAAACCTCTTGCCCCCAAATAAAAAGGAGTGGAAGAGTTTGTCTCGCTCGGCAACTTTCAAAAAATTCTGAACAGATTTTTCTGATATTCCACCAAGTGGATCAGAGGTCAAAGGCAAATGTCCATATCCCAATTCATGATTTCCAGCGGTCATCTCGACTCTTGCCTGAGAACCACTTTTCAATGTGGCAATTGATTCTTGTAACGCTGAAACATCCTCTTCTGAAGTCAATCCTCGCTCATTAAAAGTGTTCTCTTGCATGTCACCGCACAGAATCACTCTATTTATCTTGTTTCTCATAAGAAAAAAAGATATACGTATCACATCGCTTCTCTTCTTGCCAAAGAATTTAGCAAGAAACACAAGAAACAGTTCGAAAAAACTCCGCCTTTGGCTTTCGAATTTCTTCTTTGAAAAAGGCATTCCGTGTAGATCACCAGAAATCGCTATTTTTGCCATTGTGCTCCCCCTTTGCAACCCTCGTTGCGGTTAAAAATATCCAACAAAAAAACAGCTCATATCTATCAAGGTACTTTGAAAGATTATGGGCTGTTTTTTAAATTTTGTCAAGACTTCAAATCTCTTTCTATTTATTTGAAATGTTCATATTACCCATTCCTCTAGGTCGATATTTCTTTGCCACCCTAATTCGTGCTAATTGTTTTTCAATATTTGAAACCACACTTGCAAATTGCTCTTCATCTTCACGCATTCTCAAGTCTTGTTTCATCTCTTCAGCTCTTCTCCTTGCCTCCTCAGCACGCTCCAAATCAATCTCATCTGCTCTCTCTGCGGTATCGGCTAAAATTGTGAGTTCGTTATCATGAAATTCCAAAAAACCTCCTGAGGTCGCTAAATAGATTACCTCTTTCTTTTGTCTTATCATAATCGCTCCAGATCTAACAACACTGAGAAATGGAATGTGATCTGGCAAAATTGTAACCTCCCCTGCTGCAGTTGGAATTGTGACTTGATCCACTTCTTTTTCCACCACAACGCGTTCTGGTGTGATAACTTTGAATTTGAGAATTTTCATTATTTACGCTTTTAATAATTCCAGATCTATTTTTTAGCAGCTTCCAATACTTCCGCAATTGAACCCTTCATATAGAAGTCCATTTCATTAACACTGTCGTGCTTTCCTGCAATAATCTCTTGAAAACCTTGAATTGTGTCCTTAAGTGAAACATATTTTCCAGGAGCTCCAGTAAACTGCTCTGCCACAAAGAATGGTTGTGAAAGGAATTGTTGAATTTTTCTAGCTCTTGAAACAATAACCCGATCCTCATCAGACAATTCTTCCATTCCCAAAATTGCGATAATGTCCTGAAGGTCTTTATATTTTTGCAAAACTTTTTGCACATCACGAGCAACTCTATAATGCTCTTCTCCCAAAATATTTGGATCCATAATTGTTGAATTTGAATCAAGTGGATCAACAGAAGGATATATTCCAATTTCAGAAAGTGCACGAGAAAGTACCACTGTTGAATCTAGATGAGCAAATGTAGTTGCTGGGGCAGGATCAGTTAAATCATCTGCTGGCACATATACAGCCTGAACAGAAGTCACAGAACCTTTTTTAGTTGAAGTGATTCGCTCTTGAAGTTTACCCATATCCTCAGCAAGTGTTGGTTGATATCCCACAGCTGAAGGAATTCTTCCCAAAAGAGCAGAAACTTCTGAACCAGCTTGTGTAAATCGGAAAATATTGTCCACAAAGAATAATACATCTTTTCCTTCTTCATCTCGAAAATATTCCGCCATTGAAAGTGCTGAAAGAGCAACTCTCTGTCTTGCTCCTGGTGGTTCATTCATTTGTCCAAAAACCAAAGCAGTCTTGTCTAAAACTCCAGACTCAATCATTTCGTTATATAGATCATTTCCCTCTCGAGTTCGTTCACCCACGCCAGCGAATACTGAGTACCCACCATGTTCCTGAGCAATATTTCGGATAAGCTCCTGGATTAAAACTGTTTTTCCTACACCAGCACCACCAAACAAACCAACTTTTCCACCAGCAAGAAAAGGACAAATAAGATCAATGACCTTGATTCCTGTTTCAAAAACTCTTGCCTCTGTTGACTGATCTTCAAAAGAAGGGGCTTCTCTATGAATTGGATATCTCTTTTCGGTTTTGATTTCACCCTTTCCATCAATAGGATTTCCCAAAACATCAAACATTCTGCCTAGTGAACTTTCACCAACTGGAACCGAAATTGGAGCTCCTGTGTCAACAACTTCAGTTGATCTTTGCAAACCATCTGTTGTGTCCATTGCTACGCAACGAAGTTGTCCTTTCCCAAGGTGTTGTGCAACTTCCAAAATAACTGTCTTCTTCTTACCATCTACTTCAATTGTTGTTTCCAATGCGTTGTTAATCGCTGGCATCTCGCCTTCAAATTTTACATCAACGACTGGTCCAATGACTTGAGTAATTTTACCTGTGTTCTTCATAATATCTAAATTATTTATAGCTAAAGTTAATTATGACAATCCTATTCCAATGCAGCTCGCCCCGAAGTAATCTCTGCAATTTCTTGCGTGATTCCCGTCTGACGAATCTGGTTATATGAATATTGTAATTCTGCCATCATATCAGATGCAGCATCAGAAGCATTTTTCATAGCCAGCATTCTTGCTGATTCTTTTGAGGCATTTGACTCCAATACGGCATGAAACAACTGAACTTCTACCAACCTTGGTAATAGTTGTTGTAGAACTTCAATTGGCTTTGGTTCAATCTTGTATTCAATAATTTCTTCTTCGTCTTTTAAGTCTTTCACATCATCATCTTGATTCATCTCTTCAATTTGCTTCTCAAGATCAATTTTTGAAATTGGCAAAATTTGTCTTAGTTTTGGCTCTTGAATGGCTGTATTTTTGAAATCAGTATATGCAACCAAAACTTTGTCATATTTTCCTTCTATATAATCATCAATCACGATTCTTGCTAAAGCCCTGACATTTTCAACTGACGGAGCGTAGTTCAAGTCATCAAAATTTGCAATAATATTTTTATCTCGATTTGCTAAATAGGTAAAACCCTTCTTCCCCACTGTAATATAATCGAAGACCAAATCTTCATCTTTCACAGAAGAAACAATTTTTTCATTCTTAATTCTGTTTATTTTTAAAAGCTTTGGATTCTTAACTTGTTCGGAAATTTTCTTGATTACCTGAGCGTTATAAGCACCACATAATCCTCTGTTCGAAGTAATTAAAACGATTAAAACTTTTCTAACTTCTCTCACTTCCAAAAGTCCATGTTGCAAATTCCCGAAAGCCTTGGAAAGATTCGTCAAAACTCCCCAAGAAGCGTGAGCATACTCCCTAACTTTCAATACTTTATCAATCTCTTTTTTCATCTTTGCCGCAGAAACCATTTCCATGGCTCGAGTGATTTTTCGAGTATTTCCAATTGACTTTATTCTTCGTTGTATTTCTTTTGAATTGCCTGCCATATTATTGGTGGAAATTAAATTATGCTGTTATTATTCCTCGTTTTTTTTCTCTGCTTCCTCTGAGACCTTCTCCTCTACATCTTTTTCTTCTTCTTTTTCCTCTGTTTCGTTGTCCGAAGGAGCTATTGTGTCCTTCCACTCTGCATTGAAGTCCTTTACTAGAGTTGTTAGTTTCTCCTCAGTTTCTTCTGAAATATCCTTCTCCTCCTTAATTGTAACGAGAACATCTTTTCCAATCTTTTTCATATAGTCATTAAAACTTGTTTCCCATTCTTTGACTCTCTCCACCTCAATTTCATCAATATGTCCTTTGATTAAAGCCCACATAACAGCAACTTGCTCTGCCATTGGCATTGAAGCGTATTGTGTTTGTTTTAAAATTTCGATTGTTCTATATCCTCTATCGATTTTTTGCTTTGTTCTTTCATCAAGTTCTGAACCAAATTTCGTAAAAGCCTCTAATTCTCTAAACTGTGCTAATTCCAATTTGATTTTTCCAGCGACCTTCTTCATTGCCTTGGTTTGAGCAGCAGAACCTACACGAGAAACTGAAAGTCCAACATTAATTGCGGGTCGGATACCTTGATAGAATAAATCTGATTCCAAGAAAATTTGACCATCAGTAATTGAAATCACATTTGTTGGAATAAACGCTGAAATATCTCCAGCCTGAGTTTCAATTATTGGAAGTGCTGTCATTGATCCACCACCATTTTCTTTGTTCAATTTTGCGCTTCTTTCCAAAAGTCTTGAGTGTAAGTAAAAAACATCTCCAGGATAAGCTTCTCTACCCGGTGGACGCTTTAATAACAATGAAATTTGTCGATATGCCCATGCGTGCTTTGAGAGGTCATCAAAAACAATCAAAACATCTTTACCTTGATCCATAAAATACTCACCAATCGCACATCCAGAGTAAGGAGCGATAAATGAAAATGCTGCAGGATCAGAAGAACCAGCAATAACGACAATTGTATGGTCCATTGCGCCACTCTCTTCCAGCTTTCCAACGATTTGAGCAATCTTAGATTTTTTTTGCCCGATTGCAACATAAATACAAATGACATCCTCTCCTTTTTGATTGATAATTGCATCAATTGCGATAGCAGTTTTTCCAGTTTGTCGATCACCAATAATCAACTCTCGTTGTCCTTTCCCAATCGGAATCATTGCATCAATAGATTTTAAACCAGTTTGTAGCGGTTGATTCACTCCAGCTCGAGTCATTACTCCAGGAGCAATTTTTTCAATTGGATAGTAATTGTCAGATTTAATTTGTTCTCCTCCATCAATCGTCTTTCCAATTGGATCAACAACTCGCCCAATCATCTCATCTGAAACTGGAATTGAAAGAATCTTTCCAGTAGCTGAAACTTTAGTCCCCTCTTTTACTCTGAAAACCTCTCCAATAACAATAACTCCGATGCTTCCGTCTTCAAGGTTCAATGCTACCCCAAAAAGATCATCCCCTTCTTCTGTTTCAAATTTTACCATCTCAGACATCATCAAGTCATCCAATCCAGCAACCTTTGCTACACCATCTCCAACTTCCAAAACTTTTCCGACTTTTTTCAAATCAGAAGATGTGTCAATTCCTGCAATTTGCTTTTTGAGCTCATCAATTATGTGATCTTTATTCATCTCTTTAAAAATATTTATAAGTTATTTTATGATAAGGCATTTGCCAACTTGTCTAATTTAGATTTCAAACTTCCTATGATAATTTGATTGTCTATTTGAATGTCTATTCCGCCAACTAAAGAAGAATCAACTTTTTTCTCCAACTCGATTAAATCCTCTTTAACCTCCATTTTCTTAACCACCATTGCAATAACTGCTTGTTCTTCTGAAGCTGAGAGTTCTTTAGAGCTACTTATTTTCACATTCACAACCCCCTTGGCCTTTTTTATTAGCAATTCAAACTGCTCTACTATTGCATCAAATTTGACTTGATCATTGTTTTGCACAATCAGTTTTGCCAAATTAACAATCTCTTTTTGTTGCTGTGCCTCATCCTTTTCTCCTTCGAGAATGAATTGTGCTAATTGAGCGTATTGTAT
Organism: Candidatus Moraniibacteriota bacterium; assembly: GCA_041583775.1. Classification (GTDB taxonomy): domain Bacteria; phylum Patescibacteriota; class Minisyncoccia; order Moranbacterales; family DUUL01; genus UBA2772. The sequence goes on from JBFHFF010000008.1 coordinate 40,883, forward strand.
TGGTTGAATTTTCATTAATTTTTTTCTTTCGAATTAATTTCCCGCTTCCTGAATCGTCTTTGCAATCAATTTTGCATTTTTATCTTCGTCGATCTCTTCACCAATGATTTTTGTTGTCGCTGCAATCACAAGCGTTCCAATTTCTTTTTTAACTTCAACAATCATCTTTTCTTTCTCATTTTTAATCTGCTCTTTTGCTTGCTCCACAACTTTCTCTGACTCAACCCTTGCTTGATCAACTATCTCCCCTTTGCTTTTCTCAGCTTGCAATTGAGCATCTTCAATAATTTGTCTTGCTTCTTTTTTTGCTTGCAAAATTTTATCTTCTCTTTCTTTCGCAGCCGCTGCTAATTTTTCTCCAGCACTTTTTGCGTCCTCTAAACCTTTCTCGATAAGTTTACTTCGTGCGTCCATATGTTTTACCATTGGACCATAGGCAAATTTATAAAGCACTCCCAAAATAATAGCAAAGTTAACCGCCTGAGCTATTAGCATTTTGTAATCAACATGAAATGTTTCGATGATCTCGTTCATAAATTATAGTTCTTTTAGTTTAATAATCCAAACATGAAAGTATTTATTAGAAGACCTCCGAAGAGGTCCAAAATAAACGCTTTCTATTTGATACTGAAAGCAATCACAAGTGCATAAATGGCAATAGCCTCTGCAAATGCGATGGCAAGAAGCATAGGAGTAAGAATTTTTCCAGATGCTTCTGGGTTTCTTCCAATAGCCTCAACAGCCTTTCCTCCAATAATACCAACACCGATTCCAGGTCCAAAAGCACCAAGTCCAATTGCTAGGGCTTTTGCAAGCATAGTTAGATCAACAACTGCTTTTGCAGCTTCTACATTTTCTACCATAAGTTTGAATCTTAGCTATTTAGAAGATTGTGTGTTCATAAATTAACAACAAATCTCTTAAATAAACTTTGATTTAAAAATAATTATTTAATTAAATTCGGCCTTTTTAAAGACTTCAGATGAAAGCTCCTTTGCTCTTATCTCAAGCCTCTAAAGTTTCTAATGCTCATGACTTGCAGTTGACATTGACACAAAAACCAAAACCAAAATCGCAAACACTAGAGCCTGAATAAAACCAACGAAAATCTCCATAAAAATGAATGGCAATGGCAAAAAGAAGGCAGCGATTGCCATCATAGATGCCAACAATACTTCTCCTGCAAAAACATTTCCAAATAATCGAAAAGAAAGCGAAGCTATTTTTGCAAACTCTGCAACAATTTCCAAAAATCCCACCATTACCTGAATTGGGTTAATAAATAACACCGTTGGATCTTTCTTGAATTTCTTTGGAATTTCCATTAATGCTTTGAAGTTGATGAATCTGTTGAGATAGGTCCAAAAACCAACAGAAATGACTCCCAAGATATGTGAAACCACCACAGAAATAAGTGCTAAAGCCAATGTTAAGTTTAAATCAGCAGTTCCACCACGAAAAAAGGGAACGAACATTTTGCTTCCCTCGTGCCCCTCAATAAAACCAATTGTACCAACGCCTGGAATCAATCCTAGCCAGTTATTGATTAGGATAAAAAGGAAAAGAGCTAAAACTAAAGGCAAAAATTTACTAGACTTCTTTCGATCACCAGTAATTGAATCAGCCAATTTCAAAGACTCTTCTAAGATAATCTCAAAAATATTTTGAAATCCTTTTGGGACTTGCTTCATTTTTCTGCCAACAACAACAAAAAAAACGACAAGGATTATCAATGTCGCAGTACTATTCAATAGAGCATTTGTCACAGAAAAACCAGCTATTTCAAAAACTGGCTCAGCGTATAAAGTATTTTCGTGTTGGATTTCTTCTGTTGTGCTTTCCAAGTTACTTCCGTTGTTCATCTTTATATTTTGACTAACAAACTGAATTAAGTATCATCCTTTCGCTCAATCTACTTCACTTTTATTTGTAAACTATTTCTTACTTACCTTTTTTCTTCTTTTTCAACTTTATTATTTTCGACTTCCGATTTCTTCTCTTTTCCTATTTTATCCATTTCTTTAATAGCCCTTTTACTCTCGACTATCAATCCTATCATCGAAAAAACAAAAGCAATTCCAATTAGAATTACTGTGAACTTAGATTCCGTTCCTATCTTTTTATCCAGCCATTTGCCAAAGAATATTGAAGCCAAAACTGGCGCTACAATCCAGATGTTTAATTTAAAAAATAAACCTAAACCCATATCAGTCAGCACTGAATTTCCTTCTTTTTTCTGCTGCGATTTATTCATATATACAGGTTGATAGAACGCTAAATTTCTCCTTTCACAAAGATATTATATATCAGATTGTATAGATGTCAATAGTTTACGACAAAAAAATTTATTTTATGCATCAAAAAATATAAAAGAAGCCCATTGAACAATAATTATTGTCCAATGGGCGCTAATTCTCAATCGTCATTTTAGTGATAGGCCTCGTATTGAGACCTCCTAGACTTTTTTGATTGAAATGCTTTTTTTAACTGACAAGAAATACAGCTAATTTCACCTTTTTCGCGCAGAACTATGGTATTTGGTTTTTTGCACCTCTCGTCGCAATTGTGGGAAGAGCAAAAAAGACTGCTTCCAGAATTAAAATCCCAGCAACATTGGATTTCACCACAAACCTTACAGCCAAAAACCGTTATAATTTCATCTTTCATCAGCTTCTCCTGTTTGTTCTAGAACAAAAAAGAACCTTTACCTTAATTTTTTTATATAATAAAAATAAAAAAATGTCAATTATTTCCATTTAAAAAACAGGGATCCTGACACCCAGAAAAATTCCCTGTTTAAAAAATAACAACCCTTTTAAAATCTGATTATTCCCCAATTTCAGCCGTTGATTTTTGCCCCAAAATAAGAAGTTCTTCGGCAATTCTCTCGGTAGCATCTGGAAAATAGAATTTTTTAATATTTTCTTGCATTTTTCTTTTTATCTCTTGATCATTGATAATCTGATCAATATTATGCAAAAGAATATGTTCTTGGAAGTTCGATTCTTCAATTGCCACGGCACCGCCAGCCTTAGAAACTTCATAAGCGTTTATTCGCTGATGATTGTTGGCACTTCTTGTGATGGGCACCAAAATACTTGGCTTTCCATTGGCTGCAATTTCAGAAATTGCAGTTCCTCCAGCGCGAGATACTACAACCTCAGAAAGTGCAAAAATATCCTTTAATTCTTTGCCAATAAATGCAATTGGATAATAATCTGAATGTCCAATTTTATAACCCTGTTTCTGAGCCCAAGCAGCAATAAATTCATAATGAGATTTCCCTGTTTGATGTACTACTTGATATTTTTTCAACAATTCTGGCAGAATCAACATCACTCGCTCGTTAATAACTTGAGCCCCTAAAGAACCTCCCATAAAGAAAATTATTGGTTTGACTTCTTTGTGTAGATTCAAAAATTCTCTACCCTTTGCAGCATCACCGCCAATCGCATCAGGCTTCACGGGAATTCCAACTAATACTGTTTTTGAAGAAGGGAAATACATCCTTGATCTTTCAAATGTAATCATCACTCGGTTGGCGATTGAGCCCAGAAATTTATTTGCCAAACCAGGAATTGCATCAGATTCATGAATTAGCACTGGTATGTTATATAGCCTTGCTGCAATCACAACTGGAACAGAAGCAAATCCACCCTTAGCAAAAACAACATCTGGTGTATACCAAAATAAAATCCACAATGATTGCAAAACACCTATTGGCATTTTAAAAATATCCAGAAAATACTTTGCAGTTAGGTAGCGATGTAATTTTCCAGTCAAAATTGTTTTCTGTGGAATTTCACTATCACTCATTGCTGTTTTTTCCATCTTCCCTTTTGGTCCGATATATAAAAATTCAGCACCACCTCTTATCATCAACTTCTCCTCCATATACTTTGCAACCGTAATCAAAGGAAAAAGATGACCACCAGTTCCACCTCCTGCTAATACTACTCTTAAAGACATTGTGATATTTTTATTTGTTTATATTTTTCAAAACCTCAAAAAGATTTTTTTAGTTAGTTTGATTATAACAAATCCAAAGAAAATAAAAAAGTATAGAACGGAATCAGAGAAACCATATCAAACTTATTGATAATCAGAGTATTAGCATTATCTTTTTATGAATTTAAAAAAATCTATTTACACCAACTTCCCAAACCAACCTAACTCCTCTTGAAAAAACCACCGAACTAATATTGAGAAAAATTACTAGATATAAAAGCTTGCTACTAATTGAAGAAAATATATATCTTTGCCTTACGGCAATAAATAAAAGAGCTAGTGCAATTGGCAACATAGCGTCTGTATCAAAAACCAAAAAAGGAAATCTCAAAAGATCTGGCAGAAGGTTGAATGCATCGAAATGGACAAGTATTTGAACTGCTAAAATAAATGCAGAATATATCAGAGTTTTGCTTACAATATTGAAGTCTGCCTGAAATCGCAACTGATCGGATAACTCTTTAAATGCACTCTTTTTTCCTTTTATGTGTTGGAAAAATTCAACAATCCCCACTAAAAATGTTAATGGCAAAAGAATAATCGAAAATGTCAGCACATACAATAGCCTCCAACCCACACAAAAATTCTCCATTATTGATGGAATTTTGACGCTACAAACAGAAATACTAGTTTCTCCAAAAGCAATATAACAAAACAAAAGAACAATTAGAGATGATGTGAGCAAGAAAGAAGTCCAAGCCGGAAATTGCCAATTTCCAAGACTAATTTTGGTCCCAGTAATGTTGAAATCAATTTTTTCAATGTCTTTTTCCATACCCTTAAGCTGTTGTATTCTAGCTTTTCTGAGCTCCAACTCCTCCCCTCTTAGTTCATTAAGTCTCATAATTTTATGTTTTTATTATATGATATTGCTCAAATTTCTTTAAGTATAGCACAATCGAATTTAGTCTGAAAATTTTTAACCCTAAACAGCTATTTACAAAATGTAAAAAATAATGTATAAAAATAAGTTAAAGTACATTTTACAAACACGCGAATTAAGAAGCATAATCTTATTTGTTATCAAGAACTGCCGAGGAGGCTCTGATGAAAAAAAATGATGATGCCGAAAGAAGTTCTCTCAAATCAAGTTTATTAGAAATCTTAAAGAATGTTCTAGAAATAGAGTCCATTCGGACAGAGAGGGAGGAATTTGTCGTATCGAGCAACAAGGAAAAACCTGATTACAGAGGGATGATTGAGAGAATCTCTCTGATAATTGAAAGGACAATTGAAATAGGGAATGGCTTAGCGGAGTCATTGCCAGAAGAAGTTTTAAACAAATATGCAAGATGTCAAAGGCTCGCCCTTGGCAAACTCCTAAGTGCCGTTCTCACCATCTTAGATTTTTTGAAAGAAAATCTAAGAATCAACAACCCAGGAAAAGAAGAAGAATATAACTTCTATAACAAAAAATTCTTAGATATTGGAGCCTTTGTTATGATAATTTTAAAATTCTTGAATGCATTATTTGAAATTCAAGAAAAAATTTCAAATGAGCAGAAAGAAGGGGAAAGAAAAAACTGAAAATTATTATAACACTTAAAAAAGGGGGAGTCCAAAAACTGGACACCCCTTTAAAAATGATTTTTTCTTTTTTTACTATCCCACAAACCCCATTGAGGACCTTTCCTCGCCTTTCACTTCTTTAATTTTTCCAAATTTATCTTCATATTTCTTCAAATTATCTTTCATAGCACCGATCATTCGCTTGAAATGCGAAGGTGAAATAATCACCCTCGAATTAAGCGTACCTGTTGGGGGGAAAATATTCAAAAAATCCAAAACAAATTCTTCTTTTGTGTGCATAATTTGAGCATTGTTGGAATATTTTCCTTTTAAATCTTCGTCACTGGCTTTAATTTGGATTTGTTGTGATTGGTTTTGTTGTTGTTGATTGTTCATTTTTTTGTGGTTGTTTGTTATTAAAAGGCATCCTCCAATGTGTCATCCTCGCGAAGACAGGGATCCCATTAGGCTCCATTTAGTAATCTTTGATATAAATCATCCTAGCTTGGATTCAATTCTTAAATTAAATTAATTTTCAATTGCCTATTCCATTTCTTAAGTTATTTCTCTCTTCTGATTGCAGTATTAATATCACAGCTCTCATTATAATATACCAATTTATCCAACCCGTATTCACTCGTAAAGCCCTTAACTTTTCTTTCTTTATGTATGTTCGAAAAATCTTCTTAACGAATCATTGGTGACGCCAACATACAAAATGCCATACATCTGCTCGCTAACTCTTATTATGTAACATACTATATAACAACCATTTAACTTAAGGTGCCCAACTATTATATTTTTTAACAGTCTGAAAATTTAAAAAATATAATAGTTGGATACGCCTTCATACTAAATACAAATCCATCACAAACGGGGACATTTCTGCCCCCGTCTAGATAAACTCGAACTATTTCTTTTCTTCTTCTTTCTTGTCTTCAGCTTCTGCTTCTTTCACATTATCACCCTCCTTTTTCTCTCCTCCTGGTTTCGCCTCAGCTTGTGCTTGTTGAGCTGCTTTATACATCTCTTCACCAATCTTCTGCGCTTCAGTTGAAAGTTCTTCAGAAGCTTTTTTGATAGCTTCTACATCATCTCCATCCTTTACTTTTTTCAACGCTTCAATTTTCTCATCGACTGTTTTTTTCTTCTCAGTATCAACCTTATCACCAGCCTCTTTCAGCATTTTTTCTGTTGAATGAACCAGCGAATCTGCTGCATTTTTCACTTCAATTGTTTCTGCTCTCTTTTTGTCTTCTTCAGCATGCAACTCAGCATCTTTCTTCATTTTCTCAATTTCTTCATCACTCATCCCACTGGAAGCTTCAATTCTGATTGATTGCTCTTTATTAGTAGCCTTATCAACCGCTTTAACATTCAAAATTCCGTTTGCATCAATATCAAAAGATACTTCAATTTGAGGAACACCTCTTGGTGCTGGTGGAATTCCATCTAGCATAAATCTTCCAAGTGGTTTATTGTCAGCGGCCATTTTTCTTTCACCTTGCAAAACATGAATCTCGACTCCTGGCTGATTATCAGCTGCAGTTGAAAATATTTGAGATTTTGTTGTTGGAATGGTTGTGTTTCTCTCAATTAATGGGGTTAGAATTCCTCCCATTGTTTCAATTCCAAGCGTTAAAGGTGTGACATCAAGCAAAAGTACATCTTTTACATCTCCTTGCAAAACTCCCCCTTGAATTGCAGCACCCATAGCCACAACTTCATCAGGATTTACACTTGTTGATGGTTTTTTTCCAAAAAATTCTTCCACCTTCTTTAGAACCAACGGCATTCTTGTCATTCCCCCAACCATCACAACTTCATTGATGTCTGATGTTTTCAACCCTGCATCTTCCAAAGCTTTCTTTACTGGCTCCAAAGTTCTGTCTACAAGATCTCCAACCAACTCTTCGAGTTTCGCTCGAGAAATTTTCATCACAAGATGTTTTGGACCTTCTGCTCCCGAAGTAATAAAAGGTTGATTGATTTCAGTTTCTTGTGCCGTTGAAAGTTCAATTTTTGCTTTCTCAGCAGATTCCTTGATTCTTTGTAACGCAAGAGGATCTTTTGATAAATCAACTCCTTCTTGTTTTTTAAACTCATCTAGAATCCAAGAGATTACTTTCTCATCGAAATCATCACCCCCAAGATATGTATCACCATTTGTAGATTTTACCTCAACAGTATCTTCTGCAACTTCCAAAATCGAGATATCAAAAGTTCCACCTCCAAGATCATATACAGCTATTTTCTCATCTTTCTTTTTATTAAAACCATACGCAAGCGCAGCAGCTGTTGGTTCATTAATGATCCTTCTAACCTTCAAACCAGCAATTTCTCCAGCATCTTTAGTTGCTTTTCGTTGTGCATCATCAAAATAAGCAGGAACTGTAATCACAGCTTCTTCAATTTTTTCTCCGAGCTTTTCCTCAGCGTCAGCTTTCAATTTTTGCAAAATCATTGCAGAAATCTCAGCTGGTCGATAAGTTTTTCCACTCATTGTGATATTAACAGCTCCGTTTTTACCTTCTGTAATCTTGAAAGGTAGCTTAGTTGCAGTTTCCTTCACCTCACTGTCAGAAAAACTTCTCCCAATTAAACGCTTTGCCGAGTAAATAGTGTTTTCTGGATTTGTTACTGCTTGTCTCTTAGCTAAAAGACCAGCCAATCTTTCACCGTTTTTGTTAATTGCAACAATAGAAGGTGTTGTTCTATTTCCCTCTTTGTTTTCAACAATCGTTGGGGATCCTCCTTCTACAATAGCCATTGCAGAATTTGTCGTTCCCAAATCGATTCCTAGGATTTTTCCCATAATATTAATTTAGTTTAATTTATTAAATTGAATTTTCGGAGATTATTTCAAAACATATTCTGGAATAATCTCTTTTCAAATCCACATCCTTAGCGACGCTAAGCATCGCCAAGGTGTGAACTCAAACACTTATTTGATCTTAACTTCGATTTTTCTTGGTTTAACATCCTCGGCCTTTGGCAAAGTAACTGTTAAAACCCCTTTTTCGAATTTAGCCTCTGCTTTATCACCTTTCACTTTGGTTGGCAATGTTACGCTTCGACTAAAAGATCCGTAACTCATTTCTTTTCGATAATAGTCTGCTCTTTCGACTTCTTTTTTGCTCTCACGGTGTCCACTAACCGTTAGAACATTATTTTCCACTGAAACTTCCACTTTATCAGTGGCAATTCCTGGGACTTCCATTTCCACAATCACATCATCTTTCTTTTGATAGATGTCAACTGCTGGCATAAAGTCTCCGCCAAAAGTTTCCTGATCGAGTCCACGAACCAAGTCATGGAATGGATCCCACGCGACTAAATGTCTTCCTCTCATCGATTTGTGTCTTCCTGTTGCTGTGCAAAAGCTCAACAACATTCAGAAATTAATTTATTATCTATTTGAGATACCCTTATTTTTATAAAATACTCTCCGCTTTCCCTCCTAGCCAATTTCAACCGTTGCTGGACGAATAACTTTTTCTCCTAATTGATATCCTTTCTTAAGAATCTTCTTTATTTTTTGTTCTCCATCAGCATTTTTCTCTTCAGATTTCAATACATCATGAATCAGTTCATTTACACTATCACCCTCTCTTGTTGGAATTTCCGTAACTCCATTACTTTCTAAAACCCCAAGTAACTGATTCTTGATATGCATCACTCCGATCACCCATCCTTCATCCTTCTGTTCCTCTGGAATATGCTCTGTTGCCATTTCAAAATTATCAATTACTGGCAAAATTTCTAAAATGAAATTTTCTAAACAGAATTTACGAAACTCATCATTTGCCCTTTCAGTTCTTTTTTTGAAATTATCGAAATCAGCTAATGTTCTGTGCCAACCAACAAGAGATCTTTCCAATTCCATACGATTTTTAGCTTCTTTGATGGTTTCTTTTTTTTCTGCTTCAAATCCCTTGTCTTCAAGTAATTCAATCGCTTCATTAAAAGAAAGCCATTTAAATTCAGTGTGTTCATTGTCTCTCAATTCAACCTCTGTATCTTTTGTAAATGCTATATATCTAAGCCCTCTTTTTTCCGATTTAAATGCTTTATGTTCTTTCGAAAACTCCACCACATTAATAATCGGCCCAATCTCTACATTTAAACCCGTCTCTTCCAACACTTCTCTCTCAATTGCCTCTTGAATTGTTTCACCCTTATCAATATGTCCGCCTGGCAAATCCCATTTTTCAGGGTTTAGAGAGTTTTTAGTCCTTTTTAAAAGAAGAATTTTATGTTCAGAGTTAAGCACCACAATTTTCACGGTAATCGCCATTGGTCTTATAGCATCGTCTTCAAGCTGATGTTTTTTTAACTCTTTTTCATCCTTAATGCTTGTCCTTTTTTTAACCTTATCCATAAATTTCATCTTAAATTTTTTATTTCTTATTATTATCCTAGTTATTAAGCACTTTAGTGGTTTTTGCAATCTAATCAAATCAGATTAATCACGCTATGAGTTCCAGCTGCTGCAATAAATATAATTTTAGTCCCTTTATTATTAAAGAATCCTTTCACAAAATCAATTAGGTTCTTATTTTTATCATATTCCATTCTTTTAGGACCAATAATTGCCAACACCCCCCTTTCACCACTTTCTAGTCGATATGGAGAAATAATCATTGAACAGTTTCTAATCTCCTCAATTGGGTTCTCTTCTCCTATAAAAATCTTCGTCTCACCATCTTCTAATTGTTCTAGAATCTTTTCCATTTTTTCATCAATAACATCGAGGGATGCAGAAATTCTAGAAACCTCATCAAGCTTATTAAATTCAGGATCATTCATTAGGGTATACATTCCAAAATCGTAATAATCTTTTTTCTCAATCATTCCAGAAAAAGCCAAGCATTTTGATGACATTGAAAGTGTTCTTGCCAAGGTTCTTGAAAGTCTAGTGTTTTGAGCTTTCATTTTTAACATTTCAACTTGCAAATTTCTTTGATCTTCTTGATTTAGCTCACGCTTTTTCAAAAGGTGATCTATAAAATAACGATAACCAAAATCGGATGGAATTCTTCCAGCAGACACATGTGGTTTTAATAGAAAACCTATCCTTTCAAGCTCCAACATTTCATTGCGAATTGTTGCTGAAGATATATTATCTTTAAAGTTCTTTGTAATGGAGGAACTGCTGACTGGAATAGCCGTTTTTGTGTATTCTTGAACTATTAAACTTAAGATTTTTCCTTGTCTATCTGTAAGCATTCCTTTTGGTTAATTTCTTATTAGCAGTCTGTATACCTGACTGCTAATTTAATTGTATGATACTCTGAAATATTTGTCAAATATCCAGGAATCTGCTCAGAAATATTCATTTTTTACTATAATTTCAGGAATATTAAATAGTGCTGCTTTGCACAAAAAAAGTAGTTGCTTTATAATGAACTGGAGGGATTTATCGTAGGAACTATTCGTATTCCTTTGGAATGTTTAGATATGAAAGATAACAAAGAAAAAAGTATCAAAATCGAACTTGATTCCTTCTTGGTGAGCGTATGCAAAGATAAGAATTTACAACCTTTCTCTAACACATTTCGCTTTGAAGGTGAAAATCCCGCGCAAAACAAGCTTGGGGAAATTTTTGGTGTAATCAGCTCCAAAGATCATTCCGAAGAATCGGCCTATCTCCCAAATCTTCTTTCGCAGGTTGCCAAAAGAGAATTTTTCTTAAAGCCAAATCGTGGTACAGAAGAGAGTTTCGAAGCAGCTCTCAATAAAGTTAACTTGGCCCTAGCTGATCTTGCAGAACACGATGTCACCAATTGGATTAACAATTTAGATGCCGTTATCGGAGTCATCAATGAAAATGATTTCCACTTTACAAAACTTGGCGATGGACAAATTCTTCTTTCTAAAAATAAAAAAGTTGTCAATATTTCAGATGGGCTAAATGAAGATAAGAATGTACACCCAGTAAAAACCTTTTCTGATATTTCCTCTGGGACACTCTCCATTGACGATAAAATAATATTCTCAACAAAAGAACTTTTTAAATCACTTTCTCAAGAAGAAATAAATCGTCACACAAAAACATTCACATCAAATGAATTCGACAATATCCTCAAGTCAACAGTGGATCTTGAGGGCGAAGATGTTGGTGTTGTTATAGTCAATATCAAAAAGAAAAGTGTAATGCCAATCAAAGAGGAGAAGGATATAAAAAATTTAAATTTCTTTGGCGAAAGTGAGCTGTTTTCGGCAAGAAGTTCTCTTGGGAAAAGATGTCATTCGCTCAAAAACAAAGAAGTTGAAGATGAAAAAGTTGAAATAGAAATAACGGAAAATAAACCAATAATTGCTCCTATTTCTTCGTTAATTCCCAAAAAAACACAAGGCGGAGAAATATATTTATCAAAAAAGGAACCGGGAGAAAAAGTAATAAAAAAACCAGTTGAATCCTTTCCAATCTCTCCTTTCGAAGAGAGTCGAGAACTTTTTATCAAAGAAACTGATAAAGATGAGTATAAACCTCAGATAGAGAAGGTTGACAATGAAACAGAAAAAAAATTTAATTCAGTTCTTGATAAAGTCAAACAAACACTCGATGAATTAAAGAAAAATAGTCCCATTTCTCCAAATTCAATTCCACTGATTTCAAAGTTTAAAACAGATAAAACCGACGAAAACATTAGAGGCATGTCTTTCGCTAACGGCGTTTCTTATTTAACAGAACCATCAGAAGAAGCCTATAAGAAGGAAGAATTAGAAAATGAAAAACAAAGAATCCGCAAAGAAAAAAGTGATCTACGCTTAAAAAATGAAATCATAAGAGAAAAAGAAGAGCAAAACTTTAAAAGAATACAAAAAAATCTCGAGTCTTCAGCAAACAAACTAAAGCTAATTTTAAATTCTGTTAATTTTCCTGAAAAATTCAAACGAGCCAAGCGACTGCTCTTTAAAACTATAATAAAAATAAAAGATTTTTACATAATAATCTACGAAAAAACCAACCAATTTTTTTCAAACAATAAAAGAAAATTAACTTTTTCAAGCAAAAACAAATTTTCACCAGCGGTAAGCAAAGCCTCTTTAAAAAATGAGGGAATTGAATCAAATAAAAATCCTTTAAAGTACTTCACTAAATTTTTAGGACACTCTTTTATAAAAAAGTTTGGAGGTGCTTTGCAATTTAAAAAAATTTTAAAATTACAAAAACTAATTTTAAAATTTACAAAGGAAAACAAAAAGGTTGTACTCATCGGCATAATTTCATTTTTAATTGTCATTTCTTTTTTTTCATTTCTCTTTAGAGAAAGAGTCCCTGAGGAAATTGTAAATACTAACAAACAAGAAACTGAGGTACAACGAGCAACTCTTGGCAATCAACTAGAAACAACAACAATCGCAAACCTTGAATCAGAAATCCAGTCGATAACGGGCGACAAAGATGAACTATTTATATATACAACTTCTGAAAAATTCTTCAAATTAAACATTACAAACAATGAATTAACCGAAATTGCTCTTGGAGAAGATGTAAGAGGAATAAAATATCTTGTTTCTATGCCAACCTTAAGATTAATTTTCTTGATTTCAGAAGAAAATGTTTTTTCATATAGTCCAGTCGTGGACCGTTTAACAAGTGTTGATATAAAACTTCCGACGAATCTTGAAATTGGTGGTGTTGGGGTTTATCTTCAATATCTATATCTTCTAGACAAAAATTCAAACAACATTTATCAATTTCCACGAAAACCTGGCGGATTTAATAACTATAGAATTCGCATAGCCGATCAACAATCTTTCTCGACATCAATTGATTTAGCTGTTGGCGACTCCATTTTAGTTGCTTTAGAAAACGGAGAGGTTCAACAATATTTTGAAGGGAAATTGAAAAACACTTTCTCAACTAAGCCAGAAAAGGCTAAGGATATTAAGATCGTAGATATTGAAACGGTTGCAGACCCAGACAATGTTTATGCACTTGATTCAGAAAATGGTATCATTTCAAGGATTTCACAAGAAAATCCAACTGAAACTGAAAGATTCTTCAACCAAAACTTCACAGAAGCTGAGCATCTTTGGATAAATGAAAAACAAGACAGAATTTTTGTTGTCACAAAAAATGGTGATGTTCTTAGGGCTTCTTTTTAATACTTAGAGCAATAAAAAAGCTGGATGATCTAAATCATCCAGCTTTTTTATAAAAATGAAATATGTTTAAGTTTCTATCTTTGGGAAATCAACATCTTCTCCCTCTAAGTCTAATTTGCCCTCTATGTCGGTAACTTTCATAATGTCTTTATCAATCTTTTTAAACTCCTTACTAGAGTTATTAAAATGATTAACTGTTGTTTTTAAAGTATTTCCAAGCTTATCATGATATACAGCATATTGATTTAGATGTTTCGCAAGTTTTTCAACATTTTTTTGAATTTCTTTTGCCGATTCTTCAATCTCTAAGGCTCGCAATCCTTGTAAAACTGTTTGTAAATAGGCCAAAAATGATGTGGGAGAAACAATAATTACATGCTTGTCTTTAAAGGCATATTCAATTAAATCCCTTGAGGAAACTTGAGCAGAACCAACCTTGTTAACTAATAAGTCATAATATATCGCTTCTGAAGGGATAAACATAAAAGCAAAATCGACAGTTCCCTCGCTTGGTTTCACATATTTAGCAGTTTCATCAATTCTGTTTTTCAAATCTTGTTTAAATTGCTTTTCCAAAACCACTCTCTGATCAGATTCTGTACAATTAAGAAGTTTCTCATAGGTTTCCAAAGAAAATTTAGAATCAATTGGAATAACTTTTTCTTTGATAAAAACAACTGCATCAACAATTGTTCCATCTTTAAAAGCATACTGCATTTGATAGCTATTTGGTGGCAATACATTTTTTAAGGTCTCTTCTAAAAAATATTCCCCCAACACGCCTCTTTGTTTTGGATTTTTTAAAATATCTTGTAGATTTTTTAATTGCGAAGAAAAATCCATTACTTGACGATTCGTTTCATCAAGTTTTGTCATTTTTTCTGTCACTCCAAGTAATTGCTTGTTAATTCTTGCTAAATAATCTTGGCTTTCTCGTGAAATATCTTGAATTACACGAATATTTTCGCTTGATTGACTCTTAGAAATCATATTGGATTCAGAAAGTTTTCGATCCAATTCTTGTTTATTTTCGGTTAACCTGTGATCTAGCGTTTGAATAACTTGACCCATTTGTTGTTGCAACATCAAAAGCTCTTTCCCTTCATCCTCAGTCTGAATACTAGAAAATTTTTGATTAAGAAAAAAAACCAAACCAACAAAACAAACAATAATTACAACGCCAATAATAACAATTTCAGTCCCCATATTTATTTTTTAATATTCAAATTCAACTAGCTCCATCTATGAGCATCAGCAGTTGATTTCACTCTTGCAAAAGCACTATCAACCTCTTTTTGTATCTTTCTAAGCAAGATATCTTTATCATCTCTTTTAAAAAGATGCTTGAATCTTCCCTGTGTTTTATAAAACTCTTCAATTGATTTTCGCTCTTTTGGTTCATAGGAAAGTTTATAATGACCATTTTCAATTTCGTATAATGGCCAAAAATTTGTTTCCGTACCAAGCTTTGCAATCTCAAATGTTTTTGATGAAGGATATTGCCAAAGCGCAACACAAGGAGAAAAAACAAGAATAAATTTTGGACCCTTAATACTAAAAGCTTTTTTCACCTTTGCTTTAAAATCTTCCAAAAAACCAATGTTAGCGGTTGCAGCATATGGGATATGGTGTCCAGCTACAATGGCCATAATATCCTTTCTTTTATTTTCTTTTCCAAAAGATTCTTTTCCAACTGGAGTTGTTTGCGTTCCAGCACCCAAAGGAGTAGCTCCGCTTCTTTGATTTCCAGTATTCATATATGCTCCATTATCATAGCAAACATAGAGAAAATCATGCCCTCTTTCAAGCGCACCTGAAAGAGCTTGGAATCCTATATCATAAGTTCCTCCATCACCACCAAAGGCAACTACTTTAACTTTATCGCTAACTTTTTTTTGCTTACTCAAAGACTTAACTGCCGCCTCAATTCCCGAAGCAGTCGCTCCTGCATTCCCAAAAACACTGTGGATATAAGGGACCTTCCAAGATGTGTTGGGATATATAGTAGATGTAACTTCCATACATCCAGTCGCATTTGTAACCACAATTGGATCATCTGTGGCATTTAGGACTGTTCTTGCAACGACACCAATTGGGCAACCAGCACAAGTTGTTGCCGCAGTAAATTTTTGTCCTTTGTATTTATTATTCATATTTTAGTTTCAAATCTAAAGCTTATTTAAATTTCTCTTAATTCTACATTAAATATTTTGGCGCTTTTTCTTTTAAAAACAATTCCTCTATTTGCTTTTCAAAAACATCTCGCCCTCCCAACCCATAAACCACGCTTTCAACTTTCCTGCCAACTGCTTGTTCTATTTCACCAGCTAATATTTGCTTGGTTCCAAATGCAAGATTTCTATCCATAACAACAATGTCTTGAACACCTCTCAATGCTTTCTTAACACTTTTGTATGGAAAAGGCCTAAAGAGTCTAATTTTTAATAGTCCTACATGTTCGCCTTCATCCCTCAGACGATCAACGACTTCCTTAATTGTCCCACAAACGCTTCCAATTGCCACAATCACTTTCTTTGCATCCTTTGTTTTATATTCTTCTATACAATCATACTTTCTATTAGAAATTTTCTCAAAATCACCTGTGATCTCATCGAACATTTCTGGCACCGCCTCCATTGCATCTTGAACTTGTTTTCTAAATTCAAAATATGAATCCTGTAAGGCAATTGGCCCAAATGTTTTTGGGTTATCAAAATCAAACAAGCTTTGTTTTGGTTTATATTTACCAACAAAACTTTCGACTTGCTTATCATCTAGTAAACTCACATTTTCAACACTATGTGAAACGAAAAATCCATCCATATTTGTTGCAAGCGGCAAGAGAGCTTTTTCGGCTAATCGAATCCCAATTATCATATTGTCATATGCCTCCTGCGCGGTTTCAGCAAAAAGTTGAATCCAACCCATATCTCTCATAACCATTGCATCGGAATGGTCACCATGAATATTAATTGGTCCAGAGATTGCACGGTTTGAGACAGCCATCACAATTGGCAATCTCATTGAAGATGCAATTGGCAAAACTTCAAACATATACATAATTCCTTGAGAACTTGATGCGGTCATTGTTCGCGCCCCACAAGCAGAAGCGCCTATGCAAGCACTCATAGCACTATGTTCTGATTCAACAGTCACACTCTCTGTCTTTACCTTCCCATTTGCTTTTTGTTTTGCAAAATATTCAATTATGGGAGTTTGTGGTGTAATTGGATACATTGCAACAACATCTGGGTTTATTTGTCGCATCGCTTCTCCAACAACATAACCACCAGTGAGTGCAATGTTTTTATTTTGTTTATTCATTTTTTGTATTCTCAATAAGTCAATTAGAGTTTCTACAGAACTTGTTTTCCGCCATTCAATCAATCTAAATACCAAAATATTCTCAATCACAAGTTTCAAAGCTTCTTTTATATTAACAAAATCTCAACTTATTAGCAATTGAAATAATCTTCAAATTCAAATTTTACATCGACTACTGCATTGAAACAAAAAACAACCATTTTCGTGGTTGTTTTTTACAAATAAATAATAAAAGATTTTAAATTATTTTATATATTCTTTTATTAAATCAAGGTGCTCTCTTTCTACCAAAGTCAATGCTCCAAAAAATTTCTTAATTGGTGCTTCTATGGCCTCTGAAGCAAATTGAATATAAAGCTTTGAAGCATTATCCTCAAGCACAATTGTTTCTTTAAAATTTTCTTCTTCATTGTCCAAACAGGTTATAGCTGAAACTTCTGGCCTTTCTATTTTCAAAAGTTTAGTCACTATTGTGGCATGCTCTAACTCTATTTTTGCCAATCTCTTGTACATCGCCCTAATTTCATAAGTTGTTGCTTTGGTTGCCATACATTGATAAATCTCAGTAGCATGAATTTCCAATTCTAATGTTTTCATTAAATTATCACGGCTCTTTTCTCCTATCTCGATAGATTCATTGACGATTGGCTTTGCTGTTTCACCATCTTTGATAAACTCTCTTTTTGCTCCACAAAAAGGACATTGGGTTGGTTTTTCTTCTCCTACATAAGCATCTCCACAAATCTCGCAAATATATGTTTTCATATTTCTTTTATCTTAAAAATTAACTTATCTATAGTTTAGCATATTAGAAAAATAAATTAAATCTATCTTCATTTTTTGATTTTAGAAATTTATAAACAAGCCCCCAGCAGATATTCCACCAGGGGTTTCAAATTACTCTTCAAAAACTTCTAGGTCACCCGACTGACATTCTTCGACCCAATAATAATTTCCGGGACCTTGAACATCAACTATTTTTCCACGGCGACCTCTTTTCCATATTACCTTTATTTTCCTCCCCCTACTATCTACACCTTCCAACTCATCGCCGTAGTAATTGCATGGCGAGGAACTTTCCAGAGATATCTTTGTGATAACCCTTTTAAAGGGTATCTCACTGTCTTCTATGGAATAGTTTCTTGTAGACAATATTCCATAGACTCCTCGCCCATAATTTTTTGGACGAACCAATTCAGACAAAACTTTTTTTGATCCAATTGCGAATTGAAACCTCCTATCTCCGCAAGCGACGAAGTTGCTATTTTTATTAAGCCACTTTATTCCCTTCTCCTTTTCAAGAGTGGCCTCAACATACTCCCGTTGAGGCGCCGGCAAGATTTTCAATCTATCGTCACTGGAAAGATGATTGAACCATCTTGCGACTACACTTTGCCATTCCCACCTCGAAGATTCTGATTTTTTTGATTTTAGTACAATCCCTTTTGTATAAGGAACTTGCACTATCTCAAATTCCTCACCAGAAACCTTCAAGGTCCATGCCTCAAGACCTTGAGTTATTTGAGGAATCATCCATTCCTCAATTTTTCCAGCTTCTTCATAAAGAAGCATTCCAAATGTAGCACCAACACCTCTTATGTGTTGGCAAACAGCTCTTTCTATCTTTTTGAAATCCACGCCCGGAAATATGTGGATTTCCTTTATTTCTTTGAAGATTCTGCCGCTACTATCGGCACTTTCTCCAAGAACTACGGCATATCCTACTCCGGATTTGCCAGAAATTTCTATTTCCCAGCCATATTCCCAATAATGGCCGCTCCTTTTGAAAGGAGATTTTTCCTCATCCTTTTCGGCATCTGTTATAAGCCAAAAAGCAGTTCCTCCCGGAACATGACAGTCCAGGTTGGAATTTCTCCCTGAGATTTGGACGATTTCATTTTTTTTGTGGAAATACAAAATTTCCGAAGGAAATCCCAATAATTCCACCATCTTTCTTATCTTACTATTTTCAGTCATTTCTTCTCCTCCTTTATTAGATGTAATGATCTCATTTTTCGTCAAGAGACAATCCCTTGTTTCCGGTAATGGCAACATGTTGTATTTTTAAAGTACATTTTTAATTTATAGCATATTTTAATCATCTTGTCAATAGTTATAGCATTGCAGCGTCAAGTTTACACTTTTCAATTCATTTAGTTTTTCAAAAGGTGTCATCCCATCCATCCCTAGACCACGGTGTTTTTTCTGGTAATTGTAGTAATGTAAGAATAAATTAAGCTTATATTGCATTTCATCCAAAGAATCATCAGGATAAAATCTCCATCGTAGAGCTTTTTGGTTAAGTGTTTTATGAAATCTTTCTATTTTTCCGTTTTCTTCTGGACAATAAGGAGTGTTTTGTCTGTAACGGATGTTGTTTATTTTGAGGTATTCTTTGACGGTATTAGCAGTAAATTCTGTGCCCTGATCTGTTCTAATTTTCTGGATATTAAAAGGAGACCTTTTTAAAACTTTTTCTAAAAAATCTAAAGTGTTTTTTGCATTAGCCGTGTTATAACTCCAAACAAAAACCCATCTAGAAGCGTCATCAATAATAGTATAGATAACTTTGCCTGTTTTGTATCCAAAAGGGTATTTAGTGTCCATTTGAAGCTCTTTGCCTGGTATTTTATGAGCGTATAACTGCTTTTTCCAGCACTTTTTAGTGTGGGGTTGATACTTTGTGTATCTTATTCCATTCCTTTTTAAAATCCTGTAAATAGTAGTTGGATGTAAAGTGGTGTTATTTTCGCATTGTAATCTATCTGCGAGTGTTTCCACTCCATCGAAAATATAATCTTCTGCTAAATTAATAACGAGTTGTTCTAATTCTTCCCCAGTACGATTATGTGCCTTTTTGGCATAACTTCTCTTTCTTGCGATTAAACCATCTATCCCAAATCTTTTGTAACGGTTTAACCATTTATGAATAGTTTGACGAGTTACATTAAATTCTCTAGCAATAGCAGTTACTTTTGCTTGCTTTTTAATAATCTGTTTTAGCTTCTTTTCTTGTAGCATAAGGTATTTTACATCATATTTATTCATAGAATTAGAAAGTTTTTAGTTAACTTTTAATTCTATTTTATTTTATGAAAGTGTAAACTCTTTTGCTGCAATGTTAACAA
>JBFHFF010000009.1:0-53311 GCA_041583775.1 Candidatus Moraniibacteriota bacterium
AAGTGCTACCAATGAGATTGTTTTTCTCACCCTCAAATGCGGTGTAGAAATGTTCTTGTCCAGAATAGAATCTGTACACAGGAACAGAGCCAGCTTCCTGAGTCTTTAATGCGCGGAAAACGGCTCTTTCAGCTCTCCAGATACTGCTATTAAAAACTAGGCCGTCTTTTTCTCCTTCACTTATCGTAATAAAGTGAGAATTACTCGTACTGTTGTAAAATCTGTAAACAGGATAGTGGTTTCCGATAGGATCAGCTGAGAGAAACTTAGTGTAGCCTATCTGAGGGTTATTCCCCGTAGGACTGTTTATAGCATAGAAAAAGAGTTGATGAGCAATTCCATCTTTAACACCTCCCGGAACATTCCAGAAGAAAGCGTGCTGGTCAACATCCACTCGATAGTCATCGGCGGGAAAACTTTCCACAAATTGTGAATTATTTCCATAGATGTCTGTTTTGTAGACATGAACATCGGTGGGGTCATATGAATCATCATCTTTTGCCCAGCCATTAATTTGACTACTTGTAACAGAATCAATATGACCGTAAGGATCCTTATTTGGCTTCACAACAGTAAAGACTGCTTCAGTAGAGCAGTTGTTTGATTTGTGTTCTTCTGGAACATCTCCATCACCATTGTCTTGATCTTTTGTGCGATCAGCACAGGCCACGATATTGTATACTCCTGGCTCAAGATGATATTCCCAAAGTTTGAGACCCTCTTCTTCGTGTTTAGGAGGATCGCTAATTTGGATATTTTCCTTCTTGATATTGTCTGTGCCTACATGTTTCCACTCATCATGAGCATCCTCCTTGTAGCCCTTTGATAAGTAGAAGCGAACTTCCATATCGTCGTGGTCTCCGGCCCAATTAGCTTCGCCGATGTTATCAAACCAAGCATGCATTTTGACTTCATCGATTGTCTCATATTGGTATTGCTCGACACCTGATGGTGTCTGGAGTTGGAGTTCGGTAACGATGAAATCTGGTTTGCCTGGATCTGGTGGTTCGGTGGGATTTGAAGAATACCCATAACCAGTTGCATCACTTGCAACAACTCCATCTCCGGCAATAACAATGGCAGGACCAGAATTGTCTGCAGGAATTTCAATTTCCCGGATTACAGCGTAGTTCATAATATCATCAGCACTTGCGCCAGGACCAAAAATGCTTATAAGAGACCTCCACCAGGATTGCCAGAAGTGTTCTTCTGGAACTTCTTGGGTTGAATTTGTGGCTTGAGAAATATAGTATACTTCTTCATAAAGCTGGTCACAAATGTCGCTAGCCTGAAGATAGGGTGGTTTTTTAAGGTCAAACCATCTATCAGCCTCAGAACATTCTCTGCTGGATGGTTCCCAACAGATGTCACCTACACACTTGGCGGTAACTTTTTCAGGAGTATTGAACGGGGAGTTGTTTTGAATGAAGTCGACTGGGTTGATGAAACCATTGTCACTCCCGTATCCATATCCAGACCAACGATTATTGTCGTCATTAAAAGGAGATCTTATTCCAAAATGAAGATGCACAGTTCCTTTTCTGTAAGGTCCTATTTCGGCGATCTTCTGATCCTTTGTTACAGTTGAACCGACGGAAATGTTTTTTATATGTGCGTATATTGCAGTAAATTTTTCTCCGTTGGCTAACCTATGTTCAATAATCAAAGCACCACCATCAATACAATTGTAGCTATCATCGTATCCACCGTAACAAGCCACATCCATTCTATTGTGTAAAACGACACCATCAGCAATTGCATAAACGTTATCACCTTCATCAGCTCTAATATCTTGAGCAAGATGAACGCCTCCAGGAAATGCGGTATTTGTTCCATGCCACCCCAGAAGCAAATCAGTGCTTTCTGTAGGCCAGCAAAATCCGTTTGGCATTGTTCCTCCCGGACATTCTGCCAGACAATTAGTAGATAAAAAAAATGTGAACGCAACAATCAAAGAATGAATTGTCAGACGAGACATATTACACCTCCACTTCTTGAGTTAAGTTTTCAAAGCAACAAAATATGCGATCCCTATGACCGCACAAAGAATATTTTATTTTTTAAAACATTCTTTGTGCGGTCATTTCTCTTAATTTACGAAAATAAGATTCTTTATCATTTTATTGAAAATTGGATTCAACTGGTTCTTTTTACATAAAGCACTTTCTTTTTTAGTAATTTCGACGTTATTTAGATCAGTTGCTGGACGAAAACTTCCGATATAAAATTTCTTTTGGTTATCGTTTTTTATTACTGAGACGTAGCATCCAGAAAACATTGTATCCATCCACTGAGTTTTTAAATTAAAATCAACACCCTTAAGTCTATCAGGAACCATTGCTATAGAAATTGTTTCTGAGTTTTTGATATCTTTATTGTAAAAAGAAAAACCAATAACATCACATTTTTCTGGTGTTTTTTCACAATCGATTGCACAGTCAGAAAGACCCAGGCAGGCGGATTTAAATTCCTTTACTTCCCAGGCACTTGGATGTTTAATTTCAAATCCCAGTTCCTCATTCCGATAAGTCTGCCAATCGCTCGTATCAATTTCCTCTGTATTAATAGGTGTAGCTTCTTGTTTATTTTCTACCTTAGCTAAAGGTTTTTCAGTAGTGGTTATTTTTTGATTTTTCACATACCAAAAAACACCCAATGCCAAAACAACGAGTAAGAAAGAAACTGATAGAATTATTGACTTTTTCATCTTTCAAATAAAATTATTATTTATTAAGTTAAAATTAGCACACAAATACAGGGGATGTCAATGTTTTTTACACCAATCTCTGATTTAAATTCCACCATAAACCTATTCAAATGTCAGTTTTTGTTTTAAATAAATGAAACTGTATTCATAAGTAACATACCATGATATGTTGCTTTGAATAGCTGGTAATAGTGGATTTATTAAATCCTAAATTCGAAATCGAAACGTTTTACTGAAGATGACTTTTTTTTGAAAATATTCTATAATTAATTCGTATTAATAAACATAATTAAATAGCAAAAAATAAACAATGAAAAATAAAAAGGTGCTGATAGCAGCAGCGGTTGTTGTTGTTATGATTTTAATCATTCTCAGTTTTTTCAAAAAAGATACAACTCCCATTGAGTTGAAACCTTCTGAAGAAAAGATTGCCGAAAACATAGAAACCGTTCCCTACACCACCCCTGAAAATGCTTCAAAAATAACAGGGCTTGCTTGTGATAACTATCAAAAAAGAGCTTTCGCGGTTATGTATTCTGGAGACCCTGACGCAAGAGAATATTTCTCAAATCTTTCGCAAGCAGACCTTGTGCTCGAAATGCCTCATCGTGCAGTTCATGGAGATCCTCGTTTGATGGGAATTTTTCAATGCAATTCACCTGAAATTGTTGGGCCAATGCGCTCTGGAAGAGTCGATAATATCTCGGTCGCTGGTTCTTTTGATGCAATTTTTGTTCCTTGGGGAGGTTCCAGTATCGCAAAAGCATTATTAAAAAAAGATGTGATTGACCACATCGATTGTAACGGAGAGGTTGCTCCTTCTGGTGGAGATGCTTGTTTTCGAAGAACTGGGCCAATGAGCCAGATGAACAAGGCTTCTACTAATATTTTAGGACTAATAGGAGTTGCTGAAAAAGTTGGTTACCGAAAAGAATCAAACTTAAAGGGTTATCTTCACCAGGGAGATCTTCCTGTAAATGAGCGTCCTGAATACGCAAAAATAAGTGTTGATTTTAAAAGCACCAAAAGCATTAACCCTACCTATCTATACGATTCAGAAACAAATTCATACCTTCGCTCATTAAGAGGAGGGGCTGATATCGATTATGCAACTGGAAAACAATATGCACCAAAAAACATAATTACCATTACTACAAAAAAAGAACCTTGGCTACTTGATAGAAACTATGTATCTGAAGGAGTTCAAGATCCTTGGGATGGAGTAGATGACACACATAGTCTTAACGATAGTGGGGGTTATCCAAATATGCAACTTGGAGACCCTTGGTTTGACACAAAATTCGAAGGTGATGCAACTTTCTTTTTCAATGGTGACAAAATCGATGGGAGTTGGAAAAGAATTAAGGGTCTAGCAAATCAATTCCAATTCTTTGATAAAAATGGAAATGAAATTCGATTTGTTCCAGGTCAAATTTGGATGCATGTTCTCGGCGATGGTCAAGAAGTTGCCTATGAAAATAATGCCGCTAAAGCAACTAGCGAAACACTAAGTCAAGGAGAATAGTTTTCTTTGCTAACTAAAATAAAAACCACTAGCGTTAACTGGTGGTTTTTTAAACTAAAAAAGCCTTCCTTAAAATCAATTTCAAATTAAAAATCAGCTATCTCAAAAAATCTCTCACAAAAAGAATAAACCTCACTCTCAAATTTTTATTCTCCTCTATCAAATCAATATCAAGGGCATTGGCACCTTCTTTTAATTTTATCTCTTGAGAAAAATATCCTGGAGCAGAAACCTTCAAATAGGTATCTCTTTGATCTCCTACAAATTTAAGTTCGTAATATCCATCATTGTTAGTGATTATTTTTTGATTTCCATATTCAACACTGACGCCCTCAATTAATTCACCAATTTCGTTATATATAGAACCATAAACAACATTAACTTTGTAATATTTACTAAGAGTCTCCACTGCCTCTTTGGGTTTTCCGTTCTCTTTCCAAATTTCAGTGCTTCCCCCCACATTCAACCAATAACTAGCTCCGACGAGAGCTTTGTTCCCTTGCAAACCACCTAAGAGTTTATCTATCCATTCTGCTTGTTGCTTTTCGCTCATTTCGCCATGGATATCTGGAATCGGCGCTCCAAACTCTCCCAAGATTACTTTCCCACCACTTTTTTGGGCTAAAAAATCAACATCTTCTATCAATTTTTCTGGCGTATCAACATAATGATCAATAGTTACAACTCCACCAAGAGCTGTTGTAGTGCTCTTATCCATAATCATTTTAGCAACATCACCGTTCATCGAGAAAAGATTTGTTTGAACTTTTTTATCTATTTTTTCAAAAGATGCATTCATCAAATCATATTCATCTATTAAAAATCTTCGATATCCCTCAGTGTCTCCTGTTTGTCTTGGATCACCATCTCCGCCATTTTCACATTCTGGACAAGACGAAAACGCATCCCCATCTTCAAAAATATCAGCATTTTTTACAATAAACTCCTCTGTCTTGCTTAAATGTTCTTCCCTAGTAATTTTTGGATACTCAAACCATCCCTCCCAACCAGACCAATTTCCTCTAAACCAAACCTTTAAATTATGGTTACGAGATATTTCCACCCAACGCCTAAGCATTGGCAAAAACTCTTCATCATAGGGCGTTGCAATCGCAATATGAGTTGCACCTGTTTGTGCAATGTTTTTTACTTGCTCTTCGATTGTTTTGTCGAAAGTGCTGTCGTTTAACTTTTCACGACTTAGATCACGAGAATACTTCATTGTATCAATGGCCTGAAATTCAAAAGAATTACGAGATGGCTCGGGATAATAAACTCTTTTTTGTGCTTCCCATAGATCTTTTTCAAAATACAAAAAAGAAGGGACTATAAAAATCAATCCTAACAAAAAAATACTTAGAAATAATACCCCTATTTTTCTCATAACAAAAATTAATTTAAAAACTCACTAACACCTTATTGTTTGTTTTGGTTTTTATCAAAGACAGCTTCTGTATTTAGATTCTCTAGATACTCTGGCTTCAATTCATAGATATCAGCAAAAGGATAGTGGTCAATTAGATTATACATCTTAAATCCAGGTTTGTCTTTTATTTCTCTCCAAGTTGAATCGTCGTCGGAATAACTCCTAACCACAATCCATCGCGCCCATAAATCAGGATTCTCTATCGCAACCTTATAATATTTGCCTGCACCCTCATGAATAAACTTCTTCATAGGCAATCCAGAAGAAAAAATAATTGAATCATGAGACGCCACGGAAATTAGAATGAATCCTTTTTTGTCAGCCGTATTCTCCTTCAACCACTCACTAACCTCCTTAACATTCTTCTGACTAGAACCAACTCTCGCATCATCAATTGTCACAGCATCACCACTTGTAAAAGAGAAAAATGTAACAAACAATAGAAGTCCTATCAAAGTCGCTCGCAAAGGTTTGAATTTTCCCACTAGATATCCCACAAAAATAGCGATTGACGGTACCATCATAACTCCATAACGAACATTAAACCAGGTATCACCAGAAATTCCCTGAATAAATAATACTGAATGCCCGAGATAAAGCGCCAAAACATTAAACAAAAGTGGTGCTATTAATGCTACTGTTGCAAAACGAATATTTTTTGGTATTTTCTTGTCCATCCATAAAACCACAGCTCCAATCAAACCAAGGAACATTGTAAAAGCTCCTGTATTATAAGCAAGCGCATAAATATACATTTTAAAAGAAAGTAACCAATTACCTTTTGTTGGCAAAGCTCCCGCACTATTCAATTGATCTTGTTGTGTATGTGCTGAATATGGACCAAAAGCAAAATAGAGCGGATCCTTAAAGATAGCAGCATTCCAAATAAGCCACAAAAAGACACCAAATCCTCCTAGTGTGCAAAACAAAACAAACATCCCTTCTGCTCTTTTGTAGTTATATTTTTTGAATAAATAAATGCCAATCATCAGAGAGACTAAAAACAACAAAAACCAAGCATCATAACGAACCAGAGTGCCCAGCATTATAAAAAATGCTGAATATAAAAGATAAAGCAATTTTTCCGTCTTGAACCAGCGCAACAAGAGATATGCACCAGCCGTCATAGTCGCTAAAAGCATAAGTTCGGTCATTGCAGTTGCCTGAAGATAAAGAATATTTATATTTGCAACAAACAAAAACACTCCCAACAAACGACCAATCATTCCAATTCCCAATTCTTTTATGAAAAGATAAATCAATATCCCAGTAACAACAAAGGCTATCATTGATTGAATTGCTCCTGCTAGCCCAGAATGCCACATAAAATCATTCCAAACAGTCAAGGTCATTAAAAGATGCGTAAGTGGCAACCAAACACTCCCCAATTGAGCAAATCCCGTGTTTAAGCCCTCCACTACCCTCCTTCCGATATCCAAATGCGATCGCGCATCATTGTATGCCAAACCCAATCCATTGTTGAGGTAGAAAACAAAAGATGCAATGGAGATTAGGGATAAAACAATAATAAGAATTGTTATATCCCATCTTTTCAGAAACTGCCTACTTTTTTTAATATATTTTTCAAATATTAAAAATTGTATAATATTGTTTTTCATAAGCGTTGTTTTTTAGATATTTCACTTCTACCATAAAACCAATGTCTAACGATGAGAAAGCCACCAACAAAAAGAATCAATCCGCTAACTAAGTTATAATATTGATAAGCATTTATATATTTGCTAACAAGAACCTTATAAACAAAAGATTTGGAACCAATTTCTTTTATATAATCCCTACTTCGCTCGAAATCATACTTTTGAATTGTGCCAGACAATTCTTCTAATGCCAACACTTCGGCTTTTGGAGGAATAGCGCTTGTTCCAAGTGCTCCAAGTGTATTAATTCTAACGGAATATACAAAAACCATAAAAAATAAAAGTAGGAAAATAAAACTTCCTCTCCATTTTGTTAAGGCTATAGCGATTCCTATGCTAAGCAATGCATAACTTGGAATCAAATAGCGTGAACCAAAAGCCCATCCGCCCCACGGATCACCCCACATTGAATAAAGCAAAACATTCATTCCGACACTAGCAATCAAAACAGTTGAGATGCTTTGATATTTTTTAAAAATAATAATAAGCCCCAAAACACCAAACAAAACAACAGGGGTAAACCAGAGAATCCCTCTATCTCTACTTACAAAATGAACATAAAATCCATTGAACATATTCCTTGTTTCAAAAAATCCAATACTCGTTTTTTCTTCTGATTCTTTTTCTATCTTGCCATCTTTATCAAGAGGAATGTTTACTAATGAGCTACCTTTAACACTATTACTCTCATCAGACAAAGAGAGTACTCTTTCTAAAGTTCCGGCAAGCTGAAAAGGACTACCATTAGAACTCTTGTTAAACCAGCCAAAAAATATTAATGGGGGGAGCATAGCAAGAAAGGTGAATATATAAAATGGCTTTATAATAAATTTTAAACCGTTTTCCTCTTTTTTGATATAAAATATTCTTCCAAGGGCAAAAAGTCCTATTGGCAATAAAAAGAAAAAATTTGGATTATCAATGACAATGGAAGCTGCACACATAAACCAAATGGCTGAGAGAGACCACCAATTATTCCAATTAAGAACTAGGTATATACAAAAAAGAAGTGTAAATACAGAAAAATGGTGTTGAGACAATGAAACTGCATAAGTAAATGCTGGTGTTGCGAAAAGAAAAGACAACGCACCCAAAGTTGCTGGTATAGTTTGGGCTCCTACTTTTTTTGCTATCAAATAAATAAGAAGCGCATTTAATAAGGCAAAAAGTGCTACTACTGCAAATGCTCCAAGCTGAGAAACATTGAAGTATTTCCCAACAATATACCCTGGTATAATCAAAAAGGATACTCCTGGCGCAAACAAGGAGGCATACCTTCCATCCTCTGTTATTGCTAAATCGGGAGCAGCAAAATTAGCTACGGGAATAGAAAAGTTAAGAGATTTGTCCTCGACAAAAGAAAATGTCAATGCAAACCTACCTCGATCATTGGATGATTCAAAGGGACCATTCCCCTGCCAGTTCAATGTAAAAAAATCATCTTTTCCGAAATTGCCCGGATTTCCCCTTAGACCAACAGCTAAAACAAAAACAAAGAAAATTGTTATTAAAATTGCATAGACTGTTTTTTTTCTTATCTTAATAAAATTCATTTATTTATTGTCAAATTTTTCATTATAAAACGACTCCACTCGAGAAGCAATTGCATCCCAGGAATGACCCTTTGTAAATTTAAAATTCTCTTCTTCCATTTTTTTAATCTCCTGACTTCCTCTCATTTTAAAAATATATGCCACTTTTTCTGCCAATGCATGCTCATCATCCACTCCAACACAGAACCCATTAATACCATCTTTAATCAACTCTTCAAGTGCAGTTTTTTCCGAAACTATGCATACTCTTTTTTGGCTCATGTACTCGTGTACCGCATTACAATAACTTTCCCATCGAGCCATATGAACACCTAACAATGCCTTGTTAAGAAGATAATACTTATCGAAACCAGTAACAACTCCCAGAAAATGAACTCTTTTTTCTAAATTGAGATCCTTTATCGTTTCCTTTAATTCTTTTTCATAAGCAAAATCAGTAACTGGTCCAATCATAACAAAACTTATTTCCTCAGGCAGTTCTTTAAGTGCTTTAATTGCAACTTTTTGATTTTTTATTGGATGTATTCTTCCGATTTGAATCATATATGTACCCAGTGAATCAACTGTTTTTTTGGCCTTTTCACTAGCACATTCGTCTATATTCGCAAGAACTTCTTTCTCAAGACCGTTTTGAATTGTTTCAACCAATTCAGGCTTAACGCCCAATTTAATTGTCTTATCTCGTTCCCATTCCGAAACAGACCTTAGTCCATCAACGAGATTATTAACAAAAAAAACACCTATCGTATTATGATAAAATTTCTTTATAACCCTTTGCCAAAAAGGAAAAATGGGCCACTCTGGAGTAAAGCCACCATGCGGAGTAAGAAATAATTTGATTTCACTCTTTTTAATAAATCTCAAAATAGCAATCTTCACAAACAACCAGCTATGTGGAAAAATATCAAAATTATGAAGACACAAAGCTTTGGTTTCACCCCATTTTATATCTGGAACAAAACCATACCAATGCCATTTATATCTACATACATGAAGTCCGTTTATTTCCTCTCTTTCACTCAAAGAATCTGGAGCATCTGGCATATCAGTGGTTGTGTGAACATACACATCCCACCCGTTTCTAGCGAAATAACTATAAACATTCATCACATTAACTTCTATTCCTGCAGCTAATGGAAAAAAATACTTAACTACAACATCTAGTCTTTTTTTGTTCATATGTTTTTTCTGAAAAATTATACTTATTTATTTTCTAGCAACAATTCCTACTATAATGGCATATCGAGGATCTGAAAACTCTAATTCTGCTTCCGTTAGCTCTTCCGTTCCCATACCAACCCAAAATGCTTGTCCGGAAAGAACATTTCCATAAGAAATTATCTTATTTTTCTTAGAAGGAAAAATTCTATCGAAAACATATCTCATGGATGTTTGTGTAAATCTCCAATAAGAAAATTCCACTTGAGCTGCAACACCCATCGCCGAAACAGTAGCAATTAAAACACCTCCGGGCTTCAATATTCGATAACATTCCTTAATTGATTTTTGATATTCATCAATTATGCCAAAAACATGCGTGGCAATTATGCAATCATATTTATCATCTACGATGTTATTTAAATCCCTTAAATCGCCTTTTATATTAGCCTTTTTATTCTTTTCGTCTATATCCAAAACATCACTTTTTGTAACACGATTTTCCCCGAATTTAATAGTGTAGGCATTATCAGTTATTTCCAAACAATGACCTTTTATGTACTCCTTGTGTTCATCTAAAAATTTATTAATATAATATCGATCAATAGGTGTTCCACGGTCAAAACCATAACACTTACTAATGGGTTTTAGCGAGCGTTTTTTGGTATTAAATAGAAAATAACTTTTCTTTGGTTTAATAAGTAAAGTAAAAAAAATACGTATTTTTTTTACTAACATTGCGAATCTTTCAATATTTTTGTTAAACATAAATTTATAAGAATAATTTTATTAATTTACGAAAAATCACAACGGAAGGAGAAAATGTTGTTAAAAATTCCTCATTTGCATGAGAACTGTTTATGCCTATTCTTGGAACAGAAAAAACATCTATACCACCTCTAATTATTCCATCGTCCATTGAAAATCCCATTAAATAACCAGCTGACCGAACTATTTTTTTAATTTCCTTATCATAAAAACCTTTTGGATAAGCAAAAGACTCTACTATTAAATCATACTTTTCTTCTAATTTCTTTTTTGATAAACGAATTTCTTCATCTAACTCTTCTGCACTAAGGTCCTTAAAGTCTTTATGTGTGGCGCTGTGTGAACCTATTTTCCAACCGTCTTTTTTTAAAACTTCTATGTCATTTTTAGCTAAAAATTCTTTATCTGAACCCAGTGCCTCCCTTGAAACTCTCTCTTTATCACTCAAAACAAATATAAGTGGTTTTATTTTCTTATATAAAAGAAACTCTCTCACTACTAAAACATCTTTATAGCCATCGTCAAATGTGAGCAAGCAAACTTTCTCTACATTACTTTCGTCTCTTTTTTTCAATAATTTATAGAATTCTTTTGAATCTACAAAAACATAACCCTCTTTAAGCAATAAATTGATTTGTTTTTTAAAATCTTCCACTGAAACATCAAAAAATGATTCCTTCTTATCATTTACGCCATGGTAACATAAGACAATCATTTTGTTTTTTAAAAACAAAACATCATCAACAAACCTCAAGATTCTATACAATGTCCTTCGAAAAAAAACTTGTTTACTCAACCTTAACAATATTGAATCTTGCTTATTCTTGTTTATGTTATGATCTTTTGTACTAATTGAGATATCCCATACATTTGAACTTTTTTTAGAAAAAAGTGATAATATCCTCATATACAAAGTCACTAAAACATTAAATGTCATAAGAAGGGGTCTTCTAAAAAAACAAGTAATTGCCTTTTTAAGAATTAAACCTATGGGCAAATGATATTCTTTTCTAATAAAATCTTTTCCAAAAATTTCGTTAAATCTCTCTTTTGAATCATTAAAACGCAAACTTTGTTTTTTGTGATCTAATAAATTATCTGGCAATTTAATATATATCTTAGCGTCTTTCATATTTGCATATTTAAAACCATTTTTTAAACAGTATAAATAAGAATAAGCATCTTCGCCCACACTTTCTGTAAAAGTAATGCTTCTATATAAATTTTTTGAAAAAGCTCTTCCAGCACCATAACATGTAAATAAATTTAACCCTTTTTTATAATTTTGAAAAATTGTTTTCTTAAAATCAAAACTTGTTTTCAAAACTTTTCCAATAAATGTTTCTGCTTTCAATGCCATTAAATCAGCAGAAACTAGGTCAGCCCTATCTTCAATAATTGGTTGTATTATTTTATTGATGAAAAATTTATCAGGAACTGCAATGTCTGCATTAAGTAAAATAAGTATCTCAGAATTACAATGTTTAAAAATTTGATTCATACGAACTGCCACACCTCTTCTTTCCTTGTTTTCAAATATTTCAATTTCCGATAAATTAAATTTCTTGGCTTCCTCTATAGTATTATCATTACTTCCGTCAGAAGCAATTATTATCTTATCGATAGAAAAATTTTTTTGGTCTTGTGATAAAATTTCTTTAATCAATTTCCCAATATTTAGCTCCTCGTTATAAGCAGGTATTCCTATTGAAATTGTTGGTTTTTTCCTCTTTTTCTCCATAAATCTATTTATTACCAATAAACAATGCGAACTCTTTACTGCTTTTCTCCCAATTAAAGTTCTCTGCCCATTTTCTAGCAGCTACACTCATCTTATCACGATATTCCTTATTCTCTATTACATATAAAATCTTTTCAGCAAATCCATCAACATTGCCATAAGGAACCAGATATCCTGATTCACTATCCTTAACAGAATCACGCAAACCAGAAACATTTGAAGCAATCACGGCAGTTCCACAAGCATTAGCCTCAATCACAACCACCCCCCAACCCTCAGCCAAGGAAGGATTGACTAAAACCCAAGCACTTTGCATTAACTTAACTCTTTCTTCATCAGACACTCTCCCCATAAAAATTATTTGCTCAGATTTAAATCCCATTTCTTTGGCAAGACTTTTCAAATATTTTTCAGCATCACCACCTCCTGCAATCACCAAGAAAGCTTTTTTATTTTTTTCCAAAACTTTTTTAAATGCACGGATAAGCACATCTATTGATTTATAGGCACGCAACCTTCCGAGATAAAGAACCATTGGTCTTGTGCTTTTGTCTCCCACAACAAACTCATTAAGGTTAACTCCGTTATGAACAATTTCTATCCCTGCTTTTCCAATTCCTATTTTTTCCATCGCTTGCTTACTAGAATTAGAAACAGTGATAAACTTTACTTTCCGATAAACTAAAGGCATTAAGTCTTTCTCCAAAAAACTCGCCAATAATGCTAACGGCTTTGACAAAGAGTGAAAGAAGACATCTTGATGAATATGATGCAAAACAGCGAAGATTGGTTTGTGCACATATAATGGTGTAAAAAAAGGAATTCCATTTTCACAGTCTATCACCAAATCATATTTGCCCCTAAAGCGGAAAATATAATAAAGAAATGCCCAGAAATAAACCAAATAAAAACCTCCTCTTCTAACAATAACAATGCCATCAATAATATTTTCTCTTTTTTGTCTACCATCGTTTCCACAAAAAATTGTCACATGATTACCTTCCTTAACCCAATTTTTGGCAATTTCATGAATATATGTTTCCGCTCCACCAGCGAAGGCGTGTGTAATATCCCTCCAATTGAAAATCAATATTCTTTTAGCCGTTCCAATATTAGGCTCTGTTTTTGGCAATCCATTGACAAAAATTCCGAAAAAATCTTTTATCGATCTATTCAAAAAAGGTATATAGTTTTCCAACAAATGAAAAATGCTCGATACAAAAAAATTCAACAAGCTAACAATCAAAAAAACTCTGATCACGGTAGATATGCTATCATGTAAAAACCATATTACCCCAATAAGCACAAGGGATGATACTAATGAAATATAAGTAAAAATATATTGTTTTTTTGCCAAATGATAAGTAACAATAGTATTTGAAATTGCAAATATTCCCACTGCCAAACAATACATTGGTAGCCAACCCACTATTGTAAGTGCCTTTTCTCCAAACAACAATGGACTAGTGAAAAATCCCAAAAAACCAAAGATCACAACACCTAAACCAGCCAAACCAACAACACTTGCTAGCGTCATGCGAAATATTTTTTTGGAACTCTGCCTCAGGCTCTCTTTTCTGCTAACAAAAGGAACGATAAAAATTAATGGTAGTGTTGCCAAAAAATAAACCATTTTTCCGGAAAGAGCTATTATTGAATATTGCCCAGTAATTTCTTCGTTAAAAAAATGCTTAACTAAGATCATATCTATACTCAAAAAAACAACATAAGAAAGAGTTAACATTATGGAAGAAAAGAAAAAGTGGAGTGGAAAATGATTGCTACTCTTTAAAATAACCTCTTTGTTTCTAGATAAACCAACTCTATTTACAAATATCCCTCCTACCAAAGCTGCTACCGCTAAAGCTAACGGTATTGATAAATAAACCAAACTTCCTCTCCCAATAAACACAAAAATAAATGCAAAACAAATTTTAGCTAATGGCTCTACAACAAAAACTATCGCAGACAAACCAAAAAGTAGTTTTCCATTTAAATAACCATTAAAAGAACTATCAAAAAACCCAAATAAAATTGCCGGGGCAAATAAAATCAACACCCAAGCGTTGCTAATCTGAAAAAATTTTGACAACACAGGACTCAATAAAACCAAAATCACTATCACAAAAACAACAAAATATGAGCCTCTTAAAATAGTCCTTCTAAGAAAGCTTCTTGCTACTCCATCCTCATTTCGGGCAACAAGATATGAAACTCTGTGATTAATGGTAGTAGAAACTCCTCCAATAAAGATGGTTGCTATATACCAAAGAGTTGTCACAAAAACAATTAACCCCAACTCAGAATATGATAATTTCCTTGTTAAAAATGCATTGAATGCAAAATTAATGAGATTGCTTATCACCATAGCAATCAAAAGAACTCCCTTGCTTGAGAAAGAAAATTTCACAACTTCCTGCAAAAATAGTCTCAGTTTTTTATTTTTCAACAAACCGATTCTTTTATTAATTCTGCTAGTAGTTTTTTCAAAACTAAAACTAGAAATCCTCAACAAAGATGATTTATTGGAGTCTCTTTTGGAAATCTTATTTTCAATAAAGGCCTTATAAACAGCCCTAGAAACAAAACCAAATTTAACTATCTTTTTATAGATGTAATTCTTTTCTAAAAATTCTAAAATTTTTCTTCGCCTTTCCGTGCTTTTAGTGGGAATTAAATGCAAACCATGATTTGTTTTTTCCCAATAATGAGGTTTGACAAAAAGTTGATAGGCCGCGATTAACGCTGCAATACTAACCATTATCCAGTAAATTGGTACCAAAAAGACATATTTTATAATCTGATAATGCCCTCTTTTGGCACAACCAATCATATAATAAAAAATAAACAAAAAGTTTCCAAAAACCAAAGATACTATGGCAATGTAGAAAACCCAAGTTGGAAAAAGTGATCTAATTATTCCACCAACATATTCGTTTGATGAAAAATAAACAATGGTTGTAATCCATAAAATAGGATTAATGACCATAAAAGAGATTTTACCACCAACTACCAATTGAAATATCAACGCGTGCCAACCATTTTTTTTCACAAATTGAACAGGATTTCGCATATGCACTAAATAGGTTTGCATATAGCCCTTAATCCAACGAGATCTTTGTCTTAACCAATTTTTAAAATTACTATTAGCCTCCTCAAGTGTAACGGAGTCAATAATTGCGGTCCTAAAGCCCTTAGCAAAAAGCCTAATCCCCAAATCACAATCCTCGGTCACATTGAAAGGATCCCAACCTTTAAGTGCAACCAAATCCTTGGTACGAAAATGGTTACTGGTTCCTCCAAGTGGAATTGAGGTATTAATACTTTGCAATCCTGGCAAGGAGATATCAAACCACAAAGAATATTCTGCCGTAAAAAGACGAGTTAAAATATTTTGATTAGGGTTGAAATAATTAAGCTTTGCCTGAAGACACAAAACATTTGATGCTGACTTTTGAAAACCCAAAAAAGCTTTTTTTAATTGCCAAGGATCAGGAACATCTTCGGCGTCATAAATCACAATATATTCACCTTTTGCATAAGAAATTCCATAATTACAAGCCTTGGGTTTGGTTTTTGGAAAAGAATGTGGAACAACAATAATTTTTATAAAATCTGGCAAATTCATTTCTCTAGCAGACTGAACCGTTTCCTGATCATTTTCTTCTAACAAAAGCAAAACTTCGAGTTTATCTTTTGGCCATTCCATTTTTTTTATAGCGTCCACAAAATGAGGCAATATGTGCGCCTCTTTGTAAAGAGGACAAAAAATTGAATAGATTGGTAAAGAGTTGTCATCAATTGCAAGCAACTCTTCTTCGGTGCTTATTATCTCTGGTGGATTAATTAGGCTCCTTAGAACCAACACCAAGTTAAAAATAACATCAACAAAATACAAAACACTTATGCCTGCCAAAAAGATAATTCCTGTAAGAAGAGGATCAGTAAATAATCCAAAAACTACTACCGCAAAGATAAGAAACATAAAGATCTTTTGCCACAAAGAAAAAGTGCTGAGTGCTGATATGTCATGATGTAGCGTTGTATGAGTAATAAAATGTTGTCCTCCATGCTTCACCCCCGCTCCGCGCATATGGAGATCTGATTCAGCCTCAACAAGAAGTGGTGCTCGACCTTTTGTCTTTAGAGCAATGGCATTCCAACCAATTTCAAGAGCAGCCGCAAACACATTTATTTTTGATTTTCCAATAACACGCTCATCAAATTTTATATCCATTGATTCTATCGTGTAGCCATAGTTTTTCGCAGAAAGTAGGAATTCCAAATCAAATGTCCAAGGGGATGGATTAAGTTTAGCTTCTTTTGTTATTTTTCTGCGAAAAACCTTCAACCCCGATTGCACATCACAATCCAAATCATGCAATAACCTAGCAAAAACAAACTTAAAAGACTTACTCAAAAAAGATCTTAGAAAGCTAGTTTCTTTTTCAACACGATTAGCAACTACAATATCAGCACCTTGTTCGATTTTTTCCGCCATTTCCACAATGGCCTCTGGGGGATATTGCAAATCAGCGTCTATCATCGCAACCATTTCGTTTTTCACATATTCAAACCCCTCAATAATAGAGTATGCTTTACCAGGCTTTCCTTTTTTCAAAAAGAGCTTTATTGGAAGAATTTTTTTATATTCTCTTTTTAAATTAGAAATCACTTTCCTAGTTCTATCAGAAGAATTGTCATCTATAAAAATAATCTCACCTGAAAAACCACTATCCAAAAAAGATTGTGAAATTCTCTTAACCAACTTTCTCACATTACCTTCTTCGTTAAGAGTAGGGATTATTACTGAAATATTTCTGTTCATATTTCTTCTGATTTTATAGATTTCCTTGTTTTAAAAACAAGGTTCTTTTATTAAAAAACGCTCGAAAAATAGAAGTGTAAACACCCCAGTTAATCCGAGCGAATTTTGTATTGAATCCATTTCGCTATCTAAATAACTAGTGATATCCACAAACTACTATCCAATTATAAACTTTGTAAACTACTATGAATCTCAGGGAAAATCATCATTGATTCTGTTAGTTATTCATAATATAGTTAAAAATAACAAAAGTCAATATTAATTAATAATTTATACCATAATTACTTAGATAAAACTCCTTTTTGAAACAAAAAAACAGCCACCAGCGTGGCTGTTTTAAAAAATAAAAACACTTAAACCTATTTCCCCTTATTCTTTGCCGCTTTAATAAATTGCAAAAACATTGGATTTGGAATCAAAGGCGATGATGTTAACTCTGGATGGAACTGACTTCCCATCATAAACGGATGCTCTTCTTTTGGAAGTTCTGCGATTTCCATCAAAGTTCCATTTGGTGATTTTCCAGAAAAAATCAAGCCTGCTTTTGTAATTCTCTCAATATATTCCGGATTTACTTCATATCGATGTCGATGCCTTTCTTCTATTTTTGTCTTTCCATATGCCTCAAATGCAAGTGTTCCTTTTTGAATTTCACATGGATAATCACCCAATCTCATCGTTGCACCATAATTTCCATTTGCAAGATTTTCCTTTTGCTCAGGCATTATATCAATAACAGGATTATTTGTTTTGGGATTAATCTCAGTCGTATTAGCATCTGAAAGACCTAATACATTTCTTGCATATTCAACAACTAAAAGTTGCATTCCATAGCAAAGGCCTAGATAAGGAATCTTATTCTCTCGTGCAAACTTAATAGTTGCGATCTTACCCTCAATTCCCCTCTCTCCAAATCCACCAGGAACTATGATTCCGTCATATCTTGATAGATCCTTAATTTTTTCTGGATTTTTTTCATATTCTTCAGCACTCAACCACTCAATCTTAGCTTTTCTGCCCTCCGCTATTGATGCGTGCTTAACAGCTTCAATTACTGAAATGTAAGCATCGGAAAGAACGCATTCTCCTGTCCCAAAATATTTACCTACAATTCCAATCTTGATCTCCTTTTTGGCATTTTTCATTTTTTCTATAAAAACATTCCAATCTCTCAGATCACTCTTCCTTGGCTCAAGTGAAAGCTTTTTCAAAATCAACTCACTTAGGTTGTCTTTTTCAAAATTAACAAGAACTTCATAAATTGAATCAATGTCTGGAGCTGAAATCACTGCTTCCTCTTTTATGTTGCAAAAAAGTGCAATTTTTTCTTTTCTTTTTTTATCAATTGGAGTTGAACTTCTGGCGATGATGATATCAGTTTGAATTCCTGCTGAATTTAAAGCACGAATTGCTTGTTGAGTTGGTTTTGTTTTCATCTCACCTGTTTTTTCTGGATATGGGACATAGGTGATTGTCACATACAAAACACTGTTGTCATCTCTTTGAAGTTTCATTAAACGAGCCGCTTCTGTAAAAAGCATATTTTCATAATCACCAGTAGTTCCACCCACTTCGATTATCACAAAATCTGCTTTATTAACTTTTGCTGCCTTTTCTATTGTTTGGATGACCTCATTTGTTACATGAGGGATGATCTGCACACATTTTCCTTTATATTCGAGATTTCGCTCTCTTTCT
Organism: Candidatus Moraniibacteriota bacterium; assembly: GCA_041583775.1. Lineage (GTDB taxonomy): Bacteria > Patescibacteriota > Minisyncoccia > Moranbacterales > DUUL01 > UBA2772. Next base: position 19,063 of record JBFHFF010000009.1, read on the forward strand.
ATAACTTTTTTATAAATACTTCCCGTTGTCATATAATTAGACGAAGGGAGTTTTACATTTAAAAATCTTTCATAATTTCCCATATCTTGATCTGTTTCCAAACCACTTGAGAGCACAAAAGTTTCACCATGTTCAGTGGGGTTCATAGTCCCAGCATCTACATTTACATAGGGATCAATCTTAACTGCTGTGACAGAATAACCTCTTGCCTGGATTATTTTAGCGATAGAAGAAGCTGACACACCCTTTCCAATTCCACTCATAACTCCCCCGAAAATAAAGATATATTTGGCATCTTCAGCCCACTTTTTTTTCTCCATTGACATAGTTTAAACTTTTAAATTAGGTTATTTCCACAAAAACTCCTGGGGACTTAATTTTCAAAGCAATTTTGCTTTAATTTTTTATATAAAAAGCCGCTCCCCTGAGTAGCGACTGATTTTTATAATAGCCTCTATTCTTTCTCTATTATTATTTTTATCATTGCTGAAACACCTTCAGCAAAACCGACTTTAACTGGATATTCTCCCAACTGTTTAATGGATTTTTTCAAACCAATATTGGCTCCTTTGATTTGATATTTTTCTTCTTCTAATTTCTCAATAATTTGTTTCTTATCAATCGAACCAAATAATTTTTCTGATGAATCCTGTGTTTTTGCAGTGATGAAAAAGCTTTTTCCATTAATTGCATCTGCTGTTTTTTTCATTTCAGCTAACAATTCTTCTTGTTCTTTTATTTGTTGCGCTGCCAATTCTTTTGCTTGCTGAACATTGCCTTGTGTTGCAATTTTCGCAAGTTTCTTGGGGATTAAAAAGTTTCTGGCATATCCGTCAGCAACATTTTTCACCTCCCCTTTCTTTCCAACTCCTTTTATATCAGCTTGTAAAACTAGTTTCATATCCTTGTTTTGCTTTTAAAAATTAGCAATTTTTCCGTTATTTTCAGTTTACCCAAAAAATAAAACCTTTGCAATAGTCATATTCTATATTTTTTAGATTTGATGTTTTTTAAAAACTTTTACAATTACATCAACCACCTCTATCTCCATAACACCAGGAATAATCATCTCTTTTGTCGGATTTTTAATCATCCCTGCAATAGCTCTTGCTACTTCAACCTTTATCTCATTTGTAATTTTGACAGTCCTTGTTTGCAAGGCTCCTTTGAAAATTCCCGGGAAAACCAATGCATTATTAATTTGATTTGGAAAATCCGATCTTCCAGTTGCTATCACTCCAAGGTTCTTAGCTTTTATGGCCTCGTCTGGCATAATTTCTGGATCAGGATTTGCTAAAGCAAAAATAATTGCATCCCGATTCATTCGCTCTATGTCCTCAGCAGAAAGTAAATTTTTCGCTGAAACCCCAACAAATAAATCAGCATTCACCAAAGCTTCTTTGAGAGTTCCTGAAAAATTATTTTTATTTGTCTTAATAGCCAATTCTTTTTTGGAAGAATCTATTAAATCTTCTCTTTCCTTTGAAATTGCCCCCTTTGAATCAAAAACAATAATATTTTCTGAACCAGACTGCAAAAGCAGGTCAACAATAGCAAAACCAGCGGCTCCCGCACCAGAAATCACAATTTTCAGATCACTAAGCTCTTTTTCAACAACTTTTAGCGCATTTATGAGCCCAGCCAATACAACGATTGCTGTACCATATTGATCATCGTGAAAAACGGGTATATCCAGATCATTTTCCAAAGTTGCTAGGATTTCAAAACATCTAGGAGCTGAAATATCTTCCAGATTAATTCCTCCAAATCCGGGTGAAATTGCTTTTACAATTGAGATAATTTCATTTGAATTTTGTGTATCAAGTACAATTGGCACAGCATTAACACCTCCCAGTTCTTTAAACAAAGCTGACTTTGCCTCCATAACTGGCAATGCCGCTTTTGGACCTTGATTTCCCAATCCCAAAATAGCGCTTCCATCACTAACGACCGCGATTACATTCTTTTTCCAAGTACAATTATAAACATTTTCCTCATCCTCCATTACCTTCCTTACAAGCTTTGCAACTCCCGGTGTATAAACTTTAGATAAATTTTCTTGTGTAATCTTTTCTTTTGAAACAACCTCGATAACTCCACTATTTTCAGATTCCTCAAATTTATTAATTTCCATTTTATTTTTCTTTCAATTTCCTAAAAATTTCAACTGCAGCAACAGCTCCTTCGGCAGCAGCTGTTATCACCTGTCGGAATCCATTGGAATTTGTTGTTATATCACCAGCTGCATAAATCCCTTCAATACTAGTTGATTGATCTGGTTTAGTTTTCAAAAACCCCTTATCATCAACTTCCACACCCAATTCGAGCAACATTTTTTGATTTGGAACGGAACCAATTTCAATAAAAATTCCGTTTATCTCCACAACCTCTTCCCCTCCCTCTTTATTTGACAATATAACTCTCTCTACAGCATTTTCTCCTTCTATCCTTGAAACACCCTTATTATATTCTATTTTAATTTTAGAATTATCCCGCAAACTATCTAGGTATACTGGCATACAAGAAAGTTCATCCCCCCGATGAATTAATGTCACACTCTCAGCATATTCCGCCAACATTAAAGCTGCCATAGCCGCTGAGTCACCGCCACCAACAATAGCCACCTTCTTGTTTTTGAAAAATGGACCGTCACAAGTTGAGCAATAGGAAATTCCTTTTCCAAAAAATTCTTTTTCACCAGGAACATCCAATCTCCTGGCAGAAGTACCAACGGTATAAAGAATTTTTTTAGCTTTATATGAACCTTTGTCTGTTGTCACCTCAAATCCACCATCTATTTTTTCAATTCTAAGCGCAGTTTCTTGTTGCAATTTTGCTCCGAGATTCTCAACATGAGATCTCATCTTAGAAGCAAGTTCAAAACCCGTTAAAGATTCAAAGCCTAGATAATTTTCAATTTTATGAATTTCATTCAGATATCCTCCTGGTTCTTTTCCAATAATAATATGGTCAATTTTATACCTTGATGCATAAATAGACGCTCCTAAACCAGCTGGTCCTGCCCCCAGAATAATAAGATCCTTTATTTCTCCTTCCATTAATTTTTCTTTTAATTATAGATTCTTCAATTCCCCTAAAAGAGTGTCCTTTGATTGAGCACCGATAATTTGTTTTACATTTTTTCCATCCTTGAAAATAATCATTGTAGGAATAGACATAACTCCATATTTTTGAGCTGATTCTTGATTCTCATCAACATTTAATTTCCCAACTTTTGCAATCTCCCCAATCTCAGTAGCAACTTCATCAATCACAGGTCCCATCATCTGACAAGGTCCACACCAAGGAGCCCAAAAGTCCACCAAAACTGGTTTATCACTCTCCAAAACTTCTTTTTCAAAGTTTGCATCATTAAATTCTACTGCCATTTTTTTATTCTTACTTCTTATAAAACTCAACTTATTAATAAACAATTTTAAAAATTATTTTATTTACCCAATCTTCTTACTCGCAAAGAATATTTTTTTAAAACCTTAATAAACTCCTCATTCGTAAAGGCTGGAAACTTTTCCTTGGAAAATTCATATTGTGCATTTTGTGTCTGCCACATTAGAAATCCCGCACTGTTATGAGGATCATCCTCAACTCCAGTCCTCACAAGAAAATCAACAGCTGGCAACTCCGCAGTCATTAAATTTTGCTTTATCAAATCCTTGGTAACTTTAATTTTATCTTTAGCTTCATGTGCCTTATCAATGATTTTATTAAAAGCATGTAACATATCATCATCTCCATTATACGCCAATAAAAAACATAAGACATGTTTTGAATGATTTTTTGTTTTTTCTATACCATTTTCCAGAATATTTCTGAGCTTTTTGGGAAATTGATTTCGCCAATCACCTATGATAATAATCTTGGCCTGTGATTCATAAACCTCTTTACTATCAATCAATTTTTGAAAATACTCCTCATAAATTGACAAAAGAGCTTTTTTTTCCTGAAGTGATCTTTTGGTTAAATTATCAACCGAAGAACCCCAAAATGTTAAATACTTTATCCCCAAATCAAGAGCCTCTCTAACAATCTCCTCAATTCTATTCGCACCTTCCCTGTGCCCTTCCCAGGGCTCTAAATCTCTTTCTTTTGCCCATCGCCTATTTCCATCAGGAATAATAGCAATATGATTTGGTAAACTAAATTCTGATTTTTGCATAGCTATTTCCAATTCTTAATGTTGCCTGTTAACAATAAAATGAGCAATCCCTTCAAAGAAAATTTTTGAATCCTTATTTTGCATTTCTATTTCATTCAAAGCCCTAAGTGAATCATTGACAAGACTTTTTGAAAGATTATTTGTATAATCTAAGGAACCAGAATCTGTTACAATTTGTCTAAACTCATTAATTTCTTTTTCTGTTATATCTTCTTTTCCAAGCAACTCTTCCATTCTTCTTTTTTGTGCCGTTGTTCCAAATTCTCGCACCTTAATAACAAGCATTGTTTGTTTTCCTTCGATGATGTCACTTCCCACTGGCTTACCTAATTTTTTTTGATCACCAAAAACCCCCAAAACATCATCTCTGATTTGAAAAGCAGCTCCCAATGGCATCGAATAGTCTGTAAAACTTTTCAAAACATTCTCGTTAGACTTCGCAAGTAGCGCGCCTAAATGCGAAGGACCTTCAAATGTATATCTCGAGGTCTTTCCTTCATACATACGCATAATTTCATCTTCAGTTGCGGACCCCCTTGCCTCCAAAATAACATCTATCATTTCTCCTGGAATTGTCACATAAACAATATCCTGCAGTTTATGCAAAACCTTGATTATCACTTCCGGTTCATAATCGGCAGTAAAAATAATCTCACTTGCCATTGAACCAGCTAAATCACCTGCTATCATCGCCATTGAATTCCCAAAGTGTTGTGCATCTGTATTTGGAAAAAATTTCTCTGCAATTTCTCGATATTCCGCATTCAAAGTCTTAACTCCGTGTCTAGTATTGTCTTTATCGATAATATCATCATGTATAAGTAAAAAAGAATGTATCATTTCAATTGCCATCGAGGCTTTGACAATTCTTTCTTCATCTTCTCCTCCACAAGCAAGATATGCATAATACATTACAGCTGGACGAATCCTCTTTCCTCCTGCAAGTGTAAAGTCACGAATAAATTTTACTGACTCCTCAGCAAGGGGATCTATGGATTCAGCTTTCTCTAACTTACCCTCGAAATAGTTTTTTAAAAAGGGCTGCAAACGATTTTTGTAATTTTCTAACAATTTTATTGCTTCCACTGGTTTATTTGTTATTTTTGTGCAAAAAGACTACATTTCGTACCGAATAGGGGAATCGAACCCCTGTTACCAGGATGAGAACCTGGCGTCCTAACCACTAGACGAATTCGGCTGATTATTTCAAAACTATTAACAACTATACTCAAAAAGTTTTCAATAGTCAATCATTTAAAGATATATACTGTTTTTGATATTATTTTATATTGATATCAACAACCATTGCCTGTGGAGTTCTGTTTCCATTCCATTCGTTCATCTCAAGATTAAAAGCGATATCAATCAAACTACCTACTTCAATTTTTTGAAATTTATTTGCTATACTAAAACCTATCGCATCCAAAAAATGCTCCTCATTTTGATCACTTAATTGGAGTTTCAAATGAGCATCTCCATTCCCCACAGTCCTTACTCCTGAAACTTTCAGACTCTCGCAACAAAAAACTGGCTTTCCATTCCCCATGCCATAAGGCTCTAACAAACTAAGTTCTTGGACCAATTTATCATTAATTCTTTCAAATGGAATACAGATATCGATTAAAACTTCTTTAACTAAGTCTTTTTCGTCAATATCCTTCATTTCAAGTTGCATCCTTTTTTGAAATTCCTCAAAATTCTTTTCCTTAAGTGTCAATCCTGCAGCCTGTGAATGTCCACCATATTTCAACAACAAATCTTTATTTTTTTCAAGCGCTTCAACCACATTAAATTGAGGAATTGAACGACAAGATGCCCTCATCAACTTCTCTCCTTCATTCTCATATTTTTGAAATAATATCGTAGGTTTGTGAAAAGCTTCTGCGACTTTTCCTGCCGCAAGACCAACCACTCCAAAATTCCAATCTGGCGAGGACTCAATTATCATTTTCTGATTTTTTCCGTTCTTAATTTTTGCAAAGACTTCATCAACAATTCTAGTTGTCACTTTCTGCCTATACTTATTTTGTTCTTCGATTTCAAGAGCCAACAAACGAGCCTGTGCTTCTTGAAATTTATTGCAAAGTAAAAGTTTTTGTGCAGAATTGGCATGATCCATTCTTCCAGCAGCGTTAATCCTTGGTGCAATTTGAAAAGAAACTTCATAACTAGAAGGAATATTGTGTTCATTGATATTTATCTTTCCAACCTGAAAAAGATGATGAAGACCAACTCTTTTCGTCTTTGAAAGCACTAACAAACCAAATTTCACTAACATTCTATTTTCAGTAGAAAGCTCAACGCAATCAGCAATTGTCCCAATAGCAACTAAATCCAAAAGCCATTTAAGCTTTTCATCGTCATAATCTTCCATCTTTGAGGTCAGTGCTTGCAAAAATTTAAAAGCAACACCAACACCAGCTAAGTCCTTGTTTGGATAAGGATCCCCCTCTCTCTTTTGATCAACAACAGCAACTGCCTTTGGAATATTCTCCGGCAAATGGTGGTGGTCAAGAATAATTATCTCAATTCCAATCCCCTTGGCATATTCAACCTCTTTTGCATTTGAAACTCCACAATCAACAGTAATCATAAGTTTAACCCCCTGCTCTTTGAGATAGTCCAGTGCCCCCTTATTAATTCCATAGCCCTCGGTTGCACGATCTGGCAAATAAGCAATCGTTTCAACTTCAATTTGCCCAAAAAAATCTAAAAGTAAAGTAGAGGCTGTAACACCGTCAGCATCATAATCACCATAAACACAAATTTTTTCCTTTTTTTCAATTGCAATTAGCGTCCTTTTGACCGCAAGATTCATATCTATTAATAAAAAAGGATCGAGACTTTCAGTTTCATAACCGGGTTTCACAAAAGCCTCCTTTTTTTCAACACTATCAACACCCCTGTCCAACAAAAGTTGTTCAATTTCCACCTCTAGCTCTGGGAAAAGTCTATTTTCCAAAGTGCTTTGTTTTTTTACCTTCCAGTTATTTTTCATTGCTTATCTTTCTATTTCTTAAATTCGTTCAAGCTTTCATCCATCCCAAAACAAGTTTGCCATTAATTAAACCTTTTATTACAGGCGGGACATCTAATAGACCCTCTAAAATAATCACTTTCAGTTTTTTTAAGCTTAACCGCCAACTCAGTACCACACTCATCACAAAGAAATCCTGTTGGCATTCCTTGCTCAATACTAAATCTTTCTAAATCCAAGGCATTCTTTTCAACCTTAAGAAAATATGCTTCAGCATTTACAGCACTAATAATTCTTTTGATGATCTCAGCTGGAGAAACTAATCCTCTGATGATAAAATCATTTACTCCCAACCTTTCCATTGCTAACCTATCCTCCTCTCTACCTAGATGAGAGTTTACAATTATTGGAACATCAACGGTGTCTTTATACTCTTTTAATGCTTTCACAAAATCAAAACCATTCATTCTCGGCATTATAATACCCGTTAAAATCCCATCCAACTTTTCACTGGTAGCCACCTCCATTCCTTCAGCGCCATCATTTCTTTCAATAACATCAAAACCGCTTTGGCGCAACAACTCAGCATACATAGAGCGTATTTGTTCATCATCGTCAACGATGAGAATTTTTTGTTTTTGATTTTCCATTTTTTTGTTTATCCTAATACTTTTCCTTAAAAAATTAAAGCAATATTTTAATATCAACAATCATTGAGTCATAATCTGGATATAACATAATCGGATTGATATCAAGCTCTTTTATTTTTGGATTTTTGTTGGAGAGTTCCGCCACTCTTACTGCTTCCGAAACCAATATTTCCAAGTCAATTTTTTGCTTTTTTAAAACTTTTCCTAAAAGCGAATTCTCTATTTTACTCCTTATCATTTCCTCATTTACTGGCAAAAGCCAAAGCAACTTCGTGTCAAAAAGCTCGGTTAAAATACCTCCCAACCCAACCATTAGAACATGCCCAAATGATGTATTTTCTTTTATTCCAATAATCACTTCAAGGCCAGGTCTTATCATTGGTTGAACAAGCATTCGTTCCTCTGGAAAAGAACTTTTCAATATTGTTCTTTTTTCTTCCAACTCTTGTTCATTTTTAATGTTTAAATATAAAGCATCTTTAGAGTTTTTATGCAAAACGCTAGGACTATCCAGTTTCAAAACCACAGGATATTCTCCCTGATACTCTGAAGCATTTTGTTCTATATATGTAGCTTCTAAAATATTTAATTTAAATTTATTTCCAAGCTCTGTTGCCTCATCATAATAGAAAACCTTTCTTTTCTCTTTTTCTAATTTTAAAATAATCTGATCATCTTCTTGCAACTCTTCCTGATTTTTCACATCTACTAAATTCTCTGGTTTTTTTTCTTTTTTCATAACAGAGAATTCCCAAGATTTCTCCAGAGCTCTTATAGCACCATATCCAAAACGAAAATTATTCAAACCCTCTTTTGTAAGACACTCCTCAGCTCTTTGTGGTGCTAATCCTCCCATAAAAATAGGAATTATTGGAATTTCAAGCTCCCTGTTCATATCAATAATTACTTGTGCTATTTTCTCGATGGGCGTTTGAGACTGAGGAGTCACAATTGCTACAATTGAACCTATTCCATCAATATTTTTTAGAATCTGAAATGTTTTCAAATATCGATCCTCCATTGCATCGCCTAACACATCTATTGGATTTTTAGCAGAACTTTCTGGGGGCAAGTTATCTGCAATCATTTTTTGTTGTTCAATAGAAAATTCAAAAAGTTCCAACTCTGAATCACTTTCGATGATATCTGTTGTTACAACTCCAGGACCTCCAGCATTCGTAACAATCACCACTTTTTTATTTTTTGGAAGAGAGAAGCTATTCAACAAAGAAATTACACCCGCAAACTCTTGAAGATGTTTACAATAAATTCCGCCACTAGACTCAATCACTTCCTTTGTAACAGCTGCATCTCCCGCCATCGCTCCTGTGTGGGATTGAATTGCCACCTGAGCTTTTTTAGAAATACCCGCTTTCAAAATAACCACAGGTTTTATATTAGCAACTTCTTTTAATTTTTTTGCAAATTCTTTTCCATTAGCAATATCTTCTAGATATAAGGCAATAATTTTAGTGTTTTCATCCTTAACATAATAATCCAAAACATCATTCTCGTTTATAATAGCCTTATTCCCAAGCGTTGTAACTAGTGAAAAACCAAATCCCCCACCAGCTGCCATATCAAAAAGTGCTGTTGTTAGAGCACCAGATTGCATCACAAGACCAATTCCACCAGCAGGAATATCCCTTCCAGCGAAAGAAGCGTTGAGATTCTCTGTTGTATTAATAACTCCTAAGCAATTTGGACCAACCACATTTAAATTATGCTCTTTTGCGAAATTTTTTAACTCCTCTTCCCTCTTTACACCTTCCTCGCCTTCTTCGGAAAATCCAGCTGAAATAATGATTATATTTTTAATGGGTGCCCCCTTCCAAGCACAATCACGCACAGCTTCATTCACAAATTTTGCAGGAACAGCAATGATTGCTAAATCAACCTCATCCTCAATATCCAAAACACTGGCATAAGCCCTGATACCACCAATTTCTTCGTGCTTTGGATTAATTGGATATATACGGATTGAGTCATTTTTAGAAATATTTTTCAAAATAATATTTCCGATTTTTCCTTCTGTATCAGTAGCACCAATAATCGCAACTGAACTTGGATTAAGAATTTTCTTCATTTTTTTTAATTAATCTTTTTGATTTTTGATAAAACATCTTTCTCCCCCCGCAACAACTCTTTTTTCTTTAAGAGACCTTTTGTTCCACCTTTGACTGAAATTACTGCAGCACTGTTCATTATCCCCCAGCAGATTGATCTTTTAATATCATCATACTCTAGATGCGCTGCAAAAAATCCACTTGAAAAAGCATCTCCAGCACCAACAGTATCAGCAATTTCCACCGCTTGAGTTTCCACAAAGTATATATCTCCTTCTTTTGCCACATATGCACCCTTTTCCCCATCAGTAATTACCAATATTTTAGCGCCATATTTTGAAAGTCTTTCGAAAAGGGGTGCTATTTCAGTTTCAGTTCCACCTTCATGATTCTCTATCAGCTTAACTGCTTCATCACGATTAACAAAAACGATTTCAAAATCAGGAAATGTTTCTAATAATTTTTTTGGATTTTTATCAATCTGATAGCCAGAAGGATTAAGTGCCATTTTAACCTTTTTATTTTTTGAAAACTTAATTAGAGTTTCAAATTTATCCTCCCACCCTTTTTTTTGAGATCCTACATAAACTCCGTCTACGCCCCATCTGAATTTTGTTAGAGCTTTGTCCAAATTAAACCGCTCCACAGAATCTCCTGTTCTAAAAATCACATGGTCATTATGAACTGAATCTGAAATTATTGTTGATATTTCAGATTCAACACCTCCATTTCGCTGGATAAATCTCTTTTTCAACTTTTCTCTTCCCATTTGTTTTAATAACCAATCACCAACATCAGAATTTGAAACTCGCGAAAAAACAAGTGGTAACATTCCACATTGCGAAAGTCCAACAGCTAAATTAATTGCACTTCCTCCAATAGCCTCTCGATAACTATCAGTATAAACTTTTGCACCAAATTCAAAACAAATCAATTTTCGTGCTGCACTATCTTCTGTGCCTTCAATGATCTTCGCTTCTCTGGTTGAGAGGAAAACATCTTTTGTTATTGATCCTATGCAAATTATTTTCTTCATTTTCTATTCAAAAAGTTAGTGCTTATTATGAATTTTTACAATTTCTTTTTTGTATTTTATGTTATTTTTTCAATAAAGAAGGTAGTGTCATCTCTTTTGGTTGCTCCACTCCCATAATTTCTAAGAGCGTTGGCGCAACATTTCCCAACCTCCCAATATTTTCAAGTTTAGTATTACTAAAATCATCATCATATGAAACCACCACAAAAGGAACTTTGCATTTTGTGTGGAATGTATATGGAAGTTGCAATTCTTCATTAAAAAGAATGTCAGCATTTCCATGATCAGCTGTGACTACTAAGGTGCCTTTTTTGATTTTCAATATATCATTCACCTTCTTTAATTGCCTATCCACCTCTTCAATACCTAGTTTTGTTGCTTCAAAATTACCTGTATGTCCCACCATATCAGCATTAGGAAAGTTAATACAAATAAAATCGTATTCATCTTCCATGAGTTTCTTTGAAACAATTTTTGTAATCTCTTTTGCTGCCATTTCTGGAGCCTCATCATAGGAACGAACCTCTGGTGATTTCACTAGAATCCTATCTTCCCCTCCAACTGCATCAGCATAACCACCATTTATAAAATATGTAACATGTGCATATTTCTCTGTTTCAGAAATATATAACTGTCGCTTTTCAGAAAGTGCCATTGGCAGTGTTCCTACTAATAAAGGACTTGAAAAAGCTGTTCTAAGATTTAAATCAGGACCAAAATTTGTCATTGCGACAAAAGCCAAATTTTTCAAAAAACTCATCTCTGGAAATCCTTTTTCAATTTGAGTATTCGTTCCAACAAACAATTTTGATAATTGTCTCGCCCGATCAGATCTAAAATTGAAAAAGATCACACTATCATTGTCTTCTATTTTACCAACTGGTTCACCTTCTTCGTCAACAATCACAGCTGGCTCGATAAATTCATCTGTGAGATTTTTTGCATAATTATATTCAACAATCTCTTCAAATGATTTAAATTTCGCACCCTCTCCTTTGACCATTGCATTATAAGCACTGATAAGCCTATCCCATTTTTTTGTTCGATCCATTCCATAAAAGCGTCCACTAACCGATGCTAAAATTGCTAAATTTTCATATTTAATTTGCTTTTTCAATGCACCCCAATGCTCTAGGGCACTTTGAGGATATGAATCCCTCCCGTCAGTAAAAAGATGAAGAAACACTCTTCCTTTTAAATTATTATTTTTCAATAAAATCATCAAAGCTAATAAAATATCTGGATGCGAATGTGGACTATCTGAACTCCCCAAAAGTCCAACCAAATGAATGTTCGATTTATTTATTTTTGCATGCTCAATTGCACCAAGAATTGCACCATTGTGAAAAAAGCTACTATTGTCAATAGATTCTAGGATCATTCTAACATCTTGCTTAACAATTCTTCCGGCACCAATATTCATATGCCCTGTCTCAGAACCACTCATTTGACCAGCTTCTAAACCAACATCGTGTCCAGATGCTAGCAGTTTAGTGTTGGGGAAATCATTCATTATTCCATCAAAAAATGGTGTATTCGCTGCGAATACTGCGTTTGTTTTTTTATTTTTTGGTCCCAATCCCCACCCATCTAAAATAGCCAAAACAAGTGGAGCTGTTTTTTTTCCTTTTTCCATTTTTTCCCAGAATAAATAAATTTATTTATTGAAACTTCTTTCTATTTCAGCAACACGATTATATTTACAAACTCGCTCACCTCTTGCGGTGCTTCCAAATTTCACATAATCAGCAAAAAAACCAACTGCCAAATCACCAATAAAATCATCTGTAGTTTCGCCACTTCTATGAGAAACTGCAATCTTCATCCCATATTCTTTTGCAGCTCGAACACAATTCGCAGTCTCAGTAACTGAACCAATTTGATTAACTTTAATTAAAATCGAATTAGCAGCATTTTTTTCTTTTGCTTCGTCTAGAATCTTTTTGTTTGTAACCGTTAAATCATCTGCAATGATAGAAATTTTTTCTCCTGATTGTTCATTGAACATTCTCCAACCATCCCAGTCAAATTCACTCATCGGATCTTCAATCAATTCCATTTTAAACTTCTCAATCCACTCTCTATACATAGAACTAATTTGTGAATTATCCAATGAAATACCATCAAGCTTTAAGTTATATTTCTCTGTATCTTTATCATAAAACTCACTTGCAGCAGCATCAATTCCGGTCCTGATTTGAGTTCCAGCTTCATATTTTGTATTTTCAATTGCCTCTAAGATAAGCTCCAATGCTTCTGCATTAGCAAGAAGGGCTGGTGCAAAACCTCCTTCATCACCAACAGCAACACGATAACCTTTTTCCATAAGCACTTTTTTAAGCGACTGATATGTCTCGGCACCTGCTTGTAACCTCTCTGCAAAAGTTTCAAATCCTGAAGGAACTAGCATAAATTCTTGTATATCTAAGCCGCTATCAGCATGCTCTCCTCCATTAATTACATTAATCATAGGAACTGGAAATTTCCAATTTTCTGGTTGTTCAAATCCGTAAATTTCTTTTAGATGTTGCCAGAGTTCGACACCCTTCAAGAGAGCCCCCGCTCTTGCAACCGCCAAAGAAACACCCAGGATTGCATTTGCCCCAAGTTTTGACTTATTTGGAGTTCCATCAAGTTCAATCATTGCCTCATCAATTGCGATAAGATCTTCAACATCCATATTTTTTATTCTTGGAAAGATTTCATTAACAACATTCGCACAAGCTTTCAATACACCCTTTCCACCAAATCTTTCCTCACCATCTCTCATTTCAAGAGCTTCTTTTGTCCCTGTTGAAGCGCCTGAAGGAACCGCAGCTTTCACAACCCTTCCGTCTTCGAGTGTTAATTTAACCTCTACTGCAGGAATTCCTCGGGAATCCAAGATTTCATGCGCATCAATATTTTTGATTTTCATTTTTTTGTTTATTGTTTTACTGAAATTATCACCCTCTTTGCCAATTATACTTTTTCGTTGACATTTCTGCAAGTTTGTATATAATTAAAAATGTTTGAAAAATGATATTTCTGCATTACGCTTCCAAAGCGACATTTTTGATTTTGCAAGAAGTTATTTATTTAAAGATTTTGACAATTTATGCGCGCATAGCTCAGTCGGTAGAGCAACTGCCTTTTAAGCAGAAGGTCGGGGGTTCAAATCCCTCTGCGCGTACCAAGTAAACACGATTATTTCAAATAATCGTGTTTTTGTTTATTAAAATAGATACCTCTATAGAGGTATCTATAGAGGTATCTACGAAAACTTTGCAGTTATAATATTGTTTAGTTGAAGAGCTAACGGATTAACGAGTTATGAAGAAAAACTAATTTTCAATGTTCGAGGATGACCAAATGGGAAGTTCTTGAATTTGAACATTTCTAAATTAGAAAATTGAAAATTAAGTATATCTTCCTCTTGACAATGTATTAAAATCATCTAATATTAAATTGTGAAAAGGGCAATGTCCCTTTCGCATAATGAATCCTCCTCCCTTCTAACCCCTGTTGCATAAATATTTGCACGGGGGTTTTTTAAAGGTTTTTTAAAAAAATTTTTAAATTATGCTGTTTTTTCAAGTTCAAGAAATTATTAGAACTTTTAGGCTAAGGCATAAATTATTTGACAATAATTTTAAATCCTATATCTTAAATAAGAGCAAGAGAAAATATTCTCCCTCCTCCTCCTTTCCCGTTGGACCTGAACATTGGTCCAACGGGTTTTTTATTATCTTAAGATATCAAGCCAACTCATACAACAAAGACAAAACTTATTTTTTATTTCTTTTCGGACAAGCTTTATGACACAACTTTTTTTAAAAATCAAACATTGAAAACTATTAACAAAAATTGTATAATGAAAAATGCTATGTAGAAAAAACGAAAAGCTTTTTTTGGGGGATTCAAAGAGGGCTTTATTAATTTAAAACGACATTCCTTTCTATGTCTTCCAAAACAACAAAACAAAAATTTACACATCTTCATGTCCACACGCATTACAGCCTCTTGGACGGTCTAGGAAAAATAGACGATCTTTTGGACCGTGTAGAAGAGCTTGGAATGGATTCCATCGCAATTACGGACCATGGGACAATGTATGGAGTGCCAGAGTTCTATGACAAAGCAACTCAAAGAGGGATAAAGCCTATTCTGGGATGTGAAATGTATGTTGCACCAAACGGACTTCATAACAAACAACCACGGGTTGATGATGAGCGCTATCATCTAACCATTCTAGCTGAAACAAATGAGGGCTATAGAAATCTGATGAAACTAGCCACTATAGCCCACCTTGAAGGTTTTTATTATAAACCGCGAATTGATCTTTCTGTTTTAAAAAAACACGCGAAAGGACTGATTGCCCTTAGTGGTTGTGTTCAAGGAGAGGTTGCCCAACTTGTTGTTAATGGAAAATATGATGAGGCAAAAAGCAAAGCACTTGAATATCAAAAGATTTTGGGTGTTGGTAACTTTTTTTTGGAGATTCAACACTTGCCTACTCTCGACAAACAGGTCATTTCAAATAAAGGTCTAAAAAAAATATCAAAAGAAACTGGAATTCCACTTGTAGCTTCCGCTGACCTTCATTATGTAAACCCTGAAGACAAAGATGTTCAAGACATTCTTCTGTGTTTGCAAACTGGACGGAAAAAAGATGAACCAAATAGAATGACGATGTTGGAATTTGATTTATACCTCAAAAGCCCAGAGGAGATGTGGGAAGCTTTCAAAGACACGCCAGAAGCACTTGAAAATACCCAAAAAATCGCGAAGCGTTGCAATGTGACAATTGAATTTGGAAACACCAAACTTCCCCGTTTTGAAGTTCCTGAGGGGTTTACTTCAGATTCATATCTTTTGAAACTTTGCGAAGACGGAATAAAAAAAAGATATAAAGACGGAGAATATACAGATGAACATAAAACCCGTTTGGATTTTGAACTTGGGGTTATTTCAAGAATGGGATTCTCAGGATATTTCTTGATTGTTCAAGATTTTATGAATTGGGCAAAAAATGAGGGCATTGTTGTTGGACCAGGCCGTGGAAGTGCTGCCGGAAGTTTTGTTTCATATTTAACAGGAATTACAAATCTCGATCCGCTTCAATACGGACTTCTTTTCGAGCGTTTTCTGAATCCAGACAGAATTTCAATGCCTGATGTTGATGCTGATTTTGCAGATCATCGTCGAGATGAAGTTTTACAATATTGCCGAAAAAAATATGGTTACGATCATGTAGCACAAATTATCACTTTCGGAACAATGGCTGCAAGGGCTGCAATTCGTGATGTTGGGCGTGTACTAAATGTTGAATATGGTTATTGTGATAAATTGGCAAAAATGGTTCCCCAATTCACAAATCTCCCAAAAGCACTTGAGACTTCAAAGGAATTGATCATGGAATATAACAGCAACTCAAACGCTAAACAAATTATTGATGCTGCTCTCCGCCTTGAAGGAGTTGCTCGCCATGCATCTATGCATGCTTGTGGTGTTGTTATCACAGCTGAACCTGTTGTAGAATATTCCCCTTTGCAATATATGACAGGCAAGAAAGGGAGTGAACCTTCAATTGTAACTCAATATGCCGCCTCATCCAAGGCGTCATATGTAGAAAAAATTGGTCTACTCAAAATGGATTTCTTGGGACTAAAAAATCTTACTATTATTGAAAATTCTTTAAAGATAATCAAAAAAACTACTGGTGACATCATCAACATTGATGAATTGCCTCTTGATGATGTCGATTCTTATAAACTACTCCAAGACGGTTGCACAACGGGAGTTTTTCAAATGGAGTCCTCTGGAATGAAAAGATGGCTCAAAAAACTAAAGCCAAATGTTTTTGAAGATATCATCGCAATGGTTGCTTTGTATCGCCCAGGGCCTATGGAGTGGATTCCTGATTTTATTGACGGAAAACACGGAAAAAGAAAAATTGATTATTTTCACCCAAAATTAAAACCAATCATTGAAAATACCTACGGTGTGGTCGTTTATCAAGAGCAAGTGATGAAAATCTCTCAAGAACTTGCAGGCTTCACTCCTGGCGAAGCAGATGTCTTGAGAAAGGCAATGGGTAAAAAAATAGTGGAGATGATTGAGAAACAAAAACAAAAGTTTATTGAGGGTTGTATCAAGAATAAAGTATCTCAAGAACTTGCAGAAAAAGTATTTTCTTTTATTGAGCCTTTTGCTGGTTATGGATTTAATCGTTCCCATGCTGCTTGCTATGCTTTAATTGGTTATCAAACAGCTTATCTAAAAGCCCACTATCCTGCTCAATTTATCGCTGCGCTCTTAAATTCAGACAAAGATGATATTGATAGAATCGCAATCGAAGTTGAAGAATCAAGGGAAATGGGAATTGAGGTTCTCCCCCCCGACATCAATGAAAGTTTTAAAGATTTCGCTGTGATTATGCCTGAAAAAGATGCAAAAAAACAAGCTCAACGAATTCGTTTTGGACTAGAAGCAATTAAGGGTGTTGGTTCTCATATCGCAGAAAGTATCATTATAGAACGAGAAAAAAATGGCAAATTCAAAGACATTATTGACCTATTAGAAAGAGTTCAGGACAAAGATATGAACAAAAAATCACTCGAGGCGTTGGCTATGAGTGGTGCTTTAGATTGCATTATTGCAAGAAATAAGGTCTTACAAAACATTGAGACTTTGCTTACTTATGCGAAAGATTTCCAAAAAAATGCCTTAGCTGGACAATCATCTCTTTTCGGAATGATGGATGGAAAGGCTGACGCAGTGCCCAAAATCACGCTATACGAAGCTGACGCAGTCCCTAAAAAACAAAGATTGTCTTGGGAAAAAACTCTATTAGGACTTTATATCTCAGATCATCCCTTGCGTGGCTATCAAGAATATTTCAAAAAATTTGCAACACCAATCCGAGAACTTTCTGCTGAACATGTTGATAGAAAAATCACAGTTGGTGGAATTATCACAAAAATGCAAAAAATCTACACTAGAAGGAATCAATTGATGTATTTTGCAACAATTGAAGATGGAATTGGAAAAGTTGAAGCATTGATTTTTCCAAAAACAATTGAACGAACTGGAGATATTTGGGTTGAAGAAAAAATATTACTACTAACAGGGAGACTTTCAGAAAAAGACGGGGAACTTAAATTGCTCACTGAGGAAGCTTTGGAAGTTGACGAAAAAGAACTTTGGCAATACAAGAAAAAAGAAATTAAAGAGACGACTCCTGTAAGCGAGAAGTTTAAAAATAGATCCTTTACAAACGCGTCTTCTCCGAAATCTTCGAAAGAAGAAACTATCCAAAAAAACATTCTAATCACTATCAATACTGGTTGTGACAAAGTTACTCTTGAAAAGATTTCCAAAATCCTTCTTACCAACAAAAAAGGCCTTTGTAGTGTTTTTATTACAGCTCCGGAAATTGGAGGAAAACTAGAAACCCCCCACCGCATCACTTTCAATCTAGAGACAATAGACAAAATCAAAGCGATTGTTGGGAATGAGAATGTTGTTTTTGAGTAGAGATTATAGAATTCGTTGTCCTACAATTTCAAAATCAAATGCAAATCAATCAGAGTCTATCTTTGTTTTTAAATAAAGATATAAATAAAATGAATGTAAAATTAAATATACTTTTGTTGTCTTATATAAAAATGCTCTGTATACAAATGAGTTAAATGCAAATTAAATTGGACTTCAATTAAATCAATTTATCTCTTTATAAAATGACTCAAAAAATACCCACAAAAAAACGGAATTGCAGAATAAGCGACTACACCTTCGTTTATAATTTAATGAAAACTACCTTATTTCCTTTGATTGAAAAATATCACACAATTGATAAAAAAGGATTTGATGAAAAATTTTATAAAGATTACAAAAATATGCAGATACTGCTTCGAGGCACACGACGTATCGGCCTATATGAATTAAAGGAAAAACAAGAACACCTTTATATTTCGCGTTTATTTTTAACACCATTTTATCAAAAAAGAGGTATCGGTTCTCAAATCATGAAAAATTTTGAAAAAATGGGATACCCCAAAATCACCCTTGAAGTTTGGGATAATAATCCTGCTGTATCATTTTATAAAAAACTAGGCTACACAATTACTAAAAAACAAGACCATAAGTACTTTTTAGAAAAAATACTTACAAAATAGTCTGTACTGACCTGAGCTCGTGATTAAGATTTTTTATTTTTAAAAAAATAGATGTTCCGGTGCTTACTTCCCTGTTATTTTTGTGTTATTATGGCTAAGTAACTAGTTAATATATGATTCGCGTTTTGTATAACATCTTTTTATCCAAAAAAAGTTCGCACATAAACCAGTTATAGAAAATATTGCTTTTTAAAACAAATGTTTTTTAAGAAGTCTCGATAACAATAAATCAAACCCAATAAAACTTTAATTATGTTTCTAGATTTTGCTTTTGCCATTTTAGTATCCATTTTGGCTAATGTATTTTTTGATATCCCCCTAGCATCTATAATTTATTTTGCTTTGTTTTTTTCAATTCTTCCTGATTTAGATTTTGTTATTTATAAAATATTCGGCATTCATCAGGACAAGGCCTACAAGCACAGGGATCTTTTCCACTACCCTTTGTTATATCTCCCAATTGGCTTTTTCTTATTATTCTTGATAAGCAAGACTTTGGCTTTTATTTTCCTGGTTATTTCAGTTTTGCATTTCCTTCACGACAGCATTGCCTATGGACGAGGTATAAAATGGCTATTTCCTTTTTCAAAAAACTCTTTTGCTTTTATCTATCTATATTCAAGAGTGGTTAAACTCGGTCTTTGGCAATGGATTTTCGTGTTCAATGACAAAAATCTAGCCAAATGGGACGACGAACATGGCGATGAGAACTGGATTGAGAATATTTATTATAAAGCACATCCGATAGCAATCATCGAATTTAGTACTTTTTTTACCTCGCTTTTGTTACTGTATTTTTCATACTAAACCCATATTTATAGTTAAAAAATCCGAATCAGTTGTGCTTATATAATCTACATAGAAGAAAACCCCAAAAAAAGTTTTAGAAATGCTTGGTTGACAAAAACCACAAAACTTCTAAACTAAATATAGTTCATAATGTGATGATTGATGTGGCTACCAACCATATGTTAGTTAACGCAAAAAACTATTTTTGCCTAAATCACAGGACAATATCTTAAGAGCTTGAGAAGAAAATTCTCAGGAATCTGAGTGGAACCGCGAGAAGCCTCGTCTCAGAATATGTTTTAGTTTTCATTTTTTCAAAAATGGAATTTGAAATATATTTTGAGATGAGGTTTTTATTTTCGAAAAACTAAAGCAAATTTTAACACTCTAATTTTTACAACAACTATGAGCAAACTAAAAGGAAAGGAACAATTAGAAATCAAAAGACATAGTTCCGCACACATTCTCGCTGCTGCAGTCTTCGAAATGTTTCCTGATGCCAAATTTGCAATTGGACCTGCAATTGAAAATGGCTTCTATTATGATTTTGATCTTCCGCGAACACTGATTCCTGAGGATCTAGAAATTTTGGAAAATAAAATGAAAGAAATTATTAAAAATAATATTCCTTTTGAGAAAAGAGTAATCGATATAAATGAAGCCATTTCTCTTTTCAAAAAAACAAAACAAGAATATAAAGTAGAGCTAATTCAGGAACTGAAAGATGCTGGGGAAAAGAATGTGACAATTTATAAAACAGGACACTTTTTTGATCTTTGCACTGGCCCGCACATTGAATCTGCTGGTGAAATTGATTCCAATGCAATCAAATTGGATAAAATTTCTGGTGCTTATTGGAGAGGTGATGAAAATAAAAAACAACTTCAAAGAATATACGGACTTGTCTTTGCAAACAAACAAAACCTCAAACAACACATCCAAATGATGAAGGAAGCGGAAGAACGAAATCATCGAAAAATTGGAAAAGAGCTTGAATTATTCGCTAATATTCCTGAAATTGGGCAAGGACTCCCTGTCTGGCTTCCAAAGGGATATGCTATGAGAAGAGTTTTAGAGGATTATATGTTAAGACTTGAAAGAAAATTTGGCTACGAGCACATTCTAACCCCAAATATCTACAAAAAAGAACTCTTTGAAATTTCTGGACATCTCAAGTTTTACAAAGAATCCATGTACAGTCCAATTGAAATTGATAACGAAACTTTCTATTTAAAACCAATGAACTGTCCTGCAGGAATGATGGTGTATAAAATGAAACCCAAAAGTTATCGGGAATTACCTTTAAAAATGGGTGAACTTGGAACGGTATATCGCTATGAGCGTTCAGGTGAATTACACGGCCTTCAAAGAGTTCGTGGTTTCACTCAAAACGATGCGCATATATTCTGCACTCCTGAGCAATTAAAAGCGGAATTCGTTGAGGTATTAGAACTTCTTTTAAAATTCTATGCCGATTTGGGATTTAAGAACTATAAATTTAGACTCTCTCTTTCAGATGATACGAAAGATAAATATGTTGGTGACCGAGCGGATTGGAAAAAAGCTGAGGATACTATGCGCGAAGTTCTCAAGGAAGCTAAAGTCGATTTCTATGAAGAAGAGGGCGAGGCAGCTTTCTATGGACCCAAGCTTGATGTACAAGCAATCAATGTTTTTGGAAAAGAAGATTCAATTTCAACAATTCAAGTAGACTTCAATTTACCGGAAAGATTTGACCTAACATTTGTTGATAAAGATGGCGAAAAAAGAAGACCTTTTGTAATTCACAGAGCTCTCATTGGTTCATTTGAAAGATTCTTTGCGTTTCTAATCGAATATTATGCGGGATCATTTCCTACCTGGCTTGCACCAACTCAAGTTGGAATTCTACCAGTTTCTGAAAAATTTGATGCCTATGCGAAATCAATTTTCAAGGAAATGAAACAAGCAGAAATTAGAATTGAATTGTTCAATACCGATGACTCCCTTGGAAAAAGAATCGCAGAAGCAGTTAAACAAAAAGCACCCTACCTATTAATAGTTGGTGAACAAGAAGAAAAAGAAGGAACTGTCGCAATCAGAAGAAGAGGAGAAAGAAAAAATGAATCGATGACAAGAGAGGATTTTCAGAAAATGCTTCTCAAAGAAATTACCAATAAAAAATAGTTGCTCTAAGAATTGAAAATGGAAACTTATTTTATTAAAACCTTTGGCTGTCAAATGAATGAATCTGACAGCCAAAGAGTTGCAAGCGTTCTAATGTCCAATAGTCTCAAAGAGGTATCGAAAATAGATGATGCTGATTTAGCGATTTTCACCACTTGCGGAGTTAGAAAAAGTGCGGAAGATAGAGCTTTTGGGCAGATACATAATCTTTGGGAGAAGCGACCAGAAACAACAATTGTTGTGACTGGCTGTTTAAGTAACCGAGAAGATGTAAAGCGCAGACTTGGAAAAAAAGTCACGCACTTTATCCAAATTAAAGACATTCTCAAACTACCCTCTTTACTTATGCTCCAAAAAGAAAGAAATCCTGCTAAAAACAAAGAGGCTGATTATTTAAAAATACTCCCGAGTTATAAAAATAAAAATTCTGCTCTTGTGCCAATTATGACTGGCTGTAATAATTTCTGCACCTATTGTGTGGTTCCATATGCAAGGGGTCGAGAATGGTCAAGGTCTTTAGAGGAAATTATAAAAGAAGTAGAATTTCTAAATAAAAATAAATGTGAGGAGATTATCCTTTTGGGTCAAAATGTAAACAGCTATTCGTTTGAGTTAAATAAAAACTCTGACTTATTAGAAATCAACAAACTGGTACTAAAAAAAACAAGTCCAATTTCTTTTCCAATTTTACTGGAAATACTAGCCAAGAAATTCCCCAATATACTTTTTAGATTTCTCACTTCACATCCCAAAGATTTTTCTGATAGACTTATAAGCACCATCGCAACAAATAAAAATATTTCCAAAGAGATACACTTACCAATTCAATCTGGAAGTGATAAAATTCTCAAAGCAATGAACAGAAAATACACTAAGAAACACTACCTTGGGATTATTAGAAAGATTAAAAATAAAATTCCTGAGGCAAAAATTTCAACAGATGTTATTATTGGGTTTCCAGGAGAAACTCTGGAAGATTTTAATGAAACAGTTGAAATTTTTAAAGCCGTGAAATACTATACAGCTTTCACAAACAAATACTCTCCTCGCCCAGGAACAGTAGCGGAGAAACTGGAAGACTCAATTCCCTGGAAAGAGAAAAAAAGAAGAGAAAATATTTTAAGGAAATTTATAAAAATAAGTTAATTCCTTGCCAATAAAAGCGCTTGAAATAAACTGGTTCAAAAGAAGAGGTCAAAAAAATTCAGTCCACATACAGTGAGCGATAAATGAAATAATGTCTTTATATATATTAATTGCTCTTCTCATACAAAAAAACGGCCTGTGTGACCGTTTTTTTGTTATAAAAGTTATTAAACTACTCTTCTAAATTACTATATTCCGTATTTCTAGAACTTGCGTTTGATTGGATATCATCTGGATTTGGCGTTGCTTCCTCTGGAATCTCTTCATTTTGAACACCTGGATTAATTCCTGGTTGAGAGCTTTGCTCAGTTTTTTCACCAACTGCCGAACCTTCGCCTAATCCATCAAGAGCCCCTTTTCCGTTCTCAAGATTATTAACGATTTTCTTTAAATCCTCATTTTCAGAATTCAATTCAAGAACAGCTCTAAATTGTTCTAAAGCACCTTTTTTATCCTTTTCCTTATCGAGCACCAAACCAAGGAAGTATCTAGCATTAGCATAGTTTTCATCTAAATCCACAGCAGCCTTAAATTCTTTTTTTGCTTCATCAAAAGCCTCTTTCTTATAGTAGAAAAGCCCTTGTCTGAATGCAATACTAGCAACTGTTGGATATTGTTTTCTATTTTCAATTCCTTTTTGAATTGCACTGTCAATATTTCCCTCTCTTTCATAGATCCCAACTGCCAAAAGATTAGCATCTGTATAATCTGACTTCAATTCCAAGGCTTTATTTACATTTTCTCTCGCCAAAGCCAAGTTCTTAACACTCTCCTCTGGAAGTTCTCCTTCCTTTACTGTTCCTTCATTTTGAGCATTTATAACAGCAACATCAGACAAAGACACATAGATACTTGCAATCTTTTGGTAAATAGCAGGATTGTTTGGATCCAATGCAATTGCTGACTGATAAGCTTCTATAGCCTTCTCATCTGCACCATCCATTGTCACTAAAACCCCTTCATATATCCTTGCAAGAGCAATGTGATTATCAACATTCAACTCACTTAGGTTCTTAGCTCTAGCAGCACTTTCAATTGCTCCTCGAATCAAACTGCTAACAACAGCTGATTCATCTGCTGTTAATTTTTCGCCTTCACTTTCAGCAACTTTCTTGTTTGCTTGTGCAAATAATGCAATTGATAGATTTCTATAATATACATCACGGTTCACATCGAATTCAACAGCTTTAACCAATTCAGCGTTTACTGTTTCTAAATCATTTCCCTTAGCATCTGCAACCAAAGCTTTATTGAAATGTGTTGCAGCAAAATATTTTTGACTCTCAAGATAAATTGATGCAATGAAACCAATGATAACCAAAACGAACACAAATGAAAGTGCCAATGATGATTTTGGAGAAGCTGAAGTAGTGACAAATTCTTCTTTTGCACTTTTATCATCTTTAAATCCAGAAAATGCCAAGAATAAGGCAAGACTAAACCACCATAAAAACATAATTGTGATATTGGAAAGATAAATAAACAACATTAACGAAACAAACAACCAAACCATCCCAACTCCCACCGCCATATAATCTTCCTTACCATTTTCACCATCTTTTTGTTTTGCTCTCTTCGCAACGCCCTTAAATAGAGCAAACACTCCTGAAAAAACCAAAAATAGGAAGGATAGTCCACCCAAGATTCCCGTTGTAGAAACTAATGTTAGAAAATAACTTGAAGCACTGTTGAAATTAACTGCCCAGTAGTCGCCAAGATTCTCGGGTCTGTTTTTCTGATAAACAGTTGTATAAGTAGTTAGACCTGAGCCTATCATCGGATTCTCTTTGATTGCATTTAGTGCAATTTTAGTTGAAGCGGAATGATTTAACAAAACTTCAATTGGTAGCTCTTTTTGAATTAAAGGTCTTGGCCTTAGAATCATTAAAATTGTTAACACAAGGAAAATCATTGGCAAAATTCTTGCTTGACCTTGAGCCTTACCACCATTCATTATTGTTGCTCCAAAAAGAAAAGCCATACAAATAATTAGTGCTATCCAAACAATTTTAAAATTGATTACCATCAAAATAAAGAAGAAGAAGAATGCTAAAGCTATTAAAACAATTTTTAATACTTTAGAAATATCACTAAGAAACATCGCCATAGAAAGCAAGAAAAGAGCTCCAACATATATTGCTAAGGCGTAAACTGAACCGACCGTATTAAAAAAGGGATTTTTTGCAAACTCCAACGGCAAAGCATGAATTTCCCAAATTTGCAAAATTCCAAATAAAGAAGTCAAAAAACCACTTATTAGAAACACAATCACAACCCTCAAAGCCTCAGCGCGAGTTTTAATTGTATTTAAGACTAAAAAGAAAAAGGCCACGAAAAACAAAAGGGTTATTAATGAGCTTCCCTCTCCGCCAAAAAATCCCCACAAACTCTGTTCTCTATATTCGGAGAAGATTGTACTCAATCCAAGGATTGCAAAAAAAGTAATAATCGGCACTAAAATAAAATCTTTTTTAACCCTGATTTCATTTTTCCAAGCCATTTTACCAACCCAAGCCAAAAAACCAATTCCCACAACCACGACCAATAGCACCTGCTTGTTTAATTCCAAAACTGATGGTACATTTGGTGCAAAAAATAATGGCATCATAAACACTGTCAAAAAAACAGAAGACTTAACAATAATATCGATTATTCTCATTGCTAAACTATCGGAGATATTATCACTGGCTCCAACCGACTTTGACTTATTTAAAGTTTGAAATTTATTAGGTTGGATTTTCTGCAAGGGATTGTTGCCTTGTTTTTGATTTGACACAGCACCCAAATTCACACCGATTCTCTGTCCGTTACTTTTTTGTAGCACCTCTCCCGTAGGAGCGCCTTGTCTGATATCACTGTTTTTGTTTAAACTATTCATTTTAACTTTTATTAAATATATTTATATTTCATTATAAAAAACACGCCATACTCAAATATTTTAACATCTATTTTTAATATTCACAAGTTGAATTATTTATAAAAATAACATATAATAATAATAATAATAATAATACTTTCTACTAAAAACTTTCAAAAATAAAAAATAATGGAAAACTTGACAATAATAGCCATTCCACTTATTGTAATGGCTCTTGCTCAACTCACCAAATTCATCATCTTTACAATTAAGAGTGGTGGAATTCGTTGGAATTATATCATGACGCACGGACATATGCCATCTGCACATAGTGCGTTAGCCACTTCTTTGATCACTACCATTGCATATTCCGATGGCATTGGTTCTGGCGAGTTTATGATTGCAGTTGTTTTGGGACTCATCATTCTAGATGATGCCCTTCGAATCAGAATGTATCTTGGAGACCAAGGAAGGTTTTTAAATATGCTGACTCAGACTCTAAACTTAGATCCAGAGAAATATCCAAGATTAAAGGAACATGTTGGCCACAGAATAAGCGAAGTTGTTTGTGGAATTATATTTGGATTTGTTGTTTCTTGGTTATTGATTCAGGTTTTGGTTTAATTTCTCATCTCGTAAAATATTTCAAAAAAGCCAACTTATCAGGTTGGCTTTTTTACTTTAATATTTTTTGCATTTTTTCAAACAGAAAACTAATTCTTCACCCCTAATACTCCACTGTCAGCGTCATTTTTGGAAAGTTGTTGGAAATTTTTTATAAACATAGTATTTTTATGTATTAAATAGCTATACTATTTATTAATAATATTCTGGCGTTCTACTTTTTTGATCGTAGCATCAGCAAAACTACTCCCACCATTCTGTCTTTATCCTTAGGGTTACTTTCAGCAATCAAAAGTGTGAGTGCTGTCAATGCTTCTGGGGTGAGACTGGCATGCAAAATTTCAAATCTATGTAAAAACCACACAAAAGCAAATGCTCCACTTCTCTTGTTACCATCTGTAAAAGGATGATTCTTTACCATAAAATAAAGTAGATGAGCGGCTTTCTCCTCGAGCGTCGGATATAAATCTTTTCCACCAAAAGCTTGCAAAACATTACCAACAATTCCAGCAACCGCACCCGCATTTTTCTCTTGAGCGAAAAGTTCCGTCGCTTGTTTTTTGATCATAAGCTCCTTTTTGAATGAAAAAATTGCTAGATTCAACTCCTCTGCCGTAAAAGATGCTTGTTTCCTAGTGACTCCTTTTTTTGGAAATTCTTCACTGTCATATGCATCCAAAGAAAACCAAGTATCAGCAAAAGCATTCACCAATTCCAAGACTTCTTCCACTTTCACTTCGTTATTTTTCGGCAAAAGCGCTTTAACATCGGAAACAGCTTGTAAAAATTTTTCGTAATTTTGTGCAATACGGTCCTTATTAATTGTGTATCCAGCAACTAAGTGCTGTTTTAATATTTTTGTTGCCCAAATACGAAACTGGGTTGCTTGTTTTGAATCCACTCTATATCCAACGGAAATAATAACATCTAAATTATAGTACTCTATATCACGAGTTATCTTCCTTTTACCTTCCCTTTGAACTGTTGCAATTTTTGCAACAGTTGCTTTTTCGCTCAACTCTCCCGCTTTAAGAATATTCTTTATATGCCTAGAAACAACAGAATTATCTCTACCAAAAAGTTCTGCTATTTGATTGAGGGAAAGCCAGATAGTCTCATTATCAAGTCGCACCTTCAAACCAACCCCTTTTCCAGAAGTCTTATAAATCAAAATTTCACCCCTGTTTTTTTCGTTTATTACTTTTTTTGACATTGGGGATATTTAATTAATCTTATGTTTAGATTTCCTGAGAATCATACTCCTCTTTCCACTCCACCCCTCCTTTTTCAAACTCAACTTTCAATTTTCCTTTAACCATCCTCAGAACATCCAAAAGCTCCGGGAATTTTGCTACCGCCTTATCCGCATAATTAGCTATGAATTGTGGCTTATCATATGTTTTATATCCACTTTCTGCAAGTTGTGTCAGCGTTTCAATCTTGTCTAGAGCTTTTATAAACCTCGCTTCTTTAGTCAGAGCTTCTTCATATTCACTCCATAAACCAAAAATTTCTTCACCGATCTTCCCAGGAAGAGTTTTTTTCAATTCTTCGATTGCTGTTTTTTCTTGAGCATTTTTATCTTCAATTAAAACCTTTCCTTCTGCAATCAAAATTGCGTCAATGTCGCCCGTTAAAGCTTCGGCTATATCATGTACCAAGGCAATTTTTACAGCTCTGTTTATATCAAGGTCCAATTTCAACTCATCCGCAATAATAAAAGTTGCCAGTGCCAAGCGCCAAGAATGATCTGCGCTCGATTCCTTTCTACCAGAAGTGGTTTGGTTATATCTCAAAGTTGATTTTAGCTTTTCAACCTTGTGCATAAAATCAAATATCTTTTCTAGATTTTCTAAATTACCGATTTCTTCTTTTTCCTGCATAACTTCTTTTTAGAATTAGTTCTTCCAATCGCTGATAATTATCTTGGAGGCTTTTCTTTTTATTACCAATTTTTGTCCCTGACGAATCCCCAATTCTCTAATAATCTCAATTGGGATTGTCACTGCATAACTCCCCGACTTTTTGTATACTTTTCTAATTTCTCTTTTTTCAAGCTTATTCCTCATAGCTTTTATTTTTAGAACTTAAGGATATCTTAAAAGGTACCTTTTACAGTACCTTTATTATATCGCTATTTTATACACAAATCAAACTTAAATTCCCTATTTCTTGAGATTTTTCGGAACCATCACCTTTTTTAATACATACTTTAACTCCATCTGCTCTTTCTGCTCTTTCGCTAGTTTCTTCATTGCCCTACGATTACAATCACCTTTTTTCAAGATGTTTGACATCCACACACCACTAATAAGATGTGGCATCATCACATAATCAGCTCCTGCATCATACATTTCATTTAAAAATCTTCCATAAGATAGATTGGCAATAATAATTGGCTTAGGATGTTTTTCTCTTACCATTTTTATCATAGTCAATTGACTGTTCGTGCTGGGCATTGTTGAGATTATCATTTTAGTTTTGCTCAATGGGAGCTCCGATAACAGTTCGACATCCGTAGCATCTCCAAAAAAATGTGGGATATTTCTTTTCTGCAATTTCTTTAGGGCTAATGGATCGAAATCAATCACTGCGAAAGAAATTCCTCGCTCAGCTAATGATTCGCAAATTTTCCAACCAATCCTATGATAACCAAAAACTAGAACATCAAATTTTTGAATTTCATTCTTGGGGGTGAGACACTTATCCTTGCCAAACATTCTAAGTAACGGCTCAATTATTTTATATATCTGACTGTTGTATGTAATCAAATACGAAGAAGCAAAAATAGTAGTTAGTGCAACAAAAGTGAAGAGTGGTAAAAGATTACTATTCATATAACCTTGCTGCTCCACTACAAACAAGAAAACGAAACCAAACTCGCTTACTTGTGCAGCTGTTAGTCCGGCCTTGAAGCTTACTCGCCTAGTAAATTTCATTGTGCGATATAAGAAATAAAGGATGAAAGGGTTTCCAAACAAAACGAATAATGACAAAACTATTCCTGGGATAACAACACCTCCAATGTTTTGGATTTCCATCTCGCTTCCTAGGATAACAAAAAACAGGACTATGAAAAAATCACGAATTGGACGAATACGACTAGAGATTTCGACTTGATAGACTGAAGAACCCAGTGAAAGACCAGCTATAATCGCTCCTACTTCCAGCGAAAGACCAACCCATTCAGCCAACCCGGCAATGGAAAAACACCAAGCAATTGTAAAAATTAGCAGAAATTCTCCTGATTTTGCAGCGGTGTTTATTAACCTCAAAATCAATTTAGAAGCAAAATAAACAAAAAGCAAAAAGGCCACACTTTTAAAGAAAATAAAAAAAAGCGAAACTACAAGAGAATCCCCATTTTTAAAGGCTGGCAAAAGAATAAGAAGTAAAATGGCAATAATATCCTGAACCAACATAAGTCCCATAGTATATCTACCATAAACAGTTTCCGTCTCCCTCTTCTCATTGAGAAGTTTCATTATAATAATGGTCGAGGAAAATGTTATCGCAATTGCTAGATAGATCGAAAACTCTTGATCAAATCCCAAAGCTGATAAAATCAAAAAACCAAAAAAAGAAGTAAACACAACCTGACCAACCCCCGTTACTGTGGCTACGGTCCCAATTTTTTTCAAAAAGTGGAAATTCAAACTCAATCCAACCAAAAACAAAAGTAATATAACACCAAATTCCGCAAAAATATGAAAATATTCTTGATTGCTATTGATTAGATTTAAAAAAACAGGACCAGCCAAAATTCCTGTTATGATGTAGGAAATAATTAATGGCTGTTTTAGCAACTGAACAATAAACGCTATTAGAATAGTAAAGCCAAGAATGGCTCCGGTGTTTATAAAAATTGAATCAATCATTTTTTTATTTTTATTTTTTCATAATATAAATACTGCAAATACGATTGTGCAACATTTTTGACATTAGTATTTGCTATCAAAACCAAGGGTCATTTAAACTTCGCTAAGCAATTCACCAATCACTCTCTTGTCATTCCATGGCACCCTTTTTTCTCCGATTGCCATTGTTTCCTCTGCTCCTTTTCCTGTGATAAGCACAAGATCGCCTGCCTGTGCAATTTTCAAAGCTTTTGCAATACCGTCTTTTCTTTCTGGAATTTTCCAACAATTTTCATTTTCTTTTTTGCCTCCAGAAACAACGCCTGCAAATACTTCTTCTATAATTCGCATAGGATCTTCATGATATGGATCCTCATTCGTGACAATAGCAAAATCAGCATATTTTGCCACAATTTTTCCCATAATCGGTCGTTTTCCTCGGTCTCGCTCCCCACAACTTCCAAAAACCCAAATTATTTTCCCAAATTCTTTTCGATCTTGTGCTTTGCTCAACATAACACCAATTTTTTCCATTGAATCTGGCGTAAGAGCATAGTCAACAATAATTGAAAGATTTCTATTATTTTTGATATATTCCATCCTACCACTAACATTTTCAATTTTCTCAAGAGCTGTTTTTGAAACATCTAGTTTCACACCTTGTAAATTTCCAACACAGACTGCGGCTAAGGCATTTTCAATATTAAAAAGGCCCGGTAAATTCAAATGAAACTCTACTTCATTGATTGTAAAATTAGAACCTTGAATATTAGCTTTTATTCCTTTTGCTAAAATAATATCCACTTCATCTCTCTCTTCAAATCCAGCTTGAACTTCAATTTCTTTTGTAAATCCAATAATTTTATTTCCTCCTTGCTTTGCAATATCAATAAAACTTTGCGGATTTTCCATATCAAGATTAACAACACACAACCCATTCTCCTTCAGTTTTGTGAATAATTTGGCCTTTGCTTTTCGATATTTCTCCATCGATTGATGGTAATCCAAATGTTCTCTGGTTATATTAGTAACAACCGCAATATCAAAAAATACTCCGTACAAACGGCTTTGGTCCAATGCATGAGAAGAAACTTCAAGCACTAAATATTCACATTTCTCATTAACTGCATTGCTGATGAATTTTTGTACAGCCCATGCCGATAGTGTAGTAAATTTTGTCTCATTCACCCACTCTTTTTCCGCAAACTTAAAATTGATTGTAGAAGCCATTGCCACTCTATGACCAGACTCTTCAAGAATCTTTCCAATCATTTGCACTGTTGTGGTCTTGCCATTTGTTCCAGTGACGCCGATTATTTTTATTTTTTTCGAGGGAAATCCAAAATATAGAGCTGCCAAAAAGGATCTACCAAAATGATATTTATTCTTAAACCATCTTAACATTTTTTTTGATTTTCATTTTTAATTGATGCAATAAATCGCTGATATTTTGCAATATTTTATAAGCATAATACTTTTTGTCATCAAGAACAACATCCCAACAACCCGGAAATGATACCAATTCACTTTTAGGCGAAAATCCTGTTTTAAACTTAGAAATCCCAGTCCAATTATTTTCCAAAAGTTCTCCGTTTCCATCTTTTTCAATCTTAGTTCCACCAAAATCATATCTCAAAAAATCATTTTTCTTTGCATCTAAGATAATGGTCCATTGCAAAAGGTGTGGCGCCATCACATTTCTATTCTCATTAGAAGAAGCTCCGTGTAGATAAGTTGCAACAGACCCACAAAATGAAACAAGTGCAGTCGCAATTACCTTGCCTTCAAATCTAGCCATATACAAACTAAGCATATCTGTTGGAATGGACTTCACCATTTTCCTATAATAACTTTCTGAATGAATTTCAATTCCATCCCTTTTGGCTGTCGTTTTTGATAATTGAATAAAAGTCTCTACCGCTTTTTCGTCACAAATTTTTTCTATCTCAACCCCTTTTTTTGAAGCTAAACGAATGTTATACCTTGTCTTTGATTTCATCTCAGACAAAAGATTCTCTTTTGATTTTTTCAAATCCAACATTAGCGTTTGTGCCGGCTCGTGGTTCTTTTTGGATTTTACCACGCCAAACCCTAATTTCTCAAAACTGCTTTTCAATTCCGTCAAATCCTTGCTTGTTTGGGGCTCAATTCTAATCCAACCAACATTTTCCTTCTTAGCAATTTGCAATAACTCATCTACACATTTCTCGACAAATCCTTTTTTGAAAAATATTGGTCCGCGCGGAATAAAAAAATAACTCCCCACTACCGGTAAGGTATATTCAATCATATTAGCACTAAACTCGTCAGCTATTTTTAGTTTCACAGTTTTATTACCAACAGCTTCCTGAAAAAAAGCCCATTCTTCTGATTGTAAAAATCCACCATCCTTTACATCTAACAATTCCTTTTCATTTTTCATCTTTTACTATTTTTTCATTGATTTAAGGGCGAATTTAATCTTGTCAGAAATATCAGTAAACTCTGCTGGAATTGATTTATTAGCCTCCCTAGCCTCACCAATTGAATATCCCATACCAATGAGGGCTTCGACAACTTCATAATCAGTATCAACCTCCTCGCTTTCACTAACCATAACTGAATCAACTTTATTTCGTAATTCCAAAACTACTCTTTCCGCTGTCTTTTTTCCAATTCCAGATACTTTCGTTAAAATACTTGGATCTCCTTTTTTAATAGCATTTTTAAGAGTTGCTGGAGACGCAATCGTCAAAATTCCCAATCCAGCCTTTGGTCCAACACCAGAAATTGAAAGCAATAATTCAAACATTTCTAATTCCTCCATTAACTCAAATCCATAGAAGTGAATATGATCCTCTTTCACATTCGTGTGAATAAACAAAGAAACTTCAGGTTTTATAGCAACTTTTCCTAAAGAAATTTCACTGAGAAAAACTCTATATCCCACACCATTAACATCTAATACCACAAAATTCTTATGAACAGAGTCCAATCTTCCATTTAGCTTTCCAATCATTTTTGTTTAGTTCTATTTTTAATTATCCTTTTACATACTAACATTTCCTTTACAAAACTTCCAGAGCATGATAGTCTGTTAAGAGTTTCGAGTTGGCTCTAAAAGTATCTACCTGCGAGAAACCATTTGAGTTAAAAGTATCTCAGACTTTTATAATTTATATTTATTAAATAAAAAAATGCCAAATCTAGAATCGGCAAAAAAATATCTTAAGGTTACAGCACGAAGAACAGCTGAGAATCGTATGAGAAAACTTGCATACAGAAAAGCAATCAAGGACTTTCTTTTAGCAATCAAAGAAGAGAAAACTGCTGAAGCACAAAAACTTTTTGTTACTGTGCAAAAGTCTCTTGATAAAGCAGTTAAAACAGGAGCAATTACTAAGAACACTGCTTCAAGGAAAAAATCTCGACTTTCAAAAAGCTTAGCAAAATAATCTTTGCAAGACAAGATATACTTTTTAAAATAAAACCACCAGAGAGGTGGTTTTATTTTTTTATAATTTTTCATCTATGAATCTCTTGTTTCAGACATATTTTTCAATTTCTTAGCCTGCTCAATTCTTTGTTTTTGAATATTTGATAATTTCGGACTGAAATTACTTTTGAGCTCCACATAAAAAGCACTTCCTTTTCCTACTCCAGGAGATTCTGCCCAAATTCTTCCTTTATGTGCTTCAATGACTTTTTTGCAAACATATAGTCCCAAACCAACTCCTTCCGTATGTATTTGTGTTACACCTTTTCC
>JBFHFF010000010.1:0-46916 GCA_041583775.1 Candidatus Moraniibacteriota bacterium
AAGTGCTACCAATGAGATTGTTTTTCTCACCCTCAAATGCGGTGTAGAAATGTTCTTGTCCAGAATAGAATCTGTACACAGGAACAGAGCCAGCTTCCTGAGTCTTTAATGCGCGGAAAACGGCTCTTTCAGCTCTCCAGACACTGCTATTAAAAACTAGGCCGTCTTTTTCTCCTTCACTTATCGTAATAAAGTGAGAATTACTCGTACTGTTGTAAAATCTGTAAACAGGATAGTGGCTTCCAATCGGATTAGCTGAGAGAAACTTAGTGTAGCCTATCTGAGGGTTATTCCCCGTAGGACTGTTTATCGCATAGAAAAAGAGTTGATGAGCAATTCCATCTTTAACACCTCCTGGAACATTCCAGAAGAAAGCGTGCTGATCAACATCCACTCGATAGTCATCAGCGGGAAAACTTTCCACAAATTGTGAATTATTTCCATAGATATCTGTTTTGTAGACATGAACATCGGTGGGGTCATATGAATCATCATCTTTTGCCCAGCCATTGATTTGACTGCTTGTAACAGAATCAATATGACCGTAAGGATCCTTATTTGGCTTCACAACAGTAAAGACTGCTTCAGTGGAGCAGTTGTTTGATTTATGTTCTTCTGGAACATCACCATCACCATTGTCTTGATCTTTTGTGCGATCAGCACAGGCCACAATATTGTATACTCCTGGCTCAAGATGATACTCCCAAAGTTTGAGACCCTCTTCTTCGTGTTTAGGAGGATCGCTAATTTGGATATTTTCCTTCTTGATATTGTCTGTGCCTACATGTTTCCACTCATCATGAGCATCCTCCTTGTAGCCCTTTGATAAATAGAAGCGAACTTCCATATCTTCGTGGTCTCCGGCCCAGTTAGCTTCTCCGATGTTATCAAACCAAGCATGCATTTTGATTTCATCGATCGTTTCATATTGGTATTGCTCGACACCTGATGGTGTTTGGAGTTGAAGTTCATCGACAATGAAGTCGGGAAGGTTTGGGTCTGGTGATTCGATGGCTGCTGTTTCGTAGCCAGGACCAGGAAGACCAATTCCATCGCTTGCTCCAGCGGAAGTAATAGTAGGCGCCTCTTCTTTTACATCTGCATTGTTAGAAGAGGATGGAATTTCAGGACCAGGACCAGTTCCAGCAATTGAAAGCATTCTACCGCCTAGATTACTCCAGACAATTTTTTGATTGTCAATTGTGATGTGATCAATACCAGGACCAGTTACAACATAAGCATGGTATTCTGTCTGAGAATTGTTGTAGAAAAAGAAAGGAAATCCTTCTTGAAAAACATTCCAAATCTCATACCGCTGAATATAAATCTCAGCGAGTCTAACATTCTCTGGGATTGTTATGTTTCTTAAAAAACCTACAACGGGATCGATCATCCCTAGAAAATGAACTGGAATATTCTCCTTCCTGAGTTCATCGGCAAGGTTGATTACATATTTCCCGCCAGCGCTATAGCCTACCAAAAAAACATAGTCTCCTTCTTGATAGTTTTGTTGGATATAGCCTTTTCCCACCGAAACATTTGCTGTGTCTTTAGAAATCAGAGAGAAAAGAACGTTTAAAGAATTTTCATAAACAAAAAAAATCGAAGCATCAACACCGTTGCCGTTATTGTTTGCTACTTTCTCAGCAGTGTCTCTATCGGTCCCTTGATTATTCGCCATTGCAATTGGGTCGTATGTCCATCCTGAATCCCAATAACTTGTGTATGCCTCATAGCCTCCATGTGAACCTACGAAGATAATCTTTGCTTGAACAAATGATGCACAAAAAAATAATGCTAAGAATATAACAATTATTCTTGCCATAACAACACCCCCTATGTTTAGTTTTCAAATTACAATACAGTCTACTCTTTATTGAGCATAAAAATGCGTTATTGCATTTTCACTAGATTATCCTTACAAAAAGAAGGGTAATTTCAGAAAATACTATTTGCATTAAAACTAAAAATCGTCAACTGAAATTATCAAATCCTTGATTACATTAATATGTTTTTGCATATTTTGTTCCAATGTCTCATCGGAAAAATCTTCTAGTATAAGCTGGGGGTATTGTTTGTAAAAATTGTCCGTGTTTGAAAAAAACAGTACACGATTCATTTGTGTTTCCCCTGGAATTTTTAAATCATTTACAGTAAAAGTATGAGAATTTTGTCCGTCATTCTTTTTTTCAGTAAACTGAATAAATGCAGTTTTTCCATCAATTTCTATTTCTTTATCTATATCTCTAGATTCAATTCCTTTACTCTTGTCCCTTGGTGAAGTTCTCCAAGCACCACTATTTTCCTCTACTTTTTTTCGATATTTTGCTACTTCTTCTTCATAAGTAGTATGTCCTGGAGAAGGAAAGCTAGTTGAGCTTATTAGTGCAATGGGTCCTTTTGAAAATCTTGTAGTTGGGTATTCTTTTTTATCTCCCTCAAGCTCATATTTTGTTTCTGTATCAGCTGGGATTCTAACAGTAATTCCAATCTCTTTATTGGAGTATGATTTCCAGCCATTCCCTAAATCAATGATTGTTTCTACATTTTTATTCTTTTGTATAATAAAAAAAACACCCAATACCACAACAACAATCAAAACAGAAACAGACAGAATTATTGACTTTTTCATCTTTCAGATAAAGTTATTATTTATTAAGTTAAAATTAGCACACAAATACAGGGGATGTCAATGGTTTTTGCTACTTAGAAGATTGAATTATTCTGTTATTGTGAATGGGTGATAGTGTAGATAAATAAAATAAAAAAGCCCTTAAGTAAAGGCTTTTAAAGACATTAGCTCCCCCTAGTGGATGTGTTTAGGAACATAAGAAGTGGAGAAGTGACTAGAAGTCTAGAATTGTTGCAGAAATTCTGCTGTGATTAAAGAGTCTTTTAGACTGCCTCACGCTACTCAGAGTTACAAACTTGGATCAGTACAATATTTTATTTTTCAGTCCAGTGGGTTTCAATATGCCTTGGTGAGAAAAATAAACTAGAACCATCATATATTCTGAATTTAAATTTTTAAAAAAGTTGTTTATATACTACAATGAAATTGTAATTTTAAAATACAAAAATAAATGAAAAACAAAGAAATAAAGAAAATTTTTAAAGGCACTGTAAGAAAGTCTTCACCTAACGCAACACAAAAATTATTGGTGATTTTTGTTGTGATTTTATTTCTATTTGCAACTGGAGGATTGGTTTATATTGCAGGGCTAAAAATGCGTTTTGATAAAGAAAAGAACTTATTAAGCAAAGAATTAATTAAAACACAGGAGGAGAAACTTAAAGCAGGAAAAGACACAAATATTTGCAAAAGTGATATTTCTGGATGGAGGAAAGATTTCTTTATAACTGAATCTGCTACTACTACAGAAAATTGGAGTGATTATAAAAAACTCTCTACCTATGAAAAAATTCCTTTTTCAATAGAGTACCCTGAGTATTGGATAAAAAAAGGCAATGACTTATATGAAGAAAGAAATGGTATCAGCATTGTTAGGGTTGCCTCAATTGGGACTGGACTCATTATGCTGGAACCAAATCAGAAATGTTTTGATAATCAATCGCTTCGTAAGCATACTGCAGATGATAACAACCCTGGGCCACATTTATTTTCTGAAGAAGAATTGATTATTGATGGTAGAGAGGGGGCCTTAAGAATCACAGAGAATAAATCAACTTTAGACGAAAACTATACGTATACCAGTGTATACTGTATATCGGACAAAAATAGAGCTTTCAGAATGAGTTTTTATGAAAAAGAGCTGGATTTCGAAAAAAGAGACTTGTTTGAAAAAATAATTTCAACAGTCAAGTTCAATTAAAGATTTTTCAATTATTTAAACCCCCGTCGAGTCACTGCTCGGCGGGGGTTTAAATTTTATCCTCGTTTTGTAATTATATTTTCTTCATAGTTTATGATCAAGGCCTTGTAATCTTCCAATGACCCACATCTCTTATTCCATAGTTGTATGCTCCTTCATTTTTATCCTCATCTTCATCATACCTGTTATTCAGTCCACCCTTTAGCATTCCATCGCCATTTACGTTGGCATCCAAAACAACATTTTTAAATTTCCTCAAAAATCATTTTTAGTGACGATCCGAGTTTGTAATTCGGACCATTTTTTGAATAAGCCCATAATTTGCATAGATAAATTAAACAAAAAAGCCCTTAGGTAAAGGCTTTTAAAGACATTAGCTCCCACTAGTTGATGTGTTTAGGAACATACGAAGTGGAGAAGTGGCTAGAAGTCTAGAATTGTTGCAGGAATTCTGCTGTGATTAAAAAGTTTTAGTATCTATTTAACTTATCTATCAAATTCAATATTTTTTAAAAATATTGCCAATGTTAAGTCATCAATTGATATAGTTTTAACAAACATAACCCTATCTTCCGATATTTTAACAAATATCTCCCTATAATTTACACTCTCAGTATCTTTCTGACCAGAATTACCAATCATTTTTCCATCTAAACCATTCACTACAATGTCTTTTTCAATCACATCGTTATATCTGTCTGGCTTTGCAATTCTAGATATTGAATCTTCTATCAAGTAGTCTATAGTATTAGATATAAATTGAATTTGTAAATAAGGCACTTCAACCCCTTCTTCCGTCGACTTTATTGAGATTCTCTCGAGGGAGCTCTCTTCTTTTGCTAAAAAATTTTCTGGATATTTGAATTTTATTCCTATTTTCTTATCTGTATAGATTTTCCAGTTTTCAGTATTTATTTCCCCCTGTTCCTTTTCTGAAATCTGGTTCTCTAAAATAGAAATTTTTCTACTCAATTCCCGACTCTTTGTCCGACAGTCCTGACCAGCTTTTTGCAAGCTCAACTTGTAATAGATAATTGTAGCAGAAAAGGCCATTATTAAAGAAAAAGTAGTTATGACTTGAAGTGTTTTTTTCATTTAAAAGTTTTTATATTTATAAATAAATTATACCACAAAATAATCCAAATAAAAAAGAGTCAAATTCTTCAATAAAGAATTTGACTCTTAAATATCTAAAGGTTGTTTACCTAAAGACTTTTTATTCAACGTCATCCGAAAGATGATAGTTACTAAAGAAAACTTTTGGGTCAATATAGTTTCCCGTTGGAAGAGTTAAGTCACTATAACCCCAACCACTATTAGGTGGACCATAATATGTCCCGTCCTCCTTCTTCTTCGGCTTAAATACACTTAAGTGCAGATGTGTTTGAAGTTCCCCGCTGTGATAAAAAGGCGCTGAGTATCCAATGGTGTCGCCTGCGTTAACTTCATACCCAGTTTGTAAACTGATAGTATAACTACAGTTAAAGAAGAAATTTCCCCCATCATAGTATGAATTATCAACCCAGCTTGAAGCAGTGTGACCATAAAGAATATAAACAGGCTCACCAGATGAAAGCATGTGCCTAATCCAAATTGCAGGACCATCCATATCGGGACCTATTGCACCAAAACTACTTGCATCTACCTTAGTGTAACTATGTACTATACCTTTACCAGCTGCCTTGATAATATTGCTCAAATTAGAAGAATAATCAATTCCATTATGAGGAGTGACTGGTCTCCATGTAGTGTAAGCTTTGTAATCGAGTGCAATATCGCCATTCACAGGAAGAACAGGTGAATAAATGGGAGTTTCAGAAAACACCGGAGTCCAAACAACATCATTCGATACAGTTGTAATCATTGGGTTGCTATAAACACAAGTACTCACACCATCATCCCAATAATCAAGTACATATCCTGGTTTGGCGGTAGCAGAAAGTCTCACCTGGGTTCCATCAGAAAGCTCTTCAGAGCAATCATTAATACCATCTCCACAGTCAATGACAACAGAACTGTCGCTTAGAAGTTCTCCCGTGACATTCAACCCTTTAGTGTCATCAAATTGAACTTCGAGAACAGCTTTTGTTTCATAGGTAGTTGTGGTTTCCATCGTCACAGATTCAGCTGTGATAGCAAGTTGTTCGTTAGAATCTTGTGGTGCAGTTTCCAAGTCAATTAATCCACTTACATCATAAGAAGACACGATCGTAGTGCTGCCCTCATATGTGTTAAGATTAAATCCAGCCGGATTTTCTTCGAAAAGAAAATTGCAGGCCTCTCCAATAGCACCAGTTTGATCGGTTTTGACATTTAAAATACTTCTCCATGCACCAGCAGAGCCTGAACCTACTGCAAAGATTGAATTTTCACCTTCCCCCATAAAGAAGAAAGGAACCCCGTAAGTATTGGCATATTTTCTAATCCAATCAGTACTACCGTCAGAATGCAAGCGCGAAAACCACATCAAAGAACCAGTATAATACGATGGACCGCCAACGATAAATTCACCATCAGCCGTCTCTGTAAAAGTTTTCGGTTTGTTAGATTTGTTAAAATACCTGCATTTAGTCCAAACAGGAACTCCGTCAGGATCTATCTGGTTCAATGTTCCGTAATGACTGTAGCCCAAGTAATAGCCTACCAACATCAAGTTGCCATTTGAAAGAGCATAAACCGAAGAATCATATAAAAATGAAATTCCCATGTGGAACGTTTTCTTCCACTGGGCAGTTCCATCAAAATTTAATTCGATAATCCCGCCACTAGATGTCGCTAAAAAATATCCTTCAGAGGGAATTTCGCAAATGCAATCTTCACCTACATACGCATTTGAATCCTCGATAACAGATTTCCATTCCACTGTGAAGTTTGCTGACAACTTGTATACGACAGGGTAGCTACTATTGTAGAAACCCTCCATTCCTGCAATGATGAGCCCTCCATCACTTGTTGTTTTGATACACTTAAAAGTGAAGGCTCCGGGGAATTCAAGTGCAGTTTGGATATCTCCGCTTGAATTTATTTCAAGCATAATTCCTTTTCCACCCTCAAGACTCCAAGTGCGCCTCCCAACTATTACAATATTTCCATTTGGAAGTTCTGTGCAAGCGTAGAAATCGTTTCCGTAGTTTGAGTCAGTTAGGTTGTACAATTTACACCAGAGCTGATTTCCAAAACTGTCTGTTTTCAATGCGAACAGTCTTTTATATTCCCCTGTGATGAGTTTGATGCCCCTGAAACTTCCCACTGTTATCATTCCGCCATCAGAAGTTTTGACTGAAGCGTTTGAAGTAAATGTAGGGCTTGTTGTGAAAGTGGCGGCCCAATCTTCCAAAGCGGTCTCCTTTGCCCATGTCGCAGGGTTAGCAAGTACGCTTCCCACTACAAAAAACAAACAAATTACAAGTATCACTCCAAATAAACTTTTCTTAGTCATTTTACGACTCCTTCTTGATTTTTGTTCAGATTATCTTCTCTAAAATAAGAAGACGATGTAGTAAATACCAGATACTAAACGTTTCTATTTACCTCCTTTCTCAAAGATTAATCTTGGACTACTAAATTTTTTAAAGGACTAAAAAACAACAAATTCCTTTTTGGTGGAATTATGTTGCCCTCTTGTGCTTTTAGGCACGGCTTGAATATAGCAAAAGAGAAGTGTTTTAGTCAAGTTTAAATTCAAAAATGTCAGTTTTAGATTTCCTCAAAAATCACTTTTAGTGACGATCCGAGTTTGTAATTCGGACCATTTTTTGAATAAGCCCATAATTTGCATAGATAAATTAAACAAAAAAGCCCTTAGGTAAAGGCTTTTAAAGGCATTAGCTCCCCCTAGTGGATACATTAAGAACTTTTAATTATAGAAAAATTAACTTAGAGATCGGGTTATTTTCTGAATCAATAAAGCATTTAAATAAACTTGGAGATTTGATTTAAGATATAAAGATTGATAAAATCTATTTTCTAGTGTATGCTAAAATATACTTTGAAGTTTTGAAAGTAAAGGTTTTAAGCGATATATAGTACTGGTAAACTTTATGCACTTGTAGATTTATATTTAAAAATTAGTAATATTCTTACTAGTTTTTAAGTGTAAGTTTAAAATTGATTAGATTTAGTTTTTTTACAATTGAATACTTATAGGTTATTTATTCAGCTTACAAATGTGAAGCTATATGTTTTTAATAACTATAAAAAAAGTTGAACTTAAAAATGCAAGGAGGAGGCAACTAATGGCAAAAATACCTACCATATTGAATCTAATAGATTCAGCAAAATTTTACAAAAAATCAAAAATGATTGATAAAGTTAAAACGGATCATGGAGTGATTTGCTTAACTAGTGGTTGTAGTGAAAAATTAACAGTAGCCTGTTCTTCATTAGAACATTCCGAAGAAGATAGATGTCCATATTGCACTGAGGCAATTCCCAAAGCAACTCTTGGCAAATTAGAGGATTGGATATTTGTAGGAAATAAATACGCTAGTACTGACTTTGAAGTATCTTTAGTTTCTAAAGATCATGTTACTCACTCTACGGTTGATGATTTACGGGTGTGGATGATAGCAGTAGTAAATACTAATGCTTGCTTACTCTATTCGCCAGTTAGAAAATCTCTTCCTTTTCATAAACATGTTCAATTGTTGCATATTCCAGACGCTATATTGTTTAAAATTCCGAAACAGTGGATAGAAAAAAATGTAGGGATCGTACAAGATCAATACAGAAAGGCAGTCGTGATTAGTGGTAATTTTGAGTTTAGACTGCAAAAAACAATTCATATTGTTTCACAGCTATACTCACGAGGGCATTCTTATAATATGGCTATAACCCCAACTGAAGTCTATATAATGCCGTCTACAGAAAGGAATATTATTCTGGGGGGCAGAGTTTTCCTAGGGGTTATATCTACGGAGAATAGAAGATATTTTGAGTATATGAAAAAAGATATAAAAGATAGGGATAGTTCTTTTATTATTCCAGATCTTACAAAATATCATTATTCCTCCAAAGAACTTAGAGGGCTGACTGTGATAAAAGAGTCATATGACTTGACGCAATTGAAAGGGCTGTTGTTAAGAATTTTAAACTTTCAAATTGATTTAACAAAAGTACTATTTTTTGAAAAGGAATTAGCAACTATTTCTATAGCCGTAGCTAATGCTCTGGGAATAGAGTGCGAGTTGCATGTCCCCACCTTTGTAACAGATAAAAAAGGGTATGTGTATTTTAGTAACATGCTAACCAAGACAAAAAGTACTAGCATAGGAGGAGTTCTAATTTTTGTAAAACATTTTGACAAGAGTTTGTTCGTTTTGTTAAGAGAATCTATTAAAAAAGGTTATGCAACGAAAGCTCTTGTGGTAATGAGGAATGAATTTAAAACATTTGAACTAAAATCAATTGATCTAATTACGAGCTGGGATGAGTTCAAAGTTTCTTCTAGTTTGGTTATTGGACCCGGAGGGATGTATGAGTAAATTTATAAAATCAAAGAAATTTCAATCGGGGGGTCATCACAGTGTTGTAAGTTTGGGCAGTGTTGATGAATGCATGGCAATTAGAAAAAAGATCGGTTATGAAATAAGCTACTCAGAGTTAAAGAAATGGTTGAGTAGATCAATTACTTATCGAAAAAGAGTAGAAGATCTTGGATTTGGAACTCCGAGAAATTTTTACACTGAATTAGTAAATAATAAGGACTGTTCATACTTAGAGATAATTGATGAATATCTAGGAAAAAATACCTTTGGCGATCTCTCTACGGGTAACTTATTTATAGCCTGGACTGATCTTATTGGTAAGTTGATATTAAA
Organism: Candidatus Moraniibacteriota bacterium; assembly: GCA_041583775.1. Lineage (GTDB taxonomy): Bacteria > Patescibacteriota > Minisyncoccia > Moranbacterales > DUUL01 > UBA2772. The sequence continues at coordinate 9,653 of JBFHFF010000010.1, forward strand.
TTTCAACTCTGTTGAACACCCAGTTCGTGTTGGTGTTATGCTTGATTTGAAACCTGAAAATTTAATCTTTCATAATAATACATTGTACTGTATTGATTTTTTTCCTCCAATACTCAGCAATGAATTAGGGGAAATTGATTTTTTTGATGAGAAGATATTCAAAAACAAACGACATATACTTGAGTTTGTTTTTGGAGACATCAGAGGTCAAATTACCAGGATGTTATTTAGAATCAAGGATGACTATGATTATACTACACATTGTCAGTTGAAAAAAATAACCAAGGCATTAATTAAAGACAGACTTTCCATTATTGCCGAAGAATATATCGAGGAGCAGATTGATAGTGATCTACCTCATATGAAGTTATTATATTCTACAAACATGAGTGCTATAGACAATTTCTTTGAAAGTATGAAAATAGCATAAAGAAACCTTTAACATATCAACGAGATAGCCTGATTGGTAAAACCAATTAGGCTATTTTTTTATATAATTACTGCACAAAGATTCTGGTGACTAAATTAACTAATCTTGAAATTACAAAACTCTTGCTGAATTTTCGAAAGTGTTGCTTATGTGTCATCTTGTATAATCGATTGTATTGACTGACTGACTGATTGTGTTACGGTAATTAATAATGGAGGGTAATATTTATATAAAATATAGTTTATGAATTTCAATCATTTTAATAAGGAAAAATCAGATTTACAGTACAAAGGAATCGTATCTTCAATTTATCATAGAAAGTTCTCAAAAGGTATTTATGAATATGTGGTTATGTCAGATGTTGTCAGGGTCTTGGCTTTTACAAAAGAGGGCAAAGTGCTTGTGAACAAGGAAAAGTTATTTGCTGATAAAGAAGATTACTATGCTTTACCTGGTGGAGGCGTAGAAAAAGGTGAAGACCCAAGTTTTGCAATAAAACGTGAATTAAAAGAAGAAACAGGATATGTTTCTGATGAATTGATTCCTTGGTTTGATGCTAATTATTCACAAACGATTATCTCAAGAAAGTATTTTTTTATTGCAAAAAATTGTAAAAAAGTATCAAATCAGAATTTGGAAGAGTCAGAAAATATAATAGTTGAAGAAATGGAATTTGATAAGTTTCTAGAAGTAGCAATATCAAATGATTTTAAACACATAGACTTACAAGTACAATTTCTAAAAATGAAATATGATAATTCTTATAAAAAAAGTTTTAAAAAAAAATATTTCAACGAATAATTTGAATTTTGTGTATTACTACGGAAGAGTATGATAAAAAAGCAGAAGAATATAATATTGAAGAAAATGATTTAATGATCCAACTTGAGGAACACACTCAAGGCAATCAAAACTTTTATATTGCTCCAAATAAGATAATAGACTTAACTCAAAGGGCTTGGGAAATCTTTGAAAGTTCTGAAGTGGAGAATAAGATACAACTTTTGAATTTCTTACTTCAGAACTGTGAACTAGAGGGCAAAAAGCTCCTATTTAAACTAAAAACACCCTTTGAAGGTGTTCTTGAATATGCCAATACTGGCAACTTGCTCCCGGGGTCGGATTCGAACCGACGACCAATTGATTAACAGTCAACTGCGCTACCACTGCGCCACCCGGGAATATTTTTCTGTTTCAACTTTAACATAAAAATTACCAAAGTTGGTAACAAATTCAATTATATACATTTTTACTAATTTTGCAAGAGTTTGATTAAAACAGCCAATAACTTGCTTTTTAGTGGTAAGAAATCTATACTCTAAGTATTAAAAAACATTTAGAACTGGCAGTTTTTATGAAAAAAGAGTTACAAAATTTGATATTTTCAATTGTTAAAGAAAAATATAACAATCTTGAAATAGATAAAGGTGAAATTGATATTAATTATCCTCCAGAAGAATTTGGGGACTATTCTTGCAATATAGGAATGAAATTAGCGGGAAGACTCAAAAGAAATCCATTTGAAATTGCCGAGGAAATTGTAACTGAAATTCAAAAAAATAAATCAGTGAGTGATTTTGAAAGAATTGAGGTTATGCGACCAGGATTTCTGAATTTCAAATTATCAAAAGAATATCTTCAAGAAATAGTTGCAAAAATTCTTGCAGAAAAAGGAAATTTTGGAAATTCTGATTTGGGGCACGGGGAAAAAATACAAGTTGAGTTTGTGAGTGCAAATCCAACTGGACCCATTCATCTTGGCAATGGAAGAGGTGGTCCGATGGGTGATACTCTTGCTAATGTTTTCCAAAAGGCTGGATTTGAAGCGAAAAAAGAATATTATGTGAATAATTTTGGAAATCAAATAAAAGTTTTGGGGCATTCTGTGCTGAAAGATGAAGAGGCTCAGTATCGAGGTGATTATATTGATTCCTTGCACAAAGAAATCCCAGAGGAACTTGAAGGGAATGCTTTTGAAATTGGGCAGTGGGCTGCTGAGAAAATAATAGAGGAAATTATTCAACCTACAATGGAGAATCTGGGGATTGTTTTTGACAATTATTTCAAAGAAAAAGCTTTGCATGAAAGTGGGGAGGTGGAAAAGGTACTTGAAGATTTTCAAAAAAAAGATTTGGTTTATGAAAACGAAGGAGCTCTTTGGTTTAGGGCTACTAATTTTGGGGATGAAAAAGACAGAGTAGTGAGGAAATCAACGGGAGAACTAACATATTTTGGTGGTGACATTGCTTACCATAAGAATAAATTTGATCGTGGATTTGATAGAGTGATTAATATTTGGGGCGCCGATCATCACGGAGATGTTGCTCGTGTTATGGGAGCTGTTGAAGCATTGGGACATAAAGGGCAATTGGAGATTATCTTGTCACAATTTGTACGCGTAATTAAAGATGGGAAAGAATTTAAAATGTCGAAGCGAGCGGGGACCTATATTTCAGTAGGTGATTTGCTAGAAGAAGTTGGAAAAGATTCTTTTCGTTTTTTCTTTTTAATGCATAGTGCTGATACACATATGGATTTTGACATTGAACTCGCAAAGGAGAAGTCAGATAAAAATCCAGTTTTCTATGTACAATATGCTCACGCAAGAATGCGAAGTATTTTTAGAAAAAACGAAGAAGAAGAAAAAATTTGTGATATTGAGAAAGCAGATTTTAGTCTTTTGAAAAATGAAAATGAATTAGAGCTAATAAAGCATCTTAATAAATTTCCAGAGTTAGTTGAGGAAATTGCAATTTCCTACGAGGTGCATAAATTACCGTATTTTGCAATGAAATTGGCAGACCGTTTTCATAGTTTTTACCATAACTGTAAAGTTTTGGATTCTGAAAATAAAAATCTTTCAGCTGCTCGTTTGGGATTAGTAGAAGCAGCCAGAAGCACTTTAGTGGAAGTATTGGAGCTGATGAAAATTGACGCTCCAGAAAAGATGTGATTCATAAAACCGAAGGTTTATATGATTGCAAGATTCTAAAGTGAATGTAATATAAAAAAGGCTTAATATCCGCAACGGACATTAAGCCTTTTCTAATTGAACTATATAAACTATTCCACATTTTCAATTTTTAACATAAAATCTTTTTCAGCAGAATCAAGCTCTTTGGTTTTGAAGTTAATTTTGACAGCGTTTTCATTTGCTGTTACTCCATATTCTTTTGCAATTTGCTTCGCTTTTAAGATGTCAGCAAAATATAATTGAGCTGCAGTTTCACCAGTTTTTTCGTAGTAGAAAATTCCAAAAACCTGTCCCTCAAAAAAGTTTTTTTGAATTTCCTCAAGAATATATGGAATATCTTCATATTTTGCACCGGATTCTTTGAAATCTTTTGCATCTAAAAGAGCCCAAGCCATTTTCGTTTCTTCATCCCATTCCAAATGAGCCATTACGCGACCCCAAAGTTTCAAGAAAGAGAAGGATTTTGTTTTATATAGATAGCGAATAACAGTTGATTGATTTGCTTTATATTTCATCAATCTTGCTGCGGCAATCATTGCTCGAGGTGTTGTTGTTGCCATTTGAAAGCTCTCAGTTGCGGAAATGATTCCAGTCAAAAGTGCTTGAGCAATTTCTTTATCAAATTTTGTTTCATCATGTTCAAGAATGAGACCGGTGCAAATTTCTGCAATAGAAGACGCTGTGACATCGATTACATTTGCTTGTCCATAGTTTTCGTTGGAACTTTTGTTGTCGATGTTAATTTTAGGCACTTCGAAAAAAAGGTCAGTATTTTCGTGATAGATATCTCCAAGTGATTCTAAACTTGGTGTACCAAAAGTGATAATTAAATCATATTTGAAATCAGAAGGCATAAAAGAAAAGTCGCGTGGATCAATTGAACCTTTTTCAGGGGTGATACGAACCTCAAAATGTTCCCCCATATTTTCACTGTGGACATTGAGGATTTTGTTGTATTTTGTTTTAAACATCAAAACAAACTCTCTTGAACCATTTAGTGTATCAAGGATTTTTTCAGGTTTTTCCAGAAAGGACAATCTGTTTGGAATATTTTCTTTGTGAAAGAAATGACTTTTTTTGTTGTGCTTTTTGAAATAGTTGTGAAGCGCAAAAGCCGAAGAAAGAATGTCGTCAGTAGGATTTGGTGGGATGATTAAAAGAATTTCTTCTGATTTATTGATAAGCGGGATTGCTTCATTTGAGCTAGCTGACATTTTATTTGTTGAATTTTGCTATTTATAGGAATTTCTTTTCGATTTGATAGTTTATTAGAATATCACAAAGTCTAAAGATATGCCAATATTGACATTGAGAGATTTTTGATGCGTGGCTGGAGAAGGGTGAGCTATTGCTATTGACAAAAATAGTATAATAATGTATAATTTAAATAGTACATAAAAAAACTTGCAAATATAGAAGGAGATGCATCATGAGAAAAAAAGCAATGATAATGATTATTTTGATTGTAGCGTTAGCCGTAGCTTCCTCAGCTTTTGCTTGGGGAATGAATGATGGACATCAACAGTATAGGGGAAGGGAGAATTCCCCTTATACCAACTTGCGTCGACTAAATATCGACCCAAATATGGCGATGAGATTAAATCGCCGAGATTTTGAAGAATATATGAGGCGAGCTCGTGAAATACAGCGTTATCATGACGCTACCATTCGGAACAACAGAGCCGCTGCAGCCGCGGAAAGGGCCTGGACTTCTAGGCAAAACAGGGATAGTTTTGCATATCAGTTGGAGAGGTCTCTGGGGAGAGCAGTCTCTGATGTCATCGGAGGTGCAGCTCGAGGCTCCAGCCAGCGAATTAATAGAGAGATTCGTGGAGGGCGGAGATAATAGATTTTGCAAGAAGTGTGAGAGTCGGAAATATCACAATTGATATTTCCGACTTTTTGTTTCCCAATACTTTTTGTGATATAAAAAATTTCGTTAAATTAATTAAAATGTGTTATAATCAAATTGTGAATAAAGTGTTTAAAGATGGGAAAATCTATTTGAAAAGTTGAGGGAAAAAACAAAAGGCTATTGATTCAGCAAGGAGCTAGTTTTTTGTATAAAAAAGAGATTTTCCGTCTTAAAAGAGAAAAATAAAACAAAAATGGATAAAAATCTTGCGCGATATCGGCGCATAGTCACAAAAATAAATAAATTTGAAAACGAATTTGAAACTCTGAAAAAGAAGGATTTTATAGCAAAGACATCTCTTCTTAAGATGCGATTAAGAGCAGGTGAAGATTTGGAATCCTTACTCCCAGAAGCCTATGCGCTTGTCAGGGAAGCAGCTCGTAAAACAATTGGCCTATGGGCATACAATGTTCAATTGCAAGGCGCAATCGCTGCTAATGAAGGAAAAATTGTCGAAATGAAAACTGGAGAAGGGAAAACTCTTTCAATCATTTTCCCAGCTTTTTTGAATGCACTTTCTGAGGAAGGTGTGCACATCGTTACAGCAAATGATTATTTAGCAAAAAGAGACGCTGAAGGAGTGGAAAAACTATTTTCTCTATTGGGAATTAGTGTTGGTGTGGTAACTAGCGAAACAGGTGAAGTAGAAAGGCAGATTTCATATGCTGCAGATATAACATATGTAACAAATAACGAAATTGGCTTTGATTTTCTAAAGGATAATATGCTTTTTGATGCAAGTAATGTTCGTCAAAGGGGCTTGAATTTTGCAATTGTTGATGAGGCGGATAGTGTGCTTATTGATGGTGCACAAACACCATTAGTAATTTCTGATTCAAAAAAAACTAGTGAGAGTGACAAGGTTTCCTTTCAGCGTTTAAATGGATATATTCGCGAGTTGCAAGAAAATCTTGACTTCAAAGTCAATCAAAAAGAAAAAACAGTCTCCCTAACAATTCCTGGAATTAAAAAGTTGGAAAAGATATTGGGGATTGAAAATCTATATAATAATGACAATGAAATTGATCATATATATTTTGTGGAGAGGTTATTGAAGGCGCATACTCTTTTTGAAAGAGATAAAGATTATGTAATCGAAGATGGCAAGGTTGTGATTGTTGATGAATTTACTGGAAGATTAATGCCAAATCATCGATATTTTCAAGGAATCCATCAAGCAATTGAGGCAAAGGAAAATTTACAAATTCAAGAGGAGAGCAAAACATTAGCATCTATTACTTTTCAATATTTATTCAAAAAATATCGAAAAATGACTGGTTTTACGGGCACAGCAAAATCATCTGAGAAAGAATTTCTAATGATTTATGACAAGGAGGTTGTTCAAATTCCAACAAACAAAAAATTGATTAGAGACGATAAGAATGATAGATTTTTTCTTTCTTGGGAGGATAAACTCGCTTACTTGTCGTGGACTATGCAAGAGCAATATTTCAAAAAAAGAGCAGTTTTGATTGGTACAAGATCAGTTGAAAAATCTCACAAAACTCACTTAGCATTGATGAAAAAAAACATTCCTAGTAGTGTTTTAAATGCCAAGCATACCAGAAGAGAGGCAGAGGTTATTGCGGCGGCGGGGCAACCACAAACAGTTACTGTTGCGACTAATATGGCAGGAAGAGGAACTGATATCGAATTAGCTGATAGCATTAAAGAACTTGGTGGGCTTATGGTGATTGGAATGGAAAGGCATAATGCCAGAAGAATTGACGAGCAACTAATCGGTCGCGCTGGAAGACAAGGTGACCCTGGCTCGACACAATTTCTAATTTCAGCTGAGGATGAATTATTCAAGAATTCTTTGCAAGACCAATATCTAAAACAACTTAGAAAAAATCTTGATTACACTGAAGGAGTGGAGGATCCTATTTTGCAAAAGATTGTTGATAAAGCACAAAAAAGAGTTGAAGGTATCTTTTTTGACCAAAGAATCCTTAGCTATGAATTCGATAAGATTTTGGAAATTCAAAGGAATTCTTTCTATCGACACAGACAAAGAGTTATCAAAGATGACGATCTTCGAGAAGAGACATTGAAGCTCATTAAGATTCAATTTTTTGTACAAGTGATTTCAAAACAAGAGGCTAAAAATAACTTTTTAAGTCAAGAACAAGTACAGGATATAATAGAAAAATTAAATAGTATGGTTGGAAACAAGTGGTTTAAATTAACAGTAGAACAAAAAAAAGACTATCCAATCAACCTTGTTCGTGATTTGGTTTATCAAAGTATGGAGTCTTATTATCACGATTTTGAATATTATATTACAACGCAAAAGGCGAGACAGATTGAAAAAATTGTAACTCTTAAAGTTCTGGACTTACTTTGGATTGAACATTTAAAAGATGTCGAAGAGCTTCAAGAAGCTGCGCTCATTAGTTCTATAGGGAAGCCTGATTTTTTTGAAGAGTACAAAATTAAAATGACAAAATTGTATCAAAAAATGTTACGGGGTGCACCAAAGGCAATTTGTTTAACATTTTTAAAAACCATAAATGAGATTTTTGAAGAAGAGCGTGGTTTAAACAATATCGTTGCAACAAGATGAAACAGAGGACAAGGAAAATACTTTTAAGAGTAGGTGCTGGTCTTATGCTCGGGATGAGCTTGTTTAATTTTGGCGCAATTTGGACAAGACAAGAAGGAAGTCAAATTTCTTCAAGAGCTAGAAACATCAGACAGAAAGATAAAGAGAGTGTTGATCAAGAAACTGATAGAATTGCCTCAATTGCTGAAAGACATGCCAATGCCGTAATCTTAACAGAGAGAGTTCAACTAGCGGGACAAGAGCAGATGGCTGACAGGGAGTCTGATAAAAAAAATAAAACAGAGGATAAAACAATTTTTCAACAGATGGTCCGTTATGGCGTTGTAACAGTATGGACAGTTTCTTTAGGAATTATTTTTTCTTCTGTTTTGATGGATTTTCCAATTTCGTTTGGTGAAGAAATTCTTGCTCTTATTCCGGGAAAATCTAAGACTGCAACACTTTCGCTAGAATCTCAGAAAAGTTTTTTCCAAGGAAATGAAGATATTAATATCGATATTTTTCTTGAAACTGATGTAGAAGATGTTGAGTCAGTTGTTCTTGCAGTAAAATTTAGTCCTGAAGTTTTGGAATTTGAGGGGGTTAAAGGGATTGGTATTTTTAATGAAATTGATATTGAGAGAATTGATGAAAAAAATGGAGTTGTTAATTTTGTTTTAGAGAATGTTGATGTTAAAAGAAGTTTCGAGAAAAAAGAGAAAATTGCTAGTGTAGAATTTTCAGGAAAAGCAACATCAACTCTACAAGAGATTGGTGTTTTACAAGAAGATTCAAAAGTTATAGCAAGTTTGGTCTTAGATGAAAAAAATCAGACGGTTAATTTACTTGATAAAGTTCAGAACGCAAAATTTTCAATTATAAGTGAGTCTGGAAAAAAGATTAGGTGTGGGAGTGCAAAGGGTGATTTTTTGGAAACAGGGATGACTAAAGATGATTGGGATTTAGTTCTTTTGGAGACAAAACTCCCCAAAGAAGCTCTTGTTTGGCAGGAAGCAGGAGACGGAATATATTTTGTATGTTCTTTTGATACACAAGAAAAGTTGCATTTTCTTGTTAAGAGTGAGGAGGCAGTTAAGAAAGTGGATTTACTTGTTAAAAATAAGAAAATAAAAAATTCTAAAGAAAATAGTTGGCAAGAAGATAATCTAAAACTCTATTCTTTTTCTTATGATTTAGAGAAGAAATCCAATCTTGATGATAGCTTTAAGGAAGTATTATTACGCTTTGATGGTGATTTGAGTTGGCCCAAAAAGGGTTTGGCAGAATTGGAATTATAATAAAAATAGGAGCAAGATTAGATGAAAGATTTTTATACAATTTACGACATGGAGGCAGAAGATTTTGCGAGCCCGCCACCTCCCGAAAGATACAATTGGATTACTTGGATTAAGGTTCTGGCGATATTTTTTGTTATAACAATAGTTGTTTTTTTGATTGTTAATTATCAGTCAATAAAAAAAACAATTTCTGACAAGAGACAAGGACTTGAACTTATCAAGATTAAAGACGAAGATCAGGATGGGATGGATGATGATTGGGAGAAAAAAAATGGACTTGATATTAAAAATAAAAACGACGCAACAGAGGATATGGATGGAGATTTACTGAGTAATCGTAATGAATTTTATTTTGGAACCAACCCTAAAAAGGCCGACAGTGATTCCGATGGTTTTTATGATAAAGATGAGATTATAAAAGGTTTTAATCCTTATGGAATCGGAAGAGTTGATTCTGATTCAGATGGACTTTATGATTGGTGGGAAAATCTTTTTGGATTAAATAAAAAAAATCCGAAAGATGCTTTGAAGGATTTTGATGGAGATGGACTTTCAAATCTTGAGGAATTTAAATACCGAACCCATCCTAAAGTGCCCGATTCTGATTATGATGGTTTTTCTGATGGCGTTGAGGTTGAAAATAAGAAAAATCCTGCCGGAGAGGGAGAGTTGGCTGATGCTCCTTGGATAAAAAATGAAGCAGATATTGATGGAGATGGTCTTGAGATTATCCACGAAGTTTTTTTTGGGACCAATCAAGACAATAATGATACAGATGGTGATGGGGTTGGTGATTATGCTGAACTTTTAAAAGGAGAAAATCCCAAGGGTCAGGGCGGAGTTAGTGTTGAGTTGGAAATTCCTTCTGTTAGGATTAAATTGCCAATTGCTTTGATGAACTCAAAAGATAAAGAAGTTTTTCTTAAAGGAATAGGCGAAGGAGCAATTTTGTACCCCGAGACAGCCTTTCCTGCGACAAGAGGAAATTCTTATGTTTTTGGTTTGAGTGGTGATTATAAACTTGATGGAAAAAAAATAGAAAGAGAATTTAATAGATTGTCAGAGATAAAAGAAGGGGATCAAATTATTCTCAATGTGAAATTTGGCGATGATACTGAAAAGAAAATTGTATATAAAGTAATATTTAAAGAAGAAGTATCTCCTGATGATCTTAGAATAGCTCGTGATTATGAGGGACATGAGTTGACGCTTGGAACTACTTGGCCACCAGGAACTGATAGAAAAATTTTAATGATAAAGGCATTGATTTATAGTCCTAGTTTTCGCTAGTTAATTAATTATTATAAAAATAAGTATTATGGGGCTTATTAAAGATTTAAAAAATGAAAGCAGGGACTTTGGAATTCCTATTTGGAAATTACCAGATGTTGTGCTTATTTCAATGGCAGTAGTTAATATTCTTGTGATGCTTATTACATATTTTTTAGCGACTAGATATGACAATGATCCAGGAAGAGTGATTATTTTGGTAGCAATCGAAGCAGCAGTCATTATTATTATCGGAAATGTTCTTTCTGAGTCAGCAAAGAAAATCGTCGAAACACATAAATTAAAAAAAGAGTTTATTCAAATTATTTCTCATCAAATGCGTTCTCCCTTGACTACGATGAAGTGGCAAATAGAGTTGTTGCGAAAAAAGGCTGGTAAAAACTTAAATAAGAAGCAGGTCGAACAAATAGATAGGATATATGAAGAGAATGAAAGGTTAACAAATATGATTGCTGATATTTTAAATATGTCACGAATAGATAAAAATCTAGAGCATTTGATTTATTCTGATATTATACTAGAAACAGTTGTCGAGGAATGTATCGGTATGCTATCTGGATTCTCTAAATTTAAAAAAATAGAAATTGATTTTAAGTCGGATAAAAAAGAACATAGAGTTTGTGTTGATAGTGAGAAAATGAAAATAGGAATAGTTAATGTAATTGAAAATGCGATAAGTTATAGCAAGAAAGGAGAATCAATAAAAATATCAATAAAGCCAGATGGCGAATTTATAGCTCTTAAAATTAAAGATCGAGGGATTGGTATAAAAGAAGGTGAGAAAGATATTGTGTTTAATAAATTTTATCGAGGTGAGGGTGGGAAAAAAGTTCAGCCAGAAGGAACAGGACTCGGTTTGTTTATGACGAAAAAGGTTATCGAACAGATGGGTGGCACAATCGAGCTTAAATCAAAAGAAGGAAAAGGTTCTGAGTTTACATTGAAATTTTTGCGCTCAAAAAAGAAACAATAATAATAGTGTGGTATAATTAAAGTATTAAAAAATATAAATTAACTTTTATAAAATAAAAAATGGAACTTAAGAGACAAAAAAAAATTCTCATAGTCGAAGATGAACAAAATATGAGAGAATCCCTCCAAGAGGCTTTTCTTGATGGTGGTTTTGCGGTTTTGACTGAAGAAGATGGTGAATCTGTTATTGATGTTGTGAAAGAACAAGAACCAGATATTATTTTGCTTGATATTATTCTACCCAAGAAAGATGGATTCGAAGTTCTTAGTGAACTCAAGAGCGATGCGAGCACAAGAAATGTTCCTGTTATTTTATCAACAAATCTAAGTGATCCTTCAGACATCCAAAAAGCATTAGATTTGGGAGCAACAACTTATTTGGTAAAATCTAATTATAGTCTTGACGATATTGTGAAAAAAGTTAGTGGTTTATTATAGAAGTGTAAATATTGAATGTGAGGCTAAAACAAAAAAGAAATAAAAAATAAGATATGAAAGTCGACTCAAAACAATTAAAAGAATTTTTAATTGACGCTGAGATGGTCAGTGAAAAAACGATAGCAGATGCAATGGCAATTGAGAAAGAAACTGGCAGGCCATTGAGTGATGTTCTGTTGGAGAAAGGAGCAATAACTGAAGAGAATTTGCGCAAGATGTATGCTTATATTTTAGGCATACCATTTGTCGATTTAGAGAAAGAAACGATATCTAAAGATATTTTACAGTTAGTTCCGGAGCCTATCGCTAGAAAAAATAACATTGTGGCTTTTCAGAAGCATGGAGATTCTTTGCGTGTTGCTATGTTAAATCCAGATGACATTCAGACAATTGATTTTTTGAAAAAAAAGACTGGATTTAAAATTTCACCTTGTTTCACCTCACAAAGCGGTATATCAGCAGCACTTAAACAGTATGAGAGAAGTTTGAAAGCTGAGTTTGGCGATATTATAAATGATGAGCAAGAGAAAGAGGGTTCGGCTGAAGAAAATTTGGAAAAAATTGCACAAGATTTACCAATTATAAAAATAGTGGACACCTTGTTGAAGCATGCTATTTTACAATCAGCTTCTGATATACATATTGAACCAGATGAAAAGGAAGTACATATCCGTTATCGTATAGATGGAGTTTTGCAAGAAACAATGACGCTTCCCCAACAAGTATTATCTGGAATTATTGCCAGGATAAAGGTTTTGGCCAATCTCAAGCTTGACGAGCACCGGATTCCTCAAGATGGCCGGTTTAAAATCGAAGAAGATGGAAGGAAAACCTCCTTTAGAGTATCCATTTTGCCAGTTTTTGATGGGGAGAAAATTGTTATGCGTGTGTTAAACGAATCTGCCAAGGGTTTAACCTTGGAAGATATGGGTTTTTGGGGACTATCGCTTGAAAGAATTCATGCAGCAATCAAACGCCCAAATGGAATGGTTTTGGTTACAGGACCAACTGGGAGTGGAAAAACAACAACTCTATATACAGTGATGGATATTTTGAATACTCCCGAGGTAAATGTTTCTACTATTGAAGATCCAATTGAATATAGAATGCCTCGTATTAATCAAACTCAAGTAAGAACAAAAGTTGGAATGACATTCGCAAGTGGCCTAAGAGCTCTTTTGAGGCAGGATCCGGATATTATAATGGTTGGAGAAATTCGTGATCCAGAAACAATGCAAATTGCTATGAACGCAGCTATGACTGGACATTTAGTGCTTTCAACATTACACACAAATTCAGCTGCAGCAGCAATCTCAAGAATGGCTGATATGAAGGCGGAGCCATTTCTAATTGCCTCAACGGTCAATGTGATTTTAGCTCAACGCTTGGTCAGGAAGATTTGTCCACATTGCAGTAAGGAGTTTAAGATTGATCCAAAAATACTTAGTAAAATAGGTGATAGTTTTAATTTCGATGTGATTATCGAGGCAGTTAAGAAGGGTGATAGTCAAGAGATAAAAGCGTTGAAGGGAATTAAGAATTTGGAAGGAGCAACTTTCTACAAAGGCGAGGGTTGTGATAAATGTGGAGGAGAAGGCTATAAGGGGCGAGTTGGGATTTATGAGGTTTTGCAAGTTTCTGAGGGTATTCAAAAATTGATTGGTTCTAATTCAACTGCTGATGAAATTGATAAATTGGCGAGAAAAGAGGGAATGTTTTCAATGTTTGAGGATGGTCTAATAAAAGCAATGACAGGAGTTACTACGCTCGAAGAGGTCTTACGAGTCACGGAAGAGTAATTTTAATAGTCTGATATGTAATAAAAATGCCCATATTTAATTACGAAGCAAAAAATAAAGACGGCAAAGTTGAAGCTAGCGAAGCATCTTTTTCTAGCAAAGGGGAGCTCGTCGATCAATTGCGTAAAAGAGGATTTTGGCCAGTTTCTATTAAGGAAATAGAAACAAAAAAAGCCAAATCATCATTTTTTGGTGGTTTTGTTAAGATTTCGCTTAAGAGCAGAATGATTTTTTGTCGACATCTTGCGGTAATGATCGGGTCAGGACTCTCTCTTTCAAAAGCATTAACAATTTTGGCTACACAAGAAAGGAATAAGGCATTTAAAAACATTATTCAAAAAATTGCTGGTGATGTTAAAGAGGGAATAGCTTTTGCTGATTCTATGCAGAAATATCCAAAAGCATTTGATTCAGTTTTTGTTTCAATGGTGAGAATGGGTGAACTCAGTGGAAACTTGGAAGACATATTACTTATTTTGTCAGATCAGTTAGAAAAAGACCACAAATTGGTTTCAAAAGTTCGTGGTGCAATGATTTATCCTTGTGTAATCATTGTGGTTATGATTGTGATTGGTTTTTTGATGATGGCATTCGTTATCCCTAAGATCACAGTTATTTTTAAGGAATTTGATGCAGAATTGCCTGTATTAACGAGGGTTGTTATAGGTATAAGTGACTTTATGGCGGCTAATGCAATTCTTACTATAGCCGCAATTATTATAGCGGTAGTAAGTGTGCAAATGTTTTATAAAACATCATCTGGGCAGAAATTTTTTCATAAAATTTTTCTAAAAGCACCAATATTAGGAACAGTTATAACAAAAGTAAACAGCGCAAGATTCTCAAGAATACTAAGCTCCCTTTTAAGTAGTGGGACATCCCTTGTCGAGGCTTTGAAAATTACTTCTGATACCTTAGGTAACTATTATTATAAAAAAGCTTGCAATGAATCTGCTCAAAAAGTGCAAAAAGGAATTGAACTTTCAAGAATTTTAAAAGAAGGTTATCAAGATGTTTTTCCCTATCTAGTAATTCAGATGATGGAAGTTGGAGAAGAGACTGGAAAAACTCCTGAAATTTTGAAAAAATTAGCATATTTTTATGAGGAGGAAGTTGATCAAGTAACAAAAAATCTTTCATCCATAATTGAACCTGTTCTTATGGTTGTGATCGGTGCAGCTGTTGGTTTGTTTGCTATTGCTATTATCTCACCAATTTATTCGGTTATGTCGAATATTTAAAAAAAGAAAATGTTTAAAAAAGTTTTTAAAAACACTAAGGGCACAACTCTAATTGAGATAGTTGTAGGTATTGCAATCGTTGGAATTATTGCAATTAGTCTCTATATGGCCCTTTTTAATGTTACGAAATTGATGGCTAATTCAAAGCAGAAAATTGGAGCAGTGGCACTGGCCAATGAGCAAATGGAGATAATCAGAAACCTTGAATATGATGACATTGGAACACAGGACTGGATTCCAAGTGGACCAATATTACAAACAGAAGTTGTCACTAGAAATAATTTTACTTATACTATCGATACCAAAATTGAGTATTTAGATGATGATTTTGATGGCACAGGTTCTGATGATTTAATAGAAACTGATTACAAGAAGGCGCAAGTGAAAATTTCTTGGATTTCTGGGGGGAGTCAAAGGGAAATTGTTTTTGTTTCTAAGTTTGTTCCTGAAGGATTGGAATCTAATACGGGAGGTGGGACCCTAAGTGTTAATTTAATTGATTCAGCAGTACAACCCATTGAAGGTGCAAATGTTCAAATTGATAGTGTGACTGATACACCTGCAATTCATGGGTCAGTTACAACTGGTGTTGACGGAAATGTTAGAATACCAGGACTTCCAGCTCAAGAGTATAAAATAACAGCCACGAAAACAGATTATGCGATGGTGGAAACTTATCCACCTCCTCCAAGCTCATCATTTAATCCGGTCAATAGCAATTTATTTGTCACAGAAGGGGATGTTGTAATTAAGACGCTTACTATAAATGAAGCAGCTAACCTGCTTTTAAAGGCTGTTGATATTTCAGACGGTGATGGAATAGAAGATATTGATATTGAGATTGAGGGAGGGCCAGTTATCGGAACAATGACGGATATGCCCGATACATTGACATTACAAGAAAGCAAAACAACTGACTCTTCAGGGGAAATTGATTTAGAGAATATTGACCCTGGTGATTATACAATTTCTAACTTAGCAGTATTGGGAAACTCAGAATATGAATACATTGGTTCTGATAGTGTAATCCCAATACATCTTTCTTCTGGAGATGATAAAGAAATCAATTTGATTTTTGCAAAAAAGAATGTAGATTCTTTATTGATTGTTGTGGAAAATAATGATTCAGGCGAACTTATTGAGGGGGCTGAAATAAAAGTTTCAAATTCCCTCGGATTCGAACAAACGACTATAACATCTATAGATGGCAGAGTATATTTTCCAGTAACAGAGGACCCCGTTGTTTTGATGATGGCTGGTGAATATGATATTGAGATTAAGGCTCCAAATTTCGTTGATTATTCTGGAACTAAAGATGTGCTTAATTTAACTGTGGATAATATTCTGATGACCCCACAATAAAATGCAGAAATTGAAAAAAAATCAAGAAGGGATGTCTATTGTTGAACTCATTGTTGCAACTTCGCTTTTGGTTATATTAATTGGGATTTTATCTTTGGTAATGCTAAGAGCTTTTTATGTTAATCGCTTTACTATTGAGCAGGGAATGAATGTTGCGGAAGTTCAAAAAACGATTAGGTCTTTTACGGCCAAATTGCGTGAAGCGAAACAATCAGATGCAGGCGGTTATTTAATTGAAGTGGCTAGTGAGGAAGAATTGACTTTTTTTGCGAATATTGACGATGATACCACCACTGAAAGACTACACTATTTTACTGAAAACAATCAGCTCAAGCTTGGCATTTCAGAACCAACTGGTTTCCCAGCTACATATCCGGTAAATGACGACACTGTTCAAATTGTTGGGAATGGAGTTGTTAATACTGCATTGCAACCAATGTTTCAATATTATAACAGAGATTATCCAAGTGATATGGTAAATAATCCATTGATTATGCCAATTGATCCAGTTGATATTGGAATGGTGAAAATTGATTTATATGTAAATGTGAACACAATTGAAGTTCCTGATTCGACTCATATGGAAACTTTTGTAAGACCAAGGAATATCAAAAACGATTAGATGGATTTCCGACTTCCAGAGAACCACATAAGGAATTTATTTTTAAGGAAATACTAAAAATTTCCTAACTCAATTTAGTCACAAAAACTCCAATATAATAAGTGGCTATTATAACAAAAACAGTGATTGTGATATGTTCACCAATAACACTGGTAGGAGATATTTTTTGTGCTTTTGATAAATAATAGCTAAAAATTGCAATCAGCAGAATGCCTAAAACAATAGATATTATGATTGCCATTTTTAATTCCAAAACAAGAAGGGGGAACACAAACATTATAGATATTGAAAATTTCGAGATAAATGTTGATAAAGTGGCTTCCCAAATTTCTCGATGAGAGTTTTTGCTTGATGATTCTTCTGAAATATGAATACCAAGAGCATCAGAAAGCGCGTCAGCAATTGCGATAACAATAATTCCTCCAATGACAACTGATTTAGAGTTTGTGCTGGAATACAGCCCAATCATTAAGCCGAGTGTTGTAATCACCCCTGAAGTTAAGCCAAAGCCAAAACCTTTTTTAATTGAGTCTTTCATTGAAAAATGATTAAAATTGAAGTTGCAGAAGAGATATTTTATTAAATTATAGCACAAAAAGAATAAAAATACGGAAAGCGCTTAAAAATACCTTAAATAAAGGGGAATAGAGGTTTGACTTTTTGGTAAAAATGAAGTATAATATATGCGATAATAACTTAAAAATTCGAAACATTAAAATTGTTTGAATATGAAAAAACAAGATAAAAATTCAGAAAAACAAGAAAATGTTAATTCTGAAGATATAAACAATTCTTCGAGTGAAGAAGTTGATAAAAAATATGAAGCCAAAAGCTCTTTCGTTTTGGAAATTATTAAAATAGTGTTAATGGCTTTTTTGATAATTTTTCCGATCAGAACTTTTATTTTCCAGCCATTTTTTGTTAAAGGGTCTTCCATGGAACCTAATTTTCAAGATGGGGAATATCTAATTGTAAATGAATTGGGATATAAAAAAACAGTTGTTGCTGCTGGTGAAAAAGAGATTTTTACAATTGATAATTTTAAGGAGTTGAAAAGAGGGACACCTATTGTTTTTAGATATCCTAGAAACCCAGAAGAATTTTTTATTAAAAGAATCATTGGACTACCAAATGAGAAAATCGAAATTAAGAACAAAAAAATTAAGATATACAATGATGAGCATCCAGAGGGATTTTTCTTAAGCGAAACTGAGTATATACCAAATAATTTTGAGACTAGGGGGGAAGATGAATTTGTACTCGAAGACAATCAGTATGTTGTATTGGGAGATAATCGTTCTCATAGTAGTGATTCTAGAAGTTGGGGTGTTCTTTCAGGTGATTATATTGTTGGGAAAGTGATGTTGAGGGCTTGGCCTTTAAATAAATTTAAATTGTATTAATTTTTGACATTTCGAATTATGCCTAAAACTATTGAAGAAGAAAAAAAGGGAAGTGGAGAGGTAAAAATCAAAAGAAATAGAAATAAAATGTTTCAAACGGTTCGTGGCATGAGAGATATTCTACCAAAGGAGCAACCTTATTGGCAAAGACTTAGAAAGGCAGTGGAAAAAATCGCAACTGACTATAATTATGACAGAATTGATATGCCAGTTCTTGAGTCTAGAGAAATGTTTGAAAGAGGGACTGGAAAGACAACGGACATTGTTGAAAAGGAAATGTTCAAATTTAAAACAAAAGGAGGTGATGATGTTTGTTTGAGACCAGAAGGGACTCCATCTGCGGTTCGTGCCTATTTGCAACATGGAATGCAGTCTCAACAAAAACCCGTTAAAATGTTCTATTATGGCCCGATGTATCGTTATGATCGACCACAAGAGGGTAGATATAGAGAATTTTTTCAATTTGGGTTTGAAGCAATTGGTGAACAAGATGCCATTTTGGACGCACAGCTAATTCAGCTTGCTTCTCGAGTTTTTCAAGCGATTGGCTTGAAAAATATTTCTTTACAACTAAACAGTATTGGTTGCAAAGATTGTCGACCAAAATACAATAAACTACTTGTAAGTTATTTAAATAATAGAAAGGCAGCGCTTTGCATGGACTGCAAGAAGCGATTGAAAAAAAATCCTCTTAGAATCTTAGATTGTAAAGAGGAAAAATGTATGCAGGTGGTTTTTCAAGCGCCACAAACAGTTGATCATCTTTGTGATTCCTGTAAAAGTCATTTCACTATGTTATTGGAATGTTTAGATGAAATTGATATTCCATATGCAATTAATCCTCGTTTAGTTAGAGGGTTAGATTATTATTCAAAAACTGTATTTGAATTTTTTCCAGAAAGCAATGAGGATGAAACCCAGGGGGCTCTTGGCGGAGGAGGTAGGTATGACTATTTAGTTGAAAATTTAGGTGGACCAGAAACACCAGGAGTTGGATTCGCTTGTGGAATGGATCGAATTGTGTTGGAAATGATGAAGCAAAACACGAAAACATATCAAGAGCCAGTAGCAAAGGTCTATCTTGTGCAGCTTGGTGATTTAGCAAAAAAGAAAAGTCTTCGTATTTTTGATGAACTCGAACGCTCGGGGGTTATGGTCGCTGAAAGTTTTGGGAAAAAAAATCTGAAATCACAGTTGCGATTAGCTGATAAGAGGGGTGTAAGCATCGTTTTGATATTAGGTCAAAGAGAAGCTTTGGATGAAACAATTATTTTAAAAGATATGATTAGTGGATCGCAAGAGGTTGTTACTTTCAAAAAAATTGTAGATGAAGTCAAAAAGAGACTAAAAAAAAGTGCTGATATCGCAGCAAAAAAAACGAAGCAAGAACAAGAGGTAAATAAACTGATTAAAAAGTAGGAATCTAAATATAATCAAAATAGGTATGGAGAATTGCATTTTTTGTAAAATTATCAAAAAAGAAATTCCAAGTAAATTTTTATATGAAGATGATTTGGTTGTTGCTTTTGCTGATGTTAATCCAATTGCACCGGTACACATTTTGATTATTCCAAAGGAGCATATAGAAAGTATTACGCACTTGCCAAAAAATGAAAAAGGTGCAAGAATAGCAGGACGCCTAATTTCTGTTGCCAGAGATTTAGCTGAAGAAAATAAATTAGCAGCAGACGGATACAAATTATTGTTTCGTGTGGGTAGAGATGGTGGGCAAGAAGTGCCACATATTCATTTACATTTAATCGGCGGAACAAAGCTTTGTGAGGATATCCATCCTTGTTGAATTTAAGGGTTAAGTTTTATTTATAAGTTTAAGAAAATAGAAATGATAAATATATTTAAAAATTTTTCAGAGAAGGGAGGTTTACTATGGTAGAAGTAGAAAAAAGAGACAAAGAGACATCAGAAGGTCTTATTAGAAGATTCACTCGTCAATTACAACAAAGCAAAATTCTTCCGCAAGCGCGAAAGAATAGATTCTTTAGTAAGAAAAAAACAAGAGCTCAACTTAGAGATGACGCAATGTATAAGCAAAAAGTCAAAAAGGAAGTTGATAAATACAAGAAGATGGGTATTTTTGATGATGAGAAGTTAAAAGATATCAAAAAGAGAATAGGAGCATAATAAATTTTAATCACGGATAGCTATGAGTTTACGAGAAACAATTGTTAATGATTTCAAAGCGGCTTTTAAAGAGAAGCGAGTCTTGGAAAAAGGAGTCTTGTCTTTGTTGCAATCCGAAATTAAAAATCGTGAAATTGAGCTAGGAAAGCGTGAAGAAGGTTTGAATGATGAAGAAGTTACAGAACTTATTCAAAGAGCTATTAAGCAAAGGAAAGATTCAATTGGACAATATGTCAATGCTGGCAGAGAAGAGTTGGCTGAGGATGAGAAAGTCGAAATGAATGTTCTGGAGAAATATCTACCAAAACAACTTACCGAAGAAGAAGTCAAAGTTGAGGTTCAGAAAATTATCCAAAAAGTTGGAGCAGAAAGCGCTGCTGACTTTGGAAAGGTTATGGGTGCAGCAATGACAGCTTTAAAAGGGAAGACTGATGGAGATAGAGTTCGTGAAATTGTTCAAAAGTTACTTGTCTAATTTTTTTCTAATGAATTTAATTGAGATTAACAATCCATTACGGAAATTTATTTCTGATTCGTTTATTGAAAAAACTATCAAAAAAGGTATTTTGTGGCTTATAAAAGAGAGTATTATTGAGGGTGATTTACAATTCGAGATTAGTATTGCACTTATCGACAAAGAATCGATTAGGCGGTATAATTTAGAATATAGAAAGGTAAATGAACCAACTGATGTACTCTCTTTTTGTTACAAAAAAACAAACAAGAAAGTCATTGGAGAGATGCTTTTGTGCTTTGAAGTTATTGAAGAATATGCAAAAGAAGATGGATTGGAAACATTAAATGAATTTAAAAAAAATTTGGTGCATAGCTTATTGCATATCATTGGTTTCGAACATGGAGATAAAATGTTTGATTTGCAAAACAGGATGCTAAAGGAAATAAAAATATAAAAATGAAAATAGGAAGATTGTTACATAGTTTTGGGCATGCAGTTGCTGGCTTTAGATTCGCACTTCGTAAGGAGCAGAATTTTAAAATAGAAGTAGTTGCTGGAATATTAGTCGTTGCAGCAATGCTAATGGTTGAAGTAAAAATTTGGGAAGCAATAGTTTTAGTGATTATGATTTTTGGAGTTTTGATTTTAGAAATATTAAACACCTCTTTAGAGCAATTAGTTAATATGCTAAAACCAAGAGTTCACCCAAAAGCAAAAGTTTTGAAAGATTTGATGGCAGCATCAGTTTTTCTATCAGCAGTTGCAGCAACGGTTGTGGGCATTTTAATTTTTTGGCCATATATCTTTGGTTAAAATATTTTAAGGTTTTGATTTTCTGAGGTAAAGTGAATATTTGAGATAAAAAATAGGAGGGAACAACAGGGCAACACCGAAAGGTGGATGCCTTTTGTTTTTATATATTTATATTAAAAAGTGTTTATTAATTTTGCCAAAAACAATAAATATAATAAAAAAGTAAAAGGGTGTTTTTTGTCTTTAGTAATCGCCCCAATTTTTTTTGCCGGGCTTGTTGTTAAGAGTGAGAATATTCTTCCTACTGAAAAAGAAATTATTATTGAAGAGTTAGTTGGAATTGAAAAATTGGAAGAACAAGAAGCTGACAATGAAGTTGTTGATAAAAATCTTAAAAAACCAAAAGAAGAAATAATCGAAAGTATAAATCTATTTGAAAATAAAAACGAAGGGGGAGTAGAGTATGGGGCTGAAGAGAATTTAGAAGTTCAGTCTGTTGATTTTGGAAAAATTGAGACAGAAACAGTTTCTTCGGTGGTTCAACCAGAATCAAATGATAATATGGGACAGGAGAATCAACTGAAGGATAAAGAGGATAAAATTATTTGTGAGCCCGAATTGGTCGATAATGAAGTTGAAGTCCAATCTCCCCCAGATGATGAATTAAAAACAGAAAATATTTCCCTGGAAATTTTTTCTCCACAAATATTTTTTAGTGAGATAGTTATTGGTGATGAAAGTGGCACAAAAAATGAATTTATCGAACTTTATAACTTCTCTGATGAATCAGTTGATTTGGAAAATTTTTCTTTAAAAAAGAAAACAAAAAGTGGTTCAAAAAGCACCTTAGTTAGTTCAAAGAAATTTTCTGGCATTATTGCGCCAAGAGGTTTTTTCGTGATTAGTAATCAAGCATATAATAATGTTTCTGAAGCAGACTTAACTTTTTCTGGAAGCTCATATTCAATTGCAAGCGACAATAGAGTCTATCTAGAAGACTCAGAAGGAAACTTGATAGACGGGATTGGTTGGGGTAAATGTGAAGGTGATTGTGAGAAAGGTATGATTTTTACTCAATTAAAAGAAGGTCAAAGTTTATCCAGAAATGAATTTGAAAAACCAGGTCATTTTATGATAAGTGATTTTGAAATAACAAACATCAAGACTCCAGGGGAAACGAATATTTTTTCAAGCAAGATTAAATATCCGGATAATATTTCTTTTAGTGAAATTTTGGCGAATCCTGATGGAATTGATAAAGGTTTTGAGTGGATTGAGCTGGAGAACAAAGAAAGCAAGACTGTTAATTTTTCTGGTTGGATAATAGAAAATGGGTCAGGAAGTAGGTTTAAAATAGGAAATTTGAAAATAGGAGCAGGTGAGTTTGGGGTTGTTAGAGTTATTGGAACTAGTTTTGTTGTTCGCAATTCAAATGAAACCTTAAAACTAATAAACCCAGCAGATAAAGTGATTAGTACTGTGAACATTCCTGGTTCTTCTCCTTCAGGAGTTTCTTTTGGGTTAACTGTTGAGAGGGGTTGGGGTTGGAATAGGGAGTGTACTCCGGGATCAAAAAACATAACAAATCATCTGCCTAAAATTAAAATTAAAAAACAGAAGAATATTTATAAGAATATATATGCTATTTTTGATGCGTCAAAAAGTAGTGATCTTGATAGGAACGATGAGCTAAAATTTACTTGGGATTTTGGCGATGGCCACAAGAGTTATCTCAAAAGTACAAAGCATTTGTATAAAAAAAATGGAAAATACAAAGTATCATTGATTGTTAGAGACGGCTTTGAATTAGTGCAAAAAGATTTCAAAATAGAGGTTAAGTCATATCCTAGGATAAAACTAAGATTCACACAGCTTTTGCCAAATCCAAAAGGTAAGGACAAAGGAAATGAATTAATTGAGATTGAGAATTTATCTTCTAAGAAAATTGATTTATTAGATTTTTATATCGCGACTGGTCATAAGTCAAGTTCTACTATCCGACATAAAATTCTTGAAGAATTTATTTTGAAAGCGCATGAAAAGAGATTTATAACAAATGAAAAAATTTGTTTATTTTCTCTTCTGAATAAAAATGGAAGAGTAGAACTTTTGTATCCAGACGGGAAAAAAGCTTTTAGAGTTGAATATGAAAAAGAGAAAATTAACGAAGGTGATGTTTTTCAGCTTTATGAAGAAAAGTGGAAATGGATTGTTTTTGAAACTCCTGAATCAAGAAGGGAATTTATGGTTAGTGATAATTCTTTTGACTCCATGGATGAGGAATTGATGGAAAAGAAAATTCGAGATATTTTAAATATAATAACGCTAAATGATGATTTGGGAATTTGTGAAACATATTTGAAAATGCAAATTGAAAACTGGAAAAGTGCACAAAAAAGACCAATAACTTCATTGCGCAAAAAAATGTCCATTAAAAATAAATTTTCTTTGGTATCAATTTTTTAAGAAGCATTCATAACAGATAAAAACCTTGACTTATTCGTAAAATAGTGTAAAATTTAGTTCAGATAAAAGTTGAATATCTTTGTTCAACTCTTAATTAATTTTTAATCACAATATAAGCAAAACAAGCATATGTTGTAATGTGCTTTTATTTTTTTGTTTATATTAACTATTTCGTTATGAGTAATACTGAATTTGACATCACGAGTGAAATTGATGATGTTTTCGAAGGAAAAACTGTTTCAGAAAAATCTGAGAAAAAAGAAGTAAAAAAAGAAAAAGAGGAAGACCTTGATCAGTCTATTATGGCCAAACTTCTTCGTGAAAACCCAATCAAGACACCAGTAGAAGGTGAGAAAATTGAGGGGCGTGTGATTGGAGCAGATTCAAAAGCTGTGTATTTAGACCTTGAAATGTTTGGTGCTGGAATCGTTTATGGAAAAGAAGTCAGAGACGGTTTTGGAGCTAATCGAAAAAAATTAGGGATTGGAGATACTGTAACAGCAGTTATTTTGGATCTTGAAAATGAAGACGGCTATGTTGAACTTTCAGTTCGGGAGGCTGTTCTTGAAGAAGCTTGGAAAGATCTTTTAACTAAAAAAGACTCAAGAGATCCTGTTATTACAAAAATTATTGATGCAAATAAGGGTGGTCTTATGCTTGAAGTTAATGGTGTTACAGGATTTATGCCTGTAAGTCAATTGACTTCCGAACATTATCCACGAGTTGAAGATGGAGATAAGAATAAGATTCTTGAAATTCTAAAGACATACATTGGAACAGAAATGACTGTTTGTATTTTGGATGCAGATCAAGAAGAAGAGAAATTGATTGTTTCAGAAAAAGAAGCAAATAGAGATAAGGAGAAGACTGCAATTTCAGAACTTAAAGTTGGGGATATTATTGAGGGTGAAGCCAGTGGAGTTGTTGACTTTGGTGCTTTCATCAAATTCTTTCCTCCTTCTAAAACAGGAGAGGCAAACGAAGAAGATAAACTTGAAGGACTTGTTCACATTTCACAACTTGATTGGCAACTTATTGAAGATCCAAGAAAAATTATTAAAGTTGGTGATAAAGTTAGAGCGAAAATTATTTCAATTGATGATACGAGAATCTCACTTTCAGTTCGAGAATTAAAGAAAGATCCTTGGGCAAATGTTGTTGAGAAATTTAATGTTGGAGATATTGTTCCTGGAAAAGTTCACAGAATTAATCACTTTGGTGCATTTGTTTATCTTGATGATGACATCCATGGTTTGGCACATGTTTCTGGATTCGGTGATTACCCTCGAAAGGGAATTGATGAAATTGTTAAAAACGGTGAAGAATATATGTGGCAAATTATGTCCATGGAGGCTAAGTCTCATAGAATGGGATTGAAATTTGCAGGTGTTGTTGGAAAAGTTGAAACTAAAAAAGCAGAAGAGAAAAAAGAGGAAATAACACCAATTGCAACTGAAGAAAAGACGAAAGAAGTTGCGTCCAAAGCAAAAGCAAAGGAAGGCGCAAAAAAAGAAGAAGCAAAGACAGTGAAAAAAACTGAAGAGAAAGAAACAGAAGGAGGGAATAAAGAAGCGAAATAGATTTTGATTTTTCAGAGTCGTTGCTAGGAACAAATATTGTTTTTGCAGCGACTCTTTCTTTTTAAATATCAATAACTTAAATTAAAAATGATTATTTCTTTTAATGGAGACCATGGTTCTGGTAAGAGCACTATCGCAGAAAAAATTTCTAAAAAACTAGGATACGAAAGGATTTATATGGGGCAAATATTTCGTAATTTGGCGGAAGAAAAAGGACTTACCTTGGTTGAATTTGCTAAATTTGCTGAGACTGATTCTAGTGTGGATAAAAGTGTTGATGATTATATTGTTAAAATTGGTAAGGAAAAAGAAGATTTTATAATTGAAAGTAGAACGGCTTGGCATTTTTTGCCAAAATCATTAAAGATATATTTAAAAGTTTCTTCGCAAGAAGGTGCGAGAAGAATGTTTGAGCACTTAAAAAAAGATGTTAATAATAACAGAGAAAACGAAGATAGGGATATTAAAACAGTTGAGGATGTTATGAAAAGCAACCAAAAAAGGAAAGTCTCTGACAATGGACGGTACAAAGAATTCTATGGAATTGATGTGAATAATATGGATAACTATGATTTAGTTGTAGATACTACAAATCTAACAAGAGAAGAAGTTTTTGAGAGAGTTTTAAATTTCGTAAATAGTAAAATCGACAATAAGAGAAAGTAGATTTTAAAAAATTTCCAATGAGCTCATTTGTGAAAAAAATTCAAAATTTTGCATTTCATAACCAATTATTTTCGGAAGGAGAAAGAATATTGATTGGAATTTCAGGAGGACCTGACTCAATTTGTTTGAGTAGGGTTTTTTTGAAATTAAAGGAACATTATAAATTAGAAATAGGGCTATTTCATGTGAACTACGGTTTGCGTGGCGAAGCGTCAGAAGAAGACGAGAGGTTTGTGAGAGAGTTTGCAGA
This sequence comes from Candidatus Moraniibacteriota bacterium, assembly GCA_041583775.1. GTDB lineage: Bacteria > Patescibacteriota > Minisyncoccia > Moranbacterales > DUUL01 > UBA2772. The sequence goes on from JBFHFF010000010.1 coordinate 36,256, forward strand.
AAATAATAAACTTAAATTAAAGGTAGTTAAGTTTGCAAAAAAAGAGGGTGAAAAAAATGGGAATTTAGAGGCTCAAATGAGAGTATTTCGTTATAGCGAATTTGAGAGGTTTGCAAAAAAAGAGGGGTTTGATAGAATCGCATTGGCTCACAATGCAGATGATCAAGTGGAAACATTTTTAATGAATTTATTTCGTGGTTCTGGTACAAAAGGACTGTCTGCTATGAAGCCAAAAAGAGGTAAAATCATTCGACCATTATTATTCATTTCAAAGAATGAAATTTTGAATTGGTTAAAGCAAAATGAACAGAAATATCAAATAGATGCTTCAAATTTTGACGAGAGTTTTTTCAGAAATAAGATTAGACATAAATTGGTTCCAGTCTTGGAAGAATACAGTCCGCAATTGAGAAATAGAATTTTTCAATTAACAAATAATTTAAAAGATGAGAATGTTGTTGTTGAAGAAATTGTTGAAAAGAAGTACAATGAGATAGTACAAAATAATAAAGAGCGATCTTTAGTTTTAATAAGTGATTTAGAAAATTGTTCAATAGGAATGCGCAAACTATTGTTTCGCAGAATTTTAGAGAATATTAAGGGTGAACTTAGGAATGTTTCTAGTAATAACTTTTTTGAATTTGATAAAATTTTCAAGAGCAATAAAGCTAAAAAACAATTTTGCATAACAAGCGGAGTTGTAATAGAGCGAAGTGGAAATCACATTACATTTAAATTGAGTTAGTATGTAAATACTATTAAGAGAAGATTAATCAAGATAAAAATAATTTAAAAATGAAAATTAAGATGAATAAATTGGGAAAAAATATATTAATTTCGTTAGCAGTTTTCTTTGTTGTGTTGGGACTTTTTTCATTATATTCAACTGATATTGAAAAGATCGAAAAGATTTCTTTTAGCCAACTTGTATCGCAAATCAATGATGAGCAAGTGAAAAAAATAGAAGTTGAAGGGGAGAAGATTAAGATTGAAATGATTGATGGCAAAAAAGAATCAACACAGAAAGAGTCAGGGTCTGCTCTTTTGGAATCACTCGGAAATTTTGGAATTGAAGCCGAGAAGTTGCAAAAAGTTGATGTTATTGTTAAGGATACTTCTGGTTCACAGATGTGGTTAACGGTAATTCTTCCTTTTTTGTTGCCATTTATGATGATTGCATTTTTCATTTGGTTTTTGATGAAGCAAGCGCAAAAAGGAAATTCTCAGGCTATGGGGTTTGGTTCTAGTAGGGCTAGAATGTTGATTCCAACGAAAGATGGGAAAAATAGACTTACTTTTAAAGATGTTGCTGGAGCAAAAGAGGCGAAAGAGGAGTTGCACGAAATTGTTGAATTTTTACAGAATCCGAAGAAATTCTTGAAGCTTGGGGCTAAAATTCCAAAAGGAGCTTTACTTTTGGGCTCACCGGGAACAGGAAAGACGCTGATGGCCAAAGCAGTTGCAGGTGAAGCTGGCGTACCTTTTTTCTCAATCTCAGGTAGTGAATTTGTAGAAATGTTTGTTGGTGTTGGAGCGTCTCGTGTTAGAGATTTATTTAAACAAGCCAAAAAAAATGCACCAGCAATTGTATTTATTGATGAAGTTGATGCTGTTGGTCGACACAGAGGAGCTGGTGTTGGTGGAGGAAATGACGAAAGAGAACAAACACTAAATCAAATTCTAGTTGAAATGGATGGTTTTGATACAACAACGAATGTGATTGTACTTGCAGCGACAAATCGTCCCGATGTTCTTGATCCTGCACTTCTAAGACCAGGAAGATTTGATAGAAGAATTGTTATTGATAAACCAGATATTGAAGACAGGGAAGAAATATTAAAGGTTCATGCGAAAGGGAAGCCGTTAGAGGAAGGTGTCGATTTAAGACAAATTGCAGAGAGAACAGCAGGTTTTTCTGGTGCTGACTTGGCGAATCTAATGAATGAGGCTGCAATTTTAGCTGCCAGAAGGAATAAGAAAAAGACTGGCATAGATGAATTGCGAGAGGCAATAGAGAAAGTTATTTTGGGGCCAGAAAGAAAGAGTCACTTGCTTTCAGTAGAGGAGAAGAAAATAACAGCATATCATGAAGCGGGGCATGCTTTAACAGCAGAGATTCTACCACACGGTGATAGTGTTCAAAAGGTTTCGATTATTTCAAGAGGTCAAGCTGCAGGCTATACATTAAATGTTCCAAAAAAGGACAAGTCTTTGCAATTTAAGTCATATTATCTTGATCAGATTTCAATTCTTTTAGCTGGCTATGTTGTTGAGGAAATGATTTTTGGTGAGGTTACAACAGGTGCTTCGAATGATTTGGAGAGAGCAACTTCAATCGCAAGACAACTAGTGACTAGATTTGGAATGAGCAAGCTCGGACCAATGACTTTTGGTAAAACCGAAGAAATGGTATTTCTCGGAAAAGAGCTTCATGAACAAAGAAATTATTCCGAACAGACAGCTCAGGACATTGACCTGCAAGCAAGAAAGTTCATTCATGATGCATATGAAGTTACCAAGAAAACTATGATTGAAAATAAAGATAAACTTGAAGAAATTGCTAAAGAATTAATTGTGCGAGAAACTTTGGAAAAAGAAGAATTTGATGCAATTATGAAAGGGGAAAAATTGGAAAAAAGGGAACTGGAAGAGGAGAAGAAGGGCGCGGCAGAGAAGGAGGAATTGGAAGAAAAAGATGGTAATGATGAAAAACATGAGGAAGTAAAAAAGGAAAAATAATAAATTCAAATCAGGAAAAAATTAAAACTTTGTAGATAAAATTTAGATTTTAAAACCAATGAATAAGAAAACAAAACTATATTTAGGAGCGTTTTTGCTGTTGGGGTTGATTCTATTTTTTATCTATATTTTTTTAAATCCAAAAAAATCAGAAGATGGCTTTAGCAAGGAAATGGAAGAAATAAATAGTAAAGAATGGGAGCAAACCGGTGAGTTTGATAGAGAAGAAGACGAAAGTATTACATTTGAATTATCTTTACTGGATAAATGTAATCAGGGTGAGTGGATTGAGGTTAAAGAAATAATGGAAGGAATAGAAATCAAAGAATTTTCTGGTGTTTTGATTAGTTTTGAGGAAAATGGAATTTTCTATGAATTGGAAAGTGGATCAGGGAAGTTGAATTTTGCTAGGCCTGAATATGGTGAATTTTTGGAGGGAAGAAATATCTCAACTGTAGTTTCTGTGGATAACGATGACTTTATTGTACACAAGGTTAAATGCATTGACGAAGAAATTGAGTACGAATAAATAATTGATCTATGCGATTATAGAAATAGAAATAAAAAAGGATGGAAGTCCTTTTTTGCTTTTTAAATAATAAAAATTGATAAAAAATCATTTTTTAAATGCTTGATTTCTTTTGAAAATAGTATACAATTAATACTGTTTTGAAATTGTTTAAAATTTCTGACAGAAGTTTTTTGTGATAAATATTAACACTTTCTGGTCATTCATTCATTGTTGCTATTTTTAGTTTAATGAGCGTGGCTTAAATAAAGATGAAAAAAAATATCATCGGTCTAGTAGGGGAAACTGGAAGCGGAAAAGACACTGTTGCTGAATATCTAAGAGATGTTTATGGCGCAAAACTAATGAGATTTTCCGATCCACTAAAGGATACCTTGTCTATTTATTTTGACAAATTATCAAAAGATGATCAGGCATGGTTATATGAAGTTTTTCGAGAGAGATTTGGAGATGATGTCTTGTCAAAAGCGATTCAAAAAAGAGTTGAGGATATTGATGTGGAATTGGTAATTATCAATGGACTTCGAATGCCAAGTGATTATGATTTTATGCAAAGATTTCCTGAGTCAAAAATTCTTTATACGACAGCTCCTTCAGAGCTTCGATGGAAAAGAGTTGCTGGAAGAGGGGAAAAAACAGATGATGATATTCCTTTTGAAAAATTTCAAGAACTTGATAGAAGAAGCACAGAAGTACACATCCCAGAAATTGGTGCTAAGGCTGATTGGAAAATTGATAATACGCAGGACTTAGAATATCTTCTTAGAGAAGCAGATAAGATTATGCAAGAACTTGGAATTGAGAAGAAATAGTTTGAGTTTTATAAAGAGGATATTTATTTTCAGTATAGAAAAAATCAGGATTTAATCCTGATTTTTTTGTTATATTTAATTTTTTTTGTTATACTTTGATTTGTGAGAAGAATTTTTATAGGGGAGGTGAATCTTCTATTTTTTTATCTCTAAATAGCTAAAATTTCAGAAATGGAAAATAATAAAGAAAAAAAGAAAAATGAGAAGAGATTAGATTATTTGGATTGGGACGAATGTTTTATGTTAATGACTGATCTTATTGCAAGGAGATCTAAAGATCCGAGCACTCAATGCGGTAGTTGTATTGTTAATGATGAAAATATTGTTGTTGGGCTTGGCTACAATGGGTTCCCTAGGGGTTGCAGTGATGATGAGTTGCCATGGGGTAGAGAAGGTGAGGTTATGGATAATAAATATGCACATGTTGTTCATGCAGAGGCCAATGCAATTATGAATGCAAATGGGAGTGTTAGAGGTTGTAGATTGTATGTTAATCTTTTCCCTTGTAATGAATGTGCTAAGGCAATTATCCAAAGTGGTATTAAGGAAGTTATTTATAATTCTGATAAATATGCGGATGTTGATATTTTTAAAGTTTCTAGAAAGTTATTAAAAATGGCAAAAGTGAAACTGACTCAGTATACACCAAAAAATATACTTGAACTTAAGAAAGTAGAAGATAAATAAAAATGAGTAAATTAATATTAGGGCTTGCCGGAGAAATGGCTAGTGGAAAAGGGACTGTAGCGAAGTATATTATTGAAAAGTGTAATGGTGGATCTTATGGTTTTTCGAGTGCATTAAGAGATGTTGCTAAAAGAATGCATCTTGAGGAGAGCAGAGAAAATCTTCAAAAACTTTCAACAATATTCAGAGAAAATTTTCATGATGATATATTATCAGAGGTCATCTATCAGGATGTCAAAAAAGATGATCGTGAAATTGTTGCAATTGACGGAGTCCGAAGAATGGCTGATATAAGTTTTTTAGAGAAATTAGAAGGTTTCAAATTGGTTTATTTAGAAGCTGACATTGAAAGCCGATATAAAAGAATTCTTGATCGTAGGCAAAATGTGGATGATCAAACAAAGACTTTTGAAGAATTTAAAAAAGATCATGAGCGAGAAGCAGAGTTACAAATCAAAGATTTAAAGAAAAAAGCTGATATAGTTATTGATAATAATGGAAGTTTGAAGGAGTTGTATCTGCAGATTGATAGCATAATAGAGAATTAGCTCTTGATGTGCTCAAACTTAAAAAGTGTTTGGTTTGGAAATATTGAAAGAAATGCCCTTATAATATTTTTTGAAAAATTAAAATTATGAAAAAAGGAAAGAAACATGTGGTTGCTGAAATGGGTGGGAATAGTTTTGTTTTAGTTTTGAATAACGAGGCTAAAATTGATGCACAAGCAGAAGCAATGCTTCAAGCTCTTCATTCACGATCAACAGGAGGAATTAACCATCACCTAAAGATTCTAGAGGAGAAGGGCACTGAAAATTTTATGGAAAGATTCTATGTTGGATATGGACATAAATCAATTGGTGATTGTGGAAGTGCAACTGTTTTTGTTGAAGGAATCTCAATGTTGGCTGCTAAGGCCATCCAAGATTGGCGACTTTATTCTGGACAAGAAGCCTCCACTCGATATGTAGATTTTTCTGAGCAAACCTTCCTCAATCCTGTTGGGACAAAGAAAGGAGAAAAAATCCAAGAAGACTGGAGAGCTTTCTATTTAAAAGCCCAATCTCCAGTACAAGAACATTTAAAAAAACAGTTTCCAAAAAAGGAGCATGAAGATGAAAAAATTTATAATAAGGCCATTGTGGCAAGGGCTTTTGATATTACTCGCTCACTTTTACCAGCAGGAGCAACAACTAATGTTGCTTGGAGGATGAATTTTCGTCAATTTGCTGACGAATTGATGTTGCTTCGACACCATCCGCTGGAGGAGGTCCGAAATATTGCAGAAACCACAGAGAAGGCTTTGGGAGAAGCTTTCGCAAGTTCATTTGGACACTCACGTTTTAAAACCACCGAGAAATACAATGAGTCTTGGATGAAAAATGATTATTATTATAAGAATAATAAGGCAAAGAATTTTTCTTTTATCAAGAATGATATAGACTTGAAAGATCTAAAAAGTTTTAAAAAAGTTTTAAAAACAAGACCGATAAAAACAGAACTACCACCAACAATTGCTCTTTTGGGTATGGTTCATTACGAATTTTTATTAGACTTTGGATCATTTAGAGACTTACAACGCCATCGAGCAGTAGTTCAAAGAATGCCACTTCTAACCACAGTCCATGGTTTTAATGACTGGTACCTAAAAGCACTACCAGATAGTTTAAAGAAACAAGCTTTGAAATTTATTGCTAGTCAAGAGAAAAAAATTAAAGATTTGAAAGTTGCGGATGAAGTGAAACAATATTATATTGCTATGGGATATAATGTGCCTTGTAGAGTTTCTGGTGATTTAAAAGCGCTTATTTATCTAGTCGAGCTACGTTCTACAAGGTTTGTTCACCCAACATTAGTTGCTCAGGTTTTAAAAATGATAGAAAATTTGAAGTCAATATTCAAAGATACTGGGCTAGTGATTCATACCGATGACGAACCAAATCGTTTCGATATTCGTCGTGGAGAGCATGATATTACAGAAAAATAATTATTTATAAAAATGAAAAGAGGAAAATTGATTGTTATTGATGGAACTGATGGGAGTGGGAAAGCGACTCAAGCCAAGTTGTTAGTTAAGAGGTTAAAAAATGATGGTGAGAAAGTTAAAACAATAGATTTTCCAAGGTACTATCAAAACTTTTTTGGTAAACTTGTTGGCGAGTGCTTATCTGGAATGAATGGTGATTTTGCAAAACTTGATCCAAAAATAGCTTCAGTTTTATATGCTGCTGACAGATTTGAATCTTCAAAAGAAATCCACAGTTGGTTGAAAAGTGGTTTTTATGTGATTGCAGATCGTTATGTAAGTTCTAATCAAATTCATCAAGGTGGAAAGATAATCGAAGAAAAAAAGCGAAAAGAATTTTTAACATGGTTGGACGAAATGGAGTATAATGTTTTTAAAATTCCAAGACCAGATGTTATTATTTATTTAGATGTACCGCTTAATATTTCTAGAGAGCTTATGGCTAACGAAGACAAAAGCTCAAAGAAAAGTTATCTCAAAGGGAAAAAAGATCTACATGAAAGTGACCCAGCACATCTTTTGAACGCAAAAAAAAGTGCAATAAAGTTGATTAAAAAACAAAACAATTGGATAAAGATAGATTGTGTCAAAAATACAAAACTTCTTACAATAGAATCCATAAATGATATTATCTGGAAAGAGGTTCAGGCTATGAAAAAATAAGAATGAATGTACTGTAGTTTTTGAGAAAAAGAAATTTAAATAAATGAAAATCCAAATCAAAAAAATTAGAGAAGATGCAAGAGTTCCAAGATTTGCACTTAAAGGAGATGTTGCAATGGACCTTTTTTCTGATGAAGAAATTACGATTAAACCAGGCGAAAGAGTTTCTTGCAAGACAGGAGTTGCGATAAAGATTCCAGCTGGATATGCAGGTTTGATTTGGGACAAGAGTGGTCTTTCGCATAAGTTCGGTTTGAAAATGTTGGGTGGCGTTTTTGATAGCAACTATTTAGGAGAATGGTTTATTGGACTTATTAACCTCGACAAAAAATCATATAAAATTGAGAAAGGACAAAAAATCGCACAGGTTGTTTTTCAGAAAATTGAATCCCCTGAAATTGAAGAAGTGAAGGATTTCACAGTGAAGACGGCTAGAGGCGAAAAAGGTTTTGGAAGTACTGGTAAATTTTAAAAATAAAAAATGACAATAATAGAATTGCAACAATTGATTTTAAAACAGGCAGAAGAAAAAGGTTTTGGTATGAAACCAGAAGAAGTTAATGTTGGTGAAAAAATAGCACTGATTCACTCTGAAGTTTCAGAGGCTTTTGAAGCATATCGCAAAGATAATTTGGATGGTAAAGATGGATTTAATGAAGAGCTTGGTGATGTTGTCCAAAGAGTGTTGCATCTTTGTGGGATCTTTGGGATTGATATTGAAAAAGAAATTCTAAAAAAGATAGAAGCAAATAAGAACAGAAACTGGGATTGGGAAAATCTGAATGAAACACATAGCTAATAATTTTAAAATTATTTTGAAAAATATTTTCGCTCAAGCCTGGAAAGAGGCGATGCAAAAGCATCAAGGTTATAAAAAAGAAAAACTAAAGAGAATAGAAGCTGTTAAAAAAGAGCTCAAAGATGAAATGGATAAAAAAACTACTAGTTTTTTGGGCGGGATTGGACTATACTATTTAAAACGAAGTAAGGAAATATGTGAAAAATTTTTAAAGAGTAAAAAATAATTAAACAATATTATGGAACAAAAACCAAAAAGAATAATTGCATTTGTTGGAATGGCTGGGAGTGGAAAGTCAGAAGTGATTGACTATTTACAAAATAAATATCGTTGGCCAAATATATATTTTGGTAATGTTATTTTTGAAGAAATGAAAAAAGAGGGCTTGGAAGAGACTCAGGACAATGAAAGGATTACCAGAGAGAAATTGAGGAATGAAGAGGGGATGGGTGTTTGTGCTACCCGTTCTTTGGTTAAAATTAATGAAGCTCAAGAAGGAAGCAGGGTTGTTCTGATTGAAAGTTTATATAGTTGGGATGAATATAAAATCCTAAAAAGAGCTTATGGCGATATTCTAAAGGTTGTTGCCATCTATTCTTCTCCGGCTCTTCGTTTTTCTCGTTTGCAAAATAGACCAGTACGACCATTGAAAACTTTTGAAGAATTTGAAAAAAGGGATTGGACTGAAATTGAAAATACTGCAAAAGGTGGCCCTATTGCAGTTGCTGATTATACTATTGTGAACGATAGCACTCTCGATGAGATGAAAAAAGAGGTTGATAGAGTAATAGAAAGAGAGGGAGTTGGAAATAATATGGGAATTGAAATCTAAAATCTCATACAAATAATAAAGATGTGTAAGAGCCTCAAATAAATGAGGCTCTTGTTGACTTTAAAAGTGCGTTCGTGTATAATTCGGCTTGTATTTAGCAATATCCAAATCATCTTAAAAACTGTATAAGTTTTGAGATGATTATTTAAAAATAATAAAAAGTGTAATTATAATCAAAGAAATTTATGAAATATATAACACAGGAAGGTTTGGAAAAAGCGAAATCAGAGTTGGAAGAGAGAAAAAAAGTTACTAGAAGAAAAATTGCTGAAGCTATTAAAGAAGCAAAAGAACAAGGAGATTTAAGTGAGAATGCTGAGTATACCGAAGCTAAAAGAGAGCAACGAGAAAATGAAGGAAGAATTATTCAATTAGAAAATATCGTAAGAACATCGACAGTGGTTGCACCTAATGCACAAACTGATGTTGTTAGAATTGATTCTAAAATTGAAATTGAGACAGCTGGAAAGAAAATGTCTTTTCATATTGTCGGCTCAAATGAAGCAGATCCTTTGAATGGAAAGATTTCAAATGAGTCTCCAATTGGGAGAGCATTCTTGGGTAAAAAAGCAAAGGAAGAATTTGAAGTTAAACTTCCTAACGGTAATATGGCAAAGTATAAGATTATTAGCATTAAATAAAGACTTTTAGAGTTTTTATTTCTTGCTTTGTTGTTTGCAATAAAGTGTGTTTTTTGGTAATGAATAAGCAGAAAAGAGACGAAAAAATAAAAAGCCTTGACAATTGTTTTTTTATTTGTTAGTCTCTTAACTGTGGTAAGGAAAAAAGCCATAAAAGTAGGATTTGAAAAAAGGTGGAAAGGTTTGACAAGTAGCAAAGTTTGTGATAATAATTATCTATACAGACGCAACTCATCAATTGAAAACATAAAAGCGTGATACGCAATGAATAGCAGGAAAGACCCTCGATTTCAGTTCTATCAAGTAGAGTTGAAATCGGTTGTTTTTTGAAGGCTAATAAATTCAATCGTGAACTTTGAAAATTTATCTATTATGTTATTATTTATATTCATTTACTTTTTAGGTGAATGGATATTTACAAGACAGCAAACAAACAAAACTTATCACAATTTTTTGTGATTAGTCCAAAATTAAGTGAGAGATTTATTTCTCACTGTTCCGAGCTATTTCTAAAATAAAGAAGTTTTACTTTTATATTTTTAATGAGAGTTTGATCCTGGCTCAGGATGAACGCTGGCGGCGTGGATAAGGCATGCAAGTCGAGTGGGTTTAGACCCACGGCGAATTGGTTAGTAATACATAGGAACGTACCTCAAAGTCAGGGATAACCCAGAGAAATCTGGGATAATACCTGATAGTCTCTTCGGAGTAAAGATTTATCGCTTTGAGATCGGCCTATGTCCTATCAGCTAGTTGGTGAGGTAATGGCTCACCAAGGCTATGACGGGTAGGGGGCGTGAGAGCGTGACCCCCAACATTGGCACTGAGACACTGGCCAAACACCTACGGGTGGCTGCAGTCGAGAATATTCGACAATGCACGAAAGTGTGATCGAGCGACGCCGCGTGCGAGATGAAGGCCTTCGGGTTGTAAATC
>JBFHFF010000011.1:0-4870 GCA_041583775.1 Candidatus Moraniibacteriota bacterium
GGGCGGCAGGTAAAATAAAAACACTTCAACTGGCCTATGCCATGGGGAAGACGGTTAAAGTATATACGCAAGGAGTGGTTCATCCTAGCGGTCAAATCTATTGTCGCATTGTTGAATTTATTATCTATTGAAAGAGGAGCTAAGAATATGAAACGGACAAATATTTTGGCGATAGCTTTGTTTTTTATCCTTGTAATGATATCAAATGTTGCAGTAGGTGCTGAATATGCGAGTGATCTCGATATCTTGCGTGTAAGAGTTGTTGGTGACACTGTCACTTTCGGAACCGTACAGCAACCAAACAACACATGCAGTTTCTGGGGGTATTATTTTCAATTTGATGCCTCGACTTCAAGTGGGGCAAGGATGTTCTCTGTAATATCTCAAGCAAAAGCTATGGGGAAAAAACTAGAGGTTTGGTATGACGCATCCACCGTGCCAGGAGCTAATCAGTACAGTGGTTGTCAAGGAAGCGCCATAGCCATTGTACAGGGAGTCGCATTCAACTAAGCGCATGTTGTTGATTATGAAATTTCTCATACGCAGGCAATGTATTAAATTTACAAAGTTAAGTTTTCTATATAAAGCCATTCGTCTTTTTAAATTAAGACGAGTGGTTTTTTCTTTGCAAAAATTAGGACTGGGCATTTTCCAGAAACAAATTCATAAAGTTTAATAAACCAAATACGACATCGTGAGAGAGTCAAATCTCTCCCGATTTTCCATAAAAAAAGTTCGAACATCGTTCAATACGTCCCCGCCAACAAAGAGCAGCTTATATAAGCTGTTCTTTAATATTAAATTTTTGCTTTGCAATTAAAGGGGCGCATCCTTTAGGGTTCGTTCTCCATTATAGAAAAATCCGTCTTTATCTTTTGCCCAATCTTCTTTTATTACTTCAAATGAAGATAGGTCAGCGTTGTCTATTTCCTTGTTTCCATGGTATATGCCGTTTTTATCTTTGTAATATTCGTCCCCTAGATATTTGAAGGAAGTTTTGTCTATGTTTTTCATTCTTCCGTTCCCTTTAGTTGGCCACCAGAAAAAATCTCCTTTTGAACTGGAAATGATATAAGCCAGCCCTTCTCCTTTGATATCTACCTTTTCAATTTTAAACATTTCAGGCGACTCATCTTTGAGAATTGACCATGATCCACCTCCTCCGTGAGTGCTTTCACATCCTTCTAAATACTTGCAAACATAGCCAGCAACGCAAACTCCTTTTGTCGTGGTTTTATAATAATCTCCGGAATGTATTTCTTCTGCCTCATAACAGACTTTTTTTTCTTCAGAAGTACAATCTGTACAAATTCCAGTTTTTTTGACTAAAAAAGGCGAAGCGAATATCAAGCTAATAACAATAAGTGCAAGTAGCGCAATGAATATTAAAGAATAAGAGAACAGCTTTTTTGTTGGGATTTTCATTTGAAGGGAGATAATCTTTGAATTAACGATAAATAAAGTATATAGTAATTAACTTGATATCTCAATAAAGATCGAAACTATTTTCGGAGCAGAATCTTAATCTTATAAAAAACATTTAACACCTCCTCTTGATTCTCCGACATCTTTTCCAACAAAAGAGTTCGAAGATTGTCCCGTCGTCCCCGCATTTTCATTAAAGTGGCTTACCCGAGCCATTTTTTTTGTTATAAAATTTGACAAAGGTTGAATTATTATGTATATTTAAAATGGTTATGAATAATGATTTTAGAAATACTATCCAAAATGGTATTTTTTGTTAGAATAGGATTATAAGTTTTAGTTTAAAAATATGCAAAAAATGAATCTAAAGAAAATTGTTTTGAGTTTGGCTGTGGTTGTTGCTGTTTTTGGTTTGGTTGGGTGTGGGGAGAAGATCATAGAGAAAGAAGTGAAATCGGAAGGAGTGAAGATACCTACTTCAGAAACCCTAGAAAATGAATTGGTTTGGTATGAAGTTCCTGAATTAGGGATAAGATTTAAGGTTAAATCTGGTTCGATGGAAGATTTGAAGTATGTCGCAGAAAATTTAGATGGTCGAGGAATCGAACGTTTAGCTGTCTATTTTTATTCAAATTCTGCTAAGAATTTTGTGGAAAAGAGGAGTGAAACAAAAGACAATAATCTTACTGCATATAGTCAATTCGGCATTTCCAAGATTAGCAATGAAATGCAAGAGAAATATGAAAAAGAGTATGGTGTAGCACTTTGTTCTGAAAAAAACGTATTATTAAGGGTGGGTAATGATACTTTCTGTAAATCAATGCCCCAGGCAACCTTTTTTAGTTCAAAAGAGGAGAATGATGCCTATTTAGAATCAATTAAAGACAAAAAACTTGGTTTGTATTTAGATACTATTGAGATTACAGAAGATAAGTAATCGGATATATAGCACATAAACTTGAAAGGTGTGTTACTATGTGATTATTTGCAAAGGGCAAATAATTTACTGTAGTTAATTGACAACCTATTAAGAAGGAGTTTTTGCTATGAAACGTTATCTGGATCTAAAAATCTTTTTTATGACCGTAATGTTTTTTCTTTGGCCGAATTTTACGATGGCGTATGATATTAATGACGCTCATCAATACCCCTATTTTAGCGAAATAGGGCAGGTATTCCCTGAAGATAGTTGGATTTCATCGTACACGGATAGTGATGGAGTTTACCATGATTTAAACTATTGGGCAGACACCCGAAGCTTCGGTCAGCGCCAATGCACCTCATATGCAGCCTATATGATTAGTCTGGAAATTGAAAATTTTAGTAATTCATTCTTAGTGAGCAGGTGGGGCCATGGTAAAGATTGGAATGATGCAGCGAGTAGTATCGGAATTAAGGTGGATAAAAATCCAATTCCAGGAGACATTGCCTATTGGGAGGAGCTTTCTGATTATGGTCATGTCGCCTATGTAGAAAAGGTTCATTACGACGAGAACGGGGTGCCAGAAACAATAGACATTACAGAATACAACTATTCTGGCACTGAAGAATTCGGCAAGCGAGAAAATCTTTCGGTAACAAATCCTGATGGATTTATCCATATCCTTGCTTACTATGAAGATATTCCTGAAGGGCACTCTTTTTACCTGGATAGATATGAGATGTTTTCTCTCGTCCCAGAACAAACACAGGAGGAATGGGCAAGAATTTTTTACAAGGTCTGGAAAGAGTATCGATGTACCACCTGTTCAAGTAATGATAACATTGCTTATTTAAATGCAATTGAGTATATTGAGAATTTTATAGGACTTGGAGGAGGAGAAGACCCTGACTCCGGCACCACCGACCCAACCCCAGACATCGACGTCCACATCGACAAAGTAACCGCTTCCTACCAAGGAGACGAAAACTATGAACATGAGACGACTATCTACCTCGGGCAAGAGGTAAGGATGGAAGTCGATATCGAAAACAAAGGAGATGAAGATATCCATGTAGACATTGAATATTTCTGGGATGACGACAAAAGTTTTTCTTTTGACGACAGCCACAAAGTCGGAGAAGACAACGATGTCAAAATCGACCATGGCACCAGAGATAATGGTCAACCAGAAAACGTCATTGAACACAAGCAACACATATATTTTTCAGAGGTGGGAACTTATTATCTATACATAAAAGTCACCACCAGTGGTGATAGCGATGAATCTGCATCTTCCAATACTCGTGAATATGCAAAAGTAATCGTCACTGAATTTATAGGTGATCCGATTCCGAACATAGAACCAACTGGAAAATCTTGGGATGAACTAACCCCAGGAGAAAAAGCCGCAGTTTTGCTAATCATCTTTGATTAATCACGCAAAAGGAGACGTTAAAATGAAAGAAATTATAAACACCATAATTGTTTTAATTGCCATTACAGTTTTTTCTTCTGGAACAGCTCTTGCTTATGATTCCAATCAAGTAGCAACAGTTTCCATGGTTGAAGGCACTTATATGCCGGGCAGCGCATTCTTTCAACTTAACGGTGGCCAATGTGGATGGTACAAGTGGCTTCCGCATGGAGACACCGAAGAAAAAAGATTGATAAATGTAAAGACTATATATTCTTCTTTGATGACCGCACTAGTTAGTGGTCGATCAGTCAGAGTGTATACATCGCCAATCCCCAACACCGATCAATGCAGTGTTGAATATATTCATTTTTTGTAAGGAAGGGATGAGAGTAAAAGATTATCGTTGATAATCTGAAAGCACAAGTATCTGGAAATCAATCCAGTAAGCATTCAATACAAGGAATGAGAAAATGAAAAATATAATGATTCTGTTCGCAATTGTTTTTGGACTGGCTGTAGGAACTTTAACTTCCGCGTTTGCGTGGGAAGCTCCTGGACCCTTCAAAATCAATGCGATATATATGTCAAACTCAACTAACTATCATTTCCGTATCTATTCTGATACACCATCTTGGCACTGCTCGGGTGGCCCAACAGCTGGTGGAGCATGGTCATATATCGACGAAGATGACGACGGGGCCGCAGGCAAAATAAAAACCCTTCAGCTAGCATATGCCATGGGGAAGACAGTTCATTTGTATACAGAAGGAGTAGCTCATCCTAGTGGTCAAATTTACTGTCGTATTGTTGAATTTATTATCAATTGAGAGGGTAAATTTCCGCAAAGACTGAATTTCTATATAAAATCACTCGTTTTTTAAAACAAAGACGAGTGGTTTTTTCTTTGTAAGAATCCTTTGAATCCTCAGAATATTAGAAGAATATTGGCTTGAATTAAGGTAGAAATTTTCCAATACAGAAAATGAAAAAGTTCGAAGATTGTCCGGTCGTCCCCGCATTTTCATTAAAATGGCTTACCTGAGCCATTTTTTTATTATAAAATTTAAAAAAGATTTATTTATTGTATATATTTAAATGTTTATGAA
>JBFHFF010000012.1:0-3540 GCA_041583775.1 Candidatus Moraniibacteriota bacterium
CCCCGCATTTTCATTAAAATGGCTTACCTGAGCCATTTTTTTATTATAAAATTTAAAAAAGATTTATTTATTGTATATATTTAAATGTTTATGAATAATGATTTTAGAAATACTATCCAAAATGGTATTTTTTGTTAGAATAGGTATATAAGTCTTGGCTTGGAAATATGCAAAAATGAATTTGAAAAAGTTAGATTTTTTTAAGACCAAAAAAGGAAAGTTTGTTCTAATCGCTTTGAGTATTGTTGGAATGTTTCTTTTTTGGGATAAGTATCTTTACCGGACACCAGCCATTCAAAGTTTTGTATTCGACAATTGTGACGGCGATCATTGTGTTGGTTGTCGCTGGGATGACATTATTAATGGTAATTGTGATCCAGAGTATAATCCCTACAAGAAAAACGGGATTCTTTTAACAGAAAAAAGATTGCGAGAAATAATGAATCAGGAAGGGCTTTCAGACGAAGAAGTTTTGGAACATGTTAATCACGAGATTGATCGGATGTATAAACACACAGAGATGCGAAGTAATGCAGGGAGGCAAGGCGCATATAATGAGAAGATTGAACGCCTCGAAGGAATTAGAGATATATTATCCAAAAAGTAACACTGGGAATACTATCCAAAATGGTGTTTTTTGTTAGAATGAATATATAAGTTTTAGTTTAGAAATATGCAGAAAATGAATATAAAGAAAGTTCTTTTGAGTTTGGTTGTGGTTGTTGCTGTTTTTATTATCTGAAAAAATATAGATAATAGAATTATTGATAATTGTAGTTTTATAGACGAGAGAGAAAAAGATTTCCAGGGACAGCAATACAGGATAGCAAACAAGAATGTTTGCTATCATAAATATGGTGATGAACTTGATGAGCTTCATAAGATGATTTTTGGGTTCAAAAAGGTTGAAGGTGCTGATCCAGACATGTTTATTGTTACTCCTCAATATACATATGGCATTGATAAAAGTAATATTTATTTGTCTGGCGAAAAAACTGAGGACAAAAAACTACCTTTTTCCGAAGACGCCACTACATTTTCTGAATATGTAACTAATTTTTGTGACCCCAATGTGGAAGGTGATTACTCCAGAGGGCTTTATCATGGGGATAAAGAAAAATTAAAAAAGTTATGTAAAATTATTTCTGACAAAGAGGCTGGGTGGCAAAAGAAATAGTCATAGCATATTTTAAGATAATTAAAATATTATTAAAATCTCATCATAAATGCTTGTGGTGAGGTGTAAATAATATTTTTCAAGTGTTCTTTTGAAACCAAGGTTTGCACCTAGACAAAACTTATCTTTTGAGTTATTGTTGGTTAAATAATGTATTGGGACCTTAATTGCAATTTCAGGAACAAAAAAACTTATTCGTGTTGGAATTTAGCATAAATAAGTATATCATTAAGTAAAAAGTTTATAAATCTATGGACAAGAAAGTCATCACAATCATTTCAATTTTGATTTTCATTACGCTGGCAGGTACAGCTGTTTTTGGTTTTCAGAAAAAGAGACAGAAAATACAAATGCAAAATGAGAAAGAACATTTTGAACAGCGGGCAGAAGAGTTTCAACAAACGCAAGTTGAACAGATTGATACCAGTGACTGGAAGACGTACAGAAACAAGGAATATGGATTTGAGGTGAAGTATCCAGAGGGGTGGGTATATGAAGAAAGGCATTACAAGGATGATCAAATGTCTGACGTAGTCGCTTTTGGAGAAAAGAATTGTGCTGAAGAGTATAATAATGTAATGGCGTGTGATCATAACGCACTTGTTGATATTTATAATACAGGTGAATATTTGGAAGGGGATATTTTGAATGATTCTTTTAAGTGTACAGAAAAAATACCTTTATTAAATTTTATGATTAATGTTTCCGAGATATTAGCTTGCCGACATTTTTCAAGTTTGGGATTTATATCAGATGATTATATTTTTAGTGCCAATGGGTTAGATTTTGTTCTTTCTATAAGTAAAAAGGATTCAAAATATGATGAAGATATTGACCCCAACTACAACTCAATAATAGAAAGAGCAATTCTGGAGTCATTTAGGTTTGCAGACAACAACAAGGTTTAAGACTAGTCTTTTTCTTCAAGAGAGATCAATTTTTGATCTCTCTAAAGAAAAACAATAGTTTTTCAAAACAAGATCCTTAATAATTTAACTGGTAAAAGAAAGGTTTTTGTAATAGGAGAATGTAAAAGATATTTCAATTAAAAAATCAGATGGAGGTGTAAAGTGAAGATAGCGATTTTGGCATTATTTGCTTTCTTTGCGACACAGATGAGTGTCGCGCAAGCTGGAGTGATTAGCATATTGGAGGATGTTGTTCTGGGAAGAATTGAAGATCAAAGTCCCACCATTTGGGGTATTAAAATCAACGATGACTATGTTCCCCAAAGAGGAGGTATCAAAGTTTGCAAGGCGGAAAACGCCTTAATTGTAGGTTTCTATTTATCTGGAAAGAATATGGAATTCTATGGCAAGGAGTTCTCAGATGGCGAAAGGAAGCCACTTGGGTTTGAGATCGATATCATTGACTATGACGGGATTTTCGATGATGAGCCAACGTGGGTAGAAACGAGTAGTTCATTGTTGCCAGCAGTGCTTTATGAAGAAAATCATCTGGCAGATGGGCTTAGAATACACACCGTCGCAATTCGAACACCAACGCAACTGAATCCTGAGAAGTGGTATTTCGTGACATTTCATTTTTCTGATCATCGCGAGAGAACTCCTGGAAAGTTTGAAATTCAAGTCCAACTCGTAGGTGATATGGAGAAAATCCGAAATGACTATGCCGATCTTTACTCTCAGTATAGCGCAATTGTTAGAGACCCCTTGACTCCCTGGTTGTTGACCAATTATGCTGACCCTGGAAGTACATATTTCAATATTCGCACACCACGAGGATCTATTTTTTGGGGAGATAAGTTTTTTGCGGATTATGATAGGATTATTTGGGATATGTATAGTGACAAGGATCCTAAAAGGGATTTCTTCCCTTACTCCTGCGCCTTCGGTTCCGACCCTTGGGATATTCCAGCAATTAATCCTCCAGACCCAGAGGATTCAGAAACCCAAGAAAGCTGGTACAACGAGGGTATCTACAATTCTCCAGTCAGTACCGCAGTCGAATCCGGCGACCCAGATTTCGTAGTTCGTGAAGTTTACATTGACCATCACAAGAAAGTTCTTCGTCCACACGAAGACATTGAGATTTTCACTCGGATCAAAAACAAAGGAGATGACGACACTTCAAAAGATATTGGTCTGAAATATTGGCGTTCCAAAGGTGAGCACATCGACAGTAAGGATGATCGTGTAAACCTTGGAACTGATAATATCCGTGGAGAAAATTTGCTCCCAGGAGAAAGCAAATGGGAAAGTAAACACACCGAAGCTCCTAGCACACCAGGAAAATACAATTATACCGTTGAGGTAGATTACGATGATGAAATTGATGAAGTGCACGAATCAAATAATAAGTTTGACCCACCATTTGTTTTCGAGGTCAAAAAACCACAACTC
>JBFHFF010000013.1:0-2837 GCA_041583775.1 Candidatus Moraniibacteriota bacterium
GATATTGTTGCACCTACCAAGATACATACCAATGAAATGATTGGGATAATTAATTTCTTTTTCATGCCAGTCTCCATTTGAGTTGAATCTCAATCCAAAATAATCTGCAAAACTGCAGCTTTCTCTCCTGCGGTTAATTCATCCCAGGATTTTCCGGTTGGCTGTGTGTTGTTAATAGGCTCTTCTATTAATTCGCTAACAATGACTTTTGCATATTCGCGAGTGTTAGAGGATGCAGACTTATCATTATCTCCGTCGGTAGTAACTTTTACATACAAGTAATAAGTTCCCACTTCTGGAAAAGATATGTGCTGTTTATGTTCGATTACGTTTTCTGGCTCACCATTGTCTCTGGTTCCGTGTTCGATTTTGACATCGTTGTCTTCTCCGACTTTATGACTATCGTCGAATGAAAAAGTCTTGTCATCATCCCAGAAATAGTCAATATCTACATGGATATCTTCATCTCCTTTGTTCTCGATGTCGACTTCCATTTTTACTTCTTGTCCGAGATAGATGTTTGTCACATGTTCATAGTTGCTGTCTCCTTGGTAGGATACAGTTACTTTGTCGATGTGGACGTCTACGTCGGGGGTTGGGTCGGGGGTGCCGGGGTTTTCGGTGGTGATGTCAGATGAATTATCCAAATATTGAGTTTCTTGTTCAATCTCCTGTAGCTCTTCTTCGGTAAGCTCATTGATGTCTTTTGCTATACCATCCGAAGAACTTTCTTCGATATCAACGTCACCTCCTTCGATTTCACTTGGACTCATACCAAGAAGAAAAAACATATTATTGCCAATGTTTCCCCAGACAATCTCTTGATTATCTATACTCATATGATCTATGTTTTCGCCATTACCATCTAAGCCAGTTATTGTATAATCATAATAATCAGTTTTTTTATGATCATATAAAAATGCATAATAACCTTGAAACTGTGGATCAAAAATAGCATCCCACAAAGAATCATGTCTTTGGATATACGAATCAACAACTTTTACATTATCGCTAATCCGGAAATTCTTAATTCCTACAACTGGGTCAATAAGCCCCATATAGCGCACTTGAAAACCATGAGAATTCAATATGTTTGCTAAATTAAGGACAAACTTTCCTCCAGCACTATAGCCCACAAGGAAAATACCATCACCTTCTTTATAAACACCATCTTCACCATCCTTACCTGCAATCCAGTTCAAAGCATCTTCAACATTTGCGGTGTCATTGTAAACACGAGCTTTGATTTCATAATCAGTTTTAGCTCTCACAAGAGCAATCGAGGCATCTACGCCGTTGCTGTTTTCGTTGCCATTCTTTCCTGTTGCAATTTTTTCAATTATCTCCAGACTTGAACCACTCACTATATCCACATTGCCTTTTAATGGATCCGCATACCATCCGTCTGAATAGAAATTAAGATAGGTATCCACTCCTCCATGTGAACCAACAAAAATAATCTTTGCATAAGCAGATAAAGAGCCAAATAATACCATAAACAAAACTAAGCAAATAATCTTTTTCACAATAAATCTCCTTTTTTGTGAAGTTTTTAAAAAACCATCCTATTCTACATTGAGAATAGCGAAAACGCACTATTGCATTTTCAGTCACTTTTCTAAATTAAATTAGAAAAGTTCAGAAATCACAATAAATACTAAAAATTATTTATTGATATAACAAGATCTTTAACTAACTCAATTTTTTTATTTACAAATTCCTCAATATCTCCCTCAATTTCTTCTTTTAAACGAGGAGTTCCATCTTCTGCCACTTTCGGAATAATGATGTCGATTGATTTAAAACCAATAATATGAAGTCTTCCCTTTCCAATAACCTCAGGGCCAAACACAACAAGCCTCAAAGAATCACTTCCATTTCCTTCCTCTGGAAAAGGTGTAAGGGAAAAATCAAAGGTTACTACTTTATTATCTATAATAATTTCTCTACTAAAATCGACATTTTCTTTATTTGATGACGAGTATTTCCAATTATAGTCTTTGTCATTATGAACATCATAATATCTATGGACATCTTCTGTATTATTAGGATCACCAAAACCTCGCATCCCACAACAATACATTGTTCTGATGTAATCTATATCACCCTTCGAAAAGGTTGCAGTAAAATTTTCATTTTTACTTCCCGTTTTTCCAGCTTCAATTTCAGCATCTTCAGAAATCTTCACAGTAAATCCAAGTTTCTCATTAGAATAAGATTTCCAACCATTTCCAAGATCAACAATTGTTTCTTGATTTCTATTCTTCATTAGATATCCAACCAAACCAAAAACAGCAATAACCACAGCCAAACTCAAAACAATTTTCTTCAGATTCATTTTCTTCATATTTCTAAACTAAAACTTATAATCCTATTTTAACAAATTCCCTCAAATAGTCATCTTTCTGGAAAAGAGTATCTGTGAGCGAATATTAACTCTAAATATATCAAAATCCTCTGCTCAAGTCAAGAAAATAAACAGTTTCTATACTCCTAATTCTTAATTCCTAATTCCTAATCCTTAATTCTCCTCAACACCCTCTTAAAACGATTCTAATTTCTCTATCCCCCGTATTTTTAAAATAATTTTAAAAAATGACCTTACCCACCACTTTATTTTTCTATTCTAAAATCACGGGAACAAACAACAAAAAAACAGCCCTAAAGCTGTTCTTGTTTGAAATCTATCTATTATGTTATTCACTATCACAAACTTTAGCGATTAGTCCAAAGCGCTATGCATATTTCTATACTCTATTTTTTTAAAAAAGTCACTCGTCTTAATTTAAAAAGACGAGTGACTTTATATAGAAAACTTAACTTTGTAAATTTAATAC
>JBFHFF010000014.1:0-2092 GCA_041583775.1 Candidatus Moraniibacteriota bacterium
GAGTTGTGGTTTTTTGACCTCGAAAACAAATGGTGGGTCAAACTTATTATTTGATTCGTGCACTTCATCAATTTCATCATCGTAATCTACCTCAACGGTATAATTGTATTTTCCTGGTGTGCTAGGAGCTTCGGTGTGTTTGCTTTCCCATTTGCTTTCTCCTGGGAGCAAGTTTTCTCCACGAATATTATCAGTTCCAAGATTTACACGGTCATCTTTACTATCGATGTGTTCACCATCAGAACGCCAATATTTCAGTCCGATGTCTTTTGAGGTGTCATCATCTCCTTTGTTTTTTATCCGAGTGAAAATCTCGATATCTTCATGTGGACGAAGAACTTTTTTGTGATGATTGATAAAAACCTCCCTGACTACAAAATCTGGATCACCAGATTCGCTAGAACCGTCGGTGGCGGGAATATAAATGCCATCCCAATACCAAGTTCCAGAATTTTCCACAATATCATCAATATTATCGAATAAATACAATAAAGTCTCTCTATATTCATAGGAAATATTGGGGTTTTTAATCATAATTCCAAGAACTTTTTGTTCTGGAACGTCGTTGCACAGAGTCGAACCTTCAATAACACATTCTTGCCATACTAAATAATTTATTCCCGTATCAGAATGGCGTTGATTTTTCAGAAAATCAATAGGATCAACAGCTCCACCCCCAGAACTCCAGCTAGACTTTGGCAAAATCCCCCATCTTGCAGGAACCGAAACGTCAGGAAAGATTCCAAAGTGCAAATGTGGTGGTGACCAGTTTCCGATTTCAGCAAAAGGAACACCTCCCCACACTCTGTCTCCTGTACTAAGAAGCTTACCATTACTTTTTTTAAACAATTTTACGTGCCCATAAAGCGCTAGAAATGGAATTCCGTCAGCGTCCCAGTGTCTAACCAAAACACCAATATTTCCAGTGCCCCAGCCATTTTGAGATATATAAAATATTTCTCCGTTAGAAATTGGGTACACAGTAGAACCTAGTGGAATTTTCATGTCAACACCCACATGGTATTGATCACTGCCACTTGAACTCTTATTGTAGCAACCCCCATCCCAGCTTTTAGATAACCACTGCCCGCAACCTTGATCAATATCAGACTTGCCTAGTGGCCAGTAAAATTCTGAATCCATCTTTTCTATACCTCTTAGATAACAAATCTCGTCTGCTAAAACAAAGCTTTTATTTAAAAGCAAGTAAAATACAACCATCACGAAACAAATCATTTCTTTCATATCGTCACCCCTTTGTCAGTGTTTACGATTTTATAATCATAAAATCAGCTTTAAAAACAATAATTATTCAATTTTAAATGTACCATTCTCTTCATATCTCTACCTAACAAACATGAAGGATTTTAATATACTATTCTCTGTTTGATTCAAGGAATCCTTGCTTTCCTTATTTCCAAACAATATTTCGTAAACATGCCCTTTATCATCATTCGTCAAAATAGTGTAATAAGAGCTATAGCCCCCCCTTGTCATTTCCCAAACATCTTCGTCTTCTCCAATAGTTGTTTTTCTAGCCTCACTTATAAGAGGATTTCTTGATATAAATTCTTCTATTGTAGTTGCATTCAATTTATTTGCCTTATTTTCTGGCTCCTCGGAGATATTTAAATAATATGAAATTGTAATATCATCCATATATCCTTCACTATAAGACCCATCCTTCTTCGCTTCTTCATTAAATTTTTCTGTTCTGGGGCTGTTGAAAGAGACTAAATCATACTCTTTATTTTCCTTAATTTTCCAATCTTCTGGACATTTAATCTCAAATCCGAATTCTTCATTTTTATAAGTCTGCCAATTACTAGTATCAACCTCCTCAGTTTTTTGAACCTCTTTATTTATTTCTTCTTGTTTTTGCTCTGGTTGTTCAACTTGCACTGGTTGTTTTTTGCCACACCCAACCAAACCAAAAACAACAACAGTCACAATCAAACTCAAAAAAACTTTCTTTAGATTCATTTTTTGCATATTTCTAAACTAAAACTTATATATTCATTCTAACAAAAAATACCATTTTGGATAGTATTTCTAAAATCATTATTCATAAACATTTAAATATATACAATAA
>JBFHFF010000015.1:0-1844 GCA_041583775.1 Candidatus Moraniibacteriota bacterium
GGAAAAGGTGTAACACAAATACATACGGAAGGAGTTGGTTTGGGACTATATGTTTGCAAAAAAGTCATTGAAGCACATAAAGGAAGAATTTGGGCAGAATCTCCTGGAGTAGGAAAAGGAAGTGCTTTTTATGTGGAGCTCGACAGAACTCTTAAAATTATTCCCAAGCAAGCGAAAGAGGTGTTTCAGGAAATAAAAGTGAATAAAAAATAAACGAAAATGAATCTATTTGCAATCTCAACATTATTAACCGCAATAATAAGCTTTGTATTAGCTATTGCTGTTTTAAAAAGGAAATTCAATTCTGTTCTGGGAAGAATTTGGTTTTTTGTTGGTTTTTCTGTGGGAATTTGGAGTTTAGGACTTTGGGGTGTAGTCAGGGCAGATAATCTTTTGGAAGCGAATTTATATCAATATCTTTTTGATATTGGGGGAATTCTTGCGCCAATAGCATATTTTAGATTTGTCGTTGGTCTATTAAAACTCGACAAGGAAAAACATAGGGAGCTCTTATTGATTTATGTTTTTGGAATAATTCTTATTACGCTTAGTTTTTTTCCTATTTTTAAAATAGGGATGGAGCCCGTTGAAGGAACGGATTATAATTATTGGATTACTCCTGGTCCGCTGTATTATTTTTTCCCATTTTTCTTTTTGTTTGTCACTTCCTATTCAATTTTTTTGGGAGTAAAAAACTTTGGTGATCAAAAAGGTTTCTTGCGAAGTCAATTAATTTATGTCTTGTTGGCAGGGGTTGTCGGTTTTTTAGGTGGTGTCACAAACTTTTTCCCTCAGGTTATGAAATTGTATCCAATCGGGAGTTATTTCGTGATTATGTACATTATTTCTATGGCGTATGCCATTATCAGATTCCGATTGATGGGAATTAAGTTTATCGCCAGTAAGTTGTATGTATATCTAATAATATCAATTTTTACTTATATATATTTTCAATATATACTCTATGTACATATTTTAGTATTATCTGGTCATTCAAGCTTATTTCAGTTGGTGTTGTTTGATTTAGCATCTTCGTTGGTTTTTGCAATTATTCTTTTGCCTTTTTTGAGTTATGTTCAGAAATCTAGTGATATTTTATTTTTTAGAGGGCAAAACCCAAGACAATTGATTAAGGATTTGAGTATTAAAATTGGCAGTGTTATTGATCTAAAAGAACTTGTGATAACATTAGAGCAAGAATTCAAAAAACTTTTAGGAACAGAGAAAATATCTTTGCTTATTGCCCAAAAGGGTACTGCTGATGAGTTTATTTTTTTACAGATTTCAAAGGCAAACATAAAAACTTCAAAAACAAAGAAAGGCGGGGAATTATTTGGAATATTAAAAGTGACTAAGAAATTGATTGTTAGAGATGAAATTTCTGGAGAAACGGAAATTGGAAGGAAGGTTTTTCGTGAGATGGATTATTTTAAAGCAGAAATTGTGACACCTCTAAGGACGCATCATAAAACGGTAGGCTTGTTGTTTTTAGGGCAAAAAATGACGCAAGATGCTTATTCCAAAGAAGACATTGAATTCATTGAAATTATAAGCTCACAGGCTGCTGTTGCTGTTGAAAATGCAAGATTATATGCTGAAATTAAAGCCTTTAACAAGCGCTTGAAATTGGAAGTAAAGGAGGCCATCAGGGATATGGAAAACACAAACAAGGATCTAACTAAGACCAATCTTAAATTGGTATATGCCTACGAAAAACTCCACAAACTAGATCGCGCAAAGTCAGAATTTCTATCAATCGCATCTCATCAATTACGAACACCTCTAACTTCTATCAAAGGCTTCA
Source organism: Candidatus Moraniibacteriota bacterium (assembly GCA_041583775.1). Taxonomy (GTDB): domain Bacteria; phylum Patescibacteriota; class Minisyncoccia; order Moranbacterales; family DUUL01; genus UBA2772. Next base: position 1,805 of record JBFHFF010000015.1, read on the forward strand.
CTTCTTTGTTGATGGAGGGCACATATGGAAAAATATCAGA